>JAGAQV010000016.1 GCA_017622555.1 Clostridia bacterium
ATAGGAACCTCACCCATTAGCAAAATCAAAGATTTTGAATGGGTACCGAGAACCCTGCGGCTATCGCCGAATAAACCCGTTTGATGTTTCGGGTAAAAACAACTTTTAAGATATATTTGCCTCCTTAGTTAAATGGATATAATAAACCCCTCCTAAGGGTTAGTTATGCGTTCGATTCGCGTAGGGGGTGCCAAAAAAGCCTGTCTTTTTTTGAAAGACAGGCTTTATATATTGAAAAAATTGTCGAATTATGGTATTATTTGTCGGTAAAAAGCTCGTCCGAAATGGACTTAAAGGCAAAAATTATAAGTGATAAAAACATAAAGGTTGCCGCAACAATGTAAAAGGGTAAATAATACCTTCCCGCAATTAGGGTTATTACCGAAATTATAAGGCAGCTTATTGACATATATTTTAAAAGCTTTGAATTTTGCACCTTATCCAAATTTTTTTGCTGAATATTCTTAAGCAGTTTTCTTAAAGAAAGCAAAACGACTGCTGTAAAGGGCGCACAGGGGTAGCAGGTTACCATCATAGTAGTGGCAAGGCTTTCGTGGCGCTGTGCCAATTGAACGTACCAGGTAACAAGCCAAGGCAACATTACTGCAAAAATAATAAGTACAACTAAAAATACAGTAGTAAGAATTATTGAAAATTTAATTGTATCAAGCTTTTTCATAACTAATCCTCCTAATGAGGTTATTATACTATAAAAAATTTAATTTGTAAATGATAAATGAGGCGATTAAGGTTATTGACTTTTTAAAGAAAAGACCAATGCTGTTTTTGGCTGTAATATCAGCCTTGTCGGTCTTGCTGATTTATTATTCATTTTTTACTGCTATAATATTTGCCGCTTTGTGCATTGTTGTAATGTTTGTTTTAAATTATAAAAAGCAAAGCGGTGTTTTAATTTTGTGCGTTACACTTTTGCTTATAACAATGCTTTCTGCCGCACGTACAATGAACAGTATTGACCGTTGTGAAAAGCTTGACGGTATGACCGTTTCGGGTGAATTTTTGGCAGTGACGGTTTCGGAAAACAAAACCGACAGGTACCTTTGCGAAGTGGAAGTGCTTGAATGTGAATATTTAAAGCGTGGCGACAAGCTTCAAGTGTTTTATAATGGGCCTAAAATTGAAATGGGACAGTCCTTTAAGGCAAGGGCAGAGCTTAGCAAAATTACGGGTGAAATAAGCGTTAAAAGCTATCATTCCGAGGGGATATATTTATTCGGTGATTTGTCGGGTATTGTGTTAACACATAATACCGACTTTGTTTTAAACACGATTAATGGTATTCGCACATTTATAAAGAATGAAATTTTTAAATATTTTGATGAGAACGAAGCCGCCACAATGCTTGCGCTTTTAACAGGTGACCGCACCTATTTAAGCGACAGCTTTTACGGCAATATAAAATCTGCAGGTGTTATGCACGTAATGGTGGTCTCGGGTATGCACCTTTCAATAATTGTTTCCTTTATGCTGTTTGCAGTAAATAAATTTATGTATAACCGCTATTTGAAGGCTGTAGTTATTCTCTTAACCGTTTTGGCCGTTGCAGCGGTATGTGGGTTTACTATGTCAATTCAGCGTGCGGGCATTACCTACATTTTGGTAGCTTTGGCGTTGTTTATCGGTCGGCAAGCTAAAGCTGAAAACAGCTTGGGCGCGGCAGTAAGCCTTGTTATATTGCTTAACCCGTTGGCAATTTTTAGTGTAGCTTTTCAGTTGTCGGTGTTGTCCACCTTTGGCATTCTTGCTATAGCGCTGCCCGTTACAGAATTTCTAAGCAAAAAAGAAATAATTAATAATAAATGGGTTTTGTCATTTGTATCGGCTGTCTTAATTACTCTTTCGGCGCTTTTACTTACGTTACCCGTTACAATTTCGGTTTTTGGATATGTTTCAAATATGTCGCTTGTAACAAATCTCTTAATTTCCTTTGCGGTTACCTTGGCGCTAAGTTTTTGTATTTCGGGCTTTATATTTTTTCCGCTTCGCAACATTGCATTTTATATTGCAACGCTTATTGTAAAATATATAAACGCTGTTATAAATTACTTTGGCGGCGTTCAGTTTGCGGTAACATATTTACCCGAATGGGTGGCTTATTTGTCAGCGGCAATAATATTTTTAATTTTATTGGGTTTAGTCGCTTGTGCGAAGCAAGATAATATGTTAAAATTAAAAGGTGTTATAAACAAAAAGATTAAGGAAGGCGGTGCAAAGTTAAAATGGCCATTTTTAAAGAAGAAGCGTTAAAACGGGCATTAAAGACCGGTGATAAAAACGTTTTTATTCTTTTCGGTGAGGACGGTTATTTAAAAAAGCTTTATATTGAAAAAATTTCAAAGCCTGTCGCCGCAGCAGATGATGTTTTTAATTACCAGCGCTTTGAGGCGGATTCGTCATTGCAAGAGGTTTATGACGCTGTACAGCAGTTCCCGATGATGAATGATAAAAAAGTGGTTATTTTAAGGGATTTTGATTATGCCGCTTGCGATTCGGATGATTATAATAAGCTTATTGTCTTAATTGGTGACGTGCCAGAAACCACTGTGTTTATTTTATGGTTTGACGCACTTTCAATTGAATTAAAGAAAAATGCAAAGTTTGATAAAATAGTAAAGACTTGCGACAGCGCAAAGGGTATGGCAGTAAACTTTGAACACCGTGAAGGACCCGAACTTGAAAAAATGCTTAATGACGGGGCATTAAAGCGTGGCTGCCAAATGGAAAAAGGCGCCGCAAGGCTTTTGATTGAAAACGTTGGTGAGGATATTAACACTCTTCATAACGAGCTTGAAAAGCTCTGTGCTTATGCCAAGGGTGAAGCCATAACCAAGGAAATGGTTGAAAAGGTATCGGCTAAAACGGTTGAATCCGACATTTACGCTTTGACTGATAAAATTATAAAATGCGAGCTTGAATCGGCCTTTTCTATTCTGGATGACCTTTTCTTTATGAGGGTTGATCCAATTATAATTTTAAGCACAATTTCTTCGGTTTATGTTGACATTCACCGTGTGCTCATAGGCAAGGCAAAGGGCACTTCAATTTCAAAAATCGCTGAAGATTTTGCTTATGGTAACCGCACATTCGTGCTTGAAAGGCTTAATGCTTATCTTAAAAAGTTTGATTTTAATAGGCTTCAGCTAAGCTTTAAGGCGCTTGCCGATGCTGACGTAGCACTGAAATCCTTTAACGGTGACGACCGTGTAGTGCTTGAAAAACTTATAATAAAGCTTTCGTATATTGCGGTAAAGGGTGAAAGTGTTGATTAAACTCGATATGCCCATAATTGTTGAGGGCAAGTATGATAAAATCACCCTTGAAAACGTGGTGGACACCCTTATAATTTCTACCGACGGCTTTCGCATATTTAAAAACAAAGAAATGTGTGATTTAATACGCACTCTTGCCAAAACCAAGGGCATTATAATAATGACCGACAGTGACGGCGCAGGGCAGGTTATTCGCAACCATATTAAAAATATTGCGTCAAGCGGTAAAATAATTAACGTTTATGTGCCGCAACTAAAGGGCAAGGAAAAACGCAAAAACGCACCTTCAAAGGAAGGCTTTTTGGGGGTTGAGGGACTTTCAAAGGCCGTGCTTTTGGAGACTCTTTTAAAATATGGTATAACCGATGCCATTAAAACTGAAAATAATAAAAAAATCACTAAGGCTGATTTTTATACACTTGGGCTTTCGGGCGGGCAAAATAGCTGTAATAACCGCAAAAAGCTGATTTCGGCATTGAATTTACCCACAAATCTTTCAAGCACAGCGCTTTTGGATGTGGTAAATACACTATATAATTTCGACGATTTTGTAGCAATTGCCGAAAAAATTTTAAATTAAAAATTTATATTTTGTTATTCTAATTTTTGTGATATAATAGCGGTATATTTTTTATGAGGCGGGGGTAGAAAATGCAAAAAATCGGTTTTGATAATTCAAAGTATATAAAACTTCAATCGCAAGAAATTCGTGATAGGATAGACAGCTTTGGCGATAAGCTTTATCTTGAATTCGGCGGCAAGCTTTTTGACGACTTTCACGCCGCACGTGTGCTTCCGGGCTTTCAGCCTGATGCAAAAATTAAAATGCTTTTAGAACTTAAGGATGACGCCGAGGTTGTTATTGTTATTAACGCCGACGCTATTGAAAAAAATAAACGCCGAGGGGATTTAGGCATTACCTACGATCTTGAAACGCTTCGCCTTATTGACGCTTTCCGTCAAATCGGTTTGTATGTAGGAAGCGTAGTTATTAGCTGTTACGCAGGGCAGCATTCGGCTACCGCCTTTGAAAAGCGTCTTAATTCCTTGGGCATTAAAACCTACCGACATTATTCTATACCTGATTATCCCGCAAATATTCCCTTTATTGTAAGCGACGAGGGCTTTGGTAAAAACGATTATGTTGAAACCCAAAGGAAGCTTGTAATTGTTACCGCCCCCGGTCCTGGCAGCGGCAAAATGTCTACCTGTCTTTCTCAGCTTTACCATGAAAATAAGCGTGGCATTAAAGCAGGTTATGCCAAGTTTGAAACCTTCCCTGTTTGGAATTTACCCTTAAAGCATCCCGTAAACGTTGCTTATGAAGCCGCTACGGCTGACCTTAACGACGTTAATATGATAGATCCTTTCCATTTGGAAGCGTATAACGAAAAGGCGGTAAATTATAACCGTGATATTGAAATTTTCCCTGTTTTAAATGCAATTTTAGAAACTATAATGGGTCAGTCACCGTATAAAAGCCCAACCGATATGGGTGTTAATATGGCAGGCTTTGCCATTACGGATGACGATGCTGTTTGTGATGCCGCTAAGCAGGAAATTATCCGCCGTTATTATGCTGCAATGACAAACGTTACTCAGGGTATGGGTGACATGTCTGCAGCGGCTAAAATTGAGCTTTTAATGAAGCAGGTGGGCATTACTATTGCCGACCGTAAGGTAGTTACCGCTGCATTAGAAAAGGCGGATATTACGGGTCTTCCTGCTGTTGCTATGGAACTTCCAAACGGTAAAATTATTACAGGTAAAACCTCAAGCCTTTTGGGTGCATCATCGGCGTTGCTGTTAAACTGTCTTAAGGAGCTTGCGGGCATTCCTGACGATATTGATTTGATTTCTTCAACAATTATCGAGCCTGTTCAAAAACTTAAAACTGAAATTATGGGTAACCATAACCCACGTCTTCACACTGACGAGGTGCTTGAGGCTTTGTCGATTTGTGCTGTTACAAGTGACGTTGCTAAAAAAGCCTTGCAAGAAGCCCACAACTTAAAAGGCTGTGAAGCGCATTCTTCGGTTATACTTTCCCGTGTAGACGAGGACGTTTTCCGTAAGCTTGGGGTAAATATTACTTTTGAGCCCAAGTACCAAACCAAAAAATTATATCATAATTAAACAAAAGCCCATTCATACGAATGGGCTTTTGTTATGTTCGAAAAACTGTCGATTTTTGTATAATTTACACAAAAACACACGAAAACATTTTATAATAATTTCGGATTTTTGACAAAAAATACTTGAAAATATTGCGTTTTGCTTGTATAATAAATTTGGTATTTTATGCCTTTAATGAAAATTACAGGCAAATTTCAGCAGAATGGAGTGTTTCAATTGAAAAGTAAAAAATGCGTAGCCATGCTTCTGGCCGGCGGTCAGGGCAGCAGGTTAGGTGTACTTACAGGAAAAATTGCAAAACCCGCAGTGCCGTATGGCGGAAAGTACAGAATTATTGACTTTCCTCTTTCAAATTGCACTAATTCAGGTATTGACACGGTTGGTATTTTAACACAGTACAAACCGCTTGAGCTTAATGATTATATCGGTTCGGGCAAGGCGTGGGATTTAGACCGCCTTGACGGTGGTGTACATATTTTGCCTCCTTATCAAAGTCAACAGGGCGGCGACTGGTACAAGGGTACGGCAAACGCTATTTACCAAAATCTTGAATTTATTGCACGCTATAACCCCGAATATGTTTTGATTTTGTCGGGTGACCATATTTATAAAATGGATTATTCTGATATGCTTAATCAGCATATTGAAAGCGGTGCGGACTGTACAATTGCCGTTTTGGACGTTTCTTTAGAAGAGGCAAGCCGTTTTGGTATTATGAACACCAACCCAGACGGTACAATTTACGAGTTTGAAGAAAAGCCCAAAGTGCCAAAAAGCACCTTGGCTTCTATGGGTATTTATATCTTTACCTGGGAAAAGCTTCGTTATTATCTTACCGAAGATGAAAAGAACCCTGATTCTGCTAACGACTTTGGTAAAAATATTATTCCTGCAATGCTTAATGCCGGTGAGCTTTTAAAGGTTTACCGCTTTAACGATTACTGGAAAGACGTTGGTACGGTTGACTCGCTTTGGGATGCCAACCTTGACCTTTTGAATCCTAATTTAAACCTTGATTTAGCCGATAAGAATTGGAAGATTTATTCTAAAACTACCGGCACCTCACCTCAGTATATTTCCGACACGGCAAAGGTTGAAAATTCACTTATTACCGACGGTTGTGAAATTTACGGCAGTGTTGACTATTCAATTTTATTTAAGGACGTTACGGTTGAAGAGGGCGCAACGGTTGAGTATTCACTCGTTATGCCGGGCGCAGTAATTAAAAAGGGCGCAAAGGTGCGCTATGCAATTATTGCTGAAAACGTAGTAGTCGAAGAGGGAGCAACCGTTGGCGGTGACCCTCAGGTTGTAGGTAACGAAAATTGGGGTATCACCGTTATTGGCGATAACCTTACCGTTGGTAAAAACGCTGATGTTTCGGCCAACAAAATGATAACCGAAAATGTAAAGGAGGGCGCAAAAATATGAGAACTTCATTAGTTGCAGGCATTATCTTCGCCAATGCGGAAGATAATATGCTTAAAAAGTTAACCTCTAATCGTTCAATGGCATCCGTTCCGTTTGGTGCAAGGTACCGCATTATTGACTTTGCGCTTTCAAACCTTGTAAATGCGGGTGTTACTTCGGTTGGTATTATCACTAAAGAAAATTACCGTTCGTTAATGGACCACGTTGGCAATGGTGTTGCGTGGGACCTCGACCGTAAAAACGGCGGTTTGTATTTATTGCCGCCTTATTCTTCAAGAGAAGTAAGAAAATATACCGATACCATTGATGCACTTTATGGCGCAATGGATTATATTAAGCGTTGCGGCAGTGAATATATTGCTTTGTGTGATTCTTATGCGCTTGCTAATATTGATATTAGTGCCGCAGTTAAAAGCCATATCGCAAAAGGCGCTGACATTACCGTTGTTTATCACAAGGGTCAGCTTCCTGAAGCGGCAGGCAAAAAACTTGTTTTAACTCTTTCTGATGATGACAGAATTACAAAAATGGCAAAATCACAGGCTGAGGGTGATGCCGCTTATAGTATGGGTGTTAGCATTATTAAGCGTGATTTATTTATGAAAATTGTAAAAGACGCTTATGATGAAGAAATTAAAAACTATGAAAAGGACGTTTTGCCCAAGGTATTAACATCGTTGAAAGTTTATGGCTTTGAGCACAAGGGCTTTGTTGCCATACTTGACAACACACATACATATTATCAGGCTTCTATGGCACTTCTTGATAAGGAAGTAAGAAAGGAATTGTTCAACAAAAAACGCCCCATTCTTACAAAAACACGTGATGATATGCCTACACGTTACGGTATTGATTCTGAGGTTAAAAATTCGCTTATCGCTGACGGCTGTGAAATTCACGGAACTGTTAAAAACAGTATTTTGTTCCGTGGTGTTAAGGTGGCAAAAGGCGCTGTTGTTGAAAACTGTATTCTTATGCAGGAAACCGTTGTTGAAGCTAAAGCTCAGCTTGACAACGTAATTGCTGATAAAAATTCAGTTATAAGTGAGAAAATGGTGCTTAAGGGCACGCCCGAGCATCACTGCTTTGTAAGAAAGTCGCAAATTGTTTAAAAGGTGAAAGTATATGAAAGTTTTATTTGCTACAAGTGAAGCTTATCCGTTTGCAATGTCGGGTGGTCTAGCTGACGTTGCAGGTGCGCTTCCTAAGGCACTTCGAAAAAGGTTTGTCGGTTGCCGCATTATTTTACCGCTTTACAGCACAATAAGTGAAGAAATGCGCCAAAAAATGACCTTTGTCTGCAATATTACCGTTCCAGTTGCTTGGCGCAGGCAATACTGCGGTGTGTTTGAAGCACACGTTGACGGCGTAATTTATTACTTTATTGATAATCAGTATTACTTCAAGCGCGACAGCCTTTATGGCTTTTATGATGACGCTGAACGCTTTGCGTTTTTCTCTCGTGCTGTTTTAGAGGTTTTACCGCATATCAATTTTGTTCCTGACATTATTCATTGTAACGACTGGCAAACTGCTTTAATTCCTGTTTATCACGATGCTTATTATAAGCAGAATGAATTTTATAAGGATATTAAAACCGTTTTCACCATTCACAACATTCAGTATCAGGGCAAATACGGTTACGACCTTTATAATGACGTTGTGGGTCTTCCCATTGAACGCTTCGGCATTCTGCAGTATGAAAACTGTATCAACTTTATGAAGGGCGCAATTCAATGTGCTGACAAAATTACAACTGTTTCGCCTACCTATTCACGTGAAATTCTAGACCCGTACTATTCACACGGGCTTGACGGTATTTTAAAGGAATTTACATATAAGCTTTGCGGTATTGTAAACGGTATTGACGTTGATGTTTACAACCCCGAAACCGACCCGCTTATTTATAAAAACTTTACGGTGGAGGATATGTCGGGTAAGGCAGTTAACAAGGCCGAGCTTCAAAAAGAGCTTGGGCTTCCTGTTAGGGACGACGTACCTGTTATTGGTATTGTAACCCGTCTTGTAAAGCATAAAGGACTTGATCTTGTAAAGCACGTGTTTGAAGAACTTTTACAGGCCGATTTGCAGTTTGCAATTTTAGGCAGCGGCGAATGGGAATTCGAGACCTTCTTCCACGAAATGTCACAAAAATATCCCGAAAAGGTTGGTTTAAAGCTTGGCTTTAAGCCAAAGCTTGCGCATTGTATTTATGCCGGTGCTGATATTTTCCTAATGCCCAGCCAAAGTGAACCCTGTGGCCTTGCGCAAATGGTTGCGCTTCGTTATGGTACGATTCCGATTGTTCGTGAAACGGGCGGTCTTAACGACACTATTAAGGACAGTGACGATGGCAAGGGTAACGGCTTTACCTTTGCTAACTATAATGCGCACGATATGCAAAATACAGTTTGGCGTGCAATTGACGGCTTTAGAAACCGTGAAGGCTGGAAGGTGCTTCAGGAACGCGCAATGCGTTGTGATAATAGCTGGAAAACTTCAGCAAACGCTTATATAGGTCTTTATAAAGAAATTTGCGCTAAATAATAAAAAAGGGTTGTTTTTTTAAAACAACCCTTTTAGAATAGTAAATGGTGATTTTATGTTAGATTATTTATTGGCGGTACTTTACGGTATCGTTGAAGGTATAACTGAATGGTTGCCCATAAGCAGTACGGGCCACCTTATAATTTTGGAAGAGCTTTTGCCAATGCAAATTCAAAAAGAGGTGTGGAGCCTGTTTTTAGTTGTAATTCAGCTTGGCGCAATTTTGGCTACCGTTATTTTGTTTTGGAACAAAATTTGGCCCTTTCAAAAGCCCGACAAGGCAAACGGTGTAAGCATTTTTAAAAAGGAAAGCTGGATGCTTTGGTTTAAGGTTGCAGTGGCATCAATTCCGGGTGTTATATTTAAGGTTTTAGGCCTTGATGATATTTGCGACAAATATTTTTATAACGGCTTTGGCGTGGCAATTGCCTTGGCGGTTTTCGGTGTGGCATTTATAGTAATTGAACGATTTAATAAATTGCGTGTGCCCAAATATAACGACCTTGGCGATATTACCTTTACCTTGGCTACATACATTGGTTTGTTTCAGCTTTTGGCGGCGGCTTTCCCAGGCACAAGCCGTTCGGGCGCAACAATAATCGGTGCACTTATTTTAGGTGCTTCCCGTGTTGCCGCAAGTGAATTTACCTTTGTTTTGGCAATTCCTGCAATGCTTGGCGCAAGTCTTTTTGAATTTAGGGACTTTTTGGAAGCCGACATAGTAATGAGTGGTAACGAAATTGCAATTTTAATTATTGGTGTTGCGGTTGCTTTTATCGTATCGGTTTTGGCAATCAAGTTCCTTATGGGTTACATCAAAAAGCGTGATTTTACGGTATTTGGTTATTATCGCATAGTGTTGGGTATAATTGTGCTTTTGTATTTTATTTTAAGGTAGGCAAAAATTATGGAAGTTAAGAAAATACATTTAAAGGACCATTTTTCATTTTTGGGTGAAAACGGCTGTGACCCTACTTTGACTATGTATATTCAGTACAATATGTCTGAAATGAAGTGGGAGGATAAAAAACGCCCGACCTTGCTTATTTGTCCCGGTGGGGGATATTGTATGTGTTCACAAAGGGAAGCTGAGCCTATTGCACTTGCTTTTATTCCCTTGGGTATGAATGTTGCTATACTTAATTATTCGGTAGCACCAAACAAATTCCCAACACAAATAAGGGAAGTTGCCGCTGCAATGGAGCTTTTATATGAAAAGCAGGACGAATGGCATATCAACACCGAAAAAATTACCATAATCGGCTTTTCGGCAGGCGGTCACCTCGCGGCGCATTATTCAACAAGCTTTGACATTCCCGAAGTGCGTGCAGTTTTCCCTGACTCAAAGTCAGTCAACGGCTCAATTTTGTCTTATCCTGTAATTATTGCCGATAAAGGCATTTGTCACGAAGGCTCTTTCAGGAGTCTTGTGGGTGAATATCCTTTGTCGGATGAAAACTTTAACCGTTTTTCACTTGATAAATGCGTAAGCGAAAAAACACCCCCTGCATTTATTTGGCATACTGCGGCGGACGCAGCCGTGCCCATTCAAAGCTCGCTTTACTATGCCGAGGCGCTTTCAAGGTATAAAATTCCTTATGAATTGCACATTTATCCATTTGGTGGCCACGGTGGCTCAACCTTTGACCATCAAACACAAGACAATCCAAACGAAATTTCCAAATATAACAGCCGCTGGGTAGAAGAAGCAGGCAAATGGCTAAAGCTTATGAATTTATTGTAAAACAATACGGACTAACTTTAAAGTTAGTCCGTATTGTTTTGTAATTTACTTTGTCGATTTAATGCGAAAAAGTGAATAATTATTGCAATTTAAAAAAGGTTGTGATATACTATTATAAATATTTTTAAGATTAGGTGAGAAAGATGACCACATCACAAATCGTAATTTTGGTCGCTATTGTCATTTACCTTGTTGGTATGGTGATTATTGGCGCTCTTTTTACAAAGAAAAATAAAAGCTCGGACGATTTTTATCTCGGTGGTAGAAAATTAGGTCCGTTTGTTACTGCTATGAGTGCTGAAGCTTCTGATATGTCGGGTTGGCTTTTAATGGGTCTTCCTGCGGTTGCTTTAATGTGCGGTCTTCCTGAAGCTACTTGGACAGCGGTAGGCCTTGCTATTGGTACATACATTAACTGGCTTATCGTTGCAAAGCGTTTAAGGGTCTACACACAACGTGTTAACGCATTCACTTTGCCTGATTTTTTCAGTAAGCGTTTTGGCGATAAAAAACATATAATTTCTACAATTGCAGCAATTATAATTGTTGTCTTTTTCATTCCTTACACTGCTTCGGGTTTCGCAGCTTGCGGTAAGCTTTTTGCATCGCTTTTCGGTATGGAATACGTAACCGCTATGATCTTAAGCGCAATTGTAATTATGGTTTACTGTACTTTGGGCGGCTTCTTGGCGGCTTCCACTACCGACTTTATTCAAAGCATTGTTATGACAATTGCCTTGTTTATTGTTGTTGGACTTGGTGAAGGAGTGCTTCACGGCTTTGGTAACGTGTTTGCAAACGTTGCATCGCTTGATGGTTACCTTAATGTATTTAAGGGCTTCGATGTTGCTTCAGGCACTACAATGTCATACGGTGCACTTCCCGTAGCTTCAACTTTAGCGTGGGGTCTTGGCTATTTTGGTATGCCGCACATTCTGCTTCGCTTTATGGCTATTGAAGATGAAAACAAGCTCAAAATTTCAAGACGTGTTGCTTCTATTTGGGTTGTAATTTCAATGGCAGTTGCTGTTTTAATCGGTGTTGTTGGCTATGGCCTTATGAAGGAAGGCATTGTTCCGACTTATGAAAGTGCTTCTGCTGCTGAAACTATTATTGTTGACATTTCGAAATTCTTAAGTAAATTTGGCTTTATTCCCGCATTTACCGCAGGTATCATTCTTGCCGGTATTTTGGCTTCCACTATGTCTACTGCAGATTCACAGCTTTTAGCTGCGGCTTCAAGTATTTCACAAAATCTTGTTCAGGAAACCTTTGGTGTTAAGCTTTCCGAAAAGAAATCGGTTTGGCTTGCAAGAATTTCGGTTATTGTAATTTCAATTATTGCAATTTTCTTGGCGCTTAATCCTGAAAGCTCGGTATTCGATATTGTTTCATTCGCTTGGGCGGGCTTTGGTGCTGCATTTGGTCCTGTTGTGTTGTCTGCACTTTTCTGGAAGCGCACAACCCTTTGTGGCGCATTTGCAGGTATGCTTTCGGGCGGTGCAACGGTATTCTTCTGGAAGTTTGTTATTCGTGCAAACTTCAAGGGCACCGTGCTTGATTTCTACGAATTGTTACCCGCATTTATAATTGCTTGTATTGCAATCATTGTGGTAAGCTTTTTAACAAAGGCTCCCGAGAAGGAAATTACCGATGTTTTTGACGAGGTAAAATCAAAGTAAAAAAATAAAGGACACGGTTTAAAACCGTGTCTTTTTTAATATTTTATATCGGGAAAAAGCTTGTCCACAAACCAGACATCATTTAGCATAAAGCTTTTACCCTTTAAATATTCAAGCTCGCCCGCATCGGTTTTGAAATCAAAGGTAAGCTTATACGAGCAAAGCGCCTGCTTATCAAAGCCGAGTTTTTTATCGTCCTTTAATTTTCCGTATTTACCGTCACCTAGAATTGCGTGACCTATGGATGCCATATGCGCACGAATTTGGTGTGTACGTCCTGTAAGTAGGTCAACCTCTAAAAGTGAAAGGTTATTTTTACTTGCTAAAACGGTGTATCTTGTAACAATGGTAAGGTTACTGTCGGTTTTGCGGTTAGATAAATAAACCTTGTTTTTATCCTCGTTTTTTTCAAGGTAACCCGTAAGTGTTGCGCTTTTTTCTTTTGGTGTGCCGTGCACCACTGTTAAGTATTGCTTGCTTATTTCACGGTATTTAATTTTATCACACAAAATACGAAGCGCTTCGGCGTTTTTGGCGGCAATAACAATACCGGCGGTGTTACGGTCAATGCGGTTAGCAAGGGCAGGTCGGAAGGAAGCTTCATCATCAGGCTTATATTCGCCCTTGTCATATAAATAATGCTGAATTCGTGCGATTAAAGTGTCGCCGTATTCGTTTTTATCAGGGTGCACAAGTAAGCCCTGCTTTTTATTAACTAAAATTATATTCTCATCTTCATAAACAATGTCAAGCTTCGCGGGGGCCGACAAAAAGTCATACTTCGGCGCTATAGGGGTGAAAAATTCGTCGTTAATATAGGCCGAAACAACGTCCCCTACCTGTAACCTTGTGCTAATTTCACCACGCTTGCCGTTTACCTTTATACGCTTTGTGCGAATGTATTTAAACATAAGCGCAGGCGGAAGGGTGGGACAGGCTTTAGTTATGAATTTGTCCAGTCGCTGATTTGCATCGTTTTTGGAAATGGTAAATTCTTTCATTATATCTCCTTGAAAAAGTATACGGTATAATATATAATTATAATGTTAGCTTATTGAAAGGGGTGTTAAAATGGCAACCGAAAAGGATAACGTTCACAAGGACCACCGCAAACGAATGCGGGCTGAGGCGCTTAAAAGCTTTGATTCATTTAATGACGTTCGCCTTTTGGAATTTTTGCTGTTTTATGTAATACCCCGAAAGGATACGAATGGTATTGCACACGCATTGTTAAACAAATTCGGTTCAATTGCGGGTGTTCTAGACGCCGAGGTGCACGAGCTTACAACAGTTTCAGGCATAACCGAAAACGGCGCCTTGCTTTTAAAAGCTATAATGCCGATTGCCGCACGCTATGGCGACAATAAGTATAAAGAAGGCTATAAGTTTAAAAACGTGGACGAAATCGGCGATTTTCTTATGGGTAAATACCTGCACCTTAAAAACGAGACCTTTGGTGTGCTTTGCCTTGATGGCGTTGGCAAATTCAAGGCCTTTGAGCTTTTGAGCGAAGGTACCGCCGCTATGGTGGGTGTTACCTTTCGTGAAATTGCGTCGGTTGTGTTTAAGTATAATGCACCTTGCGTAATGATTGTGCATAACCATTTTGAAACGGCAGTCCCAAGTGATGAAGACGTTGAAATGACAATTTCGCTTAAAGCCTCGCTTGCTAATTTGGGTACAAATCTTTTAGACCATATTATTGTTTCGGGTGATGATTACGTTTCAATGCGCCAAAGCGCAGAGTTTGCGTCAATTTTTAAATAAATTATAACAATACTGCTTATTTGTGTCAATAAATTTGACAAAACAGTTTAAATGCTGTAATATATATGATACAAAAATATTTTTAAAAATAGGAGTTGGTTTTTGTGGACGACAGTCCGGCGGGGAATATTATACTTTTCCTTGTACTGATTTTGCTTAGTGCCTATTTTTCGGGCACGGAAATTGCTTTGGCATCGGTTAACAAAATACATATGATAAGTAAGGCTTCCAAAGGGGAGCATGCGGCAAAGCGTGTGCTTAAAATTTTAGATAATTTTGACGAAGCGCTGTCGGTGCTGCTTATCGGTAATAATATTGTTAACATTGCCTGCGGTACCTTGGCTACCGCAATCACCTTACAGTTCGGTGCCGCTTGGGTAACGGTTGCAACCGCAATTGCAACGGTGGTTATTTTCGTTTTGGGTGAAATGATACCCAAAAGCTTTGCGCTTTCCTGCAACGAAAAATTTGCCGAATTCGCATCTGCATTTTTAATGCCGTTAATGTTTGTGTTAAAGCCTATTTCTTTAGTGTTTTCGGGTCTTACCACACTTGTGTCGCTTCCTTTTAAAAAGCGTACCGAAGTGGTTGAAACCATTACTGAAGAAGAGCTTGTTGACATTGTTGAAAACATTTCAGTTGAAGACGGCTTTGATGAGGATAAGGGTGAGCTTGTTAAATCGGCCCTGCATTTCGATAATTTAACTGCAAAGGAAATTATGGTAAAGTGGGACGATGTTTTAAAAATTTCCACTGCACTTAAAACCCCTGAGATTTTAAAAATTGTTAAGGATTCGAAGCATTCGCGAATTCCCGTTATTGACCGTACAGGTAAGGTAAAGGGCATTTTGCAAATTCGTAAATTCCTTAAAACCTATATGCAACGCAAAAACAACGTTATATTGGCAAGTATTATTGACTATCCGTTTTACGTTAATGCCGATACTGCCATTGATGACGTTTTGCGTGAAATGAGTGAACACCGCCGTAATTTAAGTCTTGTTAAGGATGAAAACGGCGAGGTTATAGGTATTCTCACTATTGAGGATATTTTAGAAGAATTAGTCGGCGAAATCTATGACGAGGACGACATAGGGGGTGCCGACAATGAATAAATTGTATTTACTTATTCCAATTACCTTGCTTTTGGCAGTTGGCGCATTCTTTTCTGCAACCGAAATTGCATTTTCGTCAGCTAATGCTATTCGCCTTAAAAACCGCAAGAAAAATAATGGTTCGCTTGGTCACCTGACCGCAATGAAAATTTTAGAAAGCTATGACGATTATTTAAGCACGGTTTTAATTGGTAACAACATTGCCAATATGGCAATTTCTTCACTGGCAACTATTATTGTTGTTGATATGTGGAGCGAAAAATATACCTGGGTATCTACCTTGGCAGTTACACTTTTGGTGTTAACCTTTGGAGAAATCATACCTAAGGTTTTGGCTAAGCAAATGCCTGAAGATTTTTGTGTTATTGCCGCTTTACCGATATATATATTATCGTGGATATTAAAGCCGCTTAATATTGTTGTTACAGGCTTTGTAAATTTGGTTTCAAAGCTGTGGCAGTCGGGCGTGAGCGATAGTGAAGCCGTTTCGGAAGACGATTTTGAAAACATTATTGAAATTGTTGAAGACGAAGGCGTTCTTGATGAAGAACAGTGCGATCTTTTACAAAATGCGCTTGACTTTGACGAGGTGTTGGCTTACGAAATTATAACTCACCGTGTCGACTTGGAAGCGCTTGACATTCGTGACCCGTATGAAATTAACGTTAAAAAGTGTTGTGAAACAACCTTTTCGCGCCTTCCCGTGTTTGAGGATAATGCTGACAACATAATTGGTATTTTGCACCTTAATCACTTTTACAAAAAGTTTGTTGAGGGCAAAAAGGTTAATATTCGTGAGCTTTTAATTCCTGCGGTAACAGTTCATAAAACCATGCCGCTTCCCGACGTGCTTGATAAAATGCGGGAAACTAAGCGCCATATGGTTGTTGTGTTGGACGAATATGGCGGCACTATGGGTATTGTAACCATGGAAGATGTTATGGAACAGCTTGTTGGTGAAATTTGGGACGAAAACGACGAAATCGAACGTGAGTTCGTTGAAGTGGGCGAAAACAGATATGAAGCCGATGGCGATATGCGTGTTTATGACTTCTTTGATGAATTTGATATTGACATTGAAGAGGATGAGGATTTCGAGCTTGACAGCGCTACCATAGGCGGTTGGGCACAAACAATGCTTGACGGTGAAGCCGAAGAGGGCAGTCAGTTTAGCTTTGAAAATTTAGTTATTACTGTTTTACAGGTAGACGGTATAAGAATTGAACGCCTTGGTGTTGAGATTATCCCACAAGAAGATCGGGATGACGATACCGAGGAAGAAGACGATTAAAAAAACGCACCCGAAAGGGTGCGTTTTTAATGTTTGATAATAAACCCCAATTCGTTTATTCGGGGCTTCTGCCGTAAAGGGTGGTTAAATCGGCAATAATTTTTGAAAGCCAGTCGTTAATGCAATAGAAATCAATTCGCCAATTCCAGTTACCGCCCACAACCGACGGGGTGTTAATTCGGCCGTTACTGTCAAGCGCTAAAATATCGGGCATCATTAAAATGCAGGTATCACTGCGGGATGCCAAGGCTGCACGCATCATAGTCCAGTTAAAGCCGTCATTTCGATTTGCATTAAAGAACTTTTCGGCACGCTTAACTTCCGCATCGCTTGCACTCTTTGTCCAACCAATAATGGTGTCATTATCGTGTGTGCCGGTGTAAACCACGCTGTTTTTGGGGTGGTTATAGGGAAGATAATCGTTATCGCTGTCGCCGTCAAAAGCAAATTGTAAAACCTTCATACCCGGATAGCCTGTGCCCTTAAGCAATTTTTTGACTTGTGGCGTCAAATAACCCAAATCCTCTGCAATAATAGGTAAATCTTCGCCAATATCCTTTTTGAACTGACGGAAAAGCGCCATATCGGGACCCTTTACCCACTTGCCGTTTTTAGCGGTGTTGTCGGTTGCGGGAATTGAAAAATACGATTCGAAGCCACGGAAATGGTCAATACGCACCACGTCATAAAGCTTTAATGCGTGCTTCAGGCGGCTTACCCACCATTTGTAGCCGTCAGCCTTCATTTTTTTCCAATCATAAAGGGGGTTACCCCAAAGCTGACCATCCTCAGCAAAAGCATCGGGCGGACATCCCGCAACAGATGTCGGCATAAAGCCATCATCAAGCTGAAACTGTTCGGTATTTGCCCAAACGTCACAAGAATCAAGCGCAACGTAAATTGGCATATCGCCAATAATTTTAACACCGTTTTGGTTAGCATATTCCTTTAGCTTAAACCATTGCTGGCTAAATTTAAACTGTAAAAACTTATAAAAGTTAATATCTTCCTTAAGGTCTTTTTCAATTTCAACCAAGGCGGCGGGGTCACGGCGACGAAGACTTTGCGGCCAATTGTGCCAGTCAGTCTGACTGTTTGCCGACTTAATTGCCATAAAGCAGGCAAAATCGTTAAGCCAATATCCGTTTTCCTCTAAAAAGCGGTCATATTCGCTGTCGCCATTAAAACGATTAAAGGCAAGTCGTAAAAGCTGAAGCCTGTTACTGCCAATTTTTTCATAATCAACCTTATGTGGATCATTGCCGAAATCGGCGGCTGAAAATTCTTTTTTAGTTAAAAGCTTTTCATCAATTAAAACCTCAAGGTCAATAAAATAAGGGTTGCCCGCAAAGGCCGAAAACGAGCTGTAGGGTGAATCGCCGTGGCCTGTGGGGGTTAAGGGTAAAATTTGCCAATAGCTTTGCTTTGCAGCCTTTAAAAAATCAACAAAGCGATAGGCTTCTTTACCGAAGGTGCCAATACCACCCTCTGACGCGAGGGAAAATATCGGCATTAAAATTCCTGAGCTTCTCAAAGTGTGTGCCTCTCTTCTTACTTTTATAGTAATAAGATTATCCCCCAAAAAATTGGGGGATATACTTTTAAATAATAACTTTTCTTTTGCAAACCTCTTTGCATTTTCCACAGCCGTTACAGAGTGAGTAATCAACCTGTGCAAGATTGTTGACAATTTTAATGGCGCCTTTTTCGCAAGCGCGTTCACACATAGTGCATGCAATACAGCTGCTCTTACAGCCCTGAACAACAGGCGCACCCTTTTCTTTGTTATTGCAAAGCACAGCGGTTTTATAATCCTTAGGTACAAGCTTTATAACGCCCTTTGGACAGGTGTTAACACATTTACCGCAACCAACGCAAAGATCCTTACAAACGGTAGGGTGATTATCATTTACAACAATTGCGTTAAAGGGGCAGGCTACAACACAGTCTAAAAGACCCAAACAGCCGTATTTACATTCAAGCGGTCCACCCTGCAAAAGTGCGGCAGCATTACAGCTTTGAAGGCCGTCATACGCAAAGGCACGCTTTGTTTTATCACAGCTGTTGTTACAGGCTACAAGCGCAACCATTGGATTGGATGAAACCTCAACATTTAAAATCTCGGAAATTTTTTGTGCGGCAGCTTCACCTCCTGGGGCACAAAGGTTAGGCTCGGCCTCACCCTTGGCTAAAGCGGCGGCATAGCCGTCACAGCCCGAAAAGCCACAAGCACCGCAGTTTGCGCCGGGGAGCGCTTCACGAAGCTGAGCTTCGGTTTCGTCAACGGGCACTGCCATATATTTTGATGCAAAGGAAAGGCCAAGACCTGCAATAAGGCCGATAACCGCAATAATTATAACGGGAATTAAAATTTCCATATTATCAGCCTCCTATTCCTGCAAACCCGAGGAATGAAAGGGCAACAATTGCTGCCGAAACAAGCGTAATTGGTAAGCCCTTCATAAATTCGGGAATGTCGGCGGTTTCAAGCCGTTCACGCACGCCCGAGAACAAAAGCATTGCAAGCATAAAGCCGAGTCCTGCTCCAAGCGCATTGAAAAGCGACTGAACAAAGTTTAAACCGTCGGTAATGTTAAGCATTGTAATGCCAAGCACCGCACAGTTTGTGGTAATAAGAGGAAGATAAATACCAAGCGATTTATAAACAGGTGGTAAGAACTTCTTCAAAACAATTTCCAAAAGCTGAACGATAGCGGCAATTACTAAAATAAATACAATGGTTTCAAGGTAAACGTATTTCGGTGCTAAAATATAGGTGTAAATAGGGTGTGTCACCGCAGTTGAAAGCACCATTACCAATATAACGGCAACGCTCATAGAAACGGCGGTGTTAGTCTTCTTTGAAACACCTAAGAATGGGCAAATACCCAAAAATTTTGAAAGCACCATATTATTGGTTAAAATGGATGCTAATAAAATTGAAGCAATGGTAACCTTATTCATTTACACATTCCTGCCTTTCACAAAAGTTTCTTGAAGGACAGTTATGGCAACCCAAGTGTTCAACAGGCTTTTTACCTGCTTTTTTGGCAAGCGCATTTGAAACGGCAACCAAAATACCGAACACAAAGAAGCCACCTGGTGGAAGCAGGAAAATAACCATTGGGTCAATAAATTCGGCAGTGATTGGGAATGAAAAAATACTTCCTGCACCCAAAAGCTCACGAATTGCGCCCATAAGTGTTAAAACTGCGGTAAAGCCAATGCCCATTCCAAAACCATCTAGTGCGGAAAGCACGGGTGCATTTTTGGAAGCAAACATTTCAGCGCGACCCAAAATAATGCAGTTAACAACGATAAGAGGTAAATAAATACCAAGTGACTGGTCAATAGCGGGTAAAAACGCTTTTACAAGCATTTGTACAACCGAAACAAAGCCTGCAATAATTGTGATATATGCAGGAATTCTTACCTTGTCGGGAATAATGTTACGAAGTAGAGAAATAACAATGTTCGAGCATATAAGCACAAGTGTGGCCGAAACACCCATACCAATGCCGTTAATGGCGGCGGTAGTAACTGCAAGGGTGGGGCAGGTGCCAAGCACCAAGCGAAGCACGGGGTTTTCTTTTACAAGACCGTTTGTAAAGGTACTGATATACTTATTGCTTTTCATCAGTTTTTACCTCCGTTTCGTTAGTATCGCCTTCGGGTAGTGGTGCGGGTGTTATGGAAAGCTCGTTAAATTGAGCCAAAGCATCGTTTACGGCGTTCATAACCGCTTTTGAAGTAATGGTTGCGCTGGTAACGGTGTCAATATCATTAATAGAAATTTTGCTCGACATACCTTTGAACTGTAAATAAAACTCAGGCTTGCCTGCGTTTTGTCCAAGGCCGGGTGTTTCGTTTGAAACGTCTAAAACCTTAAGGTTTAGAATTTTACCGTCGGGTCCAATAGCGGTTATAACTGTTACAGAATTTGCACCACCATAGCCTTTGGATGCGGTTTTAAAGATATAGGCAATATCTGTGCCATCCTTTTGGGCAATATTAAAGGTAATGCCGTTTGTGGTTTGTTCGGTAAATTTATCGGCTTTTACAAGCTCTTCCATAGCGGTTTTAGCATTTTTGGCTTCAAGCTTTGCAATTTGCTTTGCGGTAACTGTGTTGGTTACTGCCAATGCCAAAGGAATAATTATACAAATGCAAAGTAAAACAACGGTTGGCTTTACAATAGAATCTTTTTCGGCTTTTAAAAATGAAACAATCACTTTCCAAACCTTTTTTAATAATGCGGAAATATTGCTCCAAAGCTTCTTAAAAAACTCTTTCATATTATTTGCCCTCCTTTACTTTTACATAACCGAAGGGCTTGCGGGTGGTAAGGCGGTTAATATAAGGTGTTAAAATGTTCATAAGCAAAATTGAATATGAAACACCTTCGGGTAATGCGCCGAAATTTCTTATAATAAACGTAATAAGACCACAGCAAATACCGAAAATAGCTTTGCCTAAGTTTGTTGTGGGGGAGGTGGTATAATCGGTTGCCATATAGATGGCGCCAAGCATTAAGCCACCGCTTAAAACACAAAGTCCAACGTTTTGGCCTGCGATAAGGGAAGCCAATGCAACGGTACCTATAAAGCAAACAGGAATAATTGGGTTTATAACTCGTCTTAACACAAGGTAAAGACCGCCGATAATAAGTAAAAAGGCCGAGGTTTCGCCAATACAGCCGCCCTGAATGCCAAAAAAAGCGTCCTTAACGGTAACTGCGCTTGCGGCATCGCCGTAAAGAGCAGCCAAGGGTGTTGCGCTGGAAACGGCATCAACAGTAAATGGCTCAATATAACTTGTCATAGCGACAGGGAAGGAAACCATAAGTACAATACGTGCGGTCATTGCGGGGTTTGCGAAGTTGTGACCAATACCGCCAAAAAGCTGTTTGACAATTACAATTGCAACAAAGCTACCAACAACAGCCATCCAAAGCGGAATGGTACTAGGTAAATTCATACCCAAAAGCAAACCTGTAACAATTGCTGACAGGTCAAAGGCCGACTGCTGTTTTTTGAGAATTATGTTCCACAAAAATTCAAATATAAAGCAGGAAGCAATGCATACCGCTAAAACCAATGCGGCGCGCCAGCCGAAAACCACACAGCCAAAAATTGCGGCAGGTACTAATGCAATTACAACGTCAAGCATAATGCCTTGTGTTGTGTCCGAGTGGCGAAGATGTGGGGATGAGGAAACGTTTAAAATTTTGCTCATTTTATTTTTTCCTCCTTAAAATAGATTTTGCAAGTCGCATTGTTTGGGTAAGCGGGCGTTTTGCGGGGCATACGTATGAGCAACAGCCGCATTCCATACAATAATTAACGTTAAGCGAATTTAAATTGTCGTAAAGGCTAAAGCTTATTGCCGAATCCACCTTTGCGGGATAAAGCTTCATTGGGCAGGTATTTGCACAGCGACCGCAACGGATACAAGCGGTGGTGGTTTCGGGTAAAGCGTTTTTCATAACAGTAATGGCGTTGTTGCGCTTTTCAATAGGTGCTTCAGCCGAAACAACGTCAACACCCATCATAGGACCGCCCATTATAATTTCGGAATAATCATCATCCACACCAACAAAGCTTAAAACCTCTTTAATTGGTGTGCCAATAGGAACAATAACATTTTTGGGGTCGCTTACGGCTGTGCCATCAACGGTAATGCGTTTTTGCACAAGCGGCATACCTGTTTTAATAAAACGGTAAAGTGTGGCAATACTTGTAATGTTCATAACAATGCAACCAACGTCACTAGGCAGCTTACCGGCAGGTACCTTTCGGCCCGTTGCCGAATAAATAATAACCTTTTCGGCGCCTTGCGGATATTTTGACTGAAGCCGCATAAGCTTAACGCTGTCGTCGGTATCACGCACATCGGTTGCGATTTCGTAAAGCTTTTTTATGGCAGCTTCTTTGTTAGATTCCACACAAATTATAGCGTTAGGAATGTTTAAAACGTCTTTAATAAGATAAATGCCGTTTATAACGTCGTCATAATTTTCCATACATTCACGGTAGTCACTTGTGATATATGGCTCGCATTCAGCAGCATTTATAATAAGTGTGTCAATAACGGTGCCTTCCTTAATTGAAAGCTTAACCTTTGTGGGAAAGCCAGCGCCACCAAGACCAACAAGACCGCATTTGCTTGCGGCTTCAGCCAAATCCTGCGGGGTGTTTACCTCGAAGGGTGCAAGGCTTTCGTCGGGTGTCATATTTCCGTCAGACTCAATGACAACACTATCCTTATTAACCTTTTTAACAGTACCCGAAACGCTTGAATGAACGGGTGCGCTTACAAAACCGTCAGCTTCGGCAACAAGTGTGCCTACAAAAACCTGCTGACCTTCTTCAACAACGGGCTTTGCGGGTGCGCCTATATGCTGTGAAAAGGGAAGTATAACTTCAGCAACGGACGGCATAACAACCGTTTCAAATTCGGCAGTACCTTTTAAATGGGGTAAAAAGGTTCCCATTAACGCCTTGCCCTTTGCCTTAAGAATTTTTTCTTTTTTTTGCATTTGGGTTCCCCCTAAATATAATCATACAAAATTATTTTACTATATTTATAGTGTTTTTTCAAGTATCACGACTACAATATGATGTGTTATTTTTTTAACACAAAAAATGCTTTACTTTTTTGTCGGTTTGTGATATAATTTTCTGGCGACCGTGTACTATGCAGTTGGCGTCTGCCCTAAGGGGAGCACTCAATGGCCTTTTGCTTGGTTTACGGAATGAAATTTAAAAAGGAGTGAAAATGAGATGACAAAGGAATTAAAGAATCAGATTTTAGCTGATTACGCTATCCATGAAGGCGACACCGGTTCACCCGAAGTTCAGATTGCTCTTCTTACCACAAGAATCAACGAACTTAACGCTCACCTTAAGGAACATCCCAAGGATAAGCATTCTTACCGCGGTCTTCTTAAGATGGTAGGTCATAGAAGAAACCTTCTTGCATACCTTCAGAAGAAGGACATCGAAAGATATCGTGCTATCGTTAAGAAGCTCGGTCTTCGTAAGTAATTTTAGCATCCCAGAGGCAGACCGTTTTTTCGGTCTGCCTTGTTGCAGTTTTTAAAGCAAAAAGAGATTTTCGTGATTTAGCGGTAAGTCGAGTATATAGACAAGTATTATGTATTGGACTTATTGCTAACCGAAAATCTCAAAAAATAAATTAAAAGGAGATTTTAAAATGTTTGAAAACTTTAAGGTTTATGAAACCGAACTTGCAGGTCGCCCCCTGAAGATTGAAACGGGTATGATGGCAGGCCTTGCAAACGCCGCAGTTATGTCTTGCTATGGCGACACACGTGTACTTTGTACCGTAACCGCTTCTGCAAAGCCCCGTGAAGGTGTGGATTTCTTCCCCCTTTCAGTTGACTATGAAGAAAAAATGTATTCAGTAGGTCGTTTCCCCGGCTCGTTCACACGCCGTGAGGGTAAAGCAACCGATAAGGCAATTTTGGCTTCTCGTTGTATCGACCGTCCTATTCGTCCCTTGTTCCCCAAGGATATGCGTAACGATTGCTCGGTTGTAGCTACTGTTATGTCGGTTGACCCTGACTGCTCACCTGAAGTTGCAGCAGCTATTGGTGTTTCTACCGCTATCGCAATTTCGGACATCCCCTGGGCTGGTCCTATTTCAAGCGTAAACGTTGGTCTTATTGATGGCGAAATCGTTATCAACCCCAACCTTGAACAGCGCGCAAAGACCGACCTTACCTTAACCGTTTCTTCTACCGCTGATTTGGTTGCTATGATCGAAGCCGGCGGTAATGAAATTCCCGATGACCTTATGTTTGACTGCATCATGGCAGGTCACGAGGTTAATAAGGAGGTTGTTAAGTTCATTAACGGCATTGTTGCTGAAATCGGCAAGCCTAAGTTTGAATTTGAATCTAACGATCCCGACCCCGTACTCTTTGCTGAAATGGAAGAATTCTGTATTGAGGACGTTAAGAAAGCGCTTGATACTGACGACAAGCTCGTTCGTGATGCTGCTTTACTTCCCATCAGCAATGCTTTACACGAAAAATATGACGCTCAGTTTGAAGGTCAGGAAGCTAAAATTGACGAAATTCTTTATCTTATCCAAAAGCACGTTGTAAGAAGCTGGCTTAAGGATGAAAAGAAGCGTGTTGACGGTCGCGGTATTGACGATATCCGCCCCTTAGACGCTAAGGTTGACTTACTTCCCCGTGTACACGGCTCAGGTATGTTTACCCGTGGTCAAACACAGGTTCTTTCAATTGCTACATTAGCTCCCGTTTCTGAAGCTCAAAAGCTTGACGGTTTAGATGAGGAAGTTTCAAAGAGATATATCCATCACTATAACTTCCCCTCATACTCAGTTGGTGAAACCAAGCCCTCTCGTGGCCCTGGCCGTCGTGAAATCGGTCACGGCGCATTGGCTGAAAAGGCTCTTGTGCCGGTTATCCCCAGTGTTGACGAATTCCCCTATGCAATTCGTGTTGTATCGGAAGTTCTTTCTTCAAACGGTTCTACCTCACAGGGTTCAATTTGCGGTTCTACCTTGGCTCTTATGGCTGCAGGTGTTCCGATTAAGGCTCCCGTTGCAGGTATTTCTTGCGGTCTTATCACCGGTGACGAAGGTGTTTACGGCGACTTTATGACAATGGTTGACATTCAAGGTCTTGAAGACTTCCACGGCGATATGGACTTTAAGGTAGCTGGTACTCACAAGGGTATTACTGCTATTCAAATGGACTTAAAGGTACACGGTCTTACACCCGCTATCATTAAGGAAGCATTTGCTAAGACTCATAAAGCAAGACTTCACATTCTTGACGAGGTTATGCTTAAGTGTATTCCCGAATATCGCACAGAATTATCACCCTATGCACCCAAAATGCTCACTCTTTCTATTAACCCCGAAAAGATTGGTGACGTTATCGGTAAGCAGGGTAAGGTTATTCAGTCCATTCAGGAACAGTGTGATTGTACAATTAACATTGAAGAAGATGGTCGTGTGTTTGTTTCGGGTCTTGACCTTGAAAAAGCAAAGCAGGCTGTATCAATTATTGAGCTTATCGCAAACGATCCCGAAATTGGCGCAATTTACAGCGGCCGCGTAACCCGTCTTATGACATTCGGCGCATTTGTTGAAATTGCACCCGGTAAGGAAGGTCTTGTTCACATTTCTAAGCTTGATGTTAAGCGTACCGAAAAGGTTGAGGACGTTGTTAACGTTGGCGATCAGGTAATCGTTAAGGTTACTGAAATTGACGATCAGGGCAGAATTAACCTTTCTCGTCGTGATGCGTTGGTTGAAATCAACGGCGCAGTTATTGAAGACGATGGCGAAGAAGAGGCTGAACGCCGCCCCCGTCGTGACAACAACCGTCGCAAAGGCTTTAAAAAGTAAAAACTAAAACCGACCCAATTGGGTCGGTTTTTTAGTTATGAGTGGCTATGTCTGTTATAATGCGCTTTGCGCAGTTATGATTACCTTCGGCAAGTTATTAATGTTTGTGCCGTGATATATGTTATTTGTTTTTAAAAATATTAAATGTCAAGGTGGAAGTATATGATAATTTTTAACAAATTATGGAAAACAATGGTGCGAAAAAGGTGTTTCAACATATGTATTGCGTGAAAAGTGCGGTATTGACAGTAAAACCGTGCGCCGGTTGAAAGCTAATGAAAATATAGAAACTAAAACATTGGACAAATTGTGCAGTGCTCTTGGCTGTAAGCTGGAGCATATTGCAGAATTTGTTGAAGAATAATTGTGAGCAAAGTGAGATATAATTCATAAGTTAAAATAAAGAGACACTTCGTAAGGCGAAGTGTCTCTTTGGTTTTCTATATTATTTTTTAAATTCTACAAAGCCATAGCCTTCTAAAACCTTGAAGTACTTTGCAAGGCGCTCATAAAGTGGCTCGGCCTTTTCGCCAAAATGCTCTTTTACAAACACGCCAATATCAGTAATATTCCTTTCACCGTCAATAAGCGGCCAAACAAAGCTGCCCATTTCGTCAAGATGAATATAACTGATTTTTGGCTTTTTTAAAAGCTTTTGCGCCACACGGTTAAAAACACCTTTGTTTTCAATTTCAAGGGTTATTACACCGTTTTCTTCGGAAAAGCGCTCAATTTTTCTTATCGGTACAAATTCAAGGTAATTTTTACTGTTTTTCTTACTCATTTTCATTTACACGCTTTTTCCAAACGGTGAATTTTAAGAGGGTAAGAATAATTACTGCAAATAATGCAATACCGCCAAGGTTTGAAACTGTTGCAGGAACGTATTTTGAAAGGTCAATAACCTTATCAACGCCGAACACTGCCAAGAGAGCAAGTGCAATACCAACAAGACCTTCACCTGCAATCATACCTGATGAGAAGAGGATACCGTCGTTAACAACAGCGTCCTTATTCTTCTTGCAAAGCTTGTCAAGAGCCAAGCGTACGATACCGCCAACCATAATACAAGCGTTAAGCTGAACAGGAAGGTAAATACCAATTGCAAAGGGTAAAACAGGAATACCGATAAGCTCAACAACAACCGCAATTGCAGCGCCTGTGAACACAAGTGCCCAAGGAAGATTAGCGTCCATAACACCTTCAACGATAAGCTTCATAAGTGTTGCCTGAGGAGCAGCAAGCTGTTCAGAGCCAAAGCCCCAAGCCTTATCAAGAAGATAAAGTGTACCGCCAATAGCTAAAGCAGAAGCCACAACGCCGATAACCTCGGCATACTGCTGCTTTTTGGGTGTTGCACCTAAAAGATAGCCTGTTTTAAGGTCTTGTGAGGTGTCGCCCGAAATTGCGGCAACAATACAAATAATTGAACCGATGGCAATAGCACTTGCCATGCCTGCAGCACCTGTGCTGCCTGTTAATTTAAGAATTAAGGTTGCAATTAAAAGTGTGGCGATTGCCATACCTGAAACAGGGTTGTTTGAGCTACCAACAATACCAACCATACGAGAAGAAACGGTTGCAAAGAAGAAACCGAATACAACAATAATAATTGCGCCGATGGGGTTAACGGGAATTGCAGGAACAAGCCAGATAAGAAGTGTTAAAACTGCAATTGCAATTAAAACAACCTTCATGCTCATATCTCTTGCAGTGCGTTCGGTAGAATTTGCGCCTGCACCCTTAATACTCTTTAATGCACCTGTAAAGGTAGTAACAATAAGCGGTAAGGATTTAATAAGGCTTATAATACCGCCTGCCGCCAAAGCGCCTGCGCCGATATAACGGATGTAGCTGCTCCAGATAGCGCTTGCGCCGCCTTCAGCAAACATTTCACCGATAGTTTGGTCAACACCGGGGTAAAGAATGCTGTTTTCACCGAAAAGCACGATTAAGGGGATAAGCACCATCCAGCTTAAGATACCGCCTGCGAACATATAAGAAGAAATACGTGCGCCGCAAATATAACCAACCGACATAACAGCGGGATAAATTTGTGTACCGATAGTACCCTTAAAGCCCTTAATTGTGTAGGAAACTTCGCCTGCAACAACCTTTAAGCCGTCGATAATAAACTTAAAGAGAGCCGCAAAGCCCATACCTGCAAAAACGGTTGTGGCGTTAGCACCGCCCTTTTCACCTGCCAAAAGTACTTCCGCACAAGCTGTGCCTTCGGGATAGGGAAGGGTTGCATGCTCTTTAACAATTAAGGCGTTACGAAGCGGCACCATAAAGAAAACGCCCAAAAGACCGCCAATTAAAGCGATAAGTGTGATTTCCAAAATTCCGGGCTTGTCCATTTTGCCTTCAGCGGCCCATAAAAACAAAGCGGGCAATGTGAAAATTGCGCCAGCTGCCAAGGACTCACCTGCCGAGCCTGCGGTTTGAACGATGTTACTTTCCAAAATTGAGTTTCTGCGCATAAGAATGCGAATAACACCCATAGCGATAACAGCTGCAGGAATTGAAGCTGATACCGTCATACCTACGCGAAGACCAAGGTATGCGTTTGCTGCGCCGAACACTACCGCCAAGAGAACGCCCATAATAATGGATGTAACGGTAAGCTCTGCAGTTACCTTTTCGGCGGGAATATAAGGCTTAAATTCATTTTTATTGTCCATATTCTCTCCATTCCGTCGGTTTAACCGACAATTTATTTTTAGTGGCTTTTACATAATACCACAAATTGCACTTTAGTACAATAAATTTATTTGCATTTTTTAAGAATTTCCAAAAGCAGCTTATAGGTGCGTTCAATTGATGAAATGCTTGCACGTTCCTTAACGGTGTGAACATCATAAAGAGTCGGGCCCATTGCAATGCAGTCAATATCATTTATTTTAGAAGCAAATACAGCACATTCAAGGCCTGCATGAATAGCCTCGGCTTTGGGGCTCTCATCAAAAAACTGTTTGTAAACCGAGGTGTAAATATCACGTAAGGGTGAATTTGCCCTATATTCCCACGGGGGATAATAGCCGCTTGTTTCGTAATTAGCGTTAACACCATTTGCAAAGCATTCAAGCTTATCGGCCAAACCGTCTAAAGCGGATTTTTTGTTGCTTCTTAACGCAAACTGCATTGAAACACCGTTATCGTTTGTTTTTAAAATGCCCAAATTAAGTGAGGTTTCAACCAAATTTTCAATATCGGCGCTCATATTTAAAACACCGTTTGGCACACAGCAAAGGGTAAGAATAACATTCTTGGCGGAAGCCTTGTCCATTACCATAAATTCGCCGTTTTTGCCTTTGGTAAATTCGGCCTTAAAGCTTGGCTCAGCAGAAGCAATTTCATTCTTTATTTCGGCAATGTAAAGATTTGCTGCCGAAATAAATTCATCGGCGTTTTCGCAGCAAAGCTTAATCTCACAGCGGTTTACAATGGCGTTTGTTTTATCGCCGCCGTTTATAGAAATTAAACCAAAATCGAACCTTTTTGAAAGCTTGTAAAGAAAACGACCTGCTAAAATATCAGCATTGTAGCGGTTCTTGTTAATATCTACGCCTGAATGACCGCCCAAAAGGCCTGACAAAATAACCGTTATGGCATAACCGTTCATTTCTATATGGTTAAACGGTAAATTCATTTTAAAGTCAACACCGCCCGCACAGGAAACGGTAACGACACCGTCTTCTTCACTGTCAAGGTTTATCATCCTTTTGGCAGTAAGGCAAGACACATCAAGTGCTCCTGCGCCCAGCATCCCAATTTCCTCATCGGTTGTAAAGACTGCTTGAATTTCGGGGTGGGCAATTTCGTCATTTTCCAAAATAGCAAGCACCATTGCAAGTGCAACACCATTATCGGCACCTAAGGTGGTGCCCTCAGCCTTAATAAAATCACCGTCGGTGTAAACCTTTAAGGAATCTTTTAAAAAGTCAAAATCACTGTCGGGGGTTTTTTGGCATACCATATCCATATGTCCCTGCAAAATAATCGGTGCGGCGTTTTCATAACCCTTTGATGCAGGCTTATAAATAATCATATTTTTTGCGCCGTCAATAATATATTTCAACGAGTGTTTTTTTGCAAAATCTACACAGTAATTTGAAATTTTTTCCATATCGGAAGATCCGTGCGGAATTTCACAAATTTCCAAAAAATAATCAAACACACGCTTACTGTCGTAATTTGTCAGCATTTGCATATTAAACCAATTCTCCTAAAATAAATTTAATTTATTATATCACATTGCATTTTTTATATCAATATAAATACTTTAAAAGTTTTCTTGCTTGACATAGAGCGGTCGGCAATTTATAATTATGTTATAACAATATTTTTAGGAGATTATTTATGAAAAAGTTTTTAGCGCTATTACTTTCAGCAATACTACTTTTATCATTTACTGCTTGTAAAGGCGAAAAGGATGATGACTCCACATCAAAGCCTGTATCCAAGCCAAGCACCTCACAGGATGATAATTCGCAAGGCGATAATTCACAGGGCGATAATTCACAGGGTGATAACTCACAAGGTAATAACTCACAAGGTAATAACTCACAGGGTAACAACTCACAGGGTAACAATTCACAGGGAAACAATTCACAGGGAAACAATTCACAAGGAAACAATTCACAAGGTGGTGGGCAGACCCCATCGGTAGAAACCACGGACCTTACGGTTTATGCACCGTATAGCGCCAATATTAATGAAGATAACGTTCAATACTTTCCACCATCAATAGGCGATGACAGTACTATTTCTCCTGGTGTAAGCGTACAAGTCCTACAGTTTGAAGCGCCGGTGGTTTTTGAAGCAAAAAAGGCGATTACCGCCTTTAAGAACGAAGCATCTTCTCTTACCGCTGCAAAGCTTCAGGAATATATTTCTAAGTACGCAAATGCATATAATAAGTATTACCCCGAAAGTAGCTATAAATTAGCTGTAAGTGTTTCAGGAAATACCGTTAAATACACTTACACCATAACCGGAGAGCCTGCCAAAAAAACCAACTCTTATATAAACCTTGTGTTAAACGAAAACAATACCCATTTTAATAAATACGCTGATTTTTATAATGATTTTTATAATGATCAAATTAAAAGCTATAAGGCGGCCATGTCCGGCATTAGCAAAATTGAAGTTTGCATTGTAAGAGCTGATAATGACCCCAATTTAGGCAAGGATAATTATTCTAAGAACATATTGTCTAAAACATATTCATAAAACTTAAGCATTTTAAACGGAGACGCTTTAAAACGAAGCTGTCTCCGTTTTATTTTTTATTATAGGTATAAAAGTGCTTAAATATAGTCAATATTTATGCCGAAAAACCAGTCGAAACACAAGATATTGTGATGGTAAAAATATCTTTAAAAAAGTTAAAAAAATATTGAAAAAACACTTGATTTTTAACTTGACTTATGGTATCATACTCAAGTACGCTGTGATAATATGGCGTGAAACATGCGATGATGCAGGAGGTGGCCCGACTTGATCGGGGAAATTTCTGCGGAGTATGTCCGATTTTAAACCGGGCGAAAGAACTAGGATGCATTTGGGAAACTTGCGACCCCTTATGCAACGGCGAAGCGATTCGCTGTCCGGAATTGACTGTGACCCCAGCAATGCCGGTTTTATATTGTGCAGTGAAGAAAAACACGGCACGGTGTAAGTTTTGCCCGCCAACTATTTAAGGAGGCGAATTTCACATGGCAGTGAAAGAAAAAATTCGAATTCGAATCAAGGGTTACGACCACGCACTTGTAGACCAGTCTGCAGAAAAAATTGTAGAAACCGCTAAACGTACAGGCGCACGCGTTTCAGGTCCGGTACCGCTACCGACTGAAAAGGAAGTTGTAACAATTCTTCGTGCTGTTCACAAATATAAGGACAGCCGCGAACAGTTCGAAATGAGAACACACAAAAGGCTTATTGACGTAATCAGACCTTCCAACAAAACTGTTGAAGCGTTGACTACTCTTGAGCTTCCCGCTGGTGTAGAAATCGAAATTAAGCTTTAATATATATTAAGGTATTCGATGTAAAACACCGCGCAGGTCAAGTTGGGAAACCAACCAATAACCAAAGGAGGAAATTAAAATGCAAAAAGGTATCGTTGGCAAGAAGCTCGGTATGACCCAGCTTTTTGATGCAAACGGCAACGTTGTTCCCGTTACTGTGATTGAAGCAGGCCCCTGCGTAATCGCACAGAAGAAAACAATTGAGAACGACGGTTATGAAGCAGTTCAAATCGGTTATGGCGATTTGAAAGCAAACAAAGTAAACAAGCCCATGAAGGGTCACTTCGCAAAAGGCGATGTTGCTCCGAAGAAGGTTCTTCGCGAGTTCCGTTTTGAAGATGTAAGCGCAATGAATGTTGGCGACATCATCAAGGCTGACATTTTTGCTGAAGGCGACAGTGTAGACGTAAGAGGTACCTCTAAGGGTAAGGGTTATGCAGGCGTTGTAAAGCGCTGGAACTTTGGTCGTCTTAAGGAATCTCACGGTACAGGCCCTGTTCACCGTCACGGCGGTTCTTTGGGTGTTATCGACCCTGCTCGTGTATTCAAGGGCAAGAAGATGGCAGGTCATCTCGGTAATGAACGTGTAACCGTTCAGAACTTGAGTGTAGTTAAGGTTGACGCAGAAAAGAATATCATCGCTGTTAAGGGTGCCGTTCCCGGTCCTAAGGGCGGAATCGTAGTTCTTTTCGACAGCGTTAAAGCTTAAGGGAAGGAGTGTTGAAATATGCCTAACGTAGCAGTACTTAATATGGCTGGCGCAAATGTTGGTGAAATCACCTTAAGCGACGCTATATTCGGAATTGAACCCAACGCAGTTGTTATGCATGCTGCAGTTGTAAATTATCTCGCAAATCAAAGACAGGGCACACAGTCCACTCTCACCCGTACTGAAGTTTCCGGCGGCGGTAAAAAGCCTTGGAGACAGAAGGGAACCGGTCACGCAAGACAAGGTTCTACAAGAGCTCCCCAGTGGAGACACGGTGGTATTGTACATGCCCCCAAGCCGAGAGATTATTCTTACTCTCTCAACAAGAAAGTTCGTAGATTAGCTCTTAAGTCAGCTTTATCTGACAAAGTTCTTGGTAATGCACTCATTGTTCTTGACGAGTTCAAGCTCGATGGCTACAAGACCAAGGTTGCTGCTGATTGCTTAAAGGCTATCGGCGCTGGCAAGAAGACTCTTGTTGTTCTCGAAAACAACGATGCATTCGCAGTAAAGAGCCTTGCTAACATTAAGGGTGTTAAATCTGCTCAGATCAACACAATCAACACTTATGACATCATCAATGCTGATACATTGGTAATCGTTAAGGGTGCTGTAGCAAAACTTGAGGAGGTATACGCATAATGAAACTCGCACAAGACATCATTATTGCTCCGGTTATTACCGAAAAGAGCATGTCGGGTATTGCTGACAAGAAATATACCTTCAAGGTAGCAAAAGATGCAAACAAAATCGAAATTGCAGAAGCTGTTGAAACCCTTTTCAAAGTAAAAGTTGCAAAGGTTAATACAATTAGTGTTCGTGGTAAGGAAAAGCGTATGGGTCGTTTCAGTGGCTATACAGCTTCCTGGAAGAAGGCAATCGTAACACTTAAGGCAGATTCTAAGCCCATCGAATTCTTTGACGGTCTTATGTAATTAGGTTTTGCTTGGAAATCGTTGATTTCCGGTGATGTATGAAGTCGCAAAGCGGCTTCGCTAAGCCAAAATAGGAGAGTGAAATTAAAATGGCTATTAAACATTACAAGCCGACTACTAACGGTCGCCGTAATATGACAACCATGGATTACTCCGAATTGTCAAAGGTAGCACCTGAAAGAAGTTTGCTTGAGCCTTTAAAGAAAAATGCCGGTAGAAACAGCTACGGCAGAATCACCGTTCGTCATCGTGGCGGCGGAAACAGAAGAAAGTACAGAGTAATTGATTTCAAGAGAAACCGTTTCGATATTCCCGCAACAGTTAAAACTCTTGAATATGACCCCAACCGTTCAGCGTTCATTGCACTTGTTGAGTATGAAGATGGCGTTAAGTCATACATCATTGCTCCGCAAGACCTCAAGGTTGGCGACGTTATCGTAAGCGGCCCCAATGCCGACATTAAACCAGGTAACGCACTTCCTCTTAACAACATTCCTGTTGGTACTTTCATCCACAACATTGAACTTTATCCCGGCAAGGGCGCTCAGCTCGCTCGTTCAGCCGGTAACATGGCACAGCTTATGGCTAAGGAAAACGGCATGGCACTTCTTCGTTTACCTTCTGGTGAACTTAGAAACGTTCCTGCTAACTGCATGGCTACCGTTGGTGTTGTATCAAATCCTGAACACGCAAACGTTAACTATGGTAAAGCCGGTCGTAAGCGTCACATGGGATGGCGTCCTACCGTTCGCGGTTCTGTAATGAACCCCTGCGATCACCCCCACGGTGGTGGTGAAGGTAAGTCACCTATCGGTCGTCCCGGTCCTGTAACTCCTTGGGGCAAGCCTGCTCTTGGTTACAAGACTCGTAAGAAGAATAAGCAGAGCAATAAATATATTGTTAAGCGTCGTAAGTAAGTCCACGAAAGGAGATTGAATAATGGGAAGAAGCATTAAAAAAGGCCCTTATGTGCAACCCGTGTTGCTCAAAAGAGTATTAGAAATGAATGAAGCCGGCGAAAAGCGTGTTCTTAAGACTTGGAGCCGTTCCTCAACCATATTCCCCGATTTCGTCGGACACACCTTTGCAGTACATGACGGTCGTAAACACGTTCCGGTTTATGTAACTGAGGATATGGTTGGTCACAAGCTCGGTGAATTTGCGCCGACAAGAACATTCAAAGGCCACGCAGGTTCTAAAACCAGCGGTAAGTAAGCGGCTGAAAGGAGAGTTTAACTATGGAAGCAAGAGCAGTGTTAAAATATGCTCGTATTTCACCCCGTAAGGTGAAGGTTGTTATGGATTTAATCCGTAACCAAGATGCTGACAAAGCTATGGCTATTCTTAAATTTACTCCTAAGTCCGCTTGCGAGTATATGGAAAAGCTTTTAGCATCAGCTATTGCAAATGCAGAAAACAATCACAATATGGACGTTAGCCGTCTTTACGTTGCTGAATGCTTTGTTTGCCCCGGACCTACTCTTAAGAGAATTCGTCCTAAGGATCACGGCAGAGCACACCGCATCTTAAAGCGCACAAGCCATATGACTGTCGTTCTTAAAGAACGTGAAATCTAAGAAGGAGGTTAAGTTATGGGTCAGAAAGTTAATCCTCACGGTTTACGTGTAGGCGTTATCAAAAACTGGGACTCACGTTGGTTTGCCAAAGACAACGTTTTCGGTGATACTTTGGTTGAGGACTACAACCTCCGTAAATACCTCAAGAAAACTCTTTTCACTGCAGGTATTTCTAAAATCGAAATCGAACGTGACGATAAGCGTGTGAGATTGCACATCCACTGCGCAAAGCCGGGTATGGTTATCGGTCGTAACGGAGCTGAAATCGAAAAGCTCCGCGAAACTTGCCAGAAGAAGCTCGGCAAACCGGTTGTTGTTAACATTGTTGAAATCAAGAATCCGGATGCTGACGCTCAGCTCGTTGCTGAGAACATTGCAGCACAACTCGAAAAGCGTATTTCTTTCCGCCGCGCTATGAAGCTTGCCATTGGCAGAGCTATGCGTCTTGGCGTAAAGGGTATCAAAACTCAGGTTTCAGGCCGTCTTGGCGGTGCTGAAATCGCAAGAAGTGAAATGTATCGTGAAGGAACCATCCCGCTACAAACTCTTCGTGCTGATATTGACTATGGTTTTGCTGAAGCAGATACCACCTACGGTCGTATTGGTGTTAAGGTTTGGATCTACAAGGGTGAGGTTCTTGCCGATAACCGTCGCAAGAAGGAAGGAGGCACCCGCTAATGTTAATGCCTAAGCGTGTAAAATACCGTAGAGTACATCGTGGTCGTTTGACCGGTAAAGCTCTTAGAGGTAATACTGTAACTCATGGCGAGTTCGGTCTTCAGGCGTTAGAACCTGCGTGGATTACCTCTAACCAAATCGAAGCTGCCCGTATTGCTATGACACGTTACATCAAGCGTGGCGGTAAGGTTTGGATCAAAATTTTCCCCGATAAGCCTATCACTGAAAAACCTGCTGAAACTCGAATGGGTTCTGGTAAGGGTTCACCGGAATATTGGGTAGCGGTTGTTAAGCCGGGCCGCGTAATGTTTGAAATCGGCGGTGTTAGCGAGGAATTAGCTCGTGAAGCTATGCGTCTCGCTGCTAACAAGCTTCCTATCAAGTGTAAGTTTGTAACCAAAGAGGAAATGGGTGGTGAGCAGTAATGAATGCAAAGGAAATAAGAGAAAACACTTTACCTGAACTCAATAAAAAATTGGCAGAATTAAAGGACGAATTATTCCATCTTCGTTTCCAACTTGCCATTAATCAGCTCGAAAACCCCATGCGTATAACAGCTGTCAAGAAGGATATCGCTCGCGTTAAGACAATTATTCGCGAAAAAGAAATCCAAGACAGCCAGAACGCTTAATCAAGGGAGGTAAAGCGAGATGAGCGAAAGAAACCTTCGTAAGACAAGAGTAGGTATTGTTGCAAGTGACAAAATGGATAAAACCGTTGTAGTTGCTATTCAGGACAACGTTAAGCACCCACTCTACAAGAAGATTATCAAAAACACTATCAGACTTAAGGCCCACGATGAAAACAACTCCTGTGGCGTAGGCGACAGAGTTCTTATTATGGAAACCAGACCCCTTTCTAAAGACAAAAGATGGCGTGTGGTTGAAATCATCGAAAAAGCTAAGTAGTCTACAAGGAGGAAAATACAGTGATACAACAACAAAGTTTCCTCAAGGTAGCTGACAATACCGGTGCAAAGGAAATTATGTGCATCCGTGTTCTTGGCGGCTCCGGCAGAAGATATGCTAACATCGGCGACGTTATTGTTGCTTCTGTTAAAAAGGCTGCTCCCGGCGGCACTGTTAAGAAGGGCGACGTTGTAAAGGCCGTTGTAGTTCGTTCTGCAAAGGGCGTACGCCGTAATGATGGCACATATATCAGATTTGACGAAAACGCTGCAGTTATCATCCGTGAGGATAAAAACCCCCGCGGCACCCGTATTTTTGGACCTGTAGCCCGTGAGCTTCGTGAGAAGGATTACACAAAGATTCTTTCTCTTGCTCCGGAAGTACTTTAATGGGAGGTAAGGAATAATGAGTAAGCTTCACATTAAAACCGGAGATACTGTAGTTCTCCTTACAGGTGACAAGAAAGACCGTCAAAAGACCGGTAAGGTTCTTGAGGTTAGCCCTAAAGAAGGCAAAGTAATTGTTGAAGGCATCAACGTTGTTAAGAAGCACGCTAAGCCCCGCAAGGCCGGTGATCCTTCGGGTATCATCGAAACCGAAAGCGCAATTTATGCTTGCAAGGTTCAGGTTGTTTGCCCTAAATGTAATAAGCCCACCCGCGTAGGCACTAAGGTTTACGAGGATGGTAAAAAAGACCGTATGTGCAAAAAATGCGGCGAGACTTTTTAAGAGTAGGAGGAATTCACAATGTCAAATTTAGCTAATGAATATAAAGCAACGGTTGCTCCCGCGCTTATGAAAAAATTCGGCTATAAGAGCGTTATGCAGATTCCGAAGCTCGATAAAGTCGTAATTAACGTAGCATCAGGCGAAGCTAAGGATAACGCAAAGGTAATTGACGCTATCATCAATGACCTTGGTAAAATTACCGGTCAAAAGGCTGTTGCTTGCCGTGCTCGCAAATCCGTAGCGAACTTCAAGCTTCGTGAAGGTATGCCCATCGGCGCAAAGGTTACACTTCGTGGTGAACGCATGTATGAATTCGTTGAAAGACTTTTCAATGCGGCTCTCCCCCGTGTACGTGACTTCAGAGGTATCAACCCCGACGCTTTCGACGGCCGTGGCAACTATGCAATGGGCGTTAAAGAACAGTTGATTTTCCCTGAAATCGATTATGATAAGATTGACAAAGTACGTGGTATGGATATTATCTTCGTTACCACAGCTAACACAGATGAAGAGGCTCGTGAGTTATTAACTCTTATGGGCGCTCCGTTTGCGAAGTAAGGAGAAGGAAATATGGCTAAAACTGCTATGAAACTTAAACAGGCTCGTCCTGCAAAGTTTTCTACAAGAGAGTATAACAGATGTAAAATCTGTGGTCGCCCCCACGCTTATCTTCGCAAGTACGGCATCTGCCGTATATGCTTCAGAGAACTCGCTTACAAGGGCGAGATCCCCGGAGTGAAGAAAGCAAGCTGGTAAGGCAAAAAGCTAAAGGAGGTTGACGGCATGCAAATTACCGATACAATCGCTGATATGCTTACAAGAATTCGTAATGCTTCTTCAGCAAAACATGATTCGGTAGATATCCCCGCATCCAACGTAAAAAAGGCTATTGCCCAAATTTTACTTGACGAGGGATATATCACAAGCTTCACCGTTGAAGACGACGGTAAGCAGGGCGTAATTCACATTGTTTTGAAGTACGGCCAAAACAAATCGCAAATCATTACCGGCATTCGTAGAGTTTCGAAGCCCGGTTTGCGTATCTACACAAACGTAGAGGATATGCCTAAGGTAAAGAAGGGCCTTGGCATCGCAATCCTTTCCACCTCTAAAGGTATTATGACAGACAAAGAAGCTCGCAAGGCCAACGTTGGCGGCGAAGTTCTCGCTTTTGTTTGGTAAGGAGGTAGAACGGAATGTCAAGAATAGGAAAGAAGCCTATTGCAATTCCTGCAGGTGTTGAAGTTAAGGTTAACGGCAACGAAGTTACAGTAAAGGGCCCCAAGGGCACTCTTACTCAGTCTTTCAACGCTGATATGGCTATCGCTGTAGAAGGCGCTGAAATCGTTGTTACCCGTCCTACAGACAACAAAGAGCATCGTGCATTACACGGTCTTACTCGTACCCTTATTGCTAACATGGTAGAAGGCGTTTCTGTTGGTTACAAGAAGGAACTCGAAGTAAACGGTGTAGGTTTCCGTGCTCAGAAGCAGGGCAATAACTTAGTTATGAACTTGGGCTTTTCACACCAAGTGATTATGCCTGAAATTGATGGTATCACCATCGAAGTGCCAAATAATAACTCGATTATTATTAGTGGTGCTGATAAGCAAAAGGTAGGCCAATTTGCTGCGGAAGTTCGCGAAAAACGTCCTCCCGAACCCTACAAGGGCAAAGGTATCAAGTACGTTGGCGAATATATCCGTCGTAAAGAGGGTAAAGCTGCCAAGGGTAGTAAGAAATAATAAAGGAGTGTATTTAAGATGGTTTCAAAACCTAACAGTAACAAAGCAAGACTTAAGCGTCATGCTCGCGTTCGTGCCAAGATTACCGGTACTGCTGCAAGACCCCGTCTTGATGTATTCCGCTCCAACAGCAATATCTACGCCCAGCTTATCGACGACGTAAACGGTGTAACTCTCGCAGCTGCTGCATCAAACGAAAAAGATTTCGATTTAAACGGCGGCAACAAAGAGGGAGCTTACAAGGTTGGACAGTTAATTGCTGCTCGTGCCGCTGAAAAGGGCATTACCGAGGTTGTTTTTGACCGCGGTGGTTATATTTTCCACGGCCGTGTTAAAGAGCTCGCCGAAGGTGCCCGTGAGGGCGGCCTTAAGTTCTAATAAGGAGGAATACTTTTGGCTACAAATATTGACGCATCAACATTAGATTTAAAAGAACGCGTAGTTGCTATCAACCGTGTATCTAAGACAGTTAAGGGCGGACGTATTATGAAATTTTCCGCTTTGGTTGTAGTAGGTGACGGTAACGGTATCGTTGGCTTCGGTCTTGGTAAAGCAGGCGAAGTTCCGGACGCTATCCGTAAGGGCATTGAAGACGCTAAGAAAAATCTTATCAAAGTTTCATTAAAGGGTACAACAATTCCCCACGAAGCAATAGGCGAATTCGGCGCAGGCCGTGTTCTTTTAAAGCCTGCTGCTCCCGGTACCGGTGTTATTGCCGGCGGCGCAGTTCGTGCGGTTGTTGAAATGGTAGGTATTACCGATATCCGTACAAAAGCTTTACGTTCAAATAATCCTTGCAACGTAGTTCGTGCAACCGTAGCAGGTCTTGCAAGTCTTCGTAGCGCTGACGAAGTAGCTGCAGCTCGCGGCAAGTCAGTTAAGGAAATCGTAGGTTAAGGAGGAGCAGCATTATGGCAACAAAAAAGGCTGCTAGCCTTAAAGTAAAGCTCGTTAAGAGCACTATCGGTTCTAAGAAGGACCAAATTGCTACTGTTGAATCTCTCGGTCTTCGTAAGCTCGGCGATGAAGTAATTCAGCCCGACAACGCTCAGACCAGAGGCAAAATCAACAAGGTACGTCACCTTGTTGAAGCAACAGAAGTTAAGGCGTAATTTCGCCGAAAAAAGTCATTGATTTGACAAGGCGGAATTTTCCGCAATTAAGCAAGGAGGTGCGAACAATGAAAATGCATGAATTAGCTCCGGCTTTAGGTTCTACTAAAGAATCTAAGCGCATCGGTAGAGGTCACGGCTCGGGCCAAGGCAAAACTGCCGGTAAAGGCCATAAAGGTCAACATGCTCGTGCAGGACGCGGTATCCGTATCGGTTTTGAAGGCGGTCAGATGCCTTTGCAAAGACGTGTTCCTAAGCGTGGCTTCAATAATATTTTCGCTGAAGAATGGGTATCAATTAACCTTTCATCACTTGAAGTGTTCGAGGATGGTTCGGTTGTTGACGCTGCTGCTTTAGCATCAAAAGGAATAATCAAAAAGGCTAACCTTCCTGTAAAGGTTTTAGGTAACGGTAAGCTTACTAAGAAGCTTGACGTTAAGCTTAATGCTTATTCCGCTTCCGCTGCTGAAAAAATTGCTGCTGCAGGCGGAAAGGCTGAGGTGATCTAATGTTAAAGACATTAAGAAACGCTTGGGCCATTAAAGAAATCCGTAATAAGATTCTCTTTACAATTTTCATTCTTTTAGTTTTCCGTGTAGGTTCGGTTATTCCTGTTCCCTTCATTGATGTTGACGCTTTGAAGGCAGGCGGCGCTACAAATGAATTCTTTAGCTACCTTTCAATTTTGACAGGTGGCGGACTTCAATACGGTGCGATATTTGCGTTGTCGGTTACTCCGTACATCAACTCTTCAATTATCGTACAGCTTTTAACCGTAGTTTTCACAAGACTTCAGGAATGGTCTAAAGAAGGCGAAGAAGGCCAGAAGAAGTTAGCACAGCTTATCCGTTTTGTAACGGTTGGCCTTGCTATCATTCAAGGTATCGCTTACTTTATTTACCTTAACACCAGTGGTTATTTAACCGTTGGCAAAGGCTTTGCAACTGTATTTGCAGGTATTGTACTTGTTTGTACATTTACCGCAGGCTCTACCCTTGTTATGTGGCTTGGCGAACAAATTGACGCCAAGGGCATCGGTAACGGTATTTCAATGATCCTTTTCGCAGGTATCATTTCCCGTGCACCTGACGCTGCTGCATATCTTTGGGGTATGATCGAGCTTAAGAGATATGTAGCTGTTGCTGCTGTTATCATAATCTTCCTCGCAGTAATTTTATTTGTTGTTTGGATGACTAACGCAGAACGTCGTATCGCAGTTCAGTACGCAAAGCGTGTTGTAGGTAATAAAATGTATGGCGGCCAAAACACCCATATTCCGATTAAGGTTAATATGTCAGGTGTTATGCCTATCATTTTTGCTTCATCAATTTTAATGCTTCCCACAATGATTCTTTCGTTTATGGGAACTCCTGAGGGCACAACCGCTATTTCAATTTACAAATTCCTGTCCCTCTTCAGTGTTCAGGGTATTTTCTATGCAGTTGTTTACTTTGCTTTGATTATCGGTTTTGCATATTTCTATGCAACAATTCAGTTTAATCCTCAGGAAATGGCAAACAACTTGCGTAAGAATGGCGGCGCAATTCCGGGTATTCGTCCCGGTCAGCCCACCACTGATTTTATTTCGAAGATTCTTTCAAGAATCACTCTTCTCGGTGCTTTATTCTTAAGTGTAGTCGCTATTTTACCGATTATCGTTGGTAACGTTGGCGGTATTAACATCTCTCTTGGTGGTACTTCGGTACTCATTATGGTTGGTGTTGCACTTGATACTGTAAGAAGCCTTGAATCTCAAATGATGATGCGTCATTATAAGGGATTCCTTGATTAAGGAGAATTTTCAATGAAATTGATTCTTTTAGGTGCTCCTGGTGCCGGTAAAGGCACTCAGGCGGAAGTAATTTCCGAAAAGTACAACATTCCCACAATCTCGACCGGCAACATTATTCGTGCTGCACTTAAAAACGGTACCGAGATGGGACTTAAAGCTAAATCATTCATCGACGCAGGAAATCTAGTTCCCGATGACGTCGTTATCGGCATCATTAAGGAACGCTTAGCCGAGAATGACTGCCAAAACGGCTACATTCTCGACGGTTTCCCCCGCACAATTCCTCAGGCTGAGGCTTTGGACGAATTAGGCTTCAATATTGATAAGGCTCTTTCAATTGAAGTAGCTGATGAAGAAATTGTTAAGCGTATGTCCGGCCGCCGCGTGTGCGAAAAATGCGGTGCAAGCTATCACACCGAATACAAGAAGCCCGCAAAGGAAGGCGTTTGTAACTTTTGTGAAGGTAAGCTCGTTATCCGTAAGGATGATGAACCCGAAACTGTGTTGAACAGACTTAACGTTTATCATGAGCAAACCGAACCGCTTAAGGATTATTACAAGGCATGCGGGAAGCTTGTAATTGTTGAAGGACAGGATGAGGTTAAGGATACTACCCGTCTTGTGCTTGCAGCGTTGGAGAATTAATTATGGTAGTGCTCAAAACAAGTCGAGAACTCGGCGTTATGAAAGAGGCCTGCAGAATTTCGGCAGGAGCATTACAAACAGTAGGCAAAGCGGTTGAACCGGGTGTAACTACAGCAGAGCTTGATGCTTTGGCTGAAAAATACATTCGCAGTCAGGGTGGCGAACCTAATTTTAAAAATTATCACGGCTACCCCGCTACCGCTTGTATATCAATAAACAACGAGGTTATTCACGGCATTCCGTCTACAAAGCGTGTGCTAAAGGCCGGCGACATTGTAAGCGTTGACCTTGGCGCAAAGTTTAACGGATATAACGGCGATAATGCTGCTACTTTTGCTTGCGGGGATGTTTCCTCAGAGGCAAAGCGGCTGATGCAGGTCACCAAGGATGCTTTATATGAAGGCATTAAGGCGGCTACTGCGGGCAGCAGAATCGGTGATATCAGTTACGCTGTGCAGAGGACTGTTGAGGCAGCAGGCTTTTCGGTGGTAAGGCAATATGTCGGCCACGGAATAGGTACCCAGCTGCACGAAGCTCCGGAAGTCCCGAATTTCGGCACAGCCGGAAGGGGAATCCGCCTTTTGCCCGGAATGACTTTGGCCATCGAACCAATGGTTAACGCCGGAGGTTACGATGTAAAGGTCTTACCGGACGGTTGGACGGTTTTGACAAAGGATGGTTCTTTATCGGCTCACTTTGAGCATACGGTAGTAATCACACCTGACGGCCCCAAAATTATGACAGTAATTTGAGGAACTTATGGTAGGAAAAATCGTATATTCAATTGCAGGTCGTGACAAGGGCAAATATCTGGCGGTTATAAACTGCGATAAAAATTATGTTTGGGTTGCTGACGGGAAGGAGCGAAAGCTCGAAACCCCGAAAAGAAAAAACATAAAGCACATTTCACTAACTGCTGAATCCTTAAACTCTGACCAATTAAAATCAAACAAATCATTAAAAAAGGCAATTGCGGTGTATAAAGACACCGTAAAATTTAAGGAGGAACCGTAATGTCTAAAGAAGACATGATAGAGCTTGAAGGCACCGTTGTTGAGGCTATGCCTAATGCAATGTTTAAAGTAGAAATCCAAGGTGGACACCAAATTCTTGCCCACATTTCCGGTAAGCTTCGTATGAACTTCATCCGAATTCTTCCTGGTGATAAGGTAACGGTTGAAATGTCCCCCTATGACCTGTCCAAAGGACGCATAACTTGGCGTTCCAAGTAATTTAAGGAGGTATAATCCAAATGAAAGTCAGACCTTCTGTTAAAAAGATTTGCGAAAAATGCAAAATTATTAAGCGCAAAGGCAAGATTATGGTAATTTGCGAAAACCCCAAGCATAAACAGCGTCAGGGTTAATTTTGCGTGAGAGATTAAATGGAGGTGCTTTGATAAATGGCACGTATTGCTGGTGTTGACCTTCCGAATAATAAACGTGTAGAAATCGGTCTCACTTATATTTTCGGCATTGGTCTTACTACATCGAAAAAAATCCTTGCTGATACCGGCATCAACCCCGATACCAGAGTTAAGGACTTAACTGAAGACGATATCTCAAAGCTTCGTGAATACATCGACCACAACCTTCAGGTAGAAGGTGACCGTCGTCGTACCATCGCTTTCGATATCAAGAGACTTATCGAAATTGGTAGCTACCGTGGTTTGCGTCATCGCAAGAACTTACCTGTAAGAGGTCAACGTTCTAAGACTAACGCTCGTACACGTAAGGGTCCTAAGAAGACCATCGCTAACAAGAAGAAATAAGTAGGAGGAAGATAATATGGCTACTGCTAAAAAAGCGACTGCTACCCGCCGTCGCCGCGAAAAGAAAAATATCGAACGCGGTGCTGCTCATATCCAGTCTACCTTCAACAATACTATTGTAACCATCACCGATACACAGGGTAATGCTCTTTCATGGGCTTCTGCCGGTGAATTAGGTTTCCGCGGTTCAAGAAAGTCTACTCCTTTCGCAGCACAGTCTGCTGCTGAAACTGCAGCTAAGGCTGCTATGGAGCACGGCCTTAAGACCGTTGAAGTATATGTTAAAGGCCCCGGTGCTGGCCGTGAAGCTGCTATCCGCGCATTGCAGACAGCAGGTCTCGAAGTAAGTATGATTAAAGACGTTACTCCGATTCCGCACAATGGTTGCCGTCCTCCCAAGAGAAGACGCGTATAATCAATTAAAAAATGCTGTGCAAATAAAATTTGCATAAAAATTATGGAGGTGTAATAGATGGCAAGATATACCGGTGCAGTATGCAGACTTTGCCGCCGTGAAGGACAGAAATTGTTCTTAAAGGGCGAACGCTGCTATTCTGATAAGTGTTCCGTAGGTGTTAGAGCTTATGCTCCCGGCCAGCACGGACAAGGTAGAAAGAAGTCATCTGAATACGGTTTGCAGCTTCGTGCAAAACAAACTGCAAGACGTTTCTACGGCGTACAAGAAGGTCAATTCCGTCACTATTTTGAAATTGCTGAAAGAAAGCAAGGCATTACCGGTGACAACCTTTTGAAAATTCTTGAAAGCCGCCTTGACAATGTTGTTTACAGAGTAGGCTTTGCTTCTTCTCGTGCAGAAGCAAGACAGCTTGTTGGTCATGGTCATTACGAAGTAAACGGTCACCGTGTTGACATTGCTTCTTACTTGGTTAAAGCAGGCGACGTTATCACAATTTGTGAAAAGAGCCGTGGCTTAGAAAAAATCAAGGCAGTTGTTGAAGCAAACAGCGCAAGACCTGTTCCTACTTGGATCGACGTTAACCGTGACGATTTAAGTGCTAAGATCGTAAGTCTCCCTAACAGAGATCAGATCGAAGCTCCTGTAGAAGAACAGCTCATCGTTGAATTCTATTCAAGATAATAATTGTTATCTATTGGTGTTGTGTTACCGTACAGCACAGCGCTTTATCAAAATTTACGTACGGAGAAACGGAGCTTTTAAATGATAGAGATTGAAAAGCCCAGAATTGATACTGTCCAAATTACTGCTGACGGAAAATACGGCAAGTTTGTAATGGAACCCCTTGAACGTGGTTACGCTACAACACTTGGTAACAGCATGAGAAGAGTTCTTCTCTCAATTTTACCCGGTGCTGCTGTAACAGGCATTAAAATTGACGGTGTTGTTCATGAATTTTCTACCATCCCCGGCGTTAAAGAGGATGTTACTGAAATTATTCTTAACATTAAAGGCATTATCGCAAAGCTTCACAGTGACGATGTAAAGAAGGTTTACATTGAAGCTGAAGGCCCCTGTGTTGTAACTGCTGACTCTATTAAGGCTGATTCAGAGGTTGAAATTTTGAATCCCGAACTTTATATTGCAACTCTTGACGAGGGTGCAAAGCTCAATATGGAGCTCACCATTGACAAGGGCCGTGGTTATGTTCCGGCTGATCAAAACAAACCCGCACAAACTGTTGTTGGTTTCATTCCTGTTGACTCTATTTATACACCCGTTTTAAAGGCTAACTTCTCGGTTGATAACACCCGCGTTGGTAACGTTACCGATAAGGGCAAGTTAACGCTTGAGGTTTGGACCGACGGTTCTATCAGAGCTAACGAAGCCGTTTCAATGTCTGCCAAGGTTCTTATGGAACATCTTGAAATCTTCCTTGACCTTACTGAAGGCGCAAGCGAAGCTGACAGCATTATGGCTGAAAAGAACAACAATGAAAAGGAAAAAGTTCTCGATTTAACAATCGACGAATTGGATCTATCTGTACGTAGCTTCAACTGCTTAAAGCGTGCAGGTATCAATACTGTTGAAGACCTCATCAACAAGTCGGAAGAAGATATGATGAAGGTTAGAAACTTAGGTCGTAAATCACTTGAAGAGGTTATTGCAAAGCTTAATTCCTTTGGCTTTACTCTCAAGAAGGACGACGAATAATATTTAGCCAAAGCATTTAAACTTAAAACAGCCTTAAAGGGCAGTTTTTAGGATGCTTTCGGCTCATTGTCCCCATAGGCAGTCGCCTTATGGGCTTCGCTTCACCAAAATCCTCACAAAAAATCGCGCCTTTAAGGTCGGTGAATTTTGTAGACAAAGGATTTTTTGATGGACGAGGCGAAAACACAGCAAATCCGTCGGATTTGCGAGTATTTTAACAAAGTCACAACTAAAAATACTTGTTTCAAAATCTGATTCAAGTTTAAATGTTTTGGCTAAGGAGTGAATAGATATGCCAGGTACCCGTAAACTCGGAAGAACCAGTGATCATAGAACTGCTATGCTTCGTGCTATGGTAACCTTCTTGCTCGAAAACGGTAAAATCGAAACAACCGTTACTCGTGCTAAGGAAGTTCGTTCTATGACAGAGAAGTATATTACACTCGCTAAAGAAAATAACCTTCACAATAAGCGTCAGGCTTTGGCTTTCATTACTAAGGAAGATGTTGTTAAAAAGTTATTTGACGAAATCGCTCCCAAGTATGCAGACGTTAACGGTGGTTATTGCAGAATCATCAAAACAGGTCCCCGTCGTGGCGACGCTGCTGAGATGGCAATTATCGAGTTAATCTAATTTCTCTGATTTTTAGTACTCACATTGTCATTTGCAAGGAAAAATTCTTGCATAGGCGCCGATAATGTGTGCACTAAAACACGAAAAAAAGAATAAAGACCTTCGGGGTAGCTCCCCGAAGGTCTAAAATTCAGAAAAACTTTTTAAAAAAGTTAAAAAAGGGTTGCATTAAACGCACCTTTTGTGTATAATAATATTAGTAAGAAAACTTAAATATCGCGGAGTGGAGCAGTTGGTAGCTCGTCGGGCTCATAACCCGAAGGTCGTTGGTTCAAGTCCTTCCTCCGCAACCACAAAATCTCAGATACCCGAAGGGTGTCTGATATTTTTCTTGTTATGATGAAAGACTCAAATTAAGTGATATCAAGGGTTATGAGCCCGACCGGGCGAATAACTCGAAGGGTGAGGTGGTAGTGAATGACAGTCTGGCAGACTGTCAGAGCCACCGAGCTGACCGCAGTATTTTCTCCGCAGAGAAAATACAAGACCGTTGGTTCAAGTCCTTCCTCCGCAACCAAAAACGAAAACAGTCACCTAAAAGGTGGCTGTTTTCATTTTTTATTATGAAAGAAAGATTTAAAGTTTTTGGCTTCGGGTTATGAGCCCGACCGGGCGAATAACTCGAAGGGTGACGTCGCGACCGCCGCCAGTGGCGGAAGAAGGGAACGTAAGGAAGCGCCGCGGTCGACAAGTGCGCCACGCTCCAAGTGGGCGCACTGTCGGGCACCGCAAGAGGAGGGAATTTGGCAAATAGAGGTATCATATTAACAAATATATCTTTAACAATGTTACCGTTGGTTCAAGATCTCGGCTGCCGCCTCGGTCGGTGCTTCTGTGCTGCGCACAGAGGTGTCCGCAGGACACCCACACCCTTCCTCCGCAACCAAAAACGAAAACAGTTGCCTTTTAGTCGGCTGTTTTGTCTTTCCATTGAAAAAGCCTTTAAATTATGATATAATAAATAAAAATTTTTCAATAAGGTGAACGGAATGTTTTTAAAACGCTTGGCGGTTATTGTTATTACCTTGGTTATGCTGATTCAGTTGACCGCCTGTAAGCAGAAATTAAATGATTCTCCTGTCAATAAACCTGTGGAGTCTACAACCTCGCAAACGACAAGCGAGGAAGAAATACATAATGAAAGTAATTCTCAAACCAGTAATGTCAGTAATGATAAAAAAGACGAAACGTCTTCTGAAAATAATCAGAAGGTCGAAAATTCAAATCAAGACGATAATGATAATTTAAGTACAGAGAATTCAAAACCGAATAGCGATAAAAACACTGACGTTGAAGTCCCGAAGCAAGACGACAATAAAAGCGAACCCGAAATTAGCTGCGTTCATGGTGAGGGTGACCCATACCGAAGCGTAAGTAAAGCGGAATTTTATGCCAATTATGAAACAGCGTGCTGTAATTTGGATGCGTCATATCGTTCTAAGCACGGGCTATTGTCGGGAAGCTTTCAGGTTCCGGGGCAGTATGTAGAGGAAAGCAAAAACCGCCCTATGAGTAGTGGAAAATACGTGAGAAATACTGCAACCTACTATCTTGATAACGGTAACACATACATAGTTGTAGATGCTCGTGGTAAAGAGGTATTGCGAATTCACAAAGCGGGTGGGTATATTACCCTTGAGGAAGTTGCGGCATATATGTATGCCTTTGGCGGTAGCGGTCAAATACCGGCTAATTATACTTCGAAAAAAAGTGGTAAACCTAGCAATAGTATTTGGGGCGAATACCTGCGTGTTAATCATTCTTATTTCAGCGGTGATACTGATAAATACCCCTATGAGCCTGTGCTGCCCGATATTTCGGGTTGTGGCGGTAAGCTGCAATATTATGAAATGGATATAGGCACTACCGGCACTGTGACACCCGGCTATGCGGCAAAGCCGTATATACAGGGTAATACAATTAACCGTGGCGCCGCAAGAATTGTGTATGCAAGGCAAGACCTTAACGGCAACGGCAGTTATGAGAAAAACGAGGTTTATCTTTTTTATACCCATAACCACTATAACGATTTCAGAGAGTATTTGAATTACTTTGGTGGTTGGGGTGAAATGTTTGGTAACGTGACGGGCGGCGGTGCTTATAGCAGTAAAACGAATTATAACCCAACACCGTACGTTAAGACTGCATATAAGAATTTTGTGTTGCAGTAAGAGGGTAAGTATGGTTATTCTTATTATTGGTGTATCGCACATGAAAAGCCAGCCCTTGCCCAAAAGCTATTCAAATCGAAGCTATTTGCTAAAAAAACAGTTACTTTATATGAACAAGTCCAGTAAAAACGGACAATAGAAAAAAGAACCCCCTATGGTAGAATATAAAAATCTACCATAGGGGGTTCTTTTTGGTGACTGCTTTTATATTATTAGGGTTTATTGTAAATATATAGACAAATTTATGTTTTTATGGTATAATGTAACAAATTATGTGCAAATTTTTGGAGGCGTAAAAATATGCAAGAATCAGCCGAACAGCGCAAGGGGCTTCAAACCAAATATATTGTGCTTATTACTATTATTGCATCGCTTTTAATAATAGGCTGTGTTGTTATTGCTTTGATATCTAACAGCTATAGCAAAGTAATAAAAAGAGAGCTAACCGTTGAAGCTGGTGCACAAAGTGTTTCGTTAGATGATTTTATAATTCAAAACAAGAAAAATTCAGATATAAGCATGCTTACAAAATTATCTGACATTGACCTTAATGTACCTGGAACGTATACCGTTAAAATTAAGTGCGATCGCTTAAAAATTAAGTGCAAGCTTATAGTTGATGATACCGTGGCGCCCACCGCTACACCTGTGGAAAACACTGTATTAAAGGGTGAAGAATTAGCGGCAGAAAAATTTGTTCAGAACATAATCGACGTTACAAAGGTTACAGCTATGTTTAAGAACAAGCCTGATTTTGAAAAGGTTGGTAAGCAGGACGTTACAATTATTCTTAAGGACACATCTTTAAACCAGACTGAAATTGTTGCTGCACTTACCGTTGTTGAAGATACAATTGCGCCTGAAATTATAGGCGTTAAGAATATTAGTGTGTATGTGGGCGGTACCATAAACTACCGTAAAAACATATCCCTTAAGGATGATTATGACCAAAACCCAACCTTAACGGTTGACAGCAGTGAGGTTGATATTAGTAAAGAGGGAAGCTATACAGTAAAATACACAGCCACTGACTCGGCAGGTAATGTGGCAACTAAAACTGCAACGGTTATCGTAAGCCGACAGGTTAACACCAATGAGGATAAACGACTTGCTGCAGTTGAGCTTGCTGACAACCTTATTAAAAAAATTATAAAAGACGGTATGACCCCAAAGGAAAAGGTGACCGCTATATATAACTGGGCAAGAAGAAATATGCGATACACAGGAAAGTCTGATAAATCGGACTATAGCGTAGAAGCATATAACGCTTTGAAAACATATTCGGGTGACTGCTTTAGTTATTTTTCGGCCACAAAGCTTATGTTTGAACGCCTTGGCATAGCTAATATTGACGTTGCAAAGGTTAAAAACTACAGTAACGACAGCAACCATTTCTGGAGCCTTGTAAGTATTGACGGTGGTCAAACCTACTATCATTTTGATGCCACACCAAGAAAGGGTCCGGGGGATGACTTCTGCCTTGTGACAGACGCCTTCCTTGACGCTTATTCTAATTCACACGGAAAGTCACACAACAGGGATATGTCACTTTACCCTGCAACACCTACTGAATGATAAAAATGGATATGATGAATAAAACTATTTTGGGCGTTATCGGCGGACTTGGCCCAATAGCAACCTCTCATTTTATGGAGCTTGTTATTAAAATGACTAAAGCCGAAACCGACCAAGAACATTTGGATATGATTATTTATAATTGCCCCTCCGTTCCGGACAGGACAAGCTACATACTGGATAATTCTAAGCCCAGTCCCTTGCCCGAAATTATACGCATAGGAAAGGCGTTGGCTGAGCAGGGCACAAGTTATGTTTCTATACCCTGTATTACTGCACACTGTTTTTACGACCAATTAACACGTGAAATTCCTTTGCCGATTATAAACATAGTAACCGAAACGGTGGCGCACCTTAAGCAAAACAACATTCACCGTGTGGGTATTATGGCAACTGACGGTACCATAAGCGCGAAGCTTTTACAAAACGAGCTTAATGCCAACCAAATGACAGCTGTTCTTCCAAGCGCTGAACGCCAAAAAGACGTTATGTCTTTAATTTACGATTGCGTAAAGGCTGACAAACCTGTTGATATGGAAAAATTTAATGCAATAAAGCATGAGCTTAAAGAACAGGGCGCGGAAACGATTGTTTTGGGCTGTACCGAGCTATCTTTAATAAAGCGTGACTATGATATCGGGGCAGACTTCATAGACGCAATGGAGGTTTTGGCTCAGCAATCCGTTTTAAAATGCGGCCGCAGTATAAAGGACGAATACCGTTGTTTAATTACTAAATAAAGATACGTCTATTGAGGAGGCATAAAGCAATATGCAAACAAACGTATTGGAATATCTTGAAAAAACCGTTGTACGTCTTCCCGAAAAAGTGGCTTTTGCCAATGAGGTAGAGGGGCTTACATTTAAGCAGGTTTATGACCAAGCCCGTGCGGTAGGAAGCTTTTTGCACAGCAAGAATTTTTATAACAAGCCTGTTGTTGTGTTTATGAAAAAGCACCCTAATACAATAACCGCCTTTTTTGGCGTTATATATTCGGGCAACTATTATGTTCCGCTTGACGAGGAAATGCCACGTCACCGTATTGAGCTGATTTTTGAAACACTTAAGCCTCAAGCTATTATTTGTGACGAGGATACACGCGAAATAGTTAACACCTTTAATTTTGACGGCGAGGCTTATCTTTACAGTGATATCTCAAAGTCAAAAATTGATGATGTGGCTTTAAATCAAATTCGTGACAGGCAAATTGACACCGACCCCATCTATATTGTTTTTACTTCGGGTTCAACGGGTATTCCTAAGGGCGTTATGGCCTGCCACCGTTCCGTAATAGATTATATTGAGCATCTTTGCGACGTGCTTAAATTTGATGAGGATACCGTTTTTGGCAATCAAACTCCGCTTTATTTTGATGCCTGCCTTAAGGAAGTTTACCCAACCTTAAAGTACGGCGCAACCACCTATATAATTCCGAAACAGCTTTTTATGTTCCCTATAAAGCTTGTTGAATTTTTAAATCAGTTTAAAATTAACACGGTTTGTTGGGTTGTTTCGGCGCTTACAATGATTTCGGCCTTCCGCACCTTTGAAACCGTAATACCGCAGTATCTTCGCACTATTGCATTCGCAAGCGAGGTATTTCCAATTAAACAGTTTAATTTGTGGAAAGCGGCTTTACCTAATGCCCGTTTTATAAATTTGTATGGTCCTACTGAGGTAACGGGTATATGCTGTTATTACGAGGTTGACCGTGAATTCGGTCTTGACGAAACCATGCCCGTTGGCCGCCCCTTTAAAAACACAGATATTATTTTGCTTGATGAAAACAATAAGGTTCCCGCACAGGGTGAACAGGGAGAAATTTGTGTTCGTGGAACTTGTCTTACCTTGGGTTATTACAAGAACAAGGAAAAAACAGACGAAGCCTTTGTTCAAAACCCGCTTAATGACTTGTATCCTGAGCTTATTTACCGCACGGGCGATATTGGTAAGTACAATGAACGTGGCGAGCTTGTATTTATGTCCCGAAAGGATTACCAAATCAAGCATATGGGACATAGAATTGAGCTTGGCGAAATTGAAGTTATTGTAAATATGCACCCCGCTGTTTCAACCGCTTGTTGTATATTTGATAACGATAAGAAGAAAATAATTTTATACTATGTTGGCGATATTGATACCAAAGAAATAACTACCTATATCAAGGAAAAGCTTCCTCGTTATATGGTGCCGAATTTGGTTAAGCAGCTTGAAACAATGCCGCTTACTCCAAACGGAAAAATTAACCGCGCATTACTTAAAGAACAATATTTGCAAAGCAAGTAAGGGAGAAATAAAAATGGAAGAATTATTAGAAATTTTATGCGAATTACACCCCGATGTAGATTTTGAAAGCTGCACAACACTTATTGATGATAAGGTGCTTGATTCCTTTGATATCGTTACACTTGTTGCAGAAATAGACGACAAATTCAGTGTTGCTATTCCCGCAGGTGAGCTTGTTCCCGAAAACTTTAACTCGGCACAGGCAATTTACGCTCTTATTGAAAAATTAGAAAACGAATAAAAATCTTTTTAAGAGGTTATTATGCAATTTACATCTATAAGCTTTTTGGCGTTTGCAGGCTTATTGCTTTTAATTTATTATATAGTGCCAAAAAAGCTGCAGTGGGTAATACTTCTTATAGCAAGCTATATATTTTACTTATCGGCGGGGCTTGAGTATTTATTCTTTATTGTTTTCACAACAATAACGACTTACATAGCATCAAGAATAATTGATTCACGTCTTGCAAAGCAAAAGCTTTATTTAGCTGAGCATAAGGAAGAACTTTCCCGCGAGGAAAAAAAGGAATATAAGGATAAAATAAAGAAGAAAAATCAAATAGCCTTGGTTGTTTATTTGGTTCTCAACTTCGGTGTTTTAGCTGTTTGCAAGGGACTTCTTATTGTGCCCTTTAATCAAATGGCAACAAATACCGTTCTCGGTTTTCTTTCTTTAGGCCTTCCGCTTGGCATTTCGTTTTATATGTTCCAATCGGTCGGATACGTTGTTGATATACACCGTGGTGTTGTAAGGGCAGAAAAGAATTTCTTTAAAGTCACCTTGTTTGTAAGCTTTTTTCCACAGCTGGTGCAGGGCCCTATCAGCAAATTTTCTCAGCTTGCGCCACAGCTTTTTTCAGAACACAGCTTTGACGGTAAAAAGCTTTCTTACGGACTTCAAAGAATTCTTTGGGGCTTCTTTAAAAAGCTTGTCATAGCTGATCGTATTGCTGCGGCTGTAGGTGCGCTCAAGGCTCCCGAATATGAGGGAATGGGCTTTTTGCTTTTGGCAACGTTTTATGCCGTGCAAATTTATGCCGACTTCACGGGTGGAATTGATGTTGCAATAGGTCTTGGGGAAGCTTTCGGTATTCAAATGACCGAAAATTTTGTACGACCGTTCTTTTCCAAAAACATTGCGGAATATTGGCGCAGGTGGCATATATCTCTTGGTGAATGGATGAAGGATTATATTTTCTATCCGCTTTCGGTATCACAGCCAATGCGTAAGCTTTCAAAGTTCACCTATAAAAATATGGGTAATTTAGGTAAAAGAATACCTGTTTATATTGCATCAATTATTACTTGGTTTGCAACAGGTATATGGCATGGCTTTTCACCCAACTTTATCGTTTGGGGTATGCTTAACTGCTTTTTTATAGTATTATCGGAAGAGCTTATGCCGTTATATGCTAAATTCCACGCCCGCTTTGGTTTAAAGGATAAAAAAATATACGGCCTTTTTGAAATGGCTCGTATGTTTACCCTTATGAATTTAATTAGAATAAGTGATTTGTTCCCAAACGTATCACTTTATTTTTCAAAGCTTTTATCCCTTGTGACAAACCCCGATATTTCGGTGCTGTGGGATGGAAGACTGTTAAACTTGGGCTTGACCGGTCTTGATTACGGTATTATCGGTTTTGGCATATTAGTAATGCTAACGGTTAGCATTATTGGTGAGAAAAAAGGCTCGGTCAGGGATTTGTTATCTCAAAAGCCCGCCGTTTTAAGATATGCGCTGATAATTGCGCTTTTAATTATCACGCTTTTAGTGGGCAGCTACGGTATAGGCTATAACGCAAGTAATTTTATTTATAATCAATTTTAGGAGTTAGTCGTGAAAAAGAAAAACGTAATGGGTATTTGTACCGCTGTTTGCATTTGCCTGTTAATTTTGTGGCTTCTTCAGGCTTTATTAATGCCCAAATATATGAGCGAAAGTCAAGAAGGAGCGCTTATTGCTGAATATTATGACGAAGCCGGCGGGAATGACGTTATTTTCATAGGCGACTGTGAGGTTTACGAAAACTTTTCTCCCATAACTCTTTATGAGGAATATGGAATCACGTCGTATATTCGTGGCAGTGCGCAGCAGCTTATCTGGCAGTCTTATTATCTTATGGAGGAAACATTTAAATACGAAACCCCAAAGGTAATGGTTTTTAACGTGCTTTCTATGAAGTATGACACACCCGAAAGCACAGGCAATTTAAAACACCGTGAAGCATACAACCGTATGAACTTAGACGGTATGCGATGGTCAATGTCAAAATGGAATTCAATATCCGCTTCCCTTACGGAAGAAGAAAAGGAATGGGGCGGAAACTGGAGCTATATCTTCCCGATTTTAAGATATCACGACCGATGGTCGCAGCTAAGCTCGGAAGACTTTAAATACATTTTTAAGCGTGATGAGGTTTCAGATAACGGCTATTTAATGCAGGTTAACGTAAAGCCCGTTACCTCGGAACACGTTGAAAAGCCGATAGCTGATTATCAGTTTTCCGAAAACTGTTGGGAATATCTTGACGCAATGAAGGAGCTTTGTGAAAAGCACTCAACTAAGCTTGTTCTTATTAAGGCGCCATCGCTTTCACCGGTTTGGTGGGATCAATGGGATGCTCAAATCGAAGAATATGCAAAGAAAAACGGGCTTCTTTACATTAACTTCCTTGACTATCAACAGGAAATCGGTATTGATTGGAACACCGACACCTATGATACGGGTCTTCATCTTAATGTTTATGGGGCTGAAAAGCTTTCCTCCTATTTTGGCAAAATTCTCAAAGACGAATACGACTTAGAAGACCATAGAAACAACGAGGATATGAGTAGTCAATGGACGAAAAAGGTAAACAGCTATAACGAAAGAAAGAAATTACTCGAAGATATAAGAGACAATAAAAACTAAGAGGGTACAATTATGAAAAAAAGCATTGTTTTAGCGGTTATTATTTGTATTATGGCAATTGTTTTTGCAGGCTGTGGCGGACAAAGCACCAACACAGGTTCTTCCGATGGCAAAAACAACGAGCCTACGCTCAGCTTTACGGTTAATGGAACAAAGGTAGAGCTTGGTGTTGACGCAACCGACATTTTAAAGTCTTTGGGTGAGCCCAAAAGCGTAACCGAGGAGGCTTCCTGTGCATTTGAAGGTTTGGATAAAACCTATTTTTACGGAAACTTCTATCTTACAACATATCCAAACGGTGATAAGGAAAACATTTACAGCTGTTGGTTTGTTGATGATTCGCTTTCGACCGATGAAAACATTTATATAGGTGCAACCAAGGCTGAGGTTGAGTCGGCTTACGGTGCAGAAAGCTTTAACGGCAATAATGCTTACGTTATTAAAAAAGGCGCAAGTATGCTCACCATTATTATTGAAGATGATTGCGTGTCGGCAATTACCTATGATGCTATTATTGATTAAAAAATAAAACCAGTCACATTTAAGTGTGATGTCCTTAACGTAGAATTTGAAATTTCATTTAATCCTTGTTAAGAACCAGCATCGCATTTGTATGTACAAATACACTTGGGCGGTAGCCCAAACCCACAGAAGCAGAAAAAGAGAAGATTCGTTTTAATTACGAGTCTTCTCTTTCTTTTGTCTGTAAGTGATATGCTGACTAAAGTCAGCGTGATATTTTCGCTTTGCGAAAGTGATATTAAGTCCTTTGGACTTAGTGATATTCTATTCGCCCCTAAACTTGCGAAGCAAATATCACTCGGTGTAAGCCGAATAACACTGCGTAGCAATAGAACTCGCCGTAGGCGAATAGAGTTGCGTGATACTCCGCTTGGAGTATCACGCATATTGGTGACTGGTTTTTATTTTAAGTGAAATTATAATTTTTCGTATCTTTTTAATATTCGTTCAATTTGGTTTTTAACCAAAATAAAGGCCTGCTCATTTTTGCCGCCGTTTAAAATAATGTCGGCAAAAATTTTCGTAGGCTTAACGTATGTGTTGTGCATGGGCTTCACAGTGGTTAAATATTGATCAATAACACTGTCAAGGTCACGCCCACGTTCTTGCATATCTCGTTTGGCACGGCGTAAAATACGCTCGTCAGCATCGGTTTCAACATAAATTTTAAGGTCCATACAATCGCGCAAGGCAGGGTCGTGGAAAATTAAAATACCGTCAATTAAGATAATTGGGCGGGGCTGGATTTCGGTAACTTTGTGACTGCGGGTGTGCTGTGAAAAATCATACACGGGGCAAAGCGCCGTCTTGCCGTTTTTAAGCTCTTCCAAATGGCGCACCATAAGGTCAAATTCCAATGCTTCGGGTGCATCATAGTTAAGATGCGCTCTTTTTTCAAGTGGCAATTCATCGTGCGGCAGGTAGTAATTGTCACAGCTTATAAGTGAAATATGGTCGGGAAAGGCTTCCTTCAAACGCTGTGCAAAGGTTGATTTACCTGAACCGCTGCCACCTGCAATACCGATAATGTATGGTTTCATATTATGCGCTCCTAATAAATTTTTAACTTTCCTATACGCAATTATTATATATTAGAAGGCGCAGGGGTGTCAAGCGGCTGAGCGTTTTTTTCTTGCCTTTCAAGCTCTTTATATTCGGGGGTTTTCCATTTGCCTGTAAAATACACTATGGTTGCAAAAATTACTTCGGTAATATAAGCGCCGCTTAACGCAATATATATACCGTAGATTTTCAAATCTTGATGTAAAACAGCAAACTTAACGGTTAATGCCTTTAATTATGGCGGTCGATATATTCGTATTCACGGCACCAAGGGTGAGTTAATGGCTCATATGTTCGGTACGGAATTTAACTTTTAAACACCTGTTTGGGTAATACCAAATAGGTGTTTTGTATTGCTTTTTTATGAGCTCTATGGTAAAATTTTGAATGTAGGGTTTTAATAACCAATTTTTAAGTATATTTTTTGGGGGGCTAAAAATGGAAAAATCGGGCGGAAAATTGTTTTTAAACATAGTTAAAATACTGCTAAGCATATTTTTAAGCGGATTGTTTGTAATAATGGCATTTGTATTTCCTGTTTATTATGCGGCCGCAGGTATTGTTAAACCTAATAACATTGCAAAGGTTGTTCAAAATATTGACTATGTTGAAATTTTGAAGGAATCTGAAGAATTTAATGCCGCAATGGATGAATTGGGCTTGGAAACCGATACGGTTGATGAAATCATAAAAAGTGATGCGGTTGGCAATTTTCTTGAAGGCTTTGCTGATATTGTGACCGATACCGTGACAGATGACAGTGCAGAGGACTTTAGCATAAAGCATATAAAGGAATTGGCTGACGACCACATTGACGAAATTACCGTGGTTTTAGAAAAACAGCTTGATAAACCGATAAAAACAGAGGATGTACAAAACATTTTAAACGGAATGTTAGATGATAATGCTGATAAGATTGAATCTGCCGTAGCGAATTTTACTTCTGATAATCCTGCCGCAAATGTTTATAAAACGGTACAAAAATCCTTAACACTTCCCGCAATTATAATTGTTACTTTAATCGAAATTATAATTTTGGGATTAATATATCTTTTGGGCACTAAAAAGTATGGCGGATTAATTTGGATTTCGGTTGATTCGGGTATAGTTTTACTGCTTCTTGCGGTGGTGACTGTTATTGTAAATAGCGGTCTTGTAAACACCTTAATTGACGGTATGCCAAGCTTTGTTTCAAACATTGCCGTTTCAGCGTTGGGTGTAATTACAAGTAAGCTTTTAATTGCAATGGCGGTTTTATTAATTATTGTTGGTGCTTCAATTACAGCGTTTATTTTTTTAAGGAAAAGAGCAAAGCGCAAATTGGCCGCCGTAGTTGTAGATGAAGCCTCTACAGTTGAGGAAGCTCCCGCAGCAGACGAAGCCGAAATTACTGATGAAGCTATAACCGAATAAGACTTATACTAAAAATAGACCGACCGCTTTAAAATGTGGTCGGTTTTGTGTTGCAAAAATTGGGACGTTGTGCTATACTTTGTGGGCAACAAATGTTTTTAGGGGTGTTATTATGTCACCAAAAATTAAAATGCTTAAATACGCCTGTTATACTGCGAACTTAACAATGTCGGTAGTGGGTAATCTATCACCAGTTTTGTTTTTGACCTTTAGGTCGCTTTACGGTATATCTTATTCGCTTTTAGGGCTGTTAATTTTAGTAAACTTTGTAACACAACTAACAATTGACCTTATTTTTTCGTTTTTTTCACATAAATTCAATATTCCGAAAACCGTTAAGGCTATACCCATAATTGCGGCTGGCGGTTTTTTGGTTTATGCTGTGTGGCCGTTTGTTTTTCCTAACAGCGTTTATGTGGGGCTGGTAATTGGCACAATAATTTTTTCCTTTGCAAGTGGCTTAAATGAAGTGCTTATAAGTCCTGTAATTGCAACAATTCCTTCAGATGACCCCGACCGTGAAATGAGCAAGCTTCATTCGGTTTATGCTTGGGGCGTTGTGGCTGTTGTGGCAATCAGCACCCTGTTTTTACTTATTTTCGGTAACGAAAATTGGCAATGGCTTGTGGTTGTTTTTATGCTTGTGCCAATTGCTTCGTCTGTTATGTTTTTTAAAAGCGAAATTCCGCCAATGGAAACACCCGAACGTGTTTCAGGTGTAGTTAAAATGCTTAAAAACGGTGGCGTTTGGCTTTGTGTGTTAGCTATCTTTTTAGGCGGTGCCGCCGAATGTACCATGGCGCAATGGTGCTCGGGCTATATTGAAAAGGCACTTGGTATTTCGAAAGTGTGGGGTGACCTTTTAGGTGTGGCAATGTTTGCGCTAATGTTAGGACTTGGTCGCACACTTTACGCAAATCGTGGTAAAAATATTGAAAGGGTTTTAGTTTTGGGTGCAGTCGGCGCTACTGCTTGTTATTTAGTTGCGGCACTTTCAAGTATTTCGTGGGTTGGCCTTGTGGCTTGCGCATTTACGGGTCTTTGCGTTTCAATGCTGTGGCCGGGTAATTTGGTTGTGGCGTCCAACCGCTTTACACAGGGTGGTGTATTTATTTACGCTTTAATGGCGGCGGGCGGTGACCTTGGGGCATCGGTTGCACCTCAATTGGTTGGTGTTATAACCGACTTTATTATTGCTTTTCCAAAAGCGGAAGGCTGGGCGCAAGCCTTAAGCCTTACGCCCGAACAGCTTGGTATGAAGGCCGGTATGCTTTTCGGCGCAATTTTCCCGCTTTTAGCAATTTTTGTTTACTTAAGGTTTTTGAAAAGTAAAAATAGGTGATTTTAAAATGAATAAACCACTTGACCTATATAATAGTGACCGTATTAAGATAGCGGCGCGCCGTGGTATTGCAGGGGCGAATATTCCGTGTAATATCATCCCTGATTTTGAAATTGCGCTTAAGGGATAGAGGCCACAATAAATAATATAAAAAACCGTCTTGCAACGCAAGACGGTTTTGTTGTATATCTTTTATTTATCGCATAAATGCTTTGAAACAAGTATATTGCAAATTATAAGCGCTGCCGCAAATGCACCTTCCGATAAAAATCCAAACATATTGCCGCTGGTTATGTAGGAAACTGCAGAAAGAATTGAAAGCACGGCAAAAATTATTATCCAAGGCTGTGCTTTATTTACACCTACAAGGTTTTCTTCACCTGCTTCAGCACTTTTGTATATAGATTGAATAAGTGCGTGAAGCTTTTTGCGTCCTGCTACGTTTAATATAAGCATTATTATGCCCAGCGCAATTAAAATTGCACCAAGGAACATTGCCATTGCTGAAATTAAGGCAAGTACTGCGCCTGATACCATAATCATCGGTCCGAGCTCGTCGGTAATAAATTCTTCAATATTTAACCCGCTTAAAAGGGGAAGTCCCAGCATCATTAATGAATATACAATACCGCAGAGAATAACCAAAACACCAAGAATGTTTTCAATTACGTAAATTGCATAAACCGAACCGCTTATAACCTTAATGTGCTTGTGTTCAACAACATTTTTTCTGCCGCCAACATAGGTTAGCCAAGCAAAAATTGTTATAAGCAGGGTAAGGGCATTAAAGCCGCCCGAAAGCATGGTGCAGCCAACACCTGCAGTTAAAAGAATGCACACAACAAAGAACAAATCGTCCTTAATAAAGCTTAATATACGGGGTGTGGGACATACAATCACAGGTTCATCGTCACGGGTAGATGGCTTACCGCATTTTGGGCAATAGGCAAAAGCCTTTGTTCTTTCGTAATCACAATGCGGACATTTCATATCTTAAATTCCTCCTTTATTTAAGGCAAATAATATTCAAAAATTGAAAGCCAGCCTTCCTTTTCAGCTTCCTTTTGACTTTCCTTCGTTCTAAGCGTCCAGCCAACCATTTGCATTTTCCAAAGCTTTTTGCAAAGAACGGTTGATATGTTTTTGCGGTGACTGAAATTATATGCCACAAAATCGGGTTTTGTTAAAAAGTTTAAAAGGCTGTTTGTAAGCAAAAGCTTTATAAAGAAATTTAATTTATCGTTAGTTTTAAAAAAGTTTTGACAAAGCTGACCACGAACAATTTCAGGTCGGTTTTTCTTAAGCCATAAAATACAGCGTGGGTCAAAGCTTTCAATACAGTAAGCGCCATTATAATCCTTTAGCATATCAGCAGCCGCCTTTGCCAAAGCGGTTTGGTTTTTAAGAGGCTTTAATTCTACAATAATTGGGGCGGTGCCATTGTATAAATCAAGCACCTCTTTAAAGGTGGGAATAGTGTCCTCCCCGTTTTCAAGCGAATAGTTTTTAAGCTCGTCAATGGTTAAATCCTCAATATTGCCTTCAGCCCCTGTGGTACGCTTTAATGCGCAGTCGTGAATAACTGCTAAATTGCCGTCTTTTAAAAGGTGAACGTCAAGCTCAATGCCGTAGCCCTTTTCTTTTGCAAGTCGAAAGGCAGTCATTGAGTTTTCAGCAACGCCGTTACCGTGAAGACCACGGTGGGCATAGTTAAAGCCCTGTAGCTCACTAAGCTTTTTATAACCAACCCTGCCACGAATGGCAAGTAAATATAGAATAATAAGTAAAACAACAGCAATAGCGGCGTAAATCAATGAAATCACCCTTTAATCAATTTGTGTAAATATTATACCATTAATTTTTGACGAATGCAATTATATTAACCCTTAGGGCTTATATTTTCTTGACTTTTAGTTTTTGGCATTTTAAAATTAAGGTGCGAATGGGGTGTTAGTATGGATTATAATACAAAGCTTAAATACCATTTTAAAACCAAAAAGGGTTGGATAAACGACCCCAACGGGCTAGTTTATTTTAAGGGCTGGTACCATTTGTTTTATCAGCATTGCCCTAATTATGAACATCCTAATTTCGAGCCGATGCATTGGGGACACGCCCGCACAAAAGACTTTTTAAACTGGGAAGAGCTTCCCATTGCGCTTTATCCAGATGCGCCTTATGATAACGAGGGCTGTTGGTCGGGTACGGCTATTGAAAAGGACGGGGTTTTATACCTTTTTTATGCTTCGATTCACACGAAATCGGGCCATACACAGCACACCGAAAGTGTAAGCATAGCCTATTCTGAAGATGGCATTAACTTTAAAAAGTATGAAGGCAATCCAGTAATAAAAGGCTTCAATGAGTTCGGTGCACACGATTTTCGTGATCCCGCAATTACCCGCATTGATGGGGTTTATTATCTTGTAATGGCGACAGGTAATATGGAAAAAACTAAAGCAAGGCTACTTTTATATAAAAGCGAAAACCTTTTTGACTGGCATTTTTCAGGCATAATGAGCGAATGGGACAACTGCATTTACGCTGAATGCCCGTCGTTTATGCCATGCGGTGATAAATTGTTGCTTGCCTGTTCGGTTTGCAAGGCTGACTGGTCGCATTATTTTGAAATAAAGTACGGTCATTTTGAAAAAGATGTTTTTGTGAGCGACATCGTGGGCGAGGTTGACAAGGGCCCCGACCAATATGCCGGACAAATCTTTCGTGACCACAAGGGCCGCACAATTTTAATGTCGTGGATACCGGGTTGGCCTTATAAAAATTATAAGGAAAAGGATGTCGGCTGTATGTCGGTTCCACGGGAAATATTTTTGCGTGATGGTAAGGTTTGCGGTTGGCCCGTTGAGGAAGTTAGGTACTTGCTGAAAGATAATGACCCTGCATTAAAGCGTACCGAAAACGGTTTCGAGGTTGAGCGTGAGGGTAGGTGGACCGTTGCTTATAAGGGTAAAATTAATGACCTTAAAATTATTCGTGATGAATACATTATGGAAGTGTTTATAAACGGCGGAGAGGAAATTTATTCAATATTGTTATAAAAAAAGCGGCTTTTTAGCCGCTTTTTCTTTTGTATCTGCACATAATATGAACAGGAGATGATTTTTATGTGCACGGCAGTAAGCTATAATAATTGCTTTGGGCGAAATCTTGATTTAGAGCACGGTTATAACGAAAGGGTAATTATTACTCCTAAAAACTATAAATTTAAAATGCGTTGTACTGAGGATTTTACACCTGGTTTTGCAATGATAGGTATGGCAGCCGAGGCTAAAGACTATCCGCTTTATTTTGATTGTATGAACGAAAAAGGGCTTTGTATGGCGGGGCTTAATTTTCCCAATAATGCGGTTTATCACCCGTTTGATAGTGGTAAAATTAACGTTACTCCGTTTGAACTTATACCTTATATTTTGGGTAAATGCCAAAGTGTGCTTGAAGCTGAGAAATTGCTTTTTAATATAAACCTTGTAAATGAAAATTTCAGTAATGAATTGCCGCTGTCACCACTTCATTGGATAATAAGTGACAGCAAGCAGTCAATCACGGTTGAAAGCGTAAGACAAGGCTTAAGGTTTTATAAAAACACGGTGGGTGTGCTTACTAATAATCCACCATTTTTAAAACAGCTTGAAGGACTTAAGAAATACGAACAACTTTTTGAACCCCAAATTCCAAAAAATAACGGAAGTGAAGACTATAGTCTTGGACTGGACGGGGTGGGCATACCAGGTGATTTTTCTTCACATTCTCGTTTTGTAAAGGCGGCATTTGTAAAGTACAGGTCACCTAAAAATTTAAGTGGCAGCCAAGCTGTAAATCAGCTCTTTCACATTTTGTCAAGTGTTGCCATGCCCAAAGGATGCGTTTTAACACCTAAAGGTGAATGCGAATACACCCGTTATACCTCTTGCTGTGACTGTAAAAATGGGGATTATTATTTTACCACTTATGATAGCGGCCAAAAGATAAAAGCTTCTTTAAGTGATTATGATTTGTGTGGTGATAAAATTTATTTGTGTGCCGGTGTTTAAATTGGGGTTTATCGCTTAGGCGAAATTCGGAATTCGTAATGCGTAATTCGTAATTATACAACAATTTAATTGTGCATTTGTAGGGGAAACCAATGGTTTCCCGTTAATTTGGCGAATTACTGACGGGCGACCACTGGTCGCCCCTACATGTATGCATCTCCCCTATAAACTATAATTTGAGTGGATATAAAAAAATCCCCAACCAATCGGTTGGGGAAATTTTATTTAATAGCCTTTGCAATTTCAATACAAATAAGCAAAGCGAGCAGGAAAACCACACAAACCGCAAACGAAATTAAAATGTCAAACGAAGCGGTTTCACTAAAAGGCATTACCAAATGGTATTTGCGTTTAATTTTTAAAAGCTGCCAAAGGTTTTTGCAAATTCTAAACAGTACAACAAAAGCACCAAAAAGAATTACACCTATGTATTTTAAAATTTCAAGAATAATTTTAAAAGCCTTTTGACCCTTGGTTTCTTCGAAAATTTCGTCGTCTTCATTTTTTTCGGCTCTTTTCTTTTTGTTGTTTTCAAGCATAAGCCTGAATGCCGAAACATCTAAAACTACAACGCCGGGAATAAGAGGTAAAAGACCCCATAGATTACCGAAAACCAAAAGACAAACGCCAATAGCAATAAGCGGCCAGCCAATAACTCCGAAGGCAAGGTTCTTTTTAAGTTCCTTACGCTTTTTGGTATATTTTTCAAAGCCGTCACATAAAGCATCATAAAAAGGGGTGCCCTGCTTTTCAAATTTCTTTTCCTTTTTAATTCGGGAAAGACAAACGTCAACAACGGCGCCGCGACCTTCAAAGCTTTCCTTTAAAAGCTTGGCTTCGCCAAAGGTTTTGCAGTAGGCAACATTGGCGGTTTTGCCGTTTTCCAGCTTTTCGCCGATAGTTTGAATATCGCTGTCGGAAAGGCGGGTGCTAAGCTCTTCTAAAACCTTTTCGGGCTTTTTGCCAAGGTCTTTTAAAACAATGCAGTATAAATCCTTTGCCATTATAAAACCACCTTAAACTTCTTTTATGTGAATATTATAACAACAAAGCACATTTTTTTCAAGTATTGCAAAAACCTGCGTTTTAAAAAAAATGAAGGAATAAAAATATTAACAAAGCTAGGCAAAAATATATTGCCTAGCTTTAATTATATAAAACAAAACTTGTTGACATTTCAACAAGTTTTTAGTATACTGTTTTTGGACATAATTAAAAAGGGGGGGAAGTATAGTGCAGGAAAGATTTGAAACCTTTACTGTGCTTATTAACCGAATAAGCCGCAACATTCGCAAAATTAAAAATCAGGAAATGGCGGAATATAATTTAAGAAGTGTGCACATTTCTTGTCTTTATTATCTCTACACGGTTGACGGCCTTACCGCAACGGACCTTTGTGAACGTTGTGAGGAGGACAAGGCAACTATATCCCGTGCGCTCGATTTTTTAGAGCAAAATAACTTTTTAACCTGTGAGGCTAAATATGCCAAAAGGTATAGAAGTCCCCTTGTGCTTACCGAAAAGGGAATTGACGTTGGCAGAAAAATTGCCGAAAAGATTGACTGTGTGCTTGATGAAGTAAGTGAAGGCCTTACCGATGATGAGCGGGTAGATTTTTATCGCAGCTTAACAATTATAAGTGAGGCTCTTGAAAGCGTTTGTAAAAAATACGGCAAATAAATTATGGGAAGTGTTATATGAAAACACGTATTATTGTGGATTCTACGTCTGATCTGGCGCCTGAAATTAAAGGTCGCGTAAGCGTTGTGCCATTAACGGTCAGCTTTGGTGAGCAGGAATACATTGACGGTGTAACTATTGACCACAAAGCGTTTTATGAAAAGCTTATTAAAAGTAACATTCACCCTACAACAAGTCAGGCTACTCCTGCTGCTTTTATTAAGGAATATGAAAAAGTCGGTGATGAAGGCGCAGTAGTAATTACAATTTCGTCCAAGCTTTCGGGCACATATCAAAGTGCGGTGATAGCCGCAAATGATTACGAAAATATTTATGTTGTGGATAGCGGCAGTGTGGCTATCGGTGGCGGAATTTTAGTTGAGCTTGCATTAAAGCTTAGTGATGATGGGCTTTCCGCCCAAGAAATTGCAAACCGTCTTAATAAAGAAAAGGAAAAAATTGTAATTGTTGCTTTGGTGGACACCCTTGAATATTTAAAGCGTGGAGGTCGAATTTCTAAAACGGTTGCTTTTGCGGGTGCGGTGCTTAATATCAAGCCTGTTTTGGCGGTAATTGATGGCGAAATTGAAATGCTTGGCAAGGCGCGCGGCTCTAAAATGGGTAATAACCTGCTTGCAGAGGAAATTGAAAAGGTTGGCGGTGTTGATTTTTCAAGACCCGTTTTGCTTGGATATACAGGGCTTTCTGATCAGCTGTTGCTTAAATATATTGAGGACAGTAGGCACATTTGGGACAAGGGGATTGAAAATATTCGTTATACAACTGTTGGCAGTGTAATTGGCGCGCATGCAGGCCCCGGCGCCATTGCAGTGGCATTTTTCAGAAAATAAAAAAGCGTATCACCGATACGCTTTTATTTTTTTATATACCGAATATAATTTACATTACTGTTTTTACTACGTTGCTTCATTGTTTCATAAACACTGCTGTGAAGCGACGCAATTTTTTCTTTTTGGGTGCTACCGTTTGGGTAAAACGGTCCGTCAAGAAAAACCTCCATAACAGGTTTTTGGAAAATTTTTGACTTTTTATAGGTTACTGTCATTGCAAAGGCAGGCTTATTAAATTTTATTGGGAATTTAAATGAAGTATCGGGAAAGGGGCGGATATCGGTATAATATTCCCACACGTGTGCTTCGGGATAAATAACTATTGGGTGGTTTTTGTTAAGGCGGAATTCAATGGCCCGATTCAGCTGTTTTATACCGCCAAGGGTATTAACAATTGGAAGTGCGCCCAAAAAGGTTAATATTTTACCAATAAAGGGAATACCGTAATTTGCTGTGCTTACAACGGTGTAAATTCTTTTTGGCAACACACAAAGGGCGGGAATGAATACGTCGCCTACAGGCTGCGTATGGTTGCCGTAAATAAAAAATCCGCCTTTTACACCTTTTAAATTTTCTTTACCCTTTACCTTTAAGTGCAAAAAGCATTTGCAATAAAGTCCGCCGAAAATTACTGCAAGTGTGTAAATTATGACCGATAAAATTTTGGAAATAATATCAGTTTTAACCCATTTGTAGCTGTTGGGCAATTCATAATTTTGGTTGGCGGTTTGCTCAAAGTCGTCAGTAAAGCTGTCGTAATATCTAACTTTTACGCTCATAGTTCACCCTTCCAGCCTGCAATGTCGGAATTTTCAAACTTATAGTCAAGCGCCTTTCCGTAAACGGCCTCATAGCAAGCCTTTTTTAAGGAATAATCCAAAACACCAAGTGCTTCGGTGTTTTCTTTAACGGTTTTTTTAGGGTCGGGGTATAAGACGTCCAAAACGTGTAGCACATATTTCACCTTTTTAAATTCGGGTGTGTCATCCTCAGACAAATCCACCATTTCAACAAAGCAGGAAATAATGGGTATATTTAGCTTTGCGGCATAAAAATATGCGCCGTTTTTGGGTGGGCGAGGCTTGCGATAGTTAAACCACATTTCTTGTTCGGGATAAAGCAAGATAGCGTGTTTTTTATCCACAAGTCTTTCCTTTAAAACTGAAAGAAAATCACGCGCCAAGTAACGAGGGTCCTGTGAAATAGGAATGGTGTCGGCATAATTCATTAAAAAACCAATAATTCCCGTCATTGCAAAGTTAGAGGTTTGGCTTATAATTCCCAAATTTTTTCTTTTAAGCTTGTTTGTGAGGTGGCGTATAACCGTATTTTCAAGGGGGCTGAAGTGGTTGCTTGTAATAAGCACACCGCCAATGTCCTTCGGTATTTTTTCTATACCTTTAATCTCGGTGTTCTTATTTATTATTTTGGTGGCGATTTTAGCCATTAAAACACCAAGTGCGGTTTTAAACTTAAAGGTAAAGTTGCCACGGTTTTCAATATATTCGTGGGTTATTGCTTTGCTTTGTTCATTTGTTAAAACGGGGTCGTTAAGCTCAACCTTATTATGAAACTGACCGCTTTCGGCAAAGGCTTTTATATTTTCAATAACATCTTTTCTGTTATCACCAATAATCATAATCGAATTTTTACTCCATTTTCGTGCATTTTTTTAAAGGTAATTTCATTTTTTGGAATTTCGCTGCCACGGTTAACAAGCAGCTGAAGACAGTCAGAGTCGGCCTTTTTCTTATCGGCTGAATAATCCGCCTTGTAGGCTTTTATTTCGTTTATGTAACCGCTGTCAGCGGCGTATTTCCAAAATTCATCGGCATACTGCACATCGTCATAGCACCAGGGCTTTGAAAAAAGGTTGTAGTGAATAATGTGTGTGTTTGAAAGCGGGGGATTTGCATCGTTGGGCATTGTGTCCCAAGACTTGTCAAGATAATATATTTTGCCGTTGCACATGGCGTTTATATAATCTTGGTCAGGTGCAATGCTGTCAAAATGATATGTGTTTAAAAGGTTTAAAAAATGTCCCTCAAAATCACATTCACGCATTTTTTTAAGGTTCATAAGCAGTACGCCTGAATTTATGTATTCTTCCTTTTTAACCCCAACTGCATTTTCGGTATAGGCCACAAGCGGCGGAATGTCCGCAATAGATAAATCGTTGCAGGCACCAATTAAATTATCGCCTATATCGGTATCAAAAAGCTTGGCAATATCGTCGGTAAAAACTACGTCGCTGTCAATGTAAATGCCCTTGTCATACTGTGGGAACATTGCGGGAATAAAAAGGCGGAAGTATATTGTAAGGGTAAAGTAATCACAGCGAAGACGGTTGCTCATTCTGTCATCCAAGGCTTCAAAGTTGGCTTTCATAGGTGTAAGCTCAATTTTAAAATTATCGCTTTCAAGTGCTTGTAATTTTTTTGTGTTAGCTTCATTTAAGCCTTGATGCAAAACAATTGCACGGTACTGTCTTTTGGGGCTTGCATTTTTTATTGCCGAATTAAGTGCTACCGCTAAAAACGGTGCATAGCCATCATCAATTGTGAAAAAAAGCGGAATTTCCTTTTGCATTTTATTTACTCCTTTGGTATTCGTTTATAATGTCGTCAAATTCAAAAATATGAAGCCTTGTGTGAAGCGCTTCGGTGTTCCACGGCTTTACTGTAACTGTGTGAATATAGGGGAAGAATTTAAAAAATGTGGTAAAGTGTTTAAAAACCGTATCGGCTTTAATTTTGCCCTGTTCGTTATATTTTTTTAGTATCTTTCGCTTTATTGCCAATTTATTTAAAGCCGACTGGTCGGGCATAAACATTTTTTTATCCCGGCACATATCACGGCATTTTTGAAATAAACCGCTTTTGCGTATGTTTTCCATATTCATAAGCAGTACGCCCGAATTTAAATAATCGTGCTTTAAAATGTTGCCAAAAAACCATTTGCCGTATCTGTCTGGCACACCTGCAATTTCAATATCTTGTATATCGGTGTTATATAAATCAGAAAAGTTATTTTTGCACAAAACGTCGGTGTCAAGGTATAAAATACGTTCTGGAATTTGGGGTACGGTGTCTGCAAAAAGCCTTAGCATACAAAAGGGGGTAAAGCGCGTGCCCATATTAGCATGCGGCAGGTAACCGTTAAAGCTTTCGGTTATATCAATTAAAAAAACTCTATTGTTTTGGTTTTTTGCTTTAATGACGGTTTCAAGCTTGTTGGCAAATTCTTTTTTTATACTGTGGTGGTTTTCAATATCGGCTGTAAGTATGTAAAAGGTTAAGTCTTCGTTTGTGTTTTTGCAAATTGAAAGGGTCGACAAAAATATGCCGTCGCACACATTTTTGTCACCGCAAAAAAGTATATTCAAAGCATTTTCACCTCACTAAAAGCATTGTAGTTTTATATTTTTTAAAAATAAACCCATATACAGTAGAAAGTTGTCTATTAATTAAGCCTTGATTTGTAGAATAATTCTACGGTCAATTCTACGATTTGTAGAAATAAAAAACACCCTGCTTTTTAGCAGGGTGTTATCACTATTATTTTAATTTTGGCTTTTTAATAAACGACCAAAGAATAATTACAATTTGTCCCGCAATGCCCAAAAGGAAAATAAGCGAAACGTTAAGACCAAAATGCAAAAAGGTTATATGTATGGCTGATAGTACCGACCATATAAGTGCTGATATAATAAGATAATTTCGGCGAGGGTTAAACCAAATGGAATTAAAAATCAAACGAATTATTAAAACAATGGGCAGCGCATATACAAAATAGAGCCACTGGAACGTTGCTTGGTTTGTGATGAGCGACGTAATTATAAAAGCAAAAATTGCAACAAACCATACAACACTTTCGGATATATAACAAATAACCTTGCGGTTATATTTAACTTCCTTTTGCTTGTGCTCTTTAACGGTTTCATCGATGTTTTCGCTTCTTACTAAATAATCAAGCGAAACACCGAACAGGTCTGCTAATTGTACTAACACCGAAATGTCGGGTGAGGATTCCGCCCGTTCCCATTTAGAAATGGTCTTATCCGAATAGTTTATTTTTTCGGCAAGCTCCATTTGGGTCATATTATTAAGCAGTCGTAATTCGGTTATGTTTTTTGCAACAATATGTTTAATGTCGTCCACAGGGTCCCCTCCTTACATAAGAAATTACCTATATTATACAACTTTTAAATTTGTTTTGCAAGTTGCTGTAAATATTAAAAAATTGAAAATGTGTCAAAATGAAAGTAAAAAATTATATCTTGACATATGCGTATGGTTATGCTAATATAATTGTATACATATATACAGGAGGCAAAAACAATGAAAAAGTTTTTAATCGCTTTACTTTCAATTTTAATGGTTTTAACCATGGTTGCTTGCGGCGGTAATACCGATAACGGCGGCAATAAAGGCGCAACCAAAATGACAATGGGTACAGGTGGTACTCAGGGTACATATTTCGCTTATGGTAATGTTCTTTCACAGTATATTAAGGACAAAACTAACATTTCTGTTACTGCTGTTTCATCAGACGGTTCAAAAGCAAACATTCAAAGCATTGACGTTGGTGACTATCAGTTAGGTACAGTTCAGTCTGACGTTATGGCTTACGCTTGGGACGGTGTTCGTTCATTTAAGGACGAAGGCAAAATTACAACCTTCCGCACAATCGCAGGTCTTTATGCAGAAGCGGTTCAACTTGTTACTACCGACCCTAACATCAAGTCAGTTAAGGACTTAAAGGGTAAGAAGGTTTCTATCGGCGCTCCCGCTTCGGGCGTTTACTTCAATGCTGTCGACGTTTTAGAAGCAGCAGGCCTTACCGAAAAGGATATTCAGGCACAATACCAAGACTTCGGTCAAAGCGCTGATGCTCTTAAGGACGGCAAAATTGATGCTGCATTCATCGTTGCAGGTGCTCCTACACCCGCTATTGACGAGCTTTGCATGACTAATAAGAACGCTCGCCTTGTTCCTATTGACGGCGATATTGCTAAAGCACTTATGGAAAAGAACAAGTTCTATTCAGTTTATGAAGTTCCTGCAAATTCTTATAAGAATCAGGATAAGGCTGTTCTTACCGTTACCGTTAAGGCAACTCTTATCGTAAGCGCTGACGCTTCAGAAGATGACGTTTACAACTTAACAAAAACACTCTTTGATAATATTGAAGATATCAAGGTTAAGCACGCTAAGGGCGCCGAGCTTTCACTTGAAAACGCTACCGACGGTCTTACAGTTGTTCCCTTCCATGCAGGTGCTGCAAAGTACTTTAAGGAAAAGGGTATTGACGTGGCAACTAAATAATTAACTAAACGTTGATTAAAAAACCTGATAGCTGCGGCTTTGCAGTCGCAGCTATTTTAGTGCGTTTATAATGATTAAGAAAGGTAGGATTTTGTTGGCTTTATTTAAGAAAAAAGCGGTTGCGGCCGATGCTCCTATGGACGTTGAAGCTGTAATGAAAAAATATGACAGGGAATCCAACGTTCGTATTTGGGAAGGTAAGCCCAAGATTGTTATTAATTGTATTCTTGCCGCATTTTCTCTATTTTGTATTTACGTAACCTTTTTTGCAACCTGGCTTGACCATATTCGTTTGGCAAGCTTTGTTGGCGCGATTGTTTTCATCGGTTTTTTGGTGTTCCCTGCAAGAAAGGGCAGTCAAAAGGTTAATTATATCCCGTGGTATGATTATATTTTAATGGCTTTGGGCTCGGGTTCGTTTTTTTACATTGTGGTTTATGCACAGCAAATTATTAACCAAGGTATTAAATTTGATAATTATCAAATCATAATTTCTGCTGTGGGTGTTTTATGTCTTTTGGAGCTTTGCCGCCGCTGTGTCGGTATTCCGATTATTGTGGTTGCGGTTGCATTTATGATTTATGCCCTTTTTTACGGACTTCAACAGCCCGATTTTATGCGCCGTGTTGTTAAGCTTTTCAGCGGTATTTTTTATACAACCTCCACTGGTGTTTTATCAACACCTATTGCTACTTGCTCAAAGTATATTGCAATATTTATTATTTTTGGTGCATTTCTTGAAAGAACAGGTATTGCTGACTTCTTTATTAAAATTGCAAACTCAATCGTTGGTGGTTTTTCGGGCGGTCCTGCAAAGGTTGCTGTTGTTGCATCTGCGCTAGAAGGTATGGTTTCGGGCTCATCGGTTGCTAATACCGTTGGTTCGGGTGCGGTAACAATTCCGCTTATGAAAAAGGCAGGCTACAAGCCTGAATTTGCGGCTGCCGCTGAAGCATCTGCTTCAACGGGTGGGCAGATAATGCCCCCTATTATGGGTGCGGCGGCATTCTTAATGGCTGAAAATATGGGTGTTTCTTACAGTAATATTGTCGTTCGTGCAATTTTACCCGCGGTGCTTTACTTCCTTGGTGTATTTATTGTAGTACACCTTGAAGCTAAAAAGGAAGGTCTTCGCGGTCTTACAAAGGATGAATTACCAAGGTTTTTACCCCTTTTAAAACAGTCATATTTATTGTTGCCAATAATAATTTTAATTGCTCTTGTAAGTAGCGGTGCGCGTTCAATTGCATTTGCAGCGGCAATTGCAATTATTGCAGCTATTGTTGTGGGCATCTTTAATAAAGAAAATCGCATTACGCCCAAGCGTATTTTTGAAGCCTTGGCTGCAGGCGGTCAGGGTATGATTACGGTTGCTGTTGCTTGTGGTGTGGCTGGTATTATTGCCGGCATTATCTCTATAACCGGTCTTGCAACACAGCTTATGACTGCCATTGTCGGTCTTGCGGGCAATAACGTAATTATTGCTTTGTTTCTTACAATGCTTGCTTGCATCGTTCTCGGTATGGGTGTGCCTACTACCGCAAACTATTGCATTATGGCGGCAACCTGTGCGCCTATCCTTATGGAAATGGGTGTTCCCGCTATTGCGGCCCACTTCTTCGTGTTCTATTTCGGTATCGTTGCCGACTTAACACCTCCCGTTGCGCTGGCGGCCTATGCGGGTGCTGCTATTGCACAAGCAAACCCAATGAAGACTGCATTCACCGCGACCAAGCTTGCCATCGGTGCGTTTATTGTACCTTACATATTTGCACTTAACCCTGCAATGCTGTTTGTTAATACCGTTTGGTATGAGGTTGTGCTTATTTGTGTTACTGCAATTATTGGTATGTGCGGTGTATCCGCTGCGCTTGAAGGTTATCTTATTACTAATATGAAATGGTACGAACGTATTATTTCGGCAGTTGGTGGCTTGCTTCTTATCTATCCCGGTCTTGTAACCGACAGTATCGGTCTTGGTCTTATCTGTGTTGTGGTGCTTATTCAGATAATATCTAAAAAAGCACATAAAAAAGTAGAAGCTTAAGTTAAAAGAAGGTCTGAAAAGACCTTCTTTAATTTTTTGTAAAAAAGTTGTTGACAAATAAGAAAATTATGGTATAATATCTTACGGTTAGCAAAGGCTAACCAATTTTCGAAGGTGATTATTATGACTTTAAAAGAAGCTATTGAAGGAAAAGAATATATAATTGCTCAGATAGAAACCGACGATGAGGAATTAGATGCTTTTTTGTTTTCTCTCGGTTGCTATAGTGGCGAACCTATTACCGTGGTTTCACGCAAAAAAGCTACCTGCGTTGTTTCTATTAAGGACGCAAGGTACAGTATCGACAATCAGTTAGCAGAAGCAATTGTTCTTTTTTAAAAGAAGGGGACAGTCTGCTGATTGTTTTTTACCCCAAAGTTAGCCTATGCTAACTCAATAAATTTGTTTCAACAGGCGTAAGCCGTTAGAATATTTGGAGGAAATAATAATGAGAATTGCTTTAGCCGGTAACCCCAATTCCGGTAAAACAACAATGTACAATGCTCTTACCGGCAGTAATGAAAAGGTTGGTAACTGGGCAGGTGTTACGGTTGATAAGAAGGAGCACCCTATAAAGAAGGCATATTGTGACGGTTCAAACGGTCTAATTGCGGTTGACCTTCCCGGCGCTTATTCAATGTCGCCTTTTACCAGTGAAGAAAGTATCACAAGTACATACGTTAAAAACGAAAATCCCGATGCTATTATCAATATTGTGGATGCAACTAACTTAAGCCGTAGCCTTTTCTTTACAACCCAGCTTTTAGAATTGGGAATTCCTGTGGTTGTTGCGCTTAACAAGGCTGATATTAACGAAAAAAAGGAAACGGTAATTGATACCGCTAAATTATCACAAAAGCTTGGTTGTCCTGTAATTGATACTGTTTCAACCTCAGCAGATGGTCTTGCAGATGTTGTAAAATCAGCAATTGCTCAGGTTGGCAAAACACAAACCGCACCTTATGTTCAGGGGGATGTTGACCTTACAAATAAGCAGGCTGTAATTGCGGCTGACCGCAAGCGTTTTGAGTTCGTAAACGCAATTGTAAAAGACGTTGAAACCCGCAAGGTTTTAACTAAAGATAAAAACTTTGGCGACAAAATCGACGCTGTGCTTACAAATAAATGGCTCGGTATTCCGATTTTTGCGGTTGTAATGTTCCTTGTTTTCCAAATTTCACAGGTTTGGGTTGGCCCTTGGATTGCCGAAGGCGTTGAAATCGGCGGTGTGGCAATTCCAGGTCTTGTTACCCTTATTGAAATGTTTCAGGAATTTGTTGGCGGTTACATAACAAACCCCTTGCTTTCAGCTTTGGTGGTTGACGGTATTATCGGTGGCGTGGGTGCCGTTCTTGGCTTCTTACCGCTTGTAATGGTAATGTACTTCCTTATTGCGCTACTCGAAGACTGCGGTTATATGTCACGTGTTGCCGTTGTTTTGGACCCCATCTTTAAGCGTGTTGGTCTTTCGGGTAAATCGGTTATTCCGTTTGTTATAACTGTTGGTTGCGCTGTACCCGGTGTTATGGCAAGCCGCACCATTCGTAACGAGCGTGAACGCCGTGCAACAGCAATGCTTGCTCCCTTTATGCCTTGCGGTGCTAAAATTCCCGTAATTGCACTTTTTGCAGGTGTGTTCTTTGAAAATGCAGGCTGGGTAAGTACCGTTATGTACCTTTCGGGTATTGTGCTTATCTTCCTTGGTGCATTGCTTATTAACCGTATTACAGGCCACAAGGCAAGAAAATCCTTCTTTATTATTGAGCTTCCCGAATACAAAGTACCTTCCTTCTGGGGTGCGTTTAAGTCAATGTGCTCACGTGGTTGGGCTTATATCGTAAAGGCTGCTACAATTATTCTTCTTTGCAATACTGCTGTTCAAATTATGCAAACATTTACTTGGAAGCTTACCGTTGCTAACGATTCCGCAAGTGATTCTATCCTTGCTTCAATTGCAGGTCCTTTCGCTTATCTTTTAGTGCCCGTTGTCGGCATTGTTTCCTGGCAGTTGGCAGCGGCTGCTGTTACAGGCTTTATTGCAAAGGAAAACGTTGTTGGTACCTTGGCAGTTTGCTTTGGTCTTACAAGCTTTATTAACGTTGATGAATTGGTGCTTGAAGGCGGTGCTGACGTGGTTGCACAGTCAATGGGTCTTACCGCTGCTGCGGCACTTGCATACCTCATGTTTAACCTTTTCACACCTCCTTGCTTTGCGGCTATTGGCGCTATGAATGCCGAAATGAAGAGCGCAAAATGGATTTGGGGCGGTATTGGCTTACAGCTTGGCGTTGGTTATACAGTTTCATATTTTGTTTACACCATCGGTACACTTATAGTTGATGCATCAGCGCTTAATATCCCTGTTGCTATTGCAGGTCTTGCAGCAGTTCTTGTTATGGTGGGCATAGTTGTTGCGCTTATAATTCATAACGACAAGAAAATGAAGGCTGAATACGAATTTAAAAAAGCTGAAAAGGCGGCGGTTAAATAATGGGTGATTATATTGTTTTGGCAATTCTTGTTATAGTAATTGTCGCTATAATAATTTATCTTTACCGGCAAAAGAAAAACGGGCAGGTCTGTATTGGCTGTCCACATTCGAAGCAATGCGCACAGAAAACCGGCTCTGACTGTAGCGGCAACTGCAGTGGCTGCAGCGGTTGTTCTTCAAAATAGGATATATAAAAAGACAGCACTGTACAGTGCTGTCTTTTTAGTTCAAATTATAGTATATTTGTTATGATAATCTCTGACTTATTAATGCTTTTGACAAAGTTTTTTAATAAAGTCAGCTAAGAAGTAGTAAACCGGAATAGTTAAAAATATTAACCAACCTGGGTGCCAGAACTCGTTTACCATACCTACGTATAAATATATCATGGCTGCAAGTACGGGGTAGCAAAATTCGCTTGCATTTTTGCGGGCAATGGCGTCAAGAAGGGTATAATAAAGCGGAATGGTTAAAAAAACAAGCCAACCAAGTCCCCAGCCGCCGCAAATTTCAAGTGAGCCAAACAAAATATATAAAATAACGGCGACAATGGGGTAGGGGAAGCGCTTAAAAAATCGGAAAGCTCGGGAATCAATCGGTTTTTGCGGAAAAACAACGTGACCGTTTTCGGTAACGTTAACGTCATTTTTATCAATATGTACGTTTGTGTCAGCCGTGTCAACGTGAATACCCGTTAAGTCAATATTAACCTTATCACCTGTTCGGCTTTCAACGTGAATACCTGCAGGGGAAATATCAACCTTGTCGTTTTCGGACTGTGGTTCTTCGGGTTTTTCTTCAGCTTTTTCACCAAACACCAAGCCATCAAGTGAAACATTATAAAGCTTTGAAAGTGCAATAAGGTTTTCGGTATCGGGCGAGCTTTCGCCTTTTTCCCATTTGCTTACTGCCTGACGTGAAACACCAATTTTATCGGCAAGTTCTTCTTGTGAAAAGCCGGCAGCTTTGCGGTGCTGATATAATTTTTCGCCAATATTTTTATCCATAAACATCATCCTTTTGTGTTTTTGCAAATAAAGTATAACATATATTTTAAGGTTTTACCACCAAAAATGGTAGTCAATTTCGCAACTTTTGGTTGACAAGGCTATCACGGCTTGTTCGAATCCCCATTAAATATTAGAATAACAAAAAGCACCAACCTTACGGTCAGTGCTTTTTATTGGCGCAGAGATGGGGATTCGAACCCCCGAAGTGGTATTAGCACTTACACGATTTCCAGTCGTGCGCCTTAGACCAGCTCAGCCATCTCTGCATGCGTTTTATGAACACCATACTAGTATAACAAAAAGATATTCAAAAATCAAGAAAAAATTTTTTCTTGTATAAAAAAGATAAATGTGATATATTGATTACAATAAACCTTAGGAGGTTATTATGGAGAGAGAAAAGCTTTCAAGCCGTTTGGGCTTCATATTGCTTAGCGCCGGTTGCGCTATCGGTATAGGCAACGTGTGGAAATTTCCCTGGATGGTAGGTCAATACGGCGGCGCAATTTTTGTACTTATTTATTTGTTCTTTTTGGTTGTTATGGGTCTTCCTGTAATGACAATGGAATTCGCCCTCGGTCGTGCTTCGCAAAAAAGCCCTGCTGCAATGTACAAGCAGTTAGAACCCAAGGGCTCGAAATGGCATTGGCACGGTTATATGGCCTTTGCGGGCAACTATATTTTAATGATGTTTTACACCACTGTTACCGGTTGGATGATTAACTACTTCGTTAAAATGGCAAGCGGTAAATTTGTTGGCACCACGCCCGAAACCGTCCCCAATATATTTGGCGAAATGGTTTCTGACCCTGTTCAAATGGTGCTGTTTATGGCAATTGCCGTAATTATTGGTATCGGTGTTTGCGCTTTGGGGGTAAACAAGGGTGTTGAGAAAATTAGTAAATATTTAATGCTTGCGCTTCTTGCGATTATGGTGGTACTTGCAATTAACAGCTGCTTTTTAAAAGGCGGCGATGCAGGTCTTAAGTTCTACTTATTGCCCGACTGGGATAAATTTATCAACAATAACCCCGGTGCAGTTGTGGTTGGCGCAATGAATCAGGCATTCTTTACATTGTCGCTTGGTATCGGTTCAATGGCTATTTTTGGTAGTTATCTCGATAAAAAGCGTTCACTTTTGGGTGAGGCTGTTAATGTGGCTTCGCTTGATACCTTTGTTGCATTCACCTCGGGTCTTATTATTTTCCCCGCTGCATTCGCTTACAACATTCCTGTTGATGCAGGTCCCAACCTTATATTTATCACCCTTCCCAATGTGTTTAACAATTTGCCTTTGGGTAGAGTTTGGGGCACACTTTTCTTTGTGTTTATGTCCTTTGCGGCGCTTTCAACCGTTATTGCGGTGTTCGAAAACATTATTGCCTGCAGTATGGACCTCTTTAAATGGGGCCGCAAAAAAGCTTGCCTTATTAACGGCATTGCTTTGTTTGTGTTGTCACTCCCATGCGCACTTGGCTTTAATGTGTGGTCAGGCTTTGTTCCGTTTGCAAAAGGTACAAATTTCCTTGATTTAGAGGACTTTATCGTAAACTTTATAATGCTTCCCGTTGGTGCGTTCCTCTTTATTGTTTTCTGCACCTGGAAATTTGGCTGGGGTTGGAAAAACTTCAAGGAAGAAGCCAACACAGGCAAGGGCCTAAAGGTTCAAAACTGGATGCGTATTTACATGCAGTTTATTTTACCTGTTTTCGTGCTTGTAATTTTGGTTTACGGTCTTGTAACATTTAAATATCGTTAAAATTAAAAGCGAGGTGGTAACACCTCGCTTTTTTATATACTAAAAACTATAACTGTTATTGCGCCTAAAATAATAATCATTATATTTTTAAGTGTAAGCTTTTCCTTGAAAAATAAAATGCCCAAAAGTGTGGAAAGCAAAATAACCGAAATGTTTTGCAAAGGGAAAAATGCCGCACTTTTAATTCGACCTGCCAAAATTGTGTTAAATAAATTTGCACCGCCAAAGCAAAGGCCGGCAACAGTCGGAAAAACAACATTACGGCGTTGAATTTTAGCCTTGGTTTTACAAGCCGAAAAGCCAATAATTGAAGCAAGAAACGCTAAAGAGAAGGCAATAATTAAAAATTCATTTCGTTCATTTGCATAGGCCGAGCTTTGCTGTACCTTTTGCATAATACCCAAGCCACCGGATGACAGCATAGCAATTATAATCGGCAATATGAATGTTTTGCCGCTTTGGGAATCTTTTTCTTTGCCGATAACTGTAAATGCTATGGTACTAAGCGCTAACACAAAGCCCAATAAATCGGTAAGAGTAAAAGCCTCATCCCAAAAAATTGAGCCTGAAACGGTGGGTATAATAAACCCAAGTGAATAAATAACGCTACAAATTGCTGTACTACCATTTTTAAGAGCAAGAGTGAACATCCATTGTGATAAAATCAGCAAAACACCGTAAATAATGCCGTATATAATTGTAGTAGCTGACAGGGAAGAAAAGGATGTTATGTTAAAGGATATAAGCAGTAAAGCAGCTGACAAAAACAGCATTGCCTGGGAAAAGAAAAAATGAGACGTTTCTTTATTGTCGGAGGCAGTTTTTTTGGAAGCAATATTTCGCCCTGAGGTTAATGAAACCGATAAAAGCAAAAAAAGCAAATTTTCTTTTGTCATACTTCGCCTCTGATAATTTTGGCCATTTCATCACTTAAAATTTTGCGGTTGTCATCATCCACAAGGCTAAAACGGTTACCGTCATTTGGGGTGCTTAAATAGTTCCACACACAGTATGGAATGCCGTTTTCCTTTAAAACGGTAATAACATCTCTCGTCCAGCTTTCACGCCATTTAATATCAGCGTGACGAATGGTACCAAATTCGCCGCACCACAAAATTTTGTCGGGGTTTTGGTTTGCAAAATCAACTGCGGGCTTTAGAGAATTGCGAATGTGGTTTATATCCATTTTTTCGCAATTTGCATAAGCGTTCGGGTTGTTAAAAACAGTTTTGTGGTAATCGCGGTAGCGCTCAATATCGCAGGGGTAAGGCATTTTGCGGTTGTAATAAAGGGGTGCGGCCTGCAATACTCCCTGCTGATGTGTGAATTCAAACGGGTCATAGGTGTGGAAGGTGTAAATTACATTTTCATCATCAAAAAGCTTCAAATGGCGAAGGGTGTGAACACTGTTCCACGATGTTGAGCCAACAATGATTTTACGGGTTTTGTTAAGCTTTCTAATCGCGTTTACAGTTTTTTCAGCAAGCGCATTCCATTTTTGCGGGTTAACGTCACGCACTTCGTTTAAAAGCTCAAAGGCTATGCCGTTATCGCTTTGGTAGCGCTTTTCAAAGGCAAGCCAAAGTGCAATAAAGCGGTTTTGAAGCTCGTCGTCGTCAAGCAACTCAACATCTTCTTTAATATCGCAATAATTACCAATGGCCTTGTGCATGTTAAGCACAACGTTAAGGTTATATTTTTTGCACCAAGCAATAAAATTGTCAACGTGTAAGAATATTTCTTCGCGGTAGTTATAGGGTGACTGCTCAAAAACAATTTGGTCAAAGCCAAGGCGAATATGGTCCATACCAAGCTCGCTTATGTATTTAATGTCCTCCTCGGTTATATAGGTTGCAAAATGCTCCATATCGCCAATAGTAAGACAAAGACGACGGTCAAGCGGCAAAACGTTGAAGCGCTTATAGTTGGTAAGCCAACCGCCAATACCCATTCCGTGTTCAAAACCGATAAATCGTTTCATTTTTATCCACTCCTTCGCATGCATTATATATCCTGAATTCCAAATTGTAAATGCAGTAAAAAACTGTGTACTTGCACAAAAGATAGATTTATGTTATTATGGCATTGGTGATAGCATGAAAAATATATCTGTATCAATAACACCGCCTAATACAAAGGAATACCCGTTACATAATCACAACAAATGGGAAATAATGTATTATTTAAACGGTGAAGGGGTTTTGGCCACTACAGGCAAGGGTATACCCTTTAAAAAGGGGAGCATTATTATTGTTCCGCCTAAAATAATTCATGGCTCGGTTTCAAATCGGGGCTTTACCAATATTTCAATAAGCGGTGATTTTGAAGGGTATTTTATGTTTAATGAACCCGTTGTATTGGAAGATAACCATTATTATGAAGGCGAACGTCTTGCAAGGCTTGTGTTTGACAACCGATATACAGATACGGCATATTTATCGGCTTTGTGTACGGCATATATTTGTTATTTACTGCAAAATGTTGAATGTAAAAGCAGTGTCAGAACAGCGGTTAGTAATATTATTACACGGCTTACCGAGAATTTTTCTGATCCGAATTTGGACGTTTGTCAGATACTTAAGCAAAGCGGATATGCCGAGGATTATATAAGGGCAGAATTTAAGAAACAAACCAGTCTTACACCGGTGCAGTTTTTGACCAAAACCCGAATAGAGCATGCACGTCAGCTTTTGGAAATTTACGGTCAAAGCATTACGGTTAGTAAGGTTATGTGTGCTTGCGGTTTTGAAGATTTAACATATTTTTCAAGACGCTTTAAGCAGTTTACAGGTTGTTCGCCTGACACATACAGGAAGAGTAAATTTTAAGGGGTTAAAATAATGAAAACAACGGTTAAAAAGAAAAGCTATGACTATGCAATCTCTAGGATAAACCAAGACCATAAAAAGCCTATAAAACCCTTTTTTGTTATGCAAACGCTTATAAGGGTTTTGTCATTTTTTTCGCTTTTGCCAATGGGCTTTAAGTGCAAAAAAAACGGTATGGAAAAGGTGGCTAAAAAACAGCCCTGCCTTTACCTTATGAACCATTCCGCTTTTATTGATTTGCAAATTGCCTCTAAGCTTTTGTGGCCTAAAAGGTACAGCATTATTATGACGTCCGACGGCTTTGTGGGCAAAAATTTACTTATGAAAACCATTGGCTGTATACCCACCCAAAAGTTTGTAAGTGACAGCGTTTTGGTGCGTGATATATTTCACACGGTCAAAAAGAATAACGCTTCGGTTTTACTTTACCCAGAAGCCAGCTACAGCTTTGATGGTACGGCAACTACTTTACCCGAAAGTCTTGGCAAGCTTATTAAAAAGCTGGGTATTCCCGTTGTTACAATTATTACAAAGGGCGCATTTGCGCATCAGCCACTTTATAACAACCTTAAAAAACGCAAGGTTTCACTTTCAGCCGAAATGGAATGCCTTTTAACAAGCGAGCAAATAAAATCACTTTCGTTTGATGACATAAACCGCATTATTGGTGAAAAATTCAGTTTTGATAATTTCCGTTGGCAGCAAGAAAACGGGGTTAAAATTGACGAAAAATTCAGGGCTGATTATCTTCACCGTGTTTTATATAAATGCCCTCACTGCAGTGCCGAGGGCGAAACTGTGGGCGAGGGTACAACCCTTACCTGTAAGGCCTGCGGCAAGGTGTGGGAGCTTACTGAATACGGCTTTATGAAGGCGCAAAACGGTGAGACCGAATTCGACCATATACCAGACTGGTATAGTTATGAAAGGCAAGAGGTTCGTAAGGAATTGCTTGAGGGTAAATACCTGCTTGACTGTGACGTTGATATTTATATGCTGACCGATATGAAGGCGATTTATAACGTCGGTAGCGGTCACCTTACGCATAATAATAACGGATTCACTTTAACGGGCTGTGACGGTCAAATAAATTATACTCAAGCGCCTGAATTATCCTACAGCCTTTATTCTGATTATTATTGGTATGAAATTGGCGATATGGTGTGCATTGGTAACGGCAAGGCGCTTTATTATTGTTTTCCCAAGGATAAATCGGTAAGTGTGGCTAAGGTACGTTTGGCCGCAGAAGAATTATATAAAATTGTTATGGAAAAATAAAAAATGGTGTCACAAACGTGACACCATTTCTATTTTATTGTCCTAAAAGTCCCGCGCCTATAATACCTGCATCGTTGCCAAGCTCGGCGATTTTAATTTCGGTGAATTTGGTGCGTTGGCTGTAACCATATTCCTGTTTTCTTGTAAGCTCGATAAGCGGTTTTAACAAATAATCCCCCTCACCGCAAACACCGCCGCCTATGCAAAGTACGTCAGGCTGGAAGATATTAATCATATTTGCGATGCCACAAGCAAGGTAATAAATATATTCATCTACAACCTCTTTGCCTGCCTTATCGCCCTTTTTGGCGGCATCAAAGGCGGTGCGACCGCTAACATTGTCGAGGTTGTCGTCAATTAATTTCCACATAATTGTGTCTTTAGTGGCTTCAAGCTTTTCCTTGGTCATATTTTTAAGACCTGTGGCCGAGCTATATGCTTCCCAACAGCCTTGACGACCGCAGCTGCATATTCTACCGTCGGTTTTAATAACAATGTGACCAAGCTCGCCACCTGCATAGTTAAAGCCCGAATAAAGCTTGCGGTTAATAACAATACCGCCGCCAACACCTGTACCGAGGGTAATCATAATAACGTTGTCCTTACCCTTGCCGGCGCCCATAATAGCTTCACCAAGCGCTGCGGCGTTAGCGTCGTTTTCAACTAAAACCTTCTTTACACCCGTTCGGGCTGAAAGCTCGTCTGAAATGAGGTAATTTTCCATTTTAACATTGTTAGAATAGGTTACAAGCCCGATAGGCGGTTCAACCGAGCCGGGTGTTGCAATACCGATATATGCAATATCATCAGCAGTTAAGCCGTTATTTTTAATAAGGGTATTGCAAAGTTCACCCATATCATCCATTATTTCGCTTATTTCTCGTTCGGTTTTTGTGGGGCATTTTTCTTTTGCTATAATTTTAAAGTCTTTATCTAAAAGACCGACAGCAATATTTGTGCCTCCTAAATCCACACCGATATAATACATAAAAATCACTCACCTTTTAAAAATCCAATTCATTATACCAAATAAGTCTGAAAAAGTAAATAAAATATCAAATTTTATAGAAAATTTTCTAATAATCCTATTGTTTTTGTTTTGCGAAATGTTATACTTAAAATATAATGGGCAAATAGGGAGGTATTTGTGTTTATGAAATATATCAAAAACGGAAAAGTTATTTTGCCTGATTCTATTTTAGAAAATATGGTTTTGGCTTATGACGAAAAAATTTGTGGTTTCACAACTGTGGATGAAATTCCCGCAAACGCCGAGGTAATTGATGCTAATGGCGGTTATGTTTCGCCCGGTCTTGTGGACATTCATATTCATGGCTATTTGGGCGAGGATACATCTGACGGTAAGGCCGATGGTATTTTCAAAATGGCTAACGGTGTTATTAAAAACGGTGTCACCTCGTTTTGCCCTACAACTATGACAGTTTCAATGGACGAAATCAACACAGCTTTAAATGTTGTTCGTTCACTTAAAGAAAAAAGTAAGACTTGGGAAGGTGCTGAAATTTTAGGTGTAAACCTAGAAGGTCCATTTATTAATCCCAACAAAAAGGGTGCGCAGGCAGGCGAGCACATCAAAAAGCCCGATGCACAGTTTATTATTGACAATGCCGATGTTATTTCGGTTGCGACAATGGCGCCCGAAATGGAAAATGGCTGTCAGGCCATTAAAGAAATTCGCGAAAAGTGTGACGTGGCTGTTTCTATTGGTCATAGCGATGCTACCTTTGAGCAGGCTATGACAGGTATTGAGGCAGGCGCAACACATATTACCCACCTTTTTAATGCTCAAACACCTTTGCATCACCGCAACCCCGGTGTTGTAGGCGCTGGTCTTTTGGAAAACGTTACTACCGAGCTTATTGCTGACACCTTCCACGTACATAAAGGCCTTTTCGAGCTGATTGCTCGCATTAAGGGCGATAATTTGGTGCTTATTACGGACTGTACCCGCGCAGGAGGTATGCCTGACGGTGAGTATACCTTAGGCGGTCAGCCCATTATTGTTAAGGGTATTCAGTGTCTTTTAGAAGACGGCACAATTGCAGGCAGTGTTTTAAAGCTTAATAACGCTGTTAAGAACGTAAGGGATAATACCGATCTTCCCTTCTGGAAGGTTGTATCCGCTGCAAGTCTTGCTCCTGCACGTGCTATAGGTGTAGCTGACAGAAAGGGTTCATTAGAGGCAGGTAAGGATGCCGATATTATTATCACCGACGGTGATTTTAATATACTGAAAACCATTATTGGAGGAGAAGTTAAATATGAAGCTTAAATTTGATGCTAAACTTGATCCCGGCTTTATGCCCATGTCGGTTGTATACCGTGACTTTATTACCGCTGCAAAGGCTGCGGGCGGCGAAAAGCTTATAATTGGTGTTGAGCGTAATAACGGTTATGTTTCTACTTTCCCGATGATTGTTTTCCCCGAAGGTAGTGGCAAGGACCAGGAAAACATTGATATGGTTGAACGCATTGTTAAGTCACTTTTGTGGTTCCGTGGCGGCTATAAGGTAATTATTGCAGGCTCGAAAACCATTTATGAAGGCATTGCTAAGGCATACGCTAAGGATGGCGCTCGTGCTTTTGATAACGACTTTATGGCAGGCGTTTATGAAAAAGAATTTGAAGTGGTTTGGGCACCTATTGAAGAGGCTCCCAAGGATAATGAGGGTGCAGCTCCCGTTGGTCGCCATCTTGACGGTTGCCGTATCGGCTTTGATGCAGGCGGCTCTGACCGTAAGGTAAGCGCAGTTATTGACGGCGAAAGCGTATACAGTGAAGAGGTTGTTTGGTTCCCTAAACTTAATGCAGACCCTCAGTACCAGTATGACGGAATTTTATCGGCTATGAAATCAGCCGCTGCACATATGCCCCGCGTAGATGCCATCGGTGTATCTTCCGCAGGCGTTTATATTGACAATAAAATAATGGTTGCATCTCTTTTCATTAAGGTTCCGAAAGACGAATTTGAAAAGCGTGTTAAGACCATGTATATTGACATTGCTAAGGAATTTGGCGACGTTCCGCTTGAGGTTGCAAACGATGGTGACGTAACTGCACTTGCCGGTGCTATGAGCCTTAACGATAACGGCGTTTTAGGTATTGCGATGGGTACCAGTGAAGCCGCAGGTTATGTTGATAACAGCGGTAACATTACAGGCTGGCTTAATGAATTTGCTTTTGCCCCTGTTGATTTTTCTAAGGATGCAATGGTAGACGAATGGTCGGGCGACTATGGCTGCGGTGTTAAATACTTCTCACAGGACGGCGTAATTAAGCTTGCTCCCGCTGCAGGCATTGAGCTTGACGAAAGTCTTTCACCTGCTGAAAAGCTTAAGGTTGTTCAGGGTCTTATGGAAGAAAATGACCCTCGTGCCGCCGCTATTTATGATACTATCGGCGTGTACTTCGGTTATGCAATTGCTTACTACAGCATTTTCTATGATATTAAGCACGTGCTTATTATGGGTCGTGTTACTTCGGGTAAGGGCGGCGAGATTATTCTTGACCGTGCAAATCAGGTTATAGCTGAAGAGTTCCCCGAGCTTTCAAAGAAATGTCAGCTTCACATTCCCGATGAAAAGAGCCGTCGTGTTGGCCAGTCGGTTGCAGCTGCAAGTCTTCCTGAAATTAAATAATTGTAAGTTTTTAAGCGGTCGTTTTTCGGCCGCTTTTTTGTGTGGAAATGTCATATTGACAAAATATCAATATTTGATATAATGGGTATGTAAGGTCGCACCGCTTAAAAGCGTTTCGACAAGCCGATGTAATCGGCTATGCAAAATTAAACATAATTCGATTTTGAAACATACTCATTGCAATGAACTTGAGGATAAAGTAAGGTGAAGGTGTTGAAGGCTGTCTTTATTGACCGTGACGGTACAATGGGTGGGGATTATTACGTTGAATTTCCGCAGGATTATTACCATTATGAAGGCACACGTGAAGCCTTTGAGTTGCTTAATAAAAACGGCTTTGCACCAATTATTTTTACTAATCAGTCCTGTATTGCAAGGAAAAAGGACGGCGGGTATGATTTTGCCGCTGAATTTTCGGATATTGGGGCAAGGGACTGGTTTATTTGTCCACACGATAATGATGATAACTGCAATTGCCGAAAGCCCAAAACCGGACTTTTAGAACAAGCAAAAGAAAAATACGGTTTAAATTTAAATGATTGTTATGTAATCGGTGACCGTTGGAGTGATATGGTATCAGGCGGTAAAATGGGCTGTAAGCTTATTTTGGTTAAAACCGGCAGGGGAGAAGAATCGTTAGGCTGCGACCGTGATAAATGGCGTGATTTTTCTCCGGTTTTCGTGGCTGAAAATTTATATGAAGCGGCCGTTTGGCTTTCCGGAGGTAATGATTGATGAAGGGTAATACACAGCTTAGACAGGAAAGTATTCGCCAGGTATTGTCACAAATTAAATACAGCGGCCCTATCTCTAAGCGTGAGCTTCAGGATAAAACGGGCTTCAGCTGGGGTAAAATTTCCTTTGTTTCAAATCTTTTATTAAATGAAAATTATGCAATGACCGTTGGTAAACAGGACACGTTTGTTGGCCGCAAGCCCGAAGAATTGGATATTAACATTAACGATAATTATATTATTGGCGTTGATTTTAGCTGTGAAGGTGTTTTAGTTGTTGTTTGCGACCTTAAGGGCAGGGTTATCAACAAGTATTTTAATAAATTTGCACAGTACAATTACGACACCGCACTTAACACCTTGTTTTCTTTAGTGCAAAAAGCACTTTATGATAACCCGCAAAAAAACATTATTTGTATTTCGGTTGCTATGCAGGGCGAGGTTGATACCGAAAAGGGCGTTGCAAAGCTTATAAGGGCAATTGAAGGATGGGAAAATGTTCCCGTGTGTGATCTGCTTTTTGAAAGGTTTAAAATTCCCGCATTATTGCTTCATGACCCGGACTGTCTTTTGTATACCGAAAGGTTTTACGGTGCTTTAAAGGATGACGAAATTGAAAATTCCGCCCTTATAAGATTGGACCATCACGGTATTGGTATTGCGGCAGTAATTGACGGCGAAATGTTTACAGGTGTTGGTAAAAGAAGGTGCGAAATCGGTACGGTGGCCGTACCTGATGACAAGGGTGGGCAAACCCTTCTTTATAATATCTTAACTGAAAAATATATTCAAAAAGAATTTTATTATATGACGAACGAAGATCTTAGTTGTGATGAAATTGCCGATTTAGCCCGTCAAGGTGATGAGGAAGCATGCCTAATTTTCAGGCGTCAGTCAATAGCGCTTGGGTTTGCTTTTAATAGTCTTATAAGCCTTTTAAACAGCGAAAAAATCGTAATTTTTGGTGAGTTTTGCAAATACCTTGATCTTATTTTGCCCGATGCACAAAAGGTTGTGTATGATTTGCAATACGGTTATGGGCCGAAAATCGTTTTATCCAAGCTTCAAAACGATGCAGCCGCTGTAGGCGCCGCTTTGTGCGCTTCAGATAAAGTTATTATGGGGCTTGAACTTTCGGGAAATTAGAAAAATATGCATTGTCGTTTCCTTAACGGTGGTGGCAAGCATTTTTATAAATCGTTTTATCAATTTATGACAAAACAATTTTCTTTAGGGAGGAAATAAAATGGTAAAGTTAAAAATAGGTTTAGTAGGCACAAGTCAGCTAAGCTTCCCCGGCAATAAGGAGGCGGCTTTTAATGCTTGTGCCGAGGCAATGAAAAAGCATGCTGAAAGCATGGGCTTTGATTTGGTGGTTTATCCCGAAACGGTAATCGTTAGGGAAGATGCAGTCAAGGCCGTAAAAGCAATGGAAGAAGAAAAAATCGACTTTTTAATGGTTCAGCATACATCTTATTCAGCAGGTCAGCTTGCCCCCGTGCTTGCTAAAATTCAAAACGCTAACGTGGGATTTTGGGCAATTCCTGAAGGTGAAGCCGTTGAGGGCGCAGTACCCTTTAACTCCCTTTGCAGTATAAATATGCATATGGGAATTGTTGCTCATTATCTTAAGGATTATAAAATTAAGGTTAAGTGGTTTTACGGTTATGGTGAGGACGCCGAATTTATCCGCCGTTTACAAATTACCGTTCGTGCTTTAACCGCAATTAAAAATCTTAAGCAGTCACGCATTGGTCTTGTTGGCGGTGTTGCCCCAGGATTTAACGACCTTTATGATGATGAAAGAAATTTAAACAAGCGTTTCGAGGGAATTTACTTTAACCGTTTGCACGAATACAGTGAGCTTAAGGATAAAGCACTTTCATATTCTATGGACGAAATCAAGCCCATTATGGATAATATGGTTGCTTGCTCTTGCGGTTATGCTGATGAAGCCGCTAAAAAGACACTTGAGGTAAGCGCCCGTTTTTATAAGGCTTATAAGGAATTTATTGCTGAAAATAATTACGATGCTTTGGCAGTTTCATGCTGGCCAAAGTTCCAGGACGATTTCCAATATTCTATTTGCTCTGTAATCGGTCAGCTTAACGACGAGGGCACCGTTATGGCATGTGAGGGCGACGTGCTTTCGGCTGTAAGCATGCTTGCGCTTAAGTACATAGCAGGCGGCGACGTTACCACCCTTATGGACCTTTCCGCATTCGACGAAAAGGACGAGACTGTTCTTTTATGGCATTGCGGTCCTGCAGCAGCAAGATATTGTCAGAAAAACGGCTATAAGCTTGGCTGTAACTACAGCGGTATGGCGCACGAGCCCAACAAGGGCTTAACCGCACGCTGTGGTGTTGCTCGTGATATGGTATTTGATGATAACCCCATTACCGTTATGCGTTTGTCGGGCGAATGTGATAAAATGCTTCACATGGGCGGCGAATTTATGCTTCCTGATAAGTTCTCCTTCCACGGCAGCCGTGGCTGGTGCGGTAATTTAACCCTTAACGGTGAAAAAATAAGCGCTAAGGATTTGCTTAACACCATTTTAGTTACAGGCTTCCAGCATCACTTCCCCGTAGTTGTTGGCGACTATACCGACGAAATTAAGGAATTTGCCGCTTGGGCAGGTCTTGCACCCATTAAGAAGGTTCCTTATGCTGATTATTTACAGATTATTGATTAAGAGGTGGTAAAGTATGAATAACAAAATTACAATTACTGAAATGATGGATGCTGCTAAAATTTTAAAGCAGCAGGGCGAAAAATTTACAACCTTAGGCATTGGTCCTATGTCTAAGCCGCTTATTAAAGCAGTGCTCGAGCTTGCACAGGAAAAGGATTTTCCCATTATGCTTATTGCAAGCCGTAATCAAGTTGACAGCGATGAATTCGGTCACGGTTACGTTATGGGCTGGGATCAGGACCGCTTTGTTGCCGATGTTAAGGCAGTAGAAGAAGAAATTGGCTTTACGGGACTTTGCTATCTTTGCCGTGACCATGGTGGCCCTTGGCAGAGAGACGAGGAGCGCAAGGCGGGTCTTCCCGTAGATGAAGCAATGGCACGTTGCATTCGTTCTTATAAGCACGATATGGAGGCAGGCTTTGACCTATTACATATCGACCCCACTAAAGACCCCGAATTTGCAATGGGTACGGTTCCTTTTGAGTTGGTTATTGACCGTACAGTAGAGATTATTGACGAGCTTGAAAAATTCCGCAAGGAAAAGGGTCTTGCACCCGTTGGCTATGAAGCAGGCACCGAAGAAACTAACGGTGGCTTGACTTCGGTTGATGCATTTTCAAGCTTTATTGATACCTTAGTTGAAAAATTAGCTGAAAAGGGAATTAAGGCACCTGAATTTGTTGTTGGTCAAACAGGCACATTAACCCGCCTTACCGAAAACGTTGGTAACTTTAACCGTGAAAACGCTGCACTTCTTTCGGCTAATGCCGCAAAGCACGGTGTTGGTGTTAAGGAACATAACGGCGACTATTTAAGTGATAAAATTTTGCTTGAACATCCCGTTTTAGATATTACCGCAATGAACGTTGCCCCTGAATTTGGTACTGTTGAAACCAGAGCCTATTTAGAGCTTGCAAAGGTAGAAGAAAGAACTGTTGCAAAGGAAAAGCAGTCAAAAATGGCTGAGGAAATGGCAATTGACGCTGTTAAGAGTGAGCGTTGGAGAAAGTGGATGGTGGGTGACACCGCAACCGCTACTGTTGAGGAAGTTTTGAAGGATAAAGAGCTTACCGCACAAATCACTGATATTTGCGGTCACTACACCTATGAAACCCCAGCTGTTAAAGCCGAAATTGAAAAGATGCTTAAAAATCTTAAAGAGGTTGGCGTTGACGGTGAGGCCTACGTTAATTATCAGCTTAAAAACTCAATTGACCGCTATGCATTCTGTTTTGGTATGCACGGTTTAACCTCAAAGCTTTTAAAGGCGTTAGGTAAATAATTATAACTTAAAAAGCCACCTTAATTTTAGGTGGCTTTTTGTCAAAATGTTGACATTGGTTCTTTAAAAGTATATAATTGTCGTACTATTCATAAATTTTAGAAAAGGGGAGGCATTATTATGGATTGGCGTTTTATTCTTGAATGCGCAATAAAAGCGGTTTTAGCGGTTATTGTCGGCGGTGTTATCGGTAGCGAGCGCGCCCGTCACGGCCGTGCTGCAGGTATGCGCACACATATTTTGGTTTGCCTTGGCGCAACACTTACCGCAATGACAGGTATGTTCCTTTCTAAAGAAATGGGCGGCGACGCTATGCGTATTTCGGCACAGGTTGTGTCAGGCATAGGCTTTTTGGGCGCCGGTATGATCATTATTAAAAACGATAATGTGGTTTCGGGTCTTACAACAGCCGCAGGTATATGGGCTACAAGTATTGTCGGTATAGCGTTGGGTTATGGCTTTTATGCGGGGGCTGTAATTGTATCAGTTTTAATGTTTTTATCAACGGTGCTTCTAGCACGGTTTGAAAGAACTAAACGCCGTACCGAAGCTATTTATATTGAAATTGATGATATGAGCAAAACGAACGAGGTTGTTGATAAAATTGTTGCGCTTATCGGTAAGCCGTGTCCCCATAAGGTTTATTCGGCAAAAAGCGGCAACACAAACAATGTGGGTGTTATTATTTTGCTTGACCGAACCATGAATTTTGATTTTAATAAAATATTAGAAATAGAACATGTTCTTTATGTAGATGAAGATTAAAACTCAAAGTGAAAGACAAGGCGTAAAGCCTTGTCTTTCTTGTTATTGTTCTTGCATATTGTAAAATAAAGATGTATAATATAGAGTATAAAATTGATATAGTCGATTTTAGAATATTTAAGAAAGGAGGAGGCATGAAATGAAAAACAGAAAAATGGCTATTGTTGCGTTTTTACTTGTTGCTGTAATGTGCATTGGTGCAGGTTATGCAGTTCTTACCGATATTCTCGATATCCAAGGTGTTGCTAATGTTTCCGCTACCGAAGCTGAAAAGGTTTTCGAAAGCAAAATTTACTTCACTGATGCAGTTGCAAATGACGGCGGTAACACCGCAGAAGTTAATGGTAACACACCTGACAAGGCAACCTTTACTGTAAATACTCTTGCAGGTAAGGGCAATAAGGCTTCATTTACATTTACAATTAAAAATGCAAATGAAGACCTTGACGCAGTGGTAACACCTGCAATTGCTTCTAACTCCAATGCAACACTTTTCAAGGTTTACAGTGACTGGGCAGGTCAACCAAGGACAATTGTTGCAGGCGCTAGTGAAACCTACACCGTTACAGTTGAATTGCTTGAAACACCTACCGAAACAGTTGGTACTTCAATTGCAATCGAGCTTACCGCAGTTTCTTCTGAACCTGCTAGCAATGGATAATTTCGAAGCTTTAAACATTTAAGGAGGGGATAAGACAAATATGAATATTGATAAGAAAAAATTATACATATTGTCTTGTGCTTTTGCCGGCGGTCTCCTTCTTTTATGTTTAAACTTGAGGTCAGCGGCGTTAAACTTGCTGATAGCAGTTTTTGCAACTGCGTTTTTTCTGCTTTTTAATTGGTTAATAAAAAAACGCAGTATTAAAGCTATAGAGCACCGACAAGTAACATTAATTTTATCGGTAGCGGCTTTAATGATAGTTGGACTTTATTTAGTAACAGGCCTTGGGTTTGGTCTTTACAAAAACCCGATACAGTTAAGCTGTCTGTGGAAATATGTTTTACCCTTTATTATTACGATAATAATGATAGAAAATATACGCCACATTATGCTTAGTCAAGAAAACAAGTTTTCAAGCGTTATGGCGTACGTGTGCGCCGTTTGTATAGACGCTTTACTTTTAAGCAACGGCGAAATTTTCAAAAGCTTTGATGCGTTCAACAGCTTTTTATCAATGGCCTTGTTCCCGTCGGTAATAGCTAATATTTTATATCATTTCATTTGTAAAAGGTATGGGGCATTACCAAACATAATTTACAAATCAATAATTTTTATTTATCCGTTTATTACCCCCATAAAACCGCTTATGCCCGAAGCAATGCTTGCTTTTGCAAAAATTATAATTCCGCTTATTTTAATGGCTTTCGTAAGCTCGCTTTACGTTAAAAGGCAAAAAAGAGCAACCTCAAAAAGTCGTATGGCGAATAGGGCTTTTACAGTTTTTGGAATTGCTTTAATGGCAGGCTTTATAATGCTTATTTCCTGCCAGTTCAGGTTTGGCCTTTTGGTAATAGCAACCGAAAGTATGACAGGCGCTATTGATAAGGGCGATGCAATAATTTATGAACAGTACGACGACCAACTTATAAAGACCGGTCAAGTTTTGATTTTTGAAAAAAATGGCAGAAACACAGTCCACCGTGTTGTTGACGTTGAAAAAATTAACGGACAAACCCGAATTTATACTAAGGGTGACGCAAACGACGGTATGGACGTAGGCTTTATCACCGAAAGCGATATTGTCGGTGTATTAAAATTGAAAATTAAGTATCTTGGCTACCCAACGGTTTGGGTGCGAGAACTATTTAAATAATAATTATTATTAACTGGAAATCAGGTGTAATTAAATGTCTGAAAAGGAAAAAATAATGCGTGCTAAATATCAGCGCCGCAGGAAAGGGTGGATAACCTTCCAGACAATTGTCATTGTGCTTGTCACCTTGGCGTTGGCGTTTGGCGGTTATTTGTATTATGGTTTAAACAAAGCAACCTTCGTACCATATACCCAGAAAGGTAACGTTATTTACAAGGCATACCTTGCTGATAACGCCTTCTATGAGCAGGAATATTTAAACGGCAGTCACGCTTACGTTGCGTCTCTTGTTGAGAAAATGACGGCTGATTTTGAATATGACTTAAAAATTGATGCCGCTGATGTTAAGTTTAAATATTCATATAAAATCGACGCTCAGGTCGAGGTTAGGGACACCGAAACACAAATGGCTATCTTTAACCCTGTGTTCGAGCTTGTACCCGCTAAAACTATGACAGGCTCGGGTTCGACAGTGTCTGTTAAGGATGCGGTTGAGCTTGATTACAATAAATACAATAAGCTTGCGAAGGACTTTATTGCCTCTTACAGCCTTGATGACACGCAGTCGCTTTTAATTGTAAGAATGTACGTTGATGTTTTGGGTGAAAGTCAGGAATTTGCCGCTGATAATAAGGACAGCTATACAGTAGAATTGTTCGTGCCGCTTAACAAAAAGACAGTTACCCCTTATGTTGTAACCCCCGTTAGTGAGCAGGAGCAAAAGGTGCTTACCGTTAACAATAACGACACCATTGTTCTTAAATATATTGTTTTAGGCGTTTTCGCACTTGATTTAATTCTTGTTTTAATATTAGCGCTTTACACAAGGCTTACCCGTGACAAGCATATAGACTATTCACGCAAGGTTAAGCGTATTCTTTCAAGCTATACCTCATACATTCAAAGGGTAAATAATCCGGTTGTTTTAAGTGATTATCAGGTGCTTAACGTTGACACCTTCGGCGAAATGCTTGAAATTCGTGACACCCTGCAAATGCCGATTTTGATGTTTGAAAACAACGACCGCACCTGCACACAGTTCTTTATTGTAAATGATAGGATTTTATATCTCTTTAAAATCAACGTAGAGGACGATTTTGAAGATTTTGATTATTGGGATGAGGATTCAGAAGAACAAGCAGTTAAATTTTAAATGAAAGGAAGTGCCGACCGTGAGAAAATTGCATAAAGCTTTATTGTGGTCGGTACTGACTTTAATGGTATTGTCAATTTCGGTGGGTTATGCCAACTTAACAGATATTCTCGACATACAGGGAATTACAGAGGTTAAACCCCAAAACGGCGTGTTTATCACTACAATAAACGCATCAAGCGGTGTAACCGTTAATAATTATATTGGCACGGTTATAAATTCTAAAGCTGATATAAGTGGTGGCGAAGTAACAATTAACGTAACTGTTTATAATAATGCGGACGTGGTTTACGGATATAATGTTATGAAGTACGTTGTGGGTGAAAACACTTACGACAACGAAAACATTGAAATTGTCACCGAAATGAAGCAAAAGCATACTGACTGGATGGTACAGCCAAAAGGATATATGACCTTTCCGGTTACCTTTAAATTTAAGAGTGGGGCGGCAACAACAAACGCAATTTTAAATTCAATAGTCGAGTTTGAGTTTTTACCTTTCCACGAAATTCCTGACAACGTTGAGGAAAGCACGGTTTCAAATGCGATGGACCGCTTTGAAGAAGTCCTTAATACACCTGAAGAATATAACGCTCTTATAGAGTATATGAACAACCCACCCGGTTGGGACCGTAACTCGTCGTATATTTCAAACGTTAGAGATGCTAATGATACCGATAAGGCCTCAATTGAGGAGCTGTTTTCGGGCAATTTGCATATCAACATTAACGGTGAACAGCACGACGTTAAAATTATGATTAAGCGTGAGAACGTTACAAGCGCTTACAGTGGCGACGAAATGACGATTTATATGACAACCGATCCACTTACAAGTCGTGGTAAGGCGGTGGTTTACCGTTGTGTATATGTTAACGACAACGGCGTTTGGAAGCGTGACGGTGTTATGACGGAAGGTACCGCAACTGTTTGTGACTATACCTTCGGTTCTTCCTGGGGCACAGGCTCGTTCAATACAAATACTTGGGCGGCATCATAAGCAGTATTTAAGTGCGGCGAAATTTGTTTTCGCTGCACTTTTTATATAAAATTTTTGCACAATTTTTAAAATACAACATTTTCGTTATAAAATGTTGTATAATGAGTTTCACAAAACCTACTTAGAGGAGAAATTATTATGTCAAAAATCGTTTTAATTACAGGCGCATCCAGTGGTTATGGCAAGGCTACTGCAAAGGCTTTTAAGGATAATGGTGACATTGTTATTATGACTGCCAGAAATCTTGAAAAGCTTGAGGCCGCAAGGGCTGAGGTAGGCGGCGATTTGGCTGTTTCTATGGACGTTACCAAGGTTGAAGACTGGGATAACATTGTGGCTTTAGTAAAAGAAAAATTTGGAAGACTTGATGTTTTGGTAAACAATGCAGGCGGTGGTATTACCATTAAAGAGGTAAGCGAATTTACTACCGATGAAATTGATTCTACAATCAAACTTAACTTAAACAGCGTTATTTACGGCTGCCGTGCTTTCGCTGATATGATGAAGCAGCAAAAAACAGGTACAATGATTAATATTTCTTCGGTTTGCGCCCGTCAGTGCTGGCCAACTTGGTCGGTTTATGCGGCGGCAAAAGCAGGTGTGCTCAATTTTTCAAAGGGTATGTATCTTGAAATGCAGCCCTATAATGTAAGGGTTACCTGTGTTGTACCTTCAAGCGCAAGCACTGGCTTCCAGTCGGCCTGCGGAATAGGTGAAACCACGGATAAATTATTGCCTGAGGATATTGCAGAAACTGTTTTATATGTTGCAAACCTTCCTCAGCGTGCAGTTGTTGAGGACGTTACCGTTTGGGGTATTGATAAACAGGTTAATCCGCTTTAATGCTTTTGCAAATGAGGGATAATAATGAATAAAATTTTTATAGAAGCCGAAAGCTTTAAAAATAAGGGCGGTTGGGTAGTTGAAACCCAATCTTTCGAGGTTATTCATTCAGCTTATTTAATGGCTCACGGTATTGGTGAGCCGGTTGCTGATGCCGTTACCGATTTTGAGGTTCAAAACGGTGGCAAGTATACCGTTTGGGCGCTTACTCGTGACTGGACGGCCGTTTGGAATGTTTCAGACAGCGCCGGCAAATTTAACATAAAAATTAACGGCACAATTTTGCCTGAAACACTTGGCACCAACGGTAAGGATTGGGCTTGGCAAAAGGCCGGCGAAATTGAACTCACCAAAGGCGACAATACAATCTCACTTTGCGATTTAACCGGGTTTAACGGTCGTGTTGATGCGATTTACCTAACCGACGGTGACGACGTTCCGAGCAATGTGGTGGCAGATATTGATGAAATGCGTCGCGAGCTTTCTTATAAGGAAATTCGTGACTATGAAACCGAATTTGACTTTATCGTTGCAGGCGGCGGTATAGCAGGTATTTGTACCGCTTTAACGGCAGTACGCGGCGGCTTAAGGGTTGCGCTAATTCATGACCGCGAAATGCTTGGTGGTTGCAATAGTAGCGAGGTTAGAGTTTGCCAAGGCGGTATGATTCATTTTGGTAAATATCCGAATCTTGGTAATATTGTTAAAGAAACTGCACCTGTTATGGGTGACCCTGGTAAATATCGCGCCGAATATTTTGAAGATTATCGCAAGCTTTTCGCTTTTGAAAATTGGGAAAAGGTTGCTCCGAAATATAAGATTTTCTTAAATTCGGCGGTTAGCAAGGTTGAAGGTGAAAACGGCAAAATTACTTCGCTTGTCTTTACCGACACAATAACGGGTGCCAAAACTCGTGTTAAAGCCCCGCTTTTTGCTGATTGTACCGGTGACGGTGTATTGGCTCGTTCAATGGGTTGTGAAACAATGTACGGTCGCGAAGAGGCGAGCCGCTTTAACGAAAGCTTGGCTCCGGATGAAGCCCAAAAGCTTGTTATGGGCCATTCTATTCGTTGGTGCACCAAGGGTGAAGAAAATTATGTAGATTTCCCTGATATTGATTGGGGACTTAAATTCGATGATGATAGCTGTCTTAACTGCTTCTCGGGTGACTGGGAACAGGAAACAGGCTTTACTAAGGATATGGTTTTCGATATGGAATATATCCGCGACTATGGTCTTCGTGCGATTTATTCTAACTGGGCTTACCAAAAGCACCACTATAAAAATAAAGAACGCTTTGCGAATTCACGTATTGTTTGGGTATCTCCCATTGGCGGCAAGCGAGAGGGGTATCGTGTTGTCGGTGACTATATTATGACTCAAAACGATATTGAGGATAAGGTTATGCACAAGGACGGCACAGCTTGTCTTAGCTGGAGTATCGATATGCATTTCCCCGAGCCTACTAATCTTAAGCAGTTCGGTGGCGAGGCATTCCGTTCGTTTGCGTACCATCGCGGCATATGTGAACCTTATCCGGTGCCATATCGTTGCCTTTATGCTAGAGATTGCGAAAATCTCTTTATCGGCGGTCGTCTCGTGAGCACGAGCCACGTTGCATTTTCGGCAACACGTGTTATGAGAACCCTCGGTCAGCTTGGCGAGGTTGCAGGTATGGCGGCGATAATTTGTAAAAATCACAGCTGTACTCCGCGTGAAGTATATAGCGAATATCTCGATGAGCTTATTGGTGCAATGGAGCAGGGTGTAGAAACCCCCGATGCCTTTGCTTGCAGTATCGGTCACGAAGAGTGTTATCACTTTAGGGATATCGGTTGGTGGTACGTTGACAGATGTAAAGCTCAACACCCCGAAGCGATTGAAAAATATGAGCGCGGCGTTAAGTTCTTAGGACTAAAGCATAAATATCCAACCCCCGAAAAGTGGGAAAAGGTATAAAATAAAAACCGCTTCAAATGAAGCGGTTTTTATTTTAAAGTTTTGCTAAAACTTGGTTTTTAATATCGGTCATACCCTTGATTGTGGGGTGGCCGTTTTGCTTATCAATAAAATTAAACTGAATAGGTGTAACGCCGTAATGCCTGGCTATTTCATTATAGCCTGATGAAATTTCATTCTTTAAATCGGTATTTATAAGGCAATAAATTTTTGCATTAGGTAGGGCTTTGCAAAGGCCTTTTAAAAGATATGACATTGCAGGTAAAACGCAAAACAAATCATCCTTTGTGATACCGTCAAATTTAACCTCGCCCAAAGGGGAATTTGCCCAGTTGTCATTAGTGCCGCCGAAAACAAAAACGGTATCAACCTTGTTTTCTTTAAAAAAGCCTTCAGCCTTATATTTTTCAAATCGGTAAATGAAGGAATTATAGTTAGAACAGTCACCGCCATAGCCTGTGTTACACACAGTCGAGCCCGACCAGCTGTCATTGAGTAAAAGTGTTGACCCCGTTTCGCTTAAAACCTGATGCCACCAGGTTTCTTCCAAACGTGTAACGTCGGTTACATCTCGTCTATATGTATAATAAAAACAGTTATAACCCTTAGGAATATAACCCTCAAAGGTGGAATAGCTGTCGCCAAAAATTAAAACGTTGCCCAAACTCACAATACAACACCTCTAAAGACTTATTATATTTGTTTTTGAAAAAATGTCAATGCCTTGACAACATAGGTTTATTAAAGTAAAATTAAACCATAAAGCTTTGAGGAGTTAAAAAAATGAAGAAGTTTTTAGCAATAATTTTATCATTAATTTTGGTTTTCTCACTTTCGGCTTGCGGTGAAAAGCAAGATAATAAGGTTGAAGAGCCTAAAGTTACACTAAAAGAGCAACTGCAGGGCATTATAAACAGCGAATTTGAAACACCAAAGAATATTATTTTTATTATTGGTGACGGAATGGGCCCGAATGATATTACCTTGGCCGAAGAACACGCCGAGGGCGTTTATGATTTTGGCTTGGCTTTAAATTTAATTAAAAACCACGGTCTTGCAACTACACATTCTGCCAGCGATGAGGTTACCGATTCGGCCGCATCCGGCACTGCGCTGTCAACAGGTGTTAAAACAAACAACGGTTATATCGGCAAGGATGCAAGCGGTAACGACCTTAAAACTATGGCTGAGCTTGCACGTGAAATGGGCAAAAAGGTTGGCATTATTACTGACGAAGTAATTTCGGGTGCAACACCAACTGCATTTACTGTGCATAATATTTCCCGCACTAATACGGCAGAGCTTGTAAACTCAATGATAAAATTCAAGCCCGACGTGCTAATGGGTAAGGATTATAACAGCGTGTTTATGACCTTGGGTGAGGATGAACGAGAAATTTTTGAAAACGATTATGTTGTTGCAAAGAAATTTATTGGCTTTAAGGGTGCAATGGAAAGCGACCCAAATTGTGAAAAATCGTTTTTGGGCTTTTTATCGGGTTATTCTTCAATTGCTTCAGATGAGCTTTCATTATGTGCCGAGCTAGCTTTTGAACGCCTTAAAAATGACAAGGGATTTTTCCTTATGATTGAAAGCTCAGGCACTGACAAGTACGGTCACGGTAATGATATTAAGGGTAAGCTTAACGGCGTGGTAACGCTTGACCGCACGGTAGCGGCAGCGCTTAAGTTTATGGAAAAGAATCCCGATACATTGCTAATTATAACCTCTGACCATGAAACAGGCGGCGTAAAGCTTCCAAATCAGGACACTAAGTATTTGAGCGATTTACTTACGGTTACCTCACACACCGCAACCCCCGTTCGTGTTTTCGGCGTGGGCAAGGGGACTGAATATTTTAAAGACAAAACGGTTGATAATACCGATATTGCGAAGTTTGTAATTAAAGCGATTAAGGGTGAATAATAAAAAGCGAGGTGAATTTCACCTCGCTTTTTATGTTTTAAAGTAGCGATTCAACGACCTTTGGAAAGTCAAGATAATTATCAATTGTCAGGTAATTAAAATCTGACAAATAAACTGCTTCATCATTGCCACCCAAACCATAATCGTCACCAATGTAAACAACCTCGTTGTGTGAAAGGTTATTTTCTTTGCAGTATAAATCAAGCGCATAAAATTTGTTATAGGGCTTTGGCGCCATATCAAATGAAGATGAACCGCCAACGAAAACGCAATAATCACTGAAGGCTTCAACTACTTCGTTATAAATTTTGCGACGTTTTTTGCGGTCGGGGTCAAAGCTTAGCTTATCCTGTTGCTTGGCTGAAGTACCTAAAATGGGAAATGTCACGCAACCTGATGGGTGAAATTCAACCGTTTCGCCTGCATAGGCTGTAAAGCTGTATTTTTCTCTAAAATAATTAATTTTTTGGGTTACTTTTTCCTTGTCGCAGGGCAAAGTAATATCTTTTATAATATCAATGCTTTTGGTTTGTGGGTTATATTTTCCATATTGCATACCATAATTGCCAATAATATCAATAGGAAATTTTTCAAGCTGGTTAAAAATTCGCATAACCTGACCGGCGCCCACCATTAACAGCTTATACTTTTTTGAAAGTGCGGTTAAAATTTCTCTGTGTTCGGGGCTTAAGGGTGTTTTGTGTTGGGTGAGCGTGCCGTCAAGGTCCATTGCAATTACTCTTATGTTATTTAACATCAAAATTACCTCCAAAAAGGTCGTAATAAAGCCAAAGTACGGTGTATCTGTCCTTTAAATCCTTGGCGTAAAGAATTGCATTATTAATTTTTTCTTGGCCGTAAAGGGCGTAAAAATCATTAATATCAAGTTCTACAAGTGAAAGCATTTCTTCAATTTCGCGGGCTTTTGGCATTTCGGCCAAAATGCTTCTAATTTCGTTTTCCTTTTCAAGATACATTTCAGCGGTGTTGTTCTTGTATCGTCCCATTTTTTCTTGAAGAGCAATACAGCCCTTAGCCGAAGATTTATAAATTTTTTCCATTTTACTTTGGTAAAACGCATCACTTAAGCGGTAAAGCGTTTCTGGGAAAGGTCGGTCAAGCAGGTTTTCCCTTAATTTTGCAGTAATAACGGTTGAGTACGCAACGTCAATACCGTGTGAAAAATAGTCGCTGTTTTCTAAAATACCTGTTATTTCAAAAAAGTGGGAAAGGTGGTGCTCACTGCCGGATGCCGGGCGAGACGAGCCTGCAAAGCTCATTAAAATTCCAATAACCACTAATGCTTCCATTAAAGCCGCAATGCTTTCTTCGTCACGCCTTAAAATGCCATCGGCCAAATTAAGTGTGGCTTTTATTTGCTGATACGTTAAATCATAAATATAATCGCAAAAATATTCGTTTGTTACAGCGGCGCTAAGCTTCCAGTCATTAAGGGCGGAAAACTTGCCAATTATATCGCCAAAGCCTGCTTTAAGCATATCTATGGGGGCGTTTGTTAAAACCTCGGTGTCGGCAAGAATGGCAAGTGGTAAGCCTGCGGGGTATGTAACCTTCATACCGTCAGTTATCATTGCCGCCCCGTTTGAAGCATAGCCATCCATAGAAGGCGCAGTGGCAACAATTATGTAAGGCAGGTCGTTAAAGTGCGAAACGTACTTACACAAGTCCTGAATAACACCCGAACCTATACCAACTATAATATCGCTATTACCCAAATTTTCGGTAACAGTTTTTATGGCATTTTCGTTTGGCACAAGAATTTCATCACCGCTGAAAATTACCTTTTTAATTTTTTTGTCATTAAGTGCGTTAAGGGTATTTTCACCTGCTGCGGAAAAGGTGTTGCCGTCGGCAACAATTAAAACATTTTTAAAGTTAGTGCAAATTTCTTTAAGGTGAATTGCGGCACCCTTTTCAATGTAAACATATTTAATGTCGCAGGTGTGATGCCTTTGACAGCTACATTCAACACCGCAAAGCATTTTATTAATGTCCATACTGATTACTCCTTTACAACTGACTTTAATTAAGTTATAATATTTCCGTCAAAATAAATCAACAATTATCCTAAAACTTGCATAAATAATGATTATTTTATGCTTTTTTGTTTAAAATCGGTCAAAAACGGTCAATGGGGTGTTTTTATGCTTAATCGTGAACGCGAGCTGGAAATTATTAATATATTAAAGGATAAAAACGGTTTTGTAACGGTAAAAGAACTGTGTAAGCTTTTGTTTGCAAGCGAGTCAAGCATCCGACGTGATTTAAAGACTTTGGAGGAACGCGGACTTGTTAAACGAAGCTATGGCGGGGCAACAGCTGTGATGAATTATTCAAATATATCCACCTTTAGTCAGCGCACACGTGAAAACATTTCCGCAAAACAAGAAATTGCCCAAAAGGCCGCCGCGCTTATAAATGACGGGGATATAATTTTTCTGGACCAGTCTTCAACCGCATTTTATCTTGCAGCCGCTATTATGGAAAAAAGCTCGGTTACGGTGGCTACAAATAATATAGAAATTATGATGCTTTTGTCAAATTCTAACATAAAGGTAATATCTTCGGGCGGCAGCTTAAGTGATGAAAACCGCAATTGTCTTGTCGGAGGTGAGGCGCAAAATACTTTCGGCGGTATTTTCGCCGACATTGCGTTCTTTTCGGTCAGGGCTTTAGATGATGGCGGTATAGTCAGCGACTGCTCGCTTGAGGAGATTGCCACAAGGCGTGCAATGCTTAAAAACGCGCACAAAAGGGTGCTGCTTTGTGATAGTACAAAATTCGGCGCACGCGCTCCGTTTAAGCAATGTGACCTTAATGAGATTGACTGCCTTATCAGCGACGGTAATGCTTCCAGGCTCTTTGCGGGACGTTTTAATGATATTGTTTTAATGTGAAAAAACCGAGGTGCAACCTCGGTTTTTATATTTATTTATTTTGTTTCAAATAATCTTTCGGGCCTGTTTCGTAAAGGTTATTACCGTTACTGTCAATTATAACCACGACGGGAAAATCCTCAACCTCAAGCTTATAAATGGCTTCGGCGCCAAGGTCGGCATAGGCTACAATTTCACTTTTTTTAATGCATTTTGAAAGTAGGGCGCCGCAACCTCCAATAGCGCCAAAATACACTGCGCCGTGGGTTTTCATAGCACTAATAACTTCATTATTCCGTTTGCCCTTACCAATCATACCCGTTTGACCAAGGCGTATTAAATCAGGGCTGTAGGCATCCATTCTATAGGACGTGGTAGGCCCTGCTGAGCCAATAACCTGACCATCTTTTGCGGGTGTGGGGCCAACAAAATAAATAATGCTGTCCTTTACGTCAATCGGTAGCGGCTTGTTTTCGTCAATAAGTGCTTTGAGGCGCTTATGCGCGGCGTCACGGGCAGTGTAAATTGTGCCCGAAATAAGACAACTGTCACCGGCTTTAAGTGTTTTTACTTTTTTACGTGTTAGCGGAGTATTAATTTTAATTTGCATTTAAATTACCTCCGTTTTGTGTCTTGTTACGTGGCAGTTAATGTTGACCGCCACGGGCAGCCCTGCAATATGGGTGGGGAAGTGTTCAATGTTAACAGCTAAAGCGGTGGTTTTACCGCCAAAGCCTTGAGGTCCAATACCAAGAGCATTAATTTTTTCGAGTAGTTCCTTTTCCAAATCAGCATAAAAGGGCGTTTCGTTTGGCTTATCAATTGGTCGAAGCAGTGCTTTTTTGGCAAGGTATGCCGCCTTGTCAAAGGTGCCGCCAATTCCCACGCCTACAACAATCGGCGGGCAGGGGTTGGGACCTGCCTCCAAAACGGTTTTTAAAACAAAATCCTTAACACCGTTCACCCCATCAGACGGGCGAAGCATTGCAATAGCACTCATATTCTCACTGCCAAAGCCCTTGGGTGCAACGGTAATTTCAACCTTGTCGCCCTCAACAATTTCATAATAAATCATAGCAGGGGTGTTGTCACCCGTGTTTACACGGTCAAGAGGGTCACGCACAACGCTTTTGCGCAAAAAGCCTTCGGAGTAGCCCTGTCGAACACCTTCGTTTATGGCATCGGTTAAATTGCCGTTTATGTGAACGTCCTGCCCAATTTTTAAAAATATACAGGCGACTCCCGTGTCCTGACAAACGGGCACATTTTCGCTATCGGCAATGGTATAGTTTTTAATTATTTGTTCTAAAATGCCCTTTGCTGTCGGCCAAGGTTCGTCCTTGGCACATTCGGCAATGCGGTTTTTAATATCGCACCCTAAATGGCAGTTAGCATCAATGCAAAGCTTTTTAACGGTGTTTGTAATTGTTAAGGCGTCAATTTCTCGCATAATTTTCTCCGTTTAAGTGTTTAATGTGCATATTATACCACACCAAAAGCAAAAAGTAAATTCGAGCAAAGATATTTTTAATAATTAATTAGCGATATCAGTAACATTGTGACAGCCGTGTTAACTCACACGGCTATTATGTTTAATGGTATTACTTCGCCGTTTTGTAAGGAGATAAAAGTGACAAAAGGCTTGTGTTTTTATGTGCTGTATGATATACTAAACTAGGTTATATATATTATAAATTTGTTCTAACTTCAAAAATTGATATAAGAACACACAGAATAAAAATTAAGGAGCAATTTCAATGGCCCAAAAGCGAGAAGAAGTTTTAATGTTTTGCCCTGCTTTTTTTGGGTATGAAAACAGAATAGCACAAGCGTTTCGTGATGCGGGTTTTGATGTTTGTCTTTATGATGAAAGACCGAATAAAAGTTTTATTTGCAAAGCGGCTTTACGTTTCAATTTGAAATTTTATAAGTCATTTGTAAAAAAATATGTTAAGAAAATTATAGATCAAAACAAGGACAAGCAGTTTGAATATGTGCTTGTTGTCAAAGGCGAGGCAATAGGCGAAAAAGAAATTGAAATGTTGCGTGAGGCATATCCGAATGCAAAAATGGTTTTGTATTTTTGGGATTCGGTGGCAAACGTGCCTGACGGTGAAAAGAAAATGGCCCTTTATGACAAGGTGCTTACTTTTGACCCTAATGACGCTAGAAAATACAAAATACCTTTTTTGCCAATCCCTTATGGAAAAGAATATACAAAAAATGAAGAAAATGTGGATTATAAATATGACGTAGCCTTTATAGGTACCGCCCACTCGGTACGTCCAAGGGTTGTTAAGCAAATAAAAAAGCAGTGCGAGCAAATGGGAAGAAAATGTTTTACATATTTTTATTCCCCGCATATTTTGGTCTTTATGTTCAACAAGCTGTTTAATAAGGATTATCGTTATATCTCGCTTAAAGAAGTTAATTTTACCGCTCTTTCAACTAAAGAAGTGTGTGAAATTTATAACTTGAGTAGGTGTGTATTGGATATTGAGCATCCAAAACAGCACGGTACTACCACAAGACCGGTTGAAATGCTTCCTATGAAAAAGAAGATTATTACAACAAACATACATGTTAAGGATTTTGATTTTTATAATCAGAACAATTTTTTAATTATAGACAGGGATAACCCCCAAATAGACGAAGAGTTTTTTGAAAGTGAATATCTTCCGGTTAAAGAGGATGTGCTTTATAACTATTCTCCGAAAAAGTTTGTTGAAACTCTTTTGAAATTTTGATAATCGGGTGAAAATGCATTATGAGTACAGTTTTGATATTATTAGCCGCATATAACGGTCAAAAGTATATTGGGGAAATGGTGGATTCTATCATTTGTCAGGATTATACCGATTGGCACTTGATTTTATCGGATGATTCTTCCTCTGACTCGACATTTTCTATTTTAGAAGATTACGCCAATAGATATCCCGAAAAAATTACCCATTATAAATCGGGTAAAAAATTTGGCAATGCTCAAGACCATTTTATGCATTTGTTATCCCAGCACAATGATGCACCATACATTATGTTTTGTGATCAAGATGATGTGTGGCATAAAGACAAGATAAGCAAAACCCTTGCTAAAATGAAGGAAATTGAAATAGAAGAAACACCTGCATTGGTTCATACAGACCTTGTTGTTGTTGACGGTGCTTTAAATGTAATTTCAAATTCCTTTTGCAAGCATTCAAAGCTTAATGGTAACCGCTTGGGCTTAAATCAGTTGTTGGTGCAAAACGTGGTTACAGGATGCACGTTGATGATGAATAATAAACTGGCCAAGCTTAGTTGCAGCTGCCCGTTTCCGAAAGAAGCTATTATGCATGACTGGTGGATAGCTTTAATTTGCTCGGTTTTCGGTAAATCAGCATTCTTGAATTATTCCACAATGGATTATCGCCAACACGGAAACAATTCGGTAGGAGCTAAGAATGTTGCGTCGCCATCATATCTTTTGGAAAGATTAAAATCAAGAGCAATGAAAAAATCCATACGGAATTCTGTAGAGCAGGCACAAGCTTTTTTAAATTGCTTTGGTGATAGCATTCCGTCGGACAAAAAGTTAATTATTAATGATTTTGTAAAAACAAAGGACGCTTCAATATTTGTGAAGGATTATATTTACTTAAAACATCACATATTCAAGTGCGGATTGATAAGAGTGTTAGCTCAGTTTATAGGAGGATAACGGTGGTTAAAAAATTTCTATTTTTAAATACCGTAAAAGAGAATATAACAAACTTCAAAAAACAGTCTTTTTTAGGCAAGTGTGATATTGTATCCTTTGTGCTTTTGTTTTTGTTTTTTGTTGATTGTGCTTTTTCGGGCGGCGGAAAATATCTGCAAATAGGCCCTGTAAGTTTTCGAATGATAGTTGCCGGTGCGGCATTTATCTTTGCAATTCCGAAATTAATAACGAATATTAAAAAGTATATAAGAAATCCGCTTCTTTATATGTTTTCGGCTTTTTTGGTTTATTTGGCATTTTCAGCAGTGGTAGGAATTAAAGCTAATAACAATATGGGAGTACTGTTAAGCGACCTAAAAGGTTTTATGTGGCTTTTTACAGTGCCTTCGCTCATAATTACGGTAGATAGCAAGAAAAGATTTGAATATATACTTAACGCAATTGTTTTGGGCGCATTTATTCAAGCGACAATGGTTTTGACAATACATTTCGTATCTTGTATATTCAAAAATGGTTTTTGGTTATTTTACGAGACGCTTATAGAACAACAATTCGGTATACTTGATTTGATTTCATATAGAATATTTAGAATTTTTATGCGTTCAAGTCCATATATGATATTAGCTTGCAGTATTATCTTCTTTAAACAATTAAAGCAAGACAAACTGAAAATCAAATATATTTTATCAATAGCATTATTCTTGGTTTGTATCCTTCTTTCATTTACACGCTCATTGTTTGGCGGTGTGTCTGTAGTTTTTGTTTGTATTATTTTTGCGGTAGTCATATTTTATCGTTTCAAAATCAAACTGATGATAAAAACGTTGTTTTGCGTAGCCCTTTCGGTATTGCTTTGTGTCGGAGTGATGGAATTTGTTTTTGACGCAGCATATTTAAATTTTGCAATCTCACGCACGTTTGGCGTTCCGGTAAAACAGTCGATTATTGTAAGTACTAAATATAAAATTAAGAACATTGATTGGAAAAGTGTGCTTGGTTTAGTTGGTTCATCAGATTCAGGCGATTCTGACACCGAAGATGAATATCCATACGAATTTGACACCGAAGATGAATATCCATACGAATTTGACATTGAGTCTCAACAAAACTATATTAATAATACCGAAGCCAGTGATTCTCTACGGGCTATAACAAAGCGTGAATTAAAGGCCTTAATAGTAAAAAAACCAATATTCGGCAACGGTTTAGGCGCTTGTTCTGAAACGAGGGGCGGAGCTGACGAATATTTCTATTATGATATGTTGGCAAGAATGGGTATTATAGGATTATTACTATATATGGCTCCGTTTATATATATTTGTTTTTACATCTTAAAGAAAAAACAGCTGGCTATTTCCAGCTATGCTTCAGTAGCGCTTATTTGCGGAGTAATCGGCTTCTGGGCAGTTACTTGGTATAATCCTTGGATGAACGCAGCACTGGGAATTGCGGTTTATTCTTTAAGTTGCTCAACAATTGAAGTTTATAAAAATAAAAATTGATATAAAGGTGTGTGAATTATGAAAGGTATAATTTTAGCCGGCGGTTCCGGTACAAGACTTTATCCGCTTACGAAGGTGACTTCTAAGCAACTTTTGCCGATTTATGATAAACCTATGATTTATTATCCAATGTCGGTACTTATGAATGCAGGTATCCGTGATATTCTAATAATATCAACCCCGCAGGATACCCCTCGTTTTCAGGACTTGCTAGGTGATGGTAAGCAGTTTGGCGTTAACCTTTCTTATGCAGTTCAGCCCTCACCTGACGGACTTGCTCAGGCATTTATAATCGGTGCGGATTTTATAGGCGACGATACTGTGGCAATGGTGCTTGGCGATAATATATTCGCCGGCCACGGACTGAAAAAACGCCTTAAAGCTGCTGTAGAAAATGCCGAAAATGGAAAGGGCGCTACGGTATTTGGATATTATGTAGACGACCCTGAACGTTTTGGAATTGTTGAATTTGATAAAGACGGACGAGCTGTTTCTATTGAAGAAAAGCCACAGAAGCCCAAGAGCAATTACTGTGTTACCGGCCTTTATTTTTATGACAACCGTGTTGTTGAATATGCAAAAAATCTTAAGCCCTCTGCTCGTGGCGAGTTGGAAATAACGGATCTAAACCGCATATATCTTGAAAACGGCGATTTGAACGTTGAACTTTTAGGTCAGGGCTTTACGTGGCTTGATACGGGAACACACGAAAGTTTAGTAGAAGCTACAAACTTTGTTAAAACTGTTGAGACCCATCAGCACCGTAAGATTGCCTGCCTTGAAGAAATAGCATATCTTAACGGTTGGATAACCAAAGAGGATGTTTTGGAAGTTTATGAGGTTTTAAAGAAAAATCAATACGGACAGTACTTAAAGGATGTACTTGACGGCAAATATATTGATGTTTTACGTTAATTTTAAGGAGAGATTATTATGACTATTATCGTTACAGGCGGCGCCGGTTTTATCGGTTCAAACTTTGTTTTTCACATGCTTAAGAAATATCCTGATTACCGCATTATTTGCTTGGACAAGCTCACCTATGCAGGTAATCTTTCAACACTTGCTCCGGTTATGGATAATCCTAATTTCCGTTTTGTTAAGGCGGATATTTGCGACAGAGATGCCGTTTACAAGCTTTTTGAAGAAGAAAAGCCTGATATTGTTGTAAACTTTGCGGCAGAAAGTCACGTTGACCGTTCTATTGAAGATCCCGGCATTTTCTTGCAAACCAATATTATGGGCACTCAGGTTTTGATGGACGCATGCCGTAAATACGGTATTACCCGTTATCATCAGGTATCTACCGATGAGGTTTATGGTGACTTGCCGTTAGACCGTCCTGACCTTTTCTTCACCGAAGAAACACCCATCCACACCTCTTCGCCATATTCAAGCTCTAAAGCAGGCGCAGATTTGTTGGTTTTAGCATATCACCGCACCTTTGGCTTGCCGGTGACTATCAGCCGTTGCTCTAATAACTACGGCCCTTATCATTTCCCCGAAAAATTAATTCCTCTTATGATCGCCAATGCACTTAACGATAAGCCATTGCCCGTTTACGGTGAAGGCCTTAACGTTCGTGACTGGCTTTACGTTGAAGACCACTGTAAAGCTATAGACCTTATTATTCACAAGGGCCGTGTTGGCGAGGTTTATAATATCGGCGGCCATAACGAAATGAAGAACATTGATATTGTTAAAATTATTTGTAAGGCTCTCGGCAAGCCCGAAAGCTTAATTACTTATGTTACAGACCGTAAGGGTCATGATATGCGTTACGCTATTGACCCTACTAAGATTCATAATGAACTTGGTTGGTTGCCTGAAACTATGTTTGCTGATGGTATTCAAAAGACTATTCAGTGGTATCTTGATAACAAGGAATGGTGGGAAACCATAATTTCGGGCGAATATCAAAATTATTACGATAAGATGTACGGTAACAGATAATGAAGGTTTTTGTAACGGGTGTTGGCGGTCAGCTGGGTTATGACGTTATGAACGAACTGACTGCTCGCGGATGTGAAGCCGTAGGCAGCGATATTTTGGATTCATGCAGTTTTGAAAGGTACGTAAAGCTTGACATTACGGACGCAAATGCGGTGCGTAATACCTTGTTGGAAATTAAGCCCGATGCAGTAGTACATTGCGCCGCTTGGACAGCAGTTGATGCTGCAGAGGATGAAGAAAACAAGGAAAAGGTACGTGCAATAAACGCTTTAGGCACAGAAAACATTGCTAAGGTTTGTAAAGAATTAGACTGTAAAATGGTTTATATTTCAACAGACTATGTGTTTGACGGTCAGGGCGAAAAACCTTGGGGTGCTGATTGTAAGGATTATGCACCCTTAAGCGTTTATGGTAAAACTAAATTAGAGGGCGAATTAGCAGTAAGCAGTATCTTGGATAAATACTTCATTGTTCGCATAGCATGGGTTTTTGGACTTAACGGTAAAAACTTTATTAAAACCATGCTTAACGTGGGCGCAAAGTATGATACTGTTCGTGTGGTTTGCGACCAAATTGGAACGCCTACATACACGCTTGACCTTTCACGATTATTGGTGGATATGATTGAGACCGAAAAATACGGGTATTATCATGCCACAAACGAGGGAGGATTTATAAGCTGGTATGATTTTACCTGTGAAATTTTCCGTCAGGCAGGATACACCACAAAGGTTGTACCTGTAACAACTGCAGAATATGGTATTTCAAAGGCGGCAAGACCTTTTAACAGCCGTCTTGACAAATCTAAGCTTGTAGATAACGGGTTTAAGCCGTTACCCACTTGGCAGGATGCACTTTCCCGTTATTTAAAGGAGATTAAGTAAAATGGGACAAATTAAAGTTACAAAATGCTCAATTGAGGGCCTTTATATAATTGAGCCTGCAGTTCACGGCGATGCAAGAGGTTATTTTATGGAAACGTATAACCAACGTGATATGGCCGAAGCAGGACTTAATATGGTTTTTGTGCAGGATAATCAAAGTATGTCCGTTAAGGGTGTGCTTCGTGGCTTGCACTTCCAAAAGGAATTTCCCCAAGGCAAGCTTGTGCGTGTTATCAAGGGCAGGGTTTTCGACGTTGCGGTTGATTTAAGAAAAGGCAGCGAAACCTATGGCAAGTGGTACGGTGTTGAGCTTACTGAAGAAAATAAAAAGCAGTTTTATATTTCCGAAGGCTTTGCTCATGGTTTTTTAGTGCTCAGCGATACTGCTGAATTTTGCTATAAGGTGACTGATTTTTATCACCCCGGTGATGAGGGCGGTCTGGCTTGGAATGACCCTGAAATTGCGATAGAGTGGCCCGAACTTTATGGCGTTTATAACGGCACCGCAAGCGCTGAGGGTTATACTCTTTCAGACGGCACACCCATTAACTTAAGCGACAAGGACCAAAAATGGTTGGGACTAAACGATACTTTCGTATTTGAGTGATATTATAATGAGTTTTGATGTTTCAGTTATAGTATTAACATATTTTCCTGATAGAGATAAGCTTATAACAACGTTAAAGTCGGTTTTAATGCAAAAAAAGGTTTCGTATGAAATTTTAATTGCAGACGACGGATCGGAAAATTTTTTTCAAAATGATATTGAAGAAATTATGAGGCGATATAACTTTACCGATTTCAAGTTTGTTACTCACAGCAAAAATCAAGGTACGGTAATTAATTTTTACGATGCTGTAAAGGAAGCAAAAGGCAAGGTTATAAAGCCCATTTCACCAGGGGATTATTTGTACGATGAAGATACGCTTCTAAGGGTTTATAGCTTTATGAATGAGAATGAAGCCGACGTTGCTTTTGGCGATTTGGTTTATTATTCTAATGAAAACAAGTTTACGGTTTTCGATAAAAAAGAGCCTATTTGTGATGAACTGTATTTTTGCTATAAGAATTACAATAGTAAAAAAATTGCTAAAAGACTTATAAAATATTCAGATTCTATCTGTGGCGCTTCACTTTTTTATAAATCATCGGTTTTACGTGAAGGATTATCTAAAATAGTCGGTACGGTTATCTATGCCGAAGATTCAATTACGCAAATGTTTGCTTTATTGGGCAAAAAAATTCTAAAAATAAACGACTTTGTGGCTTTTTATGAATACGGAACGGGAATTTCTACTAATAAGGCATTTGGTTCTAACCGTATGTTAGAGGATTTTCTTCGTTTTTATGTGTTGCTTAATAAAACGTTCCCTAAAAACAGTTATATAAAAAGCGCCATTAAAAAATTTGGTTTAATAAAAAATAATAAAAAAATTCAGTATTATTTATACCGATTAACGCAGGCAGATAATAATCTGTACAGCATAAAGCAAAAAATGGTTTTGAGAAAGTACCAATGTGTTAATTACAGCTTGGATTTCTTTAATGAAATAAACAGCCGTTAAATTATTAGAAAGGATTTCGGCATAACATTGTGCCGTGGCATAAGTATGGAAATTATAAAATATACTTTTCCCCCACATGGGGACGAACGTGGTCAATTGGTTGCAATTGAGGCTTTGAAGGATTTACCTTTCGAGTTTAAGCGTGTTTACTATATATATGACACTAAAGATGGCGTTCGCCGTGGTTTTCACGCTCATTACGATTTGGAACAAATTTTAATTTGCGTTAGCGGTAGCTGTAAAATACATTTGGACAACGGTTTTGAAACCGAAGAGGTTTTGCTTGACAAACCCAACGAGGGTCTTTACATTGCAAATAATATGTGGCGTGAAATGTATGATTTCACAAAGGATGCGGTGCTTTTGGTAATCGCATCAAGACCTTATGAAGAATCTGATTATATTCGTAATTATGACGATTTTATAAAAATGGTTAAGGAGGTAAAATAATGAAAATTCCTTTTGTTTCATTTAAACCTATGGAGCGCGAATTGGACACTGAGCTTCGTGCGGCGTTTACACGTGTTTTTGAAAACAGCTGGTATATTGACGGTGCAGAGGACAAGGCTTTTGAAGAAGCTTTTGCAAAATATTGTAAGGCAGATTATTGTGTTGGCTGCGGAAACGGGCTTGACGCTTTAATGCTTACACTTAAAGCGCTTGGCATAGGCAAAGGGGACGAGGTTATTGTTCCTTCTAACACATTTATTGCAACAGCGCTTGCTGTTACCTACGTTGGTGCAACCCCCATTTTTGTAGAGCCGGATATTAACACCTTCAATATCAACCCATCTTTAATAGAAGAAAAAATCACACCCAAAACAAAGGCAATAATGCCCGTTCATCTTTATGGTCAGGCTTGTGATATGGATCCAATTATGGCAATTGCCAAAAAGCATAATTTGTTCGTGGTTGAAGACTGTGCACAGGCTCACGGTGCCACATATAAAGGCAAAAACATAGGTACCTTTGGTGATGCAGCAGGCTTTAGTTTTTACCCCGGTAAAAATTTGGGCGCTTTGGGTGATGCGGGCGCTACAATTACAAACAATAAAGAATTGGCCGAAAAATTACGTGCGCTTGGCAACTATGGTTCGGACTATAAATACCATCATATTTACCAGGGCACAAACTCACGTCTTGATGAATTGCAAGCAGCGTTTTTATCTGCAAAAATTCCTTTTATGGATAAAATGAACAAAAACCGCAGAGAAATTGCTAAAAAATATCTTGAAGGAATTAAAAACCCGTCTATTATTTTACCATATGTTATGCCCGAATGTGAACACGTATGGCATGTTTTTGCCATTCGTTCTAACCGTCGCGACGAGCTTGCAAATTATCTTGAAGAAAACGGAATTGGCGTTAATAAGCATTATCCCATTCCCATGCATATGCAGGAATGCTATAAGGAATTGGGAATTAAGCAGGGTGAGCTTCCTATAGCAGAGGAAATTAGCGCAACTCAGCTTAGCTTACCACTTTACTACGGAATGACTGATGAGGAAATTAATTATGTCATCAACTGTATTAACCAATTCAAATAAGCTTACACAAAAAAGCGAACGCAAGGTAAGAGATTCTAATATAGAGCTTTTACGCATTTTAACAATTTGCGGTGTGGTGGTTTTGCATTATAACGGCACACAAGCTTTTAATTATGTGAATGAAAATTCGTTCAATTATTACCTTTTGTTAGTTCTTGAAGGCTTATGTATATGTGCTGTAAACCTTTTTGTGCTTATTTCGGGTTATTTTTTAAGTACAAACGGTAAAAGAAGGGCAATAAAGGCAATAGAACTTGTTGTTCAGGTTATATTGATGAATTTGGGATCACATTTGTTAATTGCAATTTTTTCGGGTAAGGGTACCACCCTTACAGACACTTTATATGCTTCGGTTCCCAACAATTATTTTGTTGCTTTTTATGTTACACTTTATTTGATTTCGCCTTACATAAACATACTTTTAAGCCATTTGAGTGATAAACAGTTCGGCATTTTGGTGGCGTTATCGTTTGTGTTATTTTCGCTTTGGCCAACTTTGGTCGATTCAATTTCGGCTGTGGTAGGTGTTTCAGTTCCGGGCGTATATACTACAAATATTGGTGGCAGCCAAAACGGTTATAGTGTTATAAATTTTGCTCTTATGTATTTAATAGGGGCATACTTAAGGCGTAAAAACTTTAATTTTAGCAAACTAAAGCTATTAGGCGTTTTAGTAATTATAGTTGCACTAATTACAGGATGGCAGCTTTTACAGCCGCAAATTGCAAGGGCTTACTGTAATCCGTTTGTTGTTGCACTTGCTGTAATATTGTTTTTACTGTTTAAAAGCATTTCTGTCAAAAGTAAAATTATTAACGGTCTGGCAAAAGGTGCGTTTACTTGCTTCTTACTGCACGGAATGCTTTTGCCTCGTATAGGAATTGCAAGCATTGTAAATAAAAATGCATTTATTTTGTTGGGGCACATTATTATAACCGTGCCGTTAATCTTTTTAATATGCTGGGCTTGTTGGTGGGTTTATGATAAAATAACCGCACCTATATTTAAATGGATAGGCAAAAAACTAAGTTTTATTGATAAAATAATTTCGCTTGAAGAATAAGCTTATAGAAAGGTAGGGGTAATAATGAAGGTGCTAATGGTTGTTAGTTGGTATAGTCCTAAAAATGCCGAGGTTATGTCGGCAGGGGTATTCCATTATGAGCAGTCTATGGCGCTTAAACCCTATTGTGACACGGCGCTTTATTACCCTTATGACGAAACTCTGCCTTCTAAATTTGAAAAAGGCGAAGAAAGGGGTCTTTTAACTTATAGAAGAAAAACCTCTAAGGTTAAAATTCCCAAAATTGGCTTTATTGCTCAAATTTTGAATATACTTTGCGACCTGAAGAAAATTTGCAAAGAATTTAAACCCGATGTTATTCACGCGCATTGCGCTATTCCGGCAGGCTTTGCGGTTAATTTGTTTGGCAGGTTGTACGGCATACCAGTTGTTATTACCGAACACAACCCCATTGAACATTTTGCGCTTCATAAAAAAAGCGTTAAAACTCAGGTTGGCTTTGCATATTCCAACAGTAAGGCAAATATTTGTGTTTCATTGGATTCTATGAATAAAATGAAATCAAATTTTCCAAATTGTGATTTTAGGGTTATTTATAACGGAATTTATTCACCTGAAGCCGTAGGGAATGACGGGGTAAATTACCGTGTGGATGGCAAGATAAATTGCTGTATAGTGGCCGCTTTTTACAGTAAAGATATTAAGGGCTATCAATTTTTAATTCCCGCCATTGCCGAGCTTAAAAAACAAGGCTTGCCGATGGTTTTGCACGTTGTTGGCGGCGGCGATTATTTTGATTACTATGTAAATATGGCAAAGGAACTTGATGTAGAAGATATGATTATTTTCTACGGCAATTGTGAAAAGAAAAAGGTTTATTCCTTGGTTTCGCAAATGGATTTTAATATTTCTGCAAGTATTTATGAATGCTCGGGTGTTTCGGTAGAAGAAGCATTGCTTTTGGGAAGACCCATGCTTGTAACAAAATCAGGCGGCGCAAATTCGCTTGTTAATGATAAGGTTGCAATTGTTGTTGACCGCGGCAGTACCGAGGCATTGGTGGACGGTATTAACAAAATGGTAGAAAAGCTACCTGAATTTAACCAAAAAGAAATATATAATTACGCTTTTGAAAACTTTGAAATTGACCAGGTAAGTCAGAAATATATGAAGCTGTATAACAGCGTTTTGGAGCATAAAAATGATTAAACAACCTTTGGTTTCAATTATAATTCCTTGTTATAATCACGAGGCCTTTTTAGATGACTGTCTTTGCAGTATTTTGGCTCAGACCTATCCTAATATGGAACTTTTGATTTGTGACGACTGTTCTCCCGATAATTCATATGAAAAAATAATGTCGTATAGGGAAGAATTAGAAAAAAAGTTTAATAACGTTATAATTCTTAAAAACGAAGTTAATTTAGGGGTAACTAAAAACGTTAACAGAATGTTAAAGTTGGTTAAAGGCGAGTTTGTAAAAACCATTGCCAGTGATGACTGCATGGCGCCTGACGCTATTTCTGAAATGGCACACTTCCTTATAGAAAACAGCCAAATTGATGTTGTGGTTTCAAACGGAATAAAGGTGCCCGAAGAACAACGCTACCCCGATTTTAGCGGTGACGTTATTTATAATGCTTTGCCCGATTTTTCTGCAGATGGTTTTTTCATAAGGGTTGCACAGTGTAACCAAATATCTGCCCCTGCGGCTATGGTACGAATGTCGGTTTATGAAAAGTTTGGCTTATATGATGAAAATATAAAGGTTGAAGATTTTGAGTTTTGGCTTAGAATTTTCAAAGATGGAAAGGCTAAAATAGCCTTTCTTGACAAAGCTTTGATTTATTATAGAATAAATGCAAATTCTATGAGTTCAAATACCAATAATAAAACCATTGAAAAAAGAAGAAAATTGTTGTTTGATGCTGAAATTCAAAGTTTATATAAGTATAAAGACTATTTTGAACCCCATGCATTTGCTGAAATTATTTTGAATCGTATTATAGCAGCTCGTGGTTTTGCAGTATCCTTAAGACTTAAAAATTTTAATATGCAATTGGAGCAAATGTGGAAAGAGTTTCCCTTGTGGAACTGTCTTACCAAAAAAGAGGTTATCGGGTTTAAGATTAAGTTTTTAATCTTGACGATTAAAAGGCTGATTAAAAATTAGTCTTTCTAAGAGGTATATTCATTTATGAATCAAGACGGAAGAAAAATTAGTGTTATAAAAAATGTTATTGCACAAATGTTTTCCGCGGTTATTCAAACTGCGCTTGGTTTTGTTGCAAGAAAATTATTTGTAACATACTTAACAACCGAATTACTTGGTCTGAATGGCTTAATGACAAGTATTATAAGTATGCTTAGCATTGCCGAATTGGGCGTTGGTGAAGCGATAAATTATAGCTTATATACTCCGCTTGCCAAGGGCGACAAGGCTCAAGTCAATGCTATAATGAAGCTTTATAAAAAGCTTTATTTGGGTATTGCCGGTGTGATTTTGGCAATTGGCTTAGCGATAATACCATTTTTGCATCTTGTTATTGATGCTGATATAACATTGCCATTTTCTTATATTTATAAGATTTATTTTCTCTTTTTATTTGATACTTTTTTAAGCTATTGTTTAGCTTATAGCCGAAATATCATAACTGCCGACCAAAAGGATTATATTGTTACAAATGCGGATTCAATAACTCAAATTATTACTGTTATTTTGCAAATAGGAATTTTGGTTATAACTAAAAGCTATGTTTTATATTTACTTGTAAAAACAGTGGTTGCTTTTGGAAGAAACGTATTGTTGCATTTTAAATCTATTAAAATGCACCCGTATATTAAAGACAAACAAACCAAAAAACTTTCAAAAGAATATTTAAAAGAGTTGGTTGATAATGTTAAAGCGTTGTTTGTAACAAGGATATCTTATTTTATTGTAAGCGGAACCGATAATATGCTTTTATCTTCCTTTGTTTCATTAACTTCGGTTGGTCTTTACTCAAATTATTTAACTATTTTAACATTAATTAATAAAACCTTTAACACGGTGTTTGATAAGGCAAAAGCCGGTGTTGGTAATTTTATTGCGGAAGGAAACACTGATAATCTTTATCAACTGTTTAAGAATATCTTTTTTATAAATTTTGTTTTTACAAGTTTTACTTCAATAGGTTTTTATGTTGTTTGTAACGAAGTAATCGGAGCGTGGATGGGAAATAGTTTCTTGCTGTCAACCGGCGTTGTATTTTTATTGGCTTTTAATAACTATTCCCGTTATATTTTACAAGCTTGTGAGTGCTTTAGGGGAGCAATGGGGTTATATAGTCCGCGACCTTTTGTTAAATATCTGGCATTGCTTGAGGGTATTATAAACTTGGTTGCTTCTGTGGGGTTTATATTTATTTTAGAAGAACGAATTTTAGGCGTATTTTTAGGTACGGCAGTTAGCACAGTTGTATCTACTATTGCGGTACCTTGGATTGTTTATAAATTTTTATTTAAACGTCCTTTGAAGGAATTTTTTGCTATTTATTTTAAATATATGTTAATTGGCGCAATTGCTATGGCTTTGTGTAGAATTTGTTCTATATTTATTTATACAGATAACAGATTACTAAACATTGTTATCGGTGGTTTGCTTTGCGTAATAATAGTTGGTATCGTTTATTTGATATTCTTTTATAAAACCGAAGAATTTAAATATGTTAAATCATTAGCCGTTTCAATTTTGAAATCTAAGAAGGTATAATTATGAAATTAAGAAAGCTTGAACTTAAAGATGCACCGTTAATGCTTGAATGGATGCACGACAAAAGTGTTGTGGAAAACCTTTCTGCAAATTTTGGCGCAAAAAAGATAGAAGACTGTGAAGCTTTTATTGAAGCAAGTAAGAATGACCAAGCAAACTTAAATCTTGCAATTGTGAATGATAATGACGAATATATGGGTACGGCAAGCCTTAAACACATTGACAAGGAAAATCAAAATGCCGAATTTGCTATTGCAATGCGCACTTGTGCAATGGGTAAGGGCTATTCAAAATACGGTATGGCAGAAATTATAAGAATTGGCCTTGAAGAAATGGGACTTAAAGAGGTTTATTGGTGTGTTTCTCCCGTAAATAAGAGAGCTGTTCGTTTTTATGACAAAAACGAATATAACCGCGTGCCTAACAGCGAGATAAAATGCATTGGCTACACACCCGAACAAATTAAAGAATTTATTTGGTATTCTGTAAAAAAATAATTCTATTGCAAATAATTTGCATTAAAAAGGCGATGACAGCAAGTCATCGCCTTTGTTTTCGAGGATTGAAAGTAAATTATTGAAGTATAAATTTTCTTGTTTTACAGATAATAAGAACCACACGGCGTTACCAAAATTGGAAATTTTGACGCCTGAGTGAACCTTGTTACTCGCTTATCGCTCGTAATAGGTATCACAATTTGTAATTTAAGGAGAAATGTATATATGAAAGCAACAGGGGCGCAAGGCAGAGCCTTGCGAATTAATAATGAATAATGAATAATTTCGGTGTGCCTTCGGCACGAAATAAATATTGTCGGCTATGCCGACACATTAATTATTCAATATTCATCATTCATTTTTCATTATTCATTAATTTAAAGAAAGAGGAGTTAATATATTATGAAAGCGACAGGTATTGTAAGAAGAATCGAGGAATGTGTTATAATAGGGCAAAAGTTGTAGAAACCCGCATAAATCCTGGGCTTTTAGCGGTATTTGATTGGACTCAATTTGCACAAAATATCTATACATAGCAACAGCGAGGGGAATTTGCCCTCGCTGTCTTTTGCATATTGATTTTTGGGAGCTTCTGTGGTAAAATTATTTAAGTATTTTTACCAAAAGGAAAATCTGATTATAGCGATATTTGAATGTTGTTCAAAGTTCTCGTTTTGGAGGAGTTTTAATGAAAACGAAGATATTTAAAAGAATGATGGCTTGTCTGCTTTGCGTTGTTATGCTTTCGGCCGGTGTGCAGGTTGCCTCTGCGGCTCCCGGCGGATGCACCTGCACCACGAAGTGTTTTGCGCATACTATTAATATGGAGTGCCCAGTTTGCGCCCATGGGAAATGGATGGGGTGCTCCGGTGTCTTGGATATCCCCGAATACACCGGCGACGGTACCATTGACGCCGCATCCGGCTCAATGCAAAGCGCGGATCTTATGAAGACTCTGATCGGCGCTTTGGATAAATTTGATAAAATCACCGTTATCCTGCCCAGCAATGCGGGCGAGGACGCCTTTAACGCCATAC
>JAGAQV010000017.1 GCA_017622555.1 Clostridia bacterium
AGGCTTCCCCTTGAGGGGAAGCTGTCACGTAGTGACTGATGAGGTGTAATTTTCAGTAATTAAATAGTTTTCCACCTCATCCGCCTCGTATACTCAGCACCTTCCCCTCAAGGGGAAGGCATAGATAAACCCCAATTTTACTTCTTCAATTGATTTTCAATAATTAAAAGTCGGTTATATTTTGCAACACGGTCGCTTCTACAAGGGGCGCCCGTTTTTATTTGTCCTGCGTTTACCGCTACCGCTAAATCGGCAATGGTGGTGTCCTCGCTTTCACCCGAACGGTGTGAAATTACAGCGGTATAGCCGTGCTTTTTGGCAAGGGCTATAACGTCCAAGGTTTCGGTAAGAGTACCAATTTGGTTGAGCTTAATTAAAATTGAATTGCCGCAGCATTCGTTAATGCCCTTCTGGAGTCTTTTATAATTTGTAACAAACAAATCATCCCCCACAAGCTGAAGCCTATTACCAAGGCGTTTTGTAAGCTTTTTCCAACCATTCCAGTCCTCTTCGGCAACACCGTCTTCAATAGAAATGATGGGGTACTTTTCGCACAGTAATTCATAGTAAGAAATGAGCTCGTCAGCAGTCATTTTTTGCTGTCTTTTGGGCATTAAATATTCGCCGTTTTCATACCATTCGCTTGATGCAACGTCCAAAGCAATTTTAATATCGTTTGTGGTATAGCCGGCCTCCTCAATTGCCTTTACAATAAGGGCAATTGCTTCCTCATCACTTTTAAGGTCGGGCGCAAAGCCGCCCTCGTCCCCTACCCCTGTTGCCTTGCCGCTTTGCTTTAAAATTTTACCTAAAGTATGGTAAATTTCAACACATTGGCGAAGCCCTTCGGAAAAGGTTTTGGCCGAATATGGAATAATCATAAATTCCTGAATGTCAATGTTATTTGAAGCGTGAGCGCCACCGTTTAAAATGTTAAGCATTGGACGTGGCAAAACGCCCGCATTTATGCCGCCAATATAACGGTAAAGCGGCATTTTTTTAGAGTTTGCAACCGCTTTTGCCACCGCTAACGACACCGCCAAAATAGCGTTTGCACCAAGACGTGATTTGTTTTCAGTGCCGTCAAGATTTATTAAAAGCTCATCAATTTTGCGTTGGTTTACGCAGTCGCAGGCGGTAAGTGTACGGGCAATTTCGCCATTAATGCTATCGACCGCACCCTTAACACCCTTACCGAAATAACGGTTTTTGTCGCCGTCACGCTTTTCGTGTGCTTCAAACATACCGGTCGAGGCGCCCGAGGGTGCAATTGCAAAGCCGCTTGACTTATCCGACAGTACAACCTTGGCGGCAACTGTCGGGTTTCCACGAGAGTCCAAAACCTCGTACCCATAAACCCCGATTATTTTAAGTTTTTCCATAAAATTCACCTTTTTCATATTTTTAAATATTTTTCCCTAAATATTTAAAATTACTATTTAATTTTAAACTGTTTTGTGTTATAATGCAAGGTGAATTATTATATAAAAAGGATTTTTTGAATGGATAACAACAATACACAACCCAAAGAACAGGGTTATAACATAATTTGCGGACGAAATCCCGTATTGGAAGCAGTACGTTCAGGCCGTGAAATTGACCGCTTGCTTGTTGCACACGGAATAAGCGGCGGCAGTATTACCGCAATAATTGCAAAATGTAAGCAAAAAGGCATTTTAATAAAAGAAGTAAGCCCACAAAAGCTTGACTATTACTGCGGTGGTGCAAACCATCAGGGTGTAGCAGTTTTATTTGCTGAACAGGAATATTGCTCGGTTGAAGATATTTTAAAAAAGGCCGAAGACCAAAACGAAAAGCCGTTTATTATTATTTGCGACGAAATTGAAGACCCACATAACTTGGGCGCAATTATTCGTACTGCCGAAGCCTGCCGTGTACATGGTATTATAATTCCTAAGCGTCGAAGCGCTTCGCTTAATGCCACAGTCGCCAAAAGCGCTTGCGGTGCGCTTGAATACATGAAGGTTGCCCGTGTTACAAATATCCCAAACACTATTGACGAATTAAAAGAAAGGGGTGTTTGGGTGTTTGGCGCCGATATGGACGGCGACGATTACCGCCAAATTGATTTTGACTGCCCCACCGCTTTGGTTATAGGTAACGAAGGTAAGGGCATTGGCACACTTACCGCTAAAAAGTGTGACCAAATTATAAGCTTGCCGATGAAGGGAAAAATAAATTCGCTTAATGCATCGGTAGCAGCAGGAATTTTAATGTACGAGGTTTTAAGAAAAAGACCGTAAATTCACATCACAGGACGGAGATTATAAATGAGATTCTTTTCCAAAAACAAGGAACCAGACGATTTTTATTTAATAACCGATGAAAGCTTTATGCCCCAAAAAACTCCTGCACCCGAAAACCCAAACGTGTTAACGGTTGAAGAGGTTTTGGGTGGGCACGTTCATAAGGCTGAAAATGCCAAAAGCACAGGCGCTTTGGATTCGCTTAAAAAACGAATGCTTACCGCAAACGGAAAAATCGAGGACGATTCACCAAAGGCTGAAACAGTAGTTGCACACACAGCAACACCGAAAATTGATAACGAAAATACCGAAACTGAGGCCCCGAAAACGTTGCTTGAAAAATGCCGTCCGTTTATTTTGGATGAAAAGGGCGAGGACACTTCAAAAGACATTCCCCCATCCTATAAGCTTGAATCTGTTGCGGATATTTTAAAGAAAAACAACGATAATACCGTTGACAGCTTTAACCAAAAGTATGACTTTGATGCCGATTATTTGGGTAGGTATGTTGAAAGGAAATTAGCCGAAGAAAAAGAGCCTAAAAAGGTTGCGCCCGCACCCGCACCTACACCAAAGCCCGAAATTAAAACAATTTCGACCGACACAATACCCATTACTGCAATTAAAAATGCTCAAACTAATGTGTCGTTTACCATTTCTGATATTGACCCCCTTGAAAAAACAACACCCGCTAAGGCTGAAGTTGACAACAACGCCACCATAACCTTTACTCCTGTTGCAAGCGGGGACACTGCACCAATCATTATGGTTAGCAGTAAAACCCAGCAACTTGATTTAACGGGTGAAATGGCCGCTATTGAGGATATTTCTTCAAGCTCACTTAGTGGCCGTGTTGAGCTTGAAAAAAGCGACTTTGACGATTACGTTCCCCAAAACGAAATTAAGTCGGAAATTGATTCGAAACGCTTTGTAAGGGTTTATTCCATTAAAAAGCGTAATGCTTTTTTGGCAAGTGGCGCTTCAATATTCTTCACGTTTTTGCTTTTAATAATGAAAATGCCCTTTATGACAGGTGCTGTGCTTTCTCAAACTAAACCCACGATGATTATTTGTGCAGCATTTTTAGGACTTATTGCTGTTGCTAACGGCGATATGTTTTTATCGCTCTCAAGCCTGCTTAAAAAGCGGTCAAATGCGGATGCTTTGGCTTCACTTTCCTCTTTATTTGTACTTGCTTACAGTATTTTTGGAATTATTAAGGGTGAAATTGTTACCGACCTTTGTCTGCTATGCGGTATTTCACTTAGCCTTCGTGCAATTGGTCAGTTCCAAAAATATTCGTATCTGCTTTCAAACCTTAAGCAAATTTGCAAAAAATCACCTAAAAAAGCTATACGCCTTTTAAGTGACCCTGCCATTACCTATTCAATGGCAAAAAATACAATTGAAGGTGACACTCTTATTGCTGCGCCGCAAGAAAGTGACCAAATTAACGATTATATAAAATATTCAACCTATGGCACGTTTTTAAATGGCAAGCTTCCGATTATAACGGTTATATCGCTGTTGGTGTCAGCTCTTACGTTTTTTGCAACCTCTAAATATTTTGGCGGTGTATTTTACGGTATGTATGCCGCAGCCGCCGTGCAATGCTTTGCTACGCTTCCCACAGTTTTCTTAATTGATAATCTTCCCCTGTTCCAAGCATCTAAAAAGCTTAACCGCCAAGGTGCTATGATTTCGGGCAAAGCAGGTGCTGAACATATTGAACTTGCAAATGCTATTGTTTTAAATTCTGATGATTTGTTCCCCGCAGGAACGGTTACACTTCATAATATGAAGGTTTTGTCGGAAAATAATATGAGTGATACAATTCTTCGTGCTGCTTCTTTAACACGTGAGCTTTCAAGTCCTTTATTTAATGTGTTCAAGGAAATTGCGGGTGAAGATAATATGCAAAATCTTCCTGTTTCTGACACAGTTAAATACGAAGAAAGAATGGGAATTTCGGGTTGGGTTGACAATCAGCTTTTGTTTATCGGCAACCGTACCATTATGGAAGCCCACGGTATAGCTGTGCCAGATATTGAAACTGACCGCAAAATTTTAAGAAGCGGTTACTTCCCTGTTTACGTTGCTTCTAACGATACTGCCGTTGCGCTGTTAATGGTGCAATATTCGGTTAACCCCACAGTAGCTAAAGAGCTTCACCACTTAACCAAAATAGGTGTTACGCTTTTAATTAATAACACCGACCCGAATTTAACTAACGAAATGATTTGTGATTATTTGGGACTTTATGAAGATTCGGTAATGGTAATGAGCGCCGCTGGCTGTAATATGTATAAAAACACTTCCGCTCCGATTGAAAGCTGTTCAGCCCCCGCAGCATTTCGTGGTAAGCCCATATCACTTGCTAAAATTCTTAACTGTGCAAACCGAATTCGCCGCAGTAACACAACCATAACCGTTATGTATATTCTATCCGCTGTGCTTGGTGTTTTAATGTTTGCATATACATCATTCACATCAGCCGATACTTTAATGAACGGTGGGGCAGTTTTACTTTACGCCCTTATTTCAACTGTATTAACAATAGGTATTTACCTTACACAAAAACCATAAACGAGGTGCTGTTTTATGTCCGATAATAAAAAGTTTTACATTACAACTGCAATTGCTTATACATCTCGTAAGCCACACATTGGCAACGCTTACGACATTGTTTTGGCCGATATGATTGCCCGTTATAAGAAAATGCAGGGCTATGATGTATTTTTGATGACCGGTTCTGACGAGCACGGCCAAAAAATTGAAGAATATGCTAACGCCGCTGGTATTTCACCTAAAGAATATGTTGACGGCGTTTCAAATCAAATTAAAGAGGTTTGGCAAAGCCTTAACACCAATTATGATAAATTTATCCGCACAACAGACGCTGATCACGAAGCCGCTGTGCAAAAGATTTTTACAAAGCTTTATGAGCAAGGCGATATTTACAAGGGTCATTACGAGGGTAAATACTGTGTGCCCTGTGAATCCTTCTTTACACCTTCCCAGCTTGTTGACGGCAAGTGCCCCGACTGTGGCCGTGAGGTAATTGATTCTAAAGAAGAAGCATATTTCTTACGTCTTTCAAAATATCAAGACAAGCTTTTAGAATATTACGAACAAAACCCTGATTTCATTATGCCTGAAAGCCGCAAAAATGAAATGATTAACAACTTTTTAAAGCCAGGTCTTTCGGATTTGTGCGTTTCCCGTTCGACGTTTAAATGGGGTATTCCCGTCGAATTCGACCCTAAGCACGTAACATACGTTTGGATAGATGCTCTTTCAAACTATATTACAGGTATTGGCTATAATCCCGAGGGTAGTACCGAACAGTTTAAGGCTTTATGGCCTGCTGATTTGCACGTAATCGGTAAGGATATTGTTCGCTTCCACACAATTTATTGGCCGATTATTTTAATGGCGCTTGGTCTTCCCCTACCGAAACAGGTACTCGGTCACCCGTGGGTACTTGTTGGTGAGGATAAAATGAGCAAGTCAAAGGGTAACGTTATTTACGCTGACGAATTGGCAAAGCGTTTTTCAACCGATGCTGTGCGTTACTATCTTCTTTCCGAAATTCCCTTTGCGCAGGACGGCACAATTACCTACGAAAGCTTTATTAACAAGTTTAACGCTGACTTGGCAAATACCCTTGGCAACCTTGTTAACCGTTCGGTTGCAATGACTAATAAGTATTTTGACGGCAAGGTAAGCTTTAAGGAATGTGATAACGAATTTGATAATGACCTTATTGCTACAGCAAAGGAAGCTATCGAAAAATACCACAGCCTTATGGATATTTACCGCAATGCCGATGCAGTAAACGCTGTTATGAACCTTGCAAAGCGTTGCAATAAGTATATTGATGAAACTACCCCTTGGTCACTCGCTAAGGACGAAGCGCAAAAAGACCGCCTGGAAGCCGTTTTATATAATTTGCTTGAATGTATTCGCCTTTTAGGTATTATGCTTACCCCCGTTATGCCCGAAAGCTGTGATAGCATTAAGGCACAGCTTAACGAAAATAACACCACACTTGCTTTTGGCGAGGTTAAGGAATATTCAGTCGGTGCCGCTACTCCCCTTTTCGCAAGAATTGATGCTGAAAAGGTTTTGGCCGAAATCGCCGCCGAGCAAGAAGCCGCAAAGAAAGCCGCTGAAGAGGCCGCAAACGTTGCAACAATTGCCGAAATTGGCATTGAGGACTTTGCAAAGGTAGAGCTTTGCGCCGCTAAAATTGTTGCTTGCGAAGCCGTTCCCAAGGCTAAAAAGCTTTTAAAGCTCACCCTGAATGATGGCAAGCGTGACCGCACCGTTGCTTCAGGTATTGCAAAATTCTATAAGCCTGAAGAGCTTGTGGGCAAAACCGTTATTTTGGTTTCAAACCTTAAAAAAGCCAAGCTTTGCGGTATTGAATCGGAAGGTATGATTTTGGCCGCCGACTGCAGTGAGGATAATATTAAAGTTATTTTCCTTGAAGATATTCCCGCAGGCAGTAAAATTAGGTGAGTAGCTTGGAAGCTTTAATTTTTGACACACACGCCCATTATGAAGACCCCGTTTTTGAGGATAATTTTGATGAGCTTATAAACGAAATGAAGAATTCCGGTGTGGGCGGTATTATAACCTGTGGTTGTGATAAACAAAGTAGCTTAAAGGCATTATCCCTTGCTGAAAGGTATGAAATTGTTTACGCTGCTGTTGGTATTCACCCCGGTAATATTGACAACGGCACGACAATCGCCGAAATTCGCGAATTACTTTCACACCCAAAATGTGTTGCCGTTGGCGAAATTGGGCTTGATTATTACTGGCGGCAAGACAACAAGTCAGAACAAAAAGAAATTTTCAAAGCACAGCTTCAGCTTGCCAATGAATTGGGTTTGCCTGTTTTAGTGCACGACCGTGATGCCCACGCTGACACACTTGAAATTTTAAAGGAATATAAACCAAAGGGTGTTGTACACGCCTTTTCAGGCAGTGTGGAAATGGCACGTGAAATTGCAAAATTAGGGCTTTATTTAGGCGTTGGCGGTGTTTTAACCTTTAAAAACGCAAGGGCGTTACCCGCCGTTGTAAGCGATACCCCAATTGAAAAGCTTTTGCTTGAAACTGATGCCCCATATTTAGCCCCCGTACCCCATAGGGGTGAAACCAATAATTCGGCAATGATACATTATGTTGCTGAAAAAATGGCTGAAATTAAAGAAATTTCAAAAAATGAAGTTTTGATTCAGACCTTTAAAAACGCAAAAAAATTGTTTAATATTTAGAATAAGCACCCCATTTTCAACAGATAATAACTGTGAAAGTGGGGTGTTAAAATTGGATAACAAAAACAGATTTGACCAAAACAAAAATGACCAAAACCGTAACGAGCAAAATCGTAACGACCAAAATAAAAACAACCAAAACAAAAAAGATCAAAACAAGAACGATCAGAATAAAAACAATCGATAAAAAAAGCCGCCCTTACGGGCGGTTTTTTATGCTAATGAATATGGAAAATATAATGTTTTATCGGTTTTAAAGCCGTAAGTCATTGCGGTGTATTCGCCTTTTTTATCCTTTTCGCAAAGGGTTAAAAAGCTGTCGGTTGGCACAACCGAAATATCACCCTCTTGGTTCGAAGCAGCAACTTCGCAAAAGCCAAACTGCTTATAATAATCAATTAGTCTGCTTTCTGCCGGACGTAAAATTAAAATATCATTTGTTTCATCTTTGATTTTTTCCATTAAAGCCTTGCCATAGCCTTTGCCACGATGCTTTTCCTTAACGGTAAAGCCGTAAATATACTTAGCCCTTTTACCCTCAATTTCGCAGGGAAGCAAAAAGCACATTGCAACCGTTTCGCCGTTAATTCTTAAGGTTTTAATGTCATTAAAGCACAAATCGAAGAGCTTATTTGTAAATGGGCCATCATGAAAAGCATTATCGTAAAGGCGAATACAAGCGTCCCTTAAAGGTCGACAGCGGTATTTTTCAAGCAAAATTTCAGGCCTATATGAAAGCTTAGCCTTGCGAAGTCCGGGAAGCCCCATATCATCCTCTCGGTTAATATATTTGTAACCCTCAAGCGTTTTTGCAAATTCGTTATTTATAACCGTGTAAGCGGCGGCATAATCCTTAAGTGCTTTTTCAATATGAATATCAAAAACATAATCGTTTATTGGTGAGCCAAGTGTAAAGGCGACAACCTCATTTTCAACATAAATTGCACCGCCCTTAACATTTAAAAGTTCCATATTTTCTAAAATGGTTTTAATGCCTTCACTCTCGATAGCCATATATTCATCCATACGGTCATCGTTTTCACGGTACCATTTTTCAGCGCAGACAAGTACGTCGTTTATATTTTCGTTAGTTATGGGCTTAAAGCACCAATTAAACTGCTTTGAAAAAGCAGAAATATGGTTACGCTTACTGTGATATTTTTTGCCTACCAAATTTGCAAGATCTTCCCTATTATAAATATAGTCAAATGCATCCCGCGCGGGTGAAATATCATATTCGTCACCCAAAAGCGCTTTAAATTCTTCAATTTTGCTGTCATTTTGCACCCAAAAGCGTGGTTTTTGCGGTGCAGTATATTCAAATATACATTCAAGACCTTTTTTTAGGTCATTGCAAATTGGCAACCCAAAGCTTTGACTTTTTTCCTTGCCCGATTTTAAAAACAGCATACCTTCCTTTTCGGCATACATATTATTATATGCCCTTTGCCAAACAATAAGATTTACTGCATTTTTTTCACAGGCAAGAATTTCATTATTATAGGTTAGCTTTTGAATTTTTAAAGCGTCATTAAGTTCTATTTTTTTAAATTCTAACATACTTTCAAAAAATTGAGGATTAAAAGGCGTGCCGTTACGACACGCCTTATTTTAACCCGTAGTTGTGTTTGTATCTTGCTGATTTGTTGTTGATTCGTTTGTACTACCACTTTCGTTCCCACTTGTAGCATTTCCGCTTGAAGTGTTACTTGTAGTATCGCTTGTAGTACCGCTTGCGGCATCACTTGAGGTGGTATCATTATTATCGGGCATTACGTCGGTTGTGGGTGCACCTAAAAGCTCACCCTCGTGGGTAGTACACTTTTCGGGTAATGCCGTCTTCTTATACCAACCAATATCAATTTTTTCACAAGCATCAGTAGCCAAAAGACCTGTTTCAGCACAGTAATACTGCTTTACAACATACTTTGAGGTCGGATAATCCTTAGCGGGTAAATTCTGATGAATTTCGCCCATAACCTGACGCCAAAGCTTAGCTGCAAGAGTTTTGTTTGAAGCGGGCATTTTTTGCTGTGTTTTATAGCCTATCCAAGATGAAGCAACATAGTAAGGTGTACCGCCAACAAACCATTTATCGTTAGCATCGTTAGAGGTACCTGTCTTACCGAAGGCACGGAAATTCGTGAATGAACCCGCCTGTGCTTTACCTGTACCGTTTTTACCGTAAATAACGTTTTGAAGCATTTTGTTCATAATCATTGCGGTATCTTCACTTACAGCAACAGTAGGCTTGGTGTTTTGTTCTAAAATTAGCTCGTCACGCTGGTCGGTAACCTTTGTGTAAAGTGTGGGCTCGTAATACAAACCGCCGTTGCCAAAAATAGCGTAAGCCGCTGCGGATTCAATAGTCGTAACACCGCCGTCTGTACCGCCAAGGCCTAAAGAAGAAAGGTTTTTATCCTCTTCGGTTAAGTTTTTAAGACCCAACTTTTGTGTTAAAAAATTATATGACGTACCAACACCAAGTGAACTGTTAACAAGCGCAACAGGGATTGTGTTTGTTGAACGCTCAAGTGCCTCACGTGCGGTAATGTTACCACGATAGGCACCGTCATGGTTGCCGGGTGACCATTTACCATAGGACGCCTTAACATCATTTAAAAGGGTTGAATAGTTAATTAAATTATTTTCAATTGCGGGGGCATAAACAGCCATAGGCTTCATTGTAGAACCCGGCTGACGAACCGCATCAATTGCATTGTTAAAGCCACGGTTGTCGGTTTTTTCGCCTATATTACCAACAAGCGCTTTAACCTGACCTTTATAATTCAAAATGGTCATTGCACCTAAAAGCGGGTCACCCTTGCTGCTGGGTTTAGCAACCGAAGCTGCTTCGAGGTAATACTTTTCGGCAATTGCCTGCATTTTTGTATCAACAGTTGCATAAATCTTATAACCACCGTTATAGAAAAGGCGTTCCGCACGGGCAATATCATAACCGTATTTTTCAGCCAAATCACGAGAAACATCGGTAATAAGCGCATCAATAAAGTAGGAATTTATATCGTTATTCGCAGTTGCATCCTTATTGGCAACAATTTTAACGTCTTCGTTTATTGCTTCGTTATATTCGGCCTCGGTAATAAGCTTTTGATCCTTCATAAGACCAAGAACTATTTTACGGCGCTTTTTGTTTGCTTCGGGGTTAGTGTCGGGTGCGTAGTTAGTCGGGCTTTTGGGAATTGAAGCAAGTGTTGCACATTCGGCAATTGTAAGCTCACTAACGTCCTTATCAAAATAATAATTGGCTGCAACCTGAACACCATAGGTACCGTGACCCATTGCAATTGTATTAAGATAGCATTCCAAAATTACGTCTTTGGTGTATTTGCTTTCCAAATACCTTGCACGCATAATTTCGCGAACCTTACGCATTTTGGTTTTATCATCATCACCTGTAAGGTTTTTAACAAGCTGCTGTGTAATTGTAGAACCACCCTGACGGGAAGAATAAATGGGGATAAATTCGTTAATAACCGCACCTGTAGTACGCTTCCAGTCAACACCAAAATGGGTTTCAAAGCGTTGGTCCTCAACAGCGATAAATGCGTTTGCCAAGCGTTGCGGAATACCCTTATAGTTTTCATCGTTATTGTCAATTGCTTGGCGGTCATAGTCAACCCACAAGCGATTATACATACCGTGAAGACGCGTATATTCTTCATATTTGCCTTTACCATTATCAACATAAACTGTAGTTGTAAGGTTTAAGGTAAGGTCGTTAAGGTCTTCCTCCATAGTACCGTCAACCATTGTGAAAACATACAAAAGCATACCGCCAAGCGTTGCGCAAGCGCCAATAATGCAAACCAAAAAGCAAACCAAAACAGTTTTAATAATTTTTTGCTTTTTGCTTAATTCCTTTTTTGGCTTTTCAGCTTCTTCAATACTTTTAGAAGAAAAAGCGTTAAGGTCAAAGTTGGCTTCGCCCTCGTCCACTACGTCATTTGAATTGGCGTAACTAAACAAATCCTTATCTTCCATAACTATCTCCAATCCTTAAAGACTAAAATACATTATAATTATCTATATTATACCACACGCTTGCGGCAAAATCAACTTTTACGGTTTTTTTTAACAATTCTGTCATATTTACTTAATAAATTTTGGCTTGCTATTTTGTAAACAATTATTGAAATTCGCATTTGTATATGCTATTATAATAATGATAAAAGGCGAAATTCGGCAATTTGCGATTTTTGCCACTAATAACGAGAGAAAGGTTTGAGAAAATGGACTTTTTAATGGACATTTTGAAAGAGCTCAGCTTCCTGGTTGAAAATCTTTCGGCTTTTGTCGAAGCAGGCGGCTGGAAGTACCTTGCAATGTGGGCTATTGGCGGTGTGCTTATTTATCTTGCTATCCGTCACGATATGGAGCCAACGCTTCTTCTCCCTATGGGCTTTGGTACAATTTTGGTTAACATTCCGTCTTCGGGTGCTATTACCCGCTTTACCGAAACGGGCGAGGTTATAAGTGAGGGTGCATTAACCACACTGTTTAACGCAGGTATTGCGAACGAATTATTCCCGCTAATACTATTTATAGGTATTGGCGCGATGATTGACTTCGGCCCCCTGCTTACCAACCCCAAGCTTATGATTTTTGGTGCCGCAGCACAGTTTGGTATCTTCTTTACCTTCTGTATGGCATCAATGTTCTTTACCACAAACGAAGCTGCATCTATCGGTATTATCGGTGCGGCTGACGGCCCTACCGCCATTGTTGTTGCAAACAAGCTTTTAGGCGCCGATAACGATATTACAGGTGCTATTATGGTTGCGGCATATTCTTATATGGCGCTTGTTCCCATTATTCAGCCACCCGTTATCAAGCTTTTAACCACCAAAAAGGAACGCCTTATCCGTATGCCTTATGAACAAAAGCAGGTTTCAAAGCTCACCAAAATTTTGTTCCCCATCGTTATTACGGTTGTTGCAGGTGTTGTTGCTCCCGAATCGGTTTCACTTATCGGCTTTTTAATGTTCGGTAACCTTATTCGTGAATGCGGTGTGCTTAACTCCCTTTCTGACACTGCACAAAAGGTTCTTGCAAACCTTATTACAATATTCCTTGGTATTACAATTGCTTGTCAAATGGAAGCTTCCAAGTTCCTTAACGTTAATACACTTCTCATTCTCGGTCTTGGTCTTTTCGCCTTCATTTTCGACACTGCAGGCGGTGTAATCTTTGCAAAATTCTTAAACCTTTTCTTACCAAAGGGCAAAAAGATCAACCCCATGATCGGTGCTGCAGGTATTTCAGCATTCCCAATGTCAGGCCGTGTTGTTCACAAGCTTGGTCTTAAGGAAGACCCTCAAAACTTCTTACTTATGCAGTCCATAGGTGTTAACGTTTCAGGTCAGATTGCATCAGTTATTGCGGGCGGTCTTATCCTAAGCTTCTTTATGAAATAAGGGGGTAATAATATGTTAAATAATTTAATTTTGGCTAAAAGTATTTTCAGCGCATTCAACCCCATGGCTTTTGTTGACAACCTAAAATATATGCTTTCGGGTATGATTGCAATATTTATCGTTATCGGTATAATAATCATTATCACCGTAATTTTAAATAAAATTTTCAGCAAAAAGTAAATCCAAAAACCGCAAGGAAAATTCCTTGCGGTTTTTGTTATATGATTAAATCACATTAAATCGGGTTAGTTCATTTTTATTTTTTTTAAAATTAGGTCTTCTATTTTGTGTTAATATTTGGTATAATATATTTAATTATATATAATGGAGTATTATATGAACATAAACATTGATGGCCTTAACATAAAATACACTGACGAAGGCAGCGGCCAACCCGTTCTACTGCTTCACGGTTGGAATTCGTCATATACTGTGTACGGCGGCATTATAAATCTTTTAAAAAGTCGCTACCGTGTGGTTGCGCTAAACTTCCCCGGTTGCGACGGTTCCGACACAATGGAAAGCCCTTGGACACTTGACGATTACTGCACCTTCGTGCTTAAATTTATGGCAGCGTTAAACATTAAAGACCCCATAATGTTCGGGCATTCGCACGGCGGTCGTGTTACACTTAAAATGGCGGCCGAGGGTATGGTTAACCCACCTAAAATTGTACTGCTCGACTCAGCAGGGCTTATTCCTAAAAAAAGCCTTAAACAAAAATTTAAGGCAAAAAGCTTTAAAGTTATTAAGTGGTTTTTAACCTTGCCGATTATAAAAAATTTCAGCCAAGGTCTTTTGGATAAAGCACGTGCTTACTATGGCTCGGCAGATTATAACGCCGCACCCGAGGTGCTGCGTAAAACTCTTGTCAGTCTTGTTAATACCGATTTGCGTGATATAATTGGTAACATTACCGCCCCCACACTTCTTATTTGGGGCGAAAACGACACTGCTACACCTTTAAGTGACGCAAAAATTATTGAATCTAAAATTAAAGACTCAGGCCTTTGCGTTATTAAGGGCACAGGACATTATTCATTTTGTGAACGTCCCTTTGAAGCACAGGCAATTATCAACAGCTTTTTAAGTTAAGAGGTTTTTTATGGACATTTTCTTTATTTTAGCCCTCATATTTATTGCGGCATCGGGGCTGTGCTCTATCGTTCGCCAGTACCAAATGCTTCAGCAAAATTCTTATTACATTTCACGTTATTTAAAATGGGTGTTCCCCTTCTACCGAACCCGCTTAATTTTTGATGTTATTTTTGCTTTAGGCGCCTCAGCCTTGCTTTTCTTTAAGCTTAATATTCCTGCGTTTATTCTTGCAGTTATAATTTTCGGCTTCCGACTTAACACCGCAATTAAAACACAAAAGAAATCGGTTAAGGCTTTAGCCCTTACCGCCCGTGTTAAAAGGCTTTTTGTTACCGCGTTTTTAGCGGCGGCAGGGCTTGTTGTTTTAGGTGTGTTTGTTCCCTACACATACTTAATTAGTGTGTTTGCAGGAATGCTTTCCCCCCTGCTTACACTTATTTGCCGCATTTTAAATTCACCCATTGAAGCACTTGTGAACGCTTGGTATATAAACGATGCAAAGCGCATTATTAAAGCGCATAAGGACTTAATAGTTATCGGCGTTACGGGTAGCTATGGCAAAACTACCACAAAGTTTATTTTAACCCGCATTTTAAGTGAAAAATTTAATGTTATGTGTACTCCGCACAGCTTTAACACACCAATGGGTGTTGTACGCACCATTCGCACAATGTTAAAGCCCCAAACCCAAATTTTTGTTTGCGAAATGGGCGCTAAAGAGGTTGGCAACATTAACGAGGTTTGCGTTATTGCAAAGCCGCACCACGGTATGATTACCTCAGTTGGTCCACAGCACCTTGAAACCTTTAAATCAATTGAAAACGTTTACAAAACAAAATTCGAACTTGAAGAGCACGTTAAAAAAGCAGGCGGTATGCTTTTTGCCAACGGCGACAGCGCTGAAATCAGTCGCCAGCTTGATAGGGACTGCAAAATCTACGGCACCTCACCAAATTTTGAATATTATGCCGACAATATAAGCTATGGTAAATTTGGCAGCAGCTTTACGGTGCATATTAAAGATATTGAAATTGACCTTACCACCAAGCTTTTGGGTCTACACAGTATAATTGACATTATCGGTGCTGTAGCACTTGCTTATGAGTTAGGCGTTTCTCCTGATGATATTAAATACGCCGTGGCATCTCTAAAGCCCGCCGAGCACCGACTTGAAATGAAGCCGTTTAACAAAGGCTCATTACTCATTGACGACGCCTATAACTCCAACCCCGAGGGTTGCTTGGAAGCTGTTAGAGTGCTTGGCTCGTTTGACGGTATGAAAAAGGTTGTTGTTACCCCCGGTCTTATTGAGCTTGGCGAAAAAGAATATGAATGTAACTTTAATTTGGGACTAGAAGCCGCCAAAAATGCCGACATTATTATTTTGGTTGGTATAAACCGTTCAAAGCCTATGGCTGATGCGGTTAAAACAACCGATTTTCCACAAGAAAACCTTTATATTGCCGCTTCCTTTAAAGAAGCTATGGATATTTACAACCGATTTGCCGACGGTAATACTGTTGTGCTTTTTGAAAACGATTTACCCGATAATTATTTAAACTAAGGTGATAAAAATGAAAACAAATGTTGCAGTTTTTTACGGTTGCCGCAGTGTTGAACATGAAGTTTCAATTATCTCGGCCGTTCAGGCAATGCGTGCAATTGACCGTGATAAATATGCCGTAACCCCCGTTTACGTTACCAAAAACGGTGAAATGTACACAGGCGATAGCCTTTTCACCATTGAGGAGTACCGCAATTTGCCTGAACTTTTAAAGAAAAGCAAAAAGGTTTATTTTGTGCGTGAGGGCGATAACGTTTTAATGCGTGATATTGAAAAGAAGCCCTTTAAAAAGGACGTGGCAACCGTTATTGACGTTGCTTTCCCCGTTGTTCACGGCACTAACTGTGAGGACGGCACCATTCAAGGCTTTTTTGAATATTTAAATTTGCCATACGTTGGCTGTGATATTATTTCTTCCGCTGTGGGTATGGACAAAGCAGTATTTAAGGACGTACTTAAAAACGCAGGTCTTCCCACACTTGACTGCATTACCTTCCGCGCACGTGAATATGTTGCCGAAAAGGAAGCTATTTGCAAAAAAATTGCAAAAGAAGTCGGCTTTCCACTTATTGTTAAGCCTGTAAACCTTGGCTCAAGCGTTGGTATTACAAAGGTTAATACTGAAAACGAGCTTGATTCAGCCATAATGCTTGCAATTTCCTTTGCTGACAAGGTTTTGGTTGAAAAGGCAATTACTTCCCTTCGTGAAATTAACTGCTCCGTACTTGGCAATGCTGACGAATGTGAAGCCAGTGTTTGTGAAGAGCCCTTTATGAACGACGAAATTTTATCTTATGAAGATAAATATATGGGTAATTCCAAAAACGGCGGTCAAAGTAAGGGTATGGCTTCCCTTGGCCGTAAAATCCCTGCTGATTTAAGTGAAGAAAAGTCAAACGAAATTCGTGCTTTGGCTTGTAAAATATTCAAAGCTATCGGCGCCAACGGTGTTGTTAGAATTGACTTTATGATTGATACATCAACCGATACCGTTTACGCTAACGAAATTAACACCATTCCAGGCTCGCTTGCATTCTATCTATGGGAAGCAACGGGTGTTAAATACACCGAACTTATTAACCGTATGATTGACCTTGCGTTCCGTCGTCAGCGTGGTCGTGAAAACATTACCTACACTATTGACACTAATATTTTGTCGGGCGTATCATTCGGTACAAAGGGCGCTAAAGGGGCTAAGATGTAATGACAAGACTTCTAACCCGTCTTTTTATTAAAAACCCCGATGATGTAAAAAACAACGCCACCCGTGAAGCCTATGGCTCGTTAAGCGGCGTTGTGGGTATTATTTGCAATTTGTTGCTGTGCGCCTTTAAAATTACTGTGGGACTGCTAACAGCAAGTATTTCTATCGTAGCTGATGGTTTTAATAACTTGTCAGATATGGGGTCGTCGGTAATTACCATTTTAGGCTTTAAGCTTGCAAATAAGCCCGCCGATAAGGACCACCCCTTTGGTCATGGAAGAATTGAATATATGTCGGCCTTTATTGTAGCAATTTTAATTATGCTTGTCGGCTTTGAGCTGATGAAAACCTCGGTTACCGCCTTGGCTGACGGCACTGCAATGCCAGTATATTCTACCACTTCAATTATTGTTCTGGCCGTTTCGGTAATATTTAAGCTTTGGCTTTACATATTCAACCGAAAAATTGGCAAAAAAATTGATTCGGAAACACTTCTCGCTACTGCTCAGGATTCACTTAACGATTCAATTGCAACCGCTGTAATTTTACTGTCAGTTGCAGTAAGCAAAGTGGTTGCCCTTCCCTTTAATTTGGACGCTGTAATGGGTATAGCCGTATCATTGTTTATACTTTTTGCAGGCATTAACGCCGCTAAAGAAACACTAAACCGCATTTTAGGTGAGCCACCCAGTCCCGAGCTTATTTCCGACATTGAAGCAGCCATTTTATCCCGTAAGGATTTTGTCGGCATACACGACCTTATTATTCACAACTACGGCCCAGGTAGGCTGTTTGCATCAGTACACGTTGAGGTTCCGCAGGATATTGACATTGTTCACTGTCACGAACAAATTGACCTTTGTGAAAAGGAGATTTACGACAATTTGGGTGTTTCATTGGTTATTCACATGGACCCTATGGACATAAACAACGAACAAGTTACTTTTGTAAGAACACAGCTTAGTGACGGCATTAAAGTTATTGATGAAAATTTAACTCTTCACGATTTTAGAATGACCCCCATGGCTGACACCCAAACAAATCTTGTTTTTGACGTTGTTGTTCCGCAAGAACTAAAAATCAGCGAAAAAGAGCTTAATGACAAAATTTCGCAAATTGCAAAGCTTATTAACCCAACCTTTTGCTGTGTTATAACCTTTGACCGTGATTTCACAGGTCGTTAAATTACATACACATAAAAAAACACCGCCCTTAAAGGCGGTGTTAATTTTTTCTTTAATTATTCAGCAACTTCTTCAGCCACTTCAGCGGGTGCTTCTTCTACTACAGCTTCTTCAACAGGAGCTTCTTCAGCAGCTACTTCCTCTTCGGGCAATAATGCGCGGATAGAAAGGCTGATACGCTTCTTTTCGGTGTCAATTGCGGTAATCTTAGCTTCAACTTCCTGACCGATGGTTAATTCATCAGCGGGCTTATTGATACGCTTGTTAGCAATTTGAGAAATATGGATAAGACCATCAATTCCGGGAATGATACGAGCAAATGCACCGTATGTAGTCATGCTAACGATAGTAACTTTAACAACATCGTCAACGTTGTAGTTGTTTGTGAAGATGGTCCAAGGATTTTCTTCTTCCTTTTTGTAGCCAAGAGAAATCTTCTTCTTTTCAACGTCAAGATCCTTAACGTATACTTCAACAGTATCGCCAACTAAAACGACTTCAGACGGATTCTTAATACGAGCCCAAGAAAGCTCGGAAATATGAATCATACCGTCAACGCCGCCAATATCAACAAATGCGCCATAGCTTGTGAGTGATTTAACGGTACCTGTGAAGCGGTCACCAACAGCAATGTTAGCCCAAACCTTTTCTTCGGCAGCCTTCTTTTCTTCACGAAGCACGCTGCGGATAGAGCCAACAGCTCTGCGACCACGGCCGATTTCAATAATGCGGAAAGAAACTTCCTTACCCTTAAGGTCTTCGAGAGAATCATTTCTGGAAGCGGTTGCCTGAGATGCGGGGATAAATACTTTAACATTGTTGACATAAGCAACTACGCCGCCCTTGATAACGTCACGAACAACGCCCTTAACGATTTCGCCCGATTCCTTAGCGGCAACTATATTATCCCAACCGGCAATAGCATCGTAACGACGCTTTGAAAGCATTGCGGTTCCTTCCATATCGCTAATCTTCATAATAATAAGATTAAGCTCGTCATTAACCTTTACTTCATCAACAAGGTTAACATTGGGGTCAGAAGAATATTCGTTTGCTGTGATGTAGCCTGTAACTCCTCTGCCGATATCCACTGTAATTTCAGAGGAATTAACAGCGATAACAACGCCAGTAACCTTCTGATCACTTGTTAAGCTGTTGAGTGAAGCTTCGAACGCTTCCTCGTCTGTCATTTCTTCGAAGCTTTTGGTAGCAGCTTGAACTTCCTCTTCAACCTGCTCAACCGGTTGTAAATTTTCTGTCATGGTTTTTAAAACCTCCTTTATAATACCTGCAGGTGTGGAAGCACCCGCAACAACAGCAATGTTTTCGCAATTGGAAAAATTACTGATATTAAGCTCATCAGCAGTTTCGACCCAATATGTGTTGGAGCAATTGGCCCGACAAACGTCATAAAGCTTTGCCGTGTTCGAGCTACCCTTACCACCGATAACAACAACACCGTCGCTACCTTTTGCGAGCTCGAAAGCCTCCTGCTGCCTCATTGCAGTTGCATTACATATTGTATCAAAAATTTCTGCATTTGTACACACTTTTTTTAAAAAATTTGCAATTTTTTCCCAAACTTTTTTGTTAAAAGTGGTTTGTGAAACTAAAATAACCTTTTTTTCGGCAAAATTAGCATTTTTATTAAGTAAATCGGCAAGCTCAGCTTCATCACTAACCACAAAGGTTTTACCAACGCTATGACCGACAATCCCCTTTACCTCTTGGTGATTTATATCACCCGCAACAATTACAATATAACCGTTACTACTTTTTTCATTTACAATTTTGTGTATTTTTGAAACAAAAGTGCAGGTGGCATCGACATAACGTATATTATTGTTTATACAATAATCAATAACCGACTGCTCTACCCCGTGCGAACGGATAATAAGCACCTCGTTTTCGTTTGCTTCATTGGGTGAAGAAACGATTCTTACCCCTTTTTTTGAAAGCTCATCTACAAGCTGGGGGTTATGAATTATGGGACCTAAGGTGCAAACCTTTTCGCCTTTTTCTATTAAATCATAAACTGTATTAACCGCACGGTTTACGCCGAAGCAAAAGCCTGCGGTTTTTGCAAGTTTAATGTTCATAAGTTAAATTCGTTCCTTAACAATATTTAAAATAAGTTCTAAAGACTCTTGCGGCTCTAAACCTGTTGTATCAGCTAAAACTGCATCGTCAGCCTGTTTTAAGGGTGCGATTTCACGGTGGGAGTCATTATAATCACGCTGCACCATATCGTCATAAACCTCTTTAAAGGTAACGGTCATACCTTTATTTATAAGCTCATCATAACGACGACGTGCCCGCTCCTCTGCTGATGCGGTAAGGAAAATTTTAACCGTAGCGTTTGGCAAAACAACCGTGCCAATATCACGCCCGTCCATTAAAACGTTATTTTCCCTTGCAAGCTTTCTTTGCATTTCCAAAAGAAAAGCACGCACCTCACCCTTTGCCGAAACGGCAGAAGCCATCATAGAAGCCACAGGTGTGCGGATTTCTTCACTAACGTCAACACCGTCCAAAAACACACGCTGCTCACCGTCTACAAAGCGTATATCTACCGTTGTGTCAGCCAAAACCGAAGGAATGTCACAATTAAGGTCAGTATTAGCGCCCATTTTTGAAAATTTTAGACCGACGGTACGGTAAAGCGCACCCGTATCAACATAAATAAAGCCAAGCTCTGCTGCGGCTTTACGCGCTAACGTGCTTTTACCTGCGCCTGCAGGACCGTCAATAGCTACTGATATCATAAAATGCGGCAACTCCTCTCAAACATTTTGACCGGCCAAATAACCGGTAGAAAAAGCAATTTGCAAATTAAAGCCACCTGTAAAGGCGTCAACGTCAATAACCTCGCCCGCAAAAAAAAGACCGGAAATTAGCTTTGATTCCATAGTAGCAGGGTTAATTTCTTTAACCGATACACCGCCACGAGTGATTATAGCCTCTTCCACGGGGCGAAGCCCTGTAACAGTTAGTGGGAAATTTTTTATAACCTCGCAAAGATGTAAGCGTTCCTCACGGCTTATTTGGTTAACCTTTTTATCCCCCTGAATGCCCGAAAGCTTTACCACAACAGGTATTAAGCTTTTAGGAAGTAATGCATCAAGCGAATTTGCAAAGTCCTTATTTTGAAGCTGTGAAAAGTCCCTTAAAATGCGGTTGTCAAGCATATCAAGGCTTAACGCAGGCTTTAAATCAATTAAAACATTATATTCCTTGCCCGCCTTAACATAAGCCGAAGCCGACAAAACAAGCGGACCCGAAATCCCGAAATGCGTGAACAGCATTTCACCCATTTCGCTGAAAACGGGCTTTTTCTTACCTTTTTCAAAAAGTGAAAGGGTTACGTTTTTAAGACTTAAGCCCGAAAGGCGTGTGCAAAAGCCCTCGTGACAGTTCATAGGCACTAAAGAGCCCGAAATATCAGTAACAGTATGCCCCAAGGCCTTCGCCATTCGATAACCGTCACCCGTAGAGCCCGTTACCGAATATGAAGCGCCACCCGTGGCAATTACAACACTGTCAGCAGGTAAGGCTTCACTATTTGAAAGCTTTACACCCGCTACCTTGCCATTTTCAGTAAGTACTGCCGCAACCTCGCCGTTTATAATTCTTACACCGTTCGCTTTTACGGTATTTACCAAAGCATCAACAATATCCACCGCTTTATCCGATACAGGAAAAACACGGTTGCCCCTTTCGGTTTTAAGGGGTACGCCAACACTTTCAAAAAAGGTCATAGTGTCCTGCGGTAAGAAAGATGAAAAGGCCGAATATAAAAACCTGGGATTTCGTGGCGTGTTTGCAATTAAAGTGTCAAGGTCACAGTTGTTAGTAACGTTGCACCTGCCCTTGCCGGTTATCATAACCTTTCTGGCAGGGCGGTTATTTTTTTCAACCACCGTTACCTCGGCACCACCGTTCCTATACTTATAGGCCGCACTTATTGCCGCCTTAAGTCCTGCAGCACCACCGCCGATTATAACAATATTTCTCAAGCCTTTTCACCTCACAATCATCTTTTTTATTTTACAATAAAAACCGATAAAAGTAAAGGCTTAAAACCTTTTAAAAAATGTGGAAAATTTTAATAAAAAGCAAAACCGCAGACTGTAAAAAATCTACGGTTTTTAAGTTTTAAATAATTCTTACACGAATAACGCCGTCAATATCATTGATTTCCTTTTCAAGTGTAGCGATATCGGCATTGTCAATGTCAAGCATTGTATATGCATAGTCGCCACGTGACTTGTTAAGCAGGTTTTCAATGTTAATACCATCATCAGATACAAGACCGGTAATTTTAGTAAGCATATTGGGAACGTTTTTGTGAATTACACAAACACGGTTTTTACCGCTTCTGGGCATTGTAACTTCGGGAAGATTAACTGAATTTACAATGTTACCGTTTTCGATGTAATCAATAAGCTCTTTTGCCGCCATAGAAGCGCAGTTGTCTTCCGATTCGGGAGTAGATGCACCCAAATGAGGAATTGCAATTACGCCGTCAACATCTAAAACATCATCAGTTGGGAAGTCGGTCACGTAAGCTGCAACCTTGCCCGATTCGAGCGCCGCAATTAAATCAGCGTCGTTAACCAAAGCAGCACGTGAGAAGTTAAGAATTCGAACGCCGTTCTTCATTTTTGCAATAGTGTCGGCATTAATCATATTCTTTGTGCTGTCAACAAGCGGTACGTGAATTGTGATATAATCGCAATTTGCATAAATTTCGTTAATATCGTTAATATAAACAGCATTGTGATTTAAGTTCCAAGCCGATTTAACCGACAAATAGGGGTCATAGCCGTAAACAGTCATACCAAGGTGGTTAGCGGCATTTGCAACCATAACACCAATTGCGCCAAGACCGATAACACCAAGCTTTTTGCCCTTAATTTCAGGACCGCCAAATGCGCCCTTGCCCTTTTCAACCATTTTGCCAACCTCGGCCCCGTTGCCCTTTAGGGTTTTAGCCCATTCAATACCCGAAACAACACGGCGAGATGATAAGAAAAGACCTGCCAAAACAAGCTCCTTAACAGCGTTAGCGTTAGCGCCGGGGGTGTTAAAAACTACAATACCCTGTTCACTGCAGCGGTCAATCGGGATATTATTAGTACCTGCACCCGCACGTGCAATAGCCTTTAAGGTTGCGGGAAATTCAGTGTCGTGAAGTGCGGCAGAACGAACAATCGCACCGTCGGCATTTTCAACCTCGTCACCAATGGTATATTTTTCATCAAAAACCTCTAAACCCGATTTAGAGATTTTGTTATAAGTTTTAATCTTATACATTATGCGTTTTCCTCCTCGAATTTCTTCATAAATTCAACAAGCTTTTCTACGCCTTCAATAGGCATTGCATTGTAAATAGATGCACGCATACCGCCAACACTGCGGTGACCCTTAAGGTTAACAAAACCTGCCTTCTTGCTTTCAGCAACGAATTTAGCATCAAGCTCGTCATTACCTGTAATAAAGGGAACGTTCATAAGTGAACGGTCTTCGGGAACAACTGTACCCTTGAACATTTTGGAATTATCAAGGAAATCGTAAAGGATTTTAGCTTTCTTTTCGTTTAGTTCCTTCATCTTTTCCAAACCGCCCATTTTCTTAATCCACTTGAAAGTAAGACCTGCAACGTAAATTGCATAGCAAGGGGGTGTGTTGAACATTGAGCCATTTTCAGAATGGGTATCATACTTAAGCATTGTGGGGGTAATATCCATAGCATTGCCAATAAGGTCCTTACGGATAATTACAATGGTAACACCTGCGGGAGCAACGTTCTTTTGTGCACCTGCATAAAGTACGCCAAACTTGGTAACGTCGATAGGTTCAGACAAAATGCAGCTTGAAATATCAGCTACAAGCGGAACGTTACCTGTTTCGGGAATGTAGTTATACTTAGTACCATAAATGGTATTGTTAAAGCAAATGTGAACGTAATCAGCATCCTTATCAAAATCTTCAGCCTTAACCTTAGGAATATAGCTGAAAGTTTTGTCCTTAGAGGAAGCAACAATACGTGCTTCACCATAACGTGCGGCTTCCTGATAAGCTTTGTTAGCCCACTGACCTGTTACGATAAAGTCAGCCTTCTTATTCTTGTTCATAAGGTTTAAGGGAAGCATTGCAAACTGGGTAGATGCACCGCCCTGTAAGAAAAGAACTGCGTAATCATCAGGAATGTTCATAATCTCACGAAGGTTAGCTTCTGTCTCATCAAAAATTGCTTGATATTCTTTCGAACGGTGAGACATTTCCATAACCGATTGACCGCTTGTGCCATATTCCAACATTTCGTCTGCTGCAGTCTTTAAAACCTCTTCAGGTAACATAGAAGGACCTGCGCTGAAATTGTAAACTCTTGCCATAATAATGACCTCCAAAATTTAATGTACGCTATACATTATATGCGGTCGATATAACAATGTCAATAGGTTTGTTAAAAACTTGTCAAAGTTTTTGCGAAATTTTCAAAATTTTACAAATTCTTTGTTAAAAAAATATCAATACCGCATAAATAAAGGCCTGACAGTTCTTGACCGTCAGGCAAATTTTTATATTAAATATCAAAAAGTTCGGTTGAAAGGTAACGTGAACCACCATCGGGCAATATTACAACAATATTTTTACCCCTCATCTCTTCCCTGTTTGCCACCTGTATTGCCGCACAAAAAGCAGCGCCCGAAGAAATACCAACCGAAAGTCCCTCGTTTGCCGAAAGCTGCTGTGCATAGCTTATTGCATCATTATCGGCCACGGTAATTACTTCATCACAAACAGAAGCGTCATAATTTTCAGGAATAAAGCCAGCACCAATGCCCTGAATTTTATGAGCACCGCTTTTACCCGTGGTTATAAAGGGAGATGAAAGCGGCTCGACACCAATTATTTTTATATCACTGTTTTTCTCTTTAAGGTAACGGCCAATACCGGTAATTGTACCGCCCGAGCCGATACCACACACAACAGCATCAACCCTGCCGTTTAAATCACCCCAAATTTCAGGCGCAGTCATTTTATAATGCGCTTCGGGGTTTGCGGGGTTATAAAACTGACCTGCAATTATACTGTTTTCTATTTCACGGTTTAGCTCCTCGGCCTTTTCAATTGAGCCGTTCATACCCTTTTTACCGTCAGTCAGCACAACCTTAGCACCGTAAGAAGCAATAAGCTTGCGGCGCTCAACCGACATGGTTTCAGGCATAACTAAAATTGCGTTATAGCCCTTTGCTGCACAAATTGCCGCAATGCCAATACCGGTATTACCAGAAGTTGGCTCAATAACAGTACCACCTGACTTTAACGTGCCGTTTTGTTCAGCCGTTTCAATCATATTAAGTGCTACCCTGTCCTTAACACTACCCGCGGGGTTAAAATATTCAAGCTTTGCGAAAACGTTACCGCCAAAGCCGTATTTGTTTTTTGAATTGTTAAGCAAAAGCATTGGTGTATTACCAACAGCTTGACTTAATGAATTGTATAATGCCATAAAAACACCTCTTTTGTATTTTACCCCAAACACCTTACACTTTGCAACAGTTACTTGAAAATTTTTCATTTTTTGGTATAATATATGCGGTGATAAAATGTTTGACGAATTAACAAATGTTGATATTAAGAAAATGAAGGACGAGCTTGAATACCGTATAACCGTGCTTCGCCCCAAGATTTTGGAGGAGGTTGTTTTTACCCGAAGCTTTGGCGATTTATCCGAAAATGCCGAATACCACGCCGCCAAGCGTGAAAGAGGTAAAAACGAAAGCCGTATTAGATACCTTCGCAATATGATTAAAACCGCTGTAGTGATTGACACAGACAGTAAGGAAGATGAAATCGGTCTTTTTGATACAGTCACCTATTACGTTGAAGAGGATGACTGCGAAGAACAGGTACGAATTGTAACAACCCTTCGCCAAAATTCAATGGCGGGTATTATCAGTAAAGAATCCCCTTTAGGTGCGGCAATTATGGGCAAAAAGGTAAACGACCGTATATATATTAAGGTAAACGATAATTACGGTTATTATATTGTAATAAGAAAAATAGAAAAAGGCGAAGACGACGAAAGCCTTGAAATAAGGAAATTTTAAAGAGGTCACAATGCGTGACCTCTTTTTACGTTCAAATCATAGCTTGTCGGGCTAAAGCCCAATTTATCTAATTGTTCCCCTCTAAAATACTGTGGTCGATAAACGAAACGGTTTGTTTTTTGCCGTCATATTTTACGTCAAAAATTTCGATAACGTTATCCTTTTCTTTTAAAAGACCGCCCGGTACGTAAAGTGTGCGTTGTGGACCCTTATCCCAAAAACGACCAATGTTAAAGCCGTTTATCCAAATGTTGCCGTGTGAAAAGCCATTGGTAAGCAAGAAAGTATCAATCCCTGCTTTTGCATCAAATTTACCCTTTAAAAAGCAAGGTTTATTCGCTTTTTCATCGCCGATTGGTTTATAATTCAGTTTAGTTATATCATCAAGCGGCAAAGACCACTGCTTCCAATTAAACCAGTTAGAATAAATTGAAACGTTCCCCACAATACCTTTGTTTTCGGTATAGGTTTTGTGGTTAGAATAACGCCCCAAATTTTCAACCAAAACGTTAACGTCCATTCCGTTTTCATCATTTGTAAGAATTATCGGGGTATTTTCACCATCTCGCAAATATTCGCCCTTATATTCACCGTTTACAAAAACGTTAGCCTTATCGTTCACATAAGAAAGGTTAAGCGGTCCCGTATATTTACCCGGCGCAACCTTTACATTATATAAAACGTAGCCGAAATTTTGGTTTAATTCTTCCATTGTAAGTGGCTCAAGCGATTCCTTTTCACAAACCGCCAAATTTTCAAGGTTTTGAAATAAGTCGGCACTTTCGCAAAGCTCAACTTCAAACGCTTGCGTCGGCTTTTTATTATATGTATGTGGGCGTTTTGCTTTGCCTAAATACTCATCTAGAATATCACGGCATAAGAAATATTTTTCGGTGGGGTTGCCGTCCTCACTTATTAAAGAATCGCAGTCATAAGACGTAGCATAAGGCAAAAACTTTGACGGCAGCTTATAATCGTCAGCATAGGAATGACCATAAATTGCGCCGCTTGTAAAACCAAAGTTTGTGCCACCCGAAAACATATAAAAGCTGACCTGCACACCGTTTTCAAGTAACAGCTTATAGGTGTCTGCCACTTCCTTAGGGTTGCGGTAAGAAAATTCTTTAGTCCATTGTTGGCTTCTGCCCGACCACAATTCACCTGCAAACTTTGGTAAATTAGGCAATAAATCGGCATAAGCGTTTAAGGGATGCGAACAGTCCTCAACCCTTGCCCTAAAGTTTAAACCAACGAAGCTGTCATCGGTGGTACCGTTATAAATCATAGCCCTAACAGCGCCGTCGGTAGTGTAAAACGGGACGTCTACCCCGCCATTTTCAAGCATTTGGCGAAGTTCTTTGAGATACACCTTGTCATTACCATAGGTGCCATATTCGTTTTCAATACAAACCGCAATAATCGGGCCGCCATTGGTTGAAAGATACGGCACAAACACCTTGCACAGCACCTTAAAATAATCCGAAACTGCCGCCAAAAATGCGGGGTGACTACAACGGAATTTCATATCCTTATCCCGCAATAGCCAAGCAGGCATACCGCCAAGGTCAAGTTCTGAACAAATATACGGTCCCGGACGAAGCATAACCTTTAAACCAACCCTTTGGGCAGTTTCTAAAAAGGCGGCAAGGTCAAGAATACCCGAAAAATCAAAAACGCCCTTTTCCTTTTCGTGCTGGTGCCAAGGTACGTAAACCTGAATGGCAGTAAGCCCAAAATCCTTTGCTAAATTAAGGCGATGCTCCCAGTCAGACGGGTGTATGCGAAAATAATGAATATCACCAACAGCAAGGTAAAATTCCTCGCTGTTTAGGTAAAATTTTTCCTTATCATAGGTTAAAAGTTGTTTTTGCATAAAGTCACCTAATTTTCCTCAGTTTTAGAATAAACCTTCATACCAACACCGTGGTCGTGTACTAAAATATCCTTCGGCATTTTTAAAAACCTTACAGTAACGTACATATCACCTGCGGCGCCCGAAATGTTCATAATTTGAATAAAATAAACCACCCAAAACCATTCTCGTGGCATAAAGCAGTTAATAACCGCAATAACAACGCCCCATACAATAACGGGTGCCAAAGCAATTGTTATATAGCTTTTCTTATCATAATAATCATCACTGCCGGCAAAAGCGTAAAGCCCTGTAAAGCCATATTTAACCTTTTGGGTGCCGCAAAGCTTCATTGTAATGCCGTGTACTAATTCGTGCAAAACCATATAAACAACTATTGAACCCAAAAGCACACCAAAGCGAATAAAATACTGCGCAAAACCGTATTCAAAGCTAAAAAGCTCTCTTATTGGTATGTAAAAGCACATTGGCACAATCATTAAAACCGAAATTATTATAGCGAGTCCGTTTACTAGTAACGACTTTTTCTTGTCCTTTTGTAAATCAATTTCGTAAATTTGGTTAAAGCCTTCAGGTAAAGTATTAAGAGCTTTCATAAAACCACCTCGTACTTGAATTGTAGCACAACAATCCAAAAAGGGCAATATTTTAACCGTTTTAGTGCAAAAATGTAATATAAAACCCGTGTTAGAAAACTCTAACACGAGGTTTAAAATTAAAATTCAATATCCAAAAGCTCGGAAAAATCGTATATATAATAATCAGAAACTGTTTTGATGTCATCAACATAGTCCTTTGAAGAATCATCATAAACACCGCAAACCTTCATACCCGCTGTTTTTGCGGTTTTGTCAGCGTTATAATTATCATCCAAAAACAAAACCTCATTTACATTTTTGCCTAACTTTTCAGCCGCCATTTTGTAAATTTCAGGGTTGGCCTTTGTGGTAGCAAAATCATCACACGACCACACGTTATCAAATAAATCATAAAGGTCAAGCCTTTTAAGGCAAGCGTCAAGAGTTATATGGGGGCTGGCTGTCAAAACATTAAGACTGTTACCCCTGCTTTTAAGCTTTTTAAGCACAGAAATTACGTTGCTTTTTGCGGGAATTTTATTAAAATACCCGTCAAGCATATATTCCTGCATTAAGCCGATTATTTCTTCCTTTGTAAGCTTAACACCAAGCTTTAAATAATATTCCGCCGTGCCGTTAACACCAAGCGGAGTAATAATTTTAACAATATCATCCCCATAGGAAATGTTGTTTTCATCCAAAATACGCAGCATTGCACTTATAAAGGTCGGCATAGAATCAACAAGTGTGCCGTCAAAATCAAATAAATAAGTTTTCATACTCCCACCTCAAAGGTAGTATAGCATAAAAACGGTGGTAGGACAAGGGGATTTAAGTGAAGCGTCGGCAAAGCCGACGTGATGCATTTGCTACGCAAACGTGATGTTATGTGCTAACGCACAAAGTGATGTAATGTGTTCCTTCCCACGCGCCGAAGGCGTGCATCACGAGCAAAGCCTGCATCACGCACGAAGTGTGCATCACGTTCCGCACACGCGGAACACATCGTTTTCAAAACAAAAAAGCACTTCTTTCGAAGTGCTTTTTTGTTTTGGGTGTTTTGAACTTAATGACACGAATAAACTGTGCCTGAAAGCTGGGGATTTTTCTATTTGCTCGGCGGTATAATAATAACCGCCAACCCTTGAAAAAGCTTGATTATTATTTTCATCCTTTTAAATTATAATTAAATTATAAACTTGCTTTCACCTTCGGGTATATCATACGCCTTGCCGTTTACTTCAAGGGTATACGACTTATTGGTCACAACGTGACACTCGTTGCCGTCTGCTACAATATCGGTAACAACTTCGCCAAAACGAAGGTTTTTAATGCCAATTTTACCTTCTACGCCCACAGGTTTTGCCCATTTTATCTTGTTTTTAAAGGCATCAATAGTATGGAAGCCCAACACAAACTCAATGTACACCGCAATGGGACCCAATGCCGACCAACCGCAAAAATCGGGGCGCACAAGCCTGCCATCATCTTCTACGCAGGTGGCAGGCTCACACTTTTCGGGAGAATAGCACTCCCAGATAGTATGCGGAGAAAAATCGGTATAAGTTTTATACATGTGCTCAAGAAGCTTAAACGAAAGGGTGCGCGCATCGCTGTAAAACCCGTAATTTCGAAGCCCCTTAAGGGTAGCGTATGCCGTCGGCAACCAAACCGAGCCCCGCCAGTACTTTCCGTTAACGTTATAGTCGTTATCGTTACGTGACAGCGAAACAAACGGCACCTTTCCGCCAAAGGTTTTGGGGTTGTGTAGCTCGGAAAGTAACGCTTCGGCCTGCTCTTTTGTAGCCACCTCTGCCGTCAGCGCCCAAAACGACGCTATAGTTGCCACCTTGCAAAACTCGTGAGTGTTGCAGTCAATATCGTAATAAAAACCGTCTTCTTCACACCAATAAAGACGGTTTATAATATCCGCTTTTTTGTTGAATTTTTCGTTCCATACCGCTTGATTTTGGGTATCGCCCACTATTGCAAAAAGCTTCGCTATCATTTTTGCCGCCATCGCCTGCTGCAGGATGGCATCCACCCACAATAAATCAGGGTTATTAGGGCGCGGTTCATAAGCGTGCTCTCCCCTTCTTCCGCGGGGGGTATTATCCATACCTGAGCGACCGCCCTCCCATTTATAACCGTATTCTTCGGCTATAAGGCAGGTCGGCGCCATAACTCCGGAAATAGTGGTAGGCGTCTTTTGGCTCTCAAACCACTCATAATGCTTTTGCAAAAACTTCTCTTTATATAGCAGGTTTTTAATATACTCTTTATCGCCTTTCACTAAAGCGTTTTCGTACTCTGCCCAAGCAAAAAGCGGTGGGTTATCGGCAATGTGTATTTGCACTTCAAACGGCTCGCCTACTACACTGCCCGTCCATTCGGGCTCGTTTTCGGTAGGGATTATAATGCCTAATTTTTTCCCGCCGTAAAGTTTTTCATAAAAGTTTCGAAGCGACTCCACTCCCGGGAAAACGTCACGCGCAAATTTGCAAAAAAGCGACATAAAGCTTGTGTCCCAAATCCAAATTTGGGTTTCGCAAAAGGCCTCATCCATATAGGGACTTTGGGGCATACCGTCAACTGTCTTAATATGGTCAAAAGCCAACTCCCAAGCCTTATTATAAAATTCGTTATACTGCGGCATTTCTTCGCAAACGGGTTGGGGTATATATTCCCGCCAGTTTGCCGCACCAAATTCGTTAGGCATAATTTCCACTTCCTTGTGATGATTTTACTATAAAACTTAAATAAAGTCAACGGCTCGCCGTTGTATATCATCAATTCCGCAGGAATTGCATATCATCAAAACTTTAGTTTTGTATATCATCAAGCCGACAGATATACACACTTCGTGTGATGATATACGCCTTCGGCAATGATATACACGACTGCGTCGTGGTGATATACCATTGCTTTCGCAATGGAAAAAAACACTCGTTCAAGAGAACGAGTGTTTTTTGGTGCCGATGACCGGACTTGAACCGGTACGATATTGCTACCGAGGGATTTTAAGTCCCTTGTGTCTGCCTATTCCACCACATCGGCATATCTAAAATAATATAATATTTTAGATGTTTTGTCAAGTGTTTTTTATGCCTTTTGTTAAATTATTTGCAACTGCAGCAGCTTTTAAAAAGCTTATCAACATCAAGCCGTTTTTCATCACTGTTTTTAATAAAATTCAAGGTGTTAAAAGCGGCAGCAGGTGCAGTGTCAGTATAGAATGCATCCACCACTCCCCTTTCACAGCCAACGTGCAAGGTGCTTCTAAGCACACCGTCAAGCAGCGATAAATCGCTTAACGGTTCAATAATATGAACAGTTAACACAGTGTCAATATCAAAAAGGCAGTAACCCAAAATTCCCTCTTTATCGGTTGCTAAAAGCAAGTTTGAATACTCGCTAAACGGCACACCCGCTTCGTTATAATATTTTTCGGTTAACTGCCTGTCACTTGTTACTTTTAAGGTTATCATTTAAACATTTTCCTTCATTTGAGTAATACTTGTAAGACGGCGCATTTCACGCTCATTAAGGTTACGCCAACTGCCACGAGGCAGCATACCAAGCTTAACGCCCGCAATTTCGGTGCGTTTGAGGCGCAAAACCTCTAAATTAACGGCTTCGCACATACGGCGGATTTGGCGGTTGCGGCCCTCGCTTATAATGAAAATAAGTACAGTCCTATCAGGCTTGCGTTCAGCTACGAAGCAGTCACATGGCAAAACCTTTTTACCGTCAAGCTCTATACTGCCATCACTCAAGGTTAAAAGCTTTTCATCTGCCACCTCGCCCGCAACGGTTACACGGTAGGTTTTATTAACGTGGGAAGACGGGTGTGTTAGCTTGTTGGCAAAATCGCCGTCATTAGTCATAAACAAAAGACCCTCGGAATTCATATCAAGTCTACCCACAGGGAAAAGGCGGTCACCTGCATCCTTAACTAAATCAGTAACACATTTACGACCCTTTTCATCACTTGTAGTAGTAACAAAGCCACGGGGCTTGTGAAGCATTATATAAACCTTTTCATTTTTACCTGCAACAACGGTTTTACCACGAACGGTAATTTTATCACGCTTAGGGTCTACCTTTTGACCAATAATCGCCACGTGACCGTTAACCTTTACCTTACCTGCTTCTATAAGCTCTTCAGCCTTACGGCGCGAAGCAATACCACATTCAGCCAAATGCTTTTGCAGTCTGATTTTATTATCCTTCATCTTAATCTCCTAAATAAATTTTGCTATGTATAAAAAGTTTTCTAAAACCTTTGTAATTGTTTTTTTCTCAAATTTAGTAAGCGGCACGGCTTCCTTTGATGTGATTTTTCTTTCAAAAACCACCTTGCCGTTTTGCTTATAAACCGCTTTACCAAGCACCTCGCCATTTTTAACGGGCGCAAATAAATATTTGGGCAAATATACCTCGCAAGTAAAGCCCTCGCTTTGTGTCGAATTAATTACCAAAGGTTCAATTTCAACCTTAATATTATCCTTTGCACCGCTTATAACAGGCAAAGTGTATTCGGTTTGCTTTGGTGAAATTTCAGTTTGAATTATTTTTGAAAGGCCATACTCTAGCATATTTGTGTGGTCCTGCCAGTCATTAGGTGCATTAAGCGTTACCGCAATAACTAATTTTCCGTCACGCCTTGCGGCGCTTACTAAACACCGCCCCGACTTTTTGGTAAACCCTGTTTTAACACCCACACACCCTTCAAAGCTTTTCAGCAACTTATTGTGGTTTGTAAGCGTGCGCCTATAAGGCGGGTTACCGTAATTAAGCACCGCACTTTTACTACCGACTGCCGCCGCAAAATCAGCATTATTTAAAGCGTATTTTGTAAGCAATGCCAAATCGTAAGCGGTGGTGTAATGGTTTTCATCATCCAGCCCCGACGGCGTTACAAAATTGGTGTTTTTAAGTCCAATTTCCTTAGCTTTGTTGTTCATAAGAATAGCAAAATCAGGTATAGTACCCGCCATAACTATCGCAATTGTATTTGCCGCATCGTTGCCCGAAGCCAGCATTAAACCGTACAGCAAATCGTGTAGTGTTACCCTATCGCCGCTAAGCAGTCCCATTGAAGAGCCTTCGACCCGCACCATTTCATCAGTAACGGTAATTTCACGCTGAAGGTTACCATATTCACACAGCAAAAGCCCTGTCATAATTTTTGTGGTGCTTGCCATTGGAAGCCGCTGTTCAGCATTTTTAGAATAAATAACCTCGCCTGTGTCGCCGCAAATCACCACCGCAGCCTTGGCAGAGGTTTCAAGCGCTGATACACCTAACGGCATACTAACCAAAAACAGTGCAAAAACCACTAATATACAAATAAGCCTTTTCACAAAACACACCTCGTTTTAAACTTATTAAAACGAGGTTTTGGTTATGACTTATATTAATTTTCTTTGTCCTTAGTAAAAAGCTCCTTAGCCTTGTCAATAATTTCGGGTGCCATTGTAACAGCCTTTTCAAGTGTGGTAAGCTCATTATAAATGGGCACCATTTTAACGTTACCTTCGCTGATAACCATAAAAGCAATAGGCGAAACAGTAACACCTGCGCCGCTACCACCGCCGAAAAGACCCTGCTGATTTTTGGTGGCAAAGTCGCTGCCGCCGGTTGCAATACCATAAGCCACCTTTGAAACGGGAATTAAGGTAAGCCCGTCAACAACAATGGGCTCGCCTGTGATAACGTCGGCATTTACCATTGCCTTTAATTTATCCATTGTAGTGTCTAAAATTGCTTGGATTTTATTATCACTCATTATAATTCATTCCTCACACTGAAATTTTTATATTCTTTTAACGCCTTAAAGGCAATTATAAGCAGCAAAATGGCATTTGCTTTAGCATTAAACGAAACGCTGAACTGACTTTCAATATGCTTAAAGCCTGCCGAAACGTTAATTTGCTTAAGCTTAATATTAAGGTTTTGGTCAATAAAGGAGAGCACAGGATAAACAATACTGCAAACTGCGCCATATTCCAAAGCGGTCATTGCGGCATCACTGCCAACAACAATTAAATCAAGCTTAAATTTGCGGAATTTAATTTTTAAAAGCTGTGGTTTAACTTCAGTTATAACCTTACCCGCAAAATCAAAAATTTCCCGAATTGCACCCTTAAAGCCATGCTTGGCTTTAAGCTTTTCAAAAACACCCTGTTCTTTTTCTTTGGGCTTATCTTCTTCACTTTTTTCCTTAGGCTTTTCTTTTTCGGCTTTTTCTTCCTTTTCATTTTGAAACTCATAAACCGTAAGCCCTAAAAATTTAATTTTTAGAAAAAAGTCATTCTCAAACTTAATTTGGGCTGTAATAGGCAAAAGCAAAAGTAAGGCTATCAGCAATAAAATTCCGCCGATAATATATAGCGCTATCACTAAAACACCCCTTTTAAGTTATTTTTGGTAAATTTTAAAAAACTATTCGTCAGTTAGTGACAACTGCTCGCCAACATCGTTTACTTCACCCTCGTCCTGATTTTTTGGAAGAGGCGGCAATTCGCTTAAATCGCCAAGCTCAAAGCACCTTAAAAAGTTTTTGGTTGTGCCGTAAAGCAATGGCTTACCCGGAAGCTCCAAACGGCCGCGTTCCTCAATAAGACCTTTTTCAATAAGGGTGGTAACAACGCTTGAGCAGTCAACGCCACGTACCTGTTCAATAAACGATTTGGTAACAGGCTGGTTGTAGGCCACAACTGCTAACACTTCAAATGCGGCGGCTGAAAGCGGAGTGCGACGCTTAATGTCAAACGCTTTTTTAATATATTCGCTATATTCGGCACGGGTTGTAAGCTGATAAGCATTATCAAGTCGTACAAGCTTAATGCCGCTATCGTCCTTTTCAAGCTTTTCAGTAAGCATTTCCATAATTTCTACCGTTTTAGTGGGGGTAATTTCAAACACCTGTGTAAAACGGTCTATACTGAGAGGCTCGCCGCTGGCAAAAAGCACGGCTTCAAAAGCCTTAACAAGTTCATTTTTGGTCATTTGCGTTTACGCTCCTTAATTAAAGAGATTTCCTGTTCCTCGCCATCCCCCGTAACAACAACACGGTTGGCCTTGCAAAGCTCTAACACAGCCAGAAAGGTTGCCACCATTTCAGAACGGCTTTCGGCGGTTTTGTAAAGGTCAGAAAGCTTTTGCTTGCTGCCCTTCCAAAGCGTGCGGATAACATAAACAATTTTTGTGGAAACCGCAACAATTTTTTTCGCAACAATGCGTGTAAAGGGTGCGGTTGATGGCGGTAAGCGACGTTTACCCCTACCAACTGCTGCAATATAAGCGTCAAACATAACCTGCTTGTTGTGCTTTAAAATATAGGTCTTGTCCACCTCGACCTCAGCAGGAAGCCTTACAAACAAGTCAAAGCCGCCCTGCATTTCAGTAAATTTCTTTGCCATTTGCTGACAAACCATATATTCGAGCAGTTCACCTGTTAATTCTTCCTTAAGCTTTACAACCTCATCGTGTTTTGGCAAAAGGCTTACGGTCTTTATGTATAAAAGGCGTGAAGCCATTTCCAAAAAGTCGCTTGCGACCTCCATCTCGCCTTCTTCAATACCCTCGATTTGCTGAAGATATTGGTCGATAAGCTCTACAAGCGGAATATCGTAAATATTATATTTGTTACGTGCAATAAGCTGCAGCAACAAATCAAGTGGGCCTTCAAAGCCCTCCAACTTATAATTTAAAATTTGTTCCATTTAATACCTCAAAAAAACATAAACGGTAATGATGCAAAATTATTAATTGCGCCTAAAATAGCGCTTGAAGCGATTGCCAAGGGCTTGTCCAAAATATCAGTTGCAATAATTATAAGCACTGCAAACATTAAAATACGTTCGTGCTGCATAACACGCCAATAATATTTATCAGGCAAAACCGCAAACAAAATTCGTGACCCGTCAAACGGGGGCACGGGAATGAAATTAAACACCGCCAAGAAAACATTTATTTGGGCAACGCTTACAAAAAACATATAAATGTACACGGCAACTGCACCCATACCTGCGCCAAAGGTTGCCACCGCATTTGCAAACAAAAGCGAAACGGTAGCCACAACAATATTAGCCGCAGGCCCAGCAAAAGCGGTAATTGCCATACCCACTTTTGGATTATTAAAGTTGCGAGGGTTAATTTGCACGGGCTTTGCCCAACCAACACCGAAAAGGATGATACACAAAGCGCCGATATAGTCAATATGAGCAAAAGGGTTTAAGGTTAGTCTGCCTTGATAACGGGGTGTGGGGTCGCCAAGCTTTGTTGCAATAAAGCCGTGCGCCCACTCGTGTATAGGCAATGTCAGAAAAACAACCACTAAGGATGAAATTAAGCTTACAACAAGGCTTAACGGGTCAAAATTACCCGACAAAAGCTCCTGCAACAAGACATATCACTCCAATATAATATATTATTAAATCTATTATATTACATTATGGGTAAAAAGACAAGAAAAAAATCACCCTAAAGGCTTTAACCTTAGGGTGATTAAAGTTTATTTGCGTCTTTTAACAAATGAAATAATTTTTAAAAAGAAAATTTTTATAAATTTAAAGTTTATCACAAACAACAAAACCAATGCCGCTGCTTGTACGGGATAGTTAAACGGAAGCCCAAAAAGCATATACCCCGTTTGAAATAAAACAATTAAAGTGTTAAGTGACACTGTAATAAAATGAGTTTTAAAGGGGATATATTTTTTCGCATCATAGGTGCGGATAACAAACACCGCAAGATAGCTTACAAAGGTAGCAATTGCCGCACCCTGTGAGCCGATTTTGGGTATTAAAATAAAGTTTAAAACAATGTTAACCCCTGCGCCCACCATTGTGGTTAAAAATGAATTTTTACTGCGCTTTTCCACCACGTAAACCGAGCCCATAAAGTTTGCAAAGGCGCTGAAAACCATTGCTAAAGACAGCATTGGTACAAATTCCCACGCTGAATAAAAGCTTTCGGTTGTAAGAATTTTTATAAGCGGTACCGATAGCGCAGTTATGGCTGAACCCGCCAAAAACATTACACTTTGGAAGGAGGACCAAACCTTAGAATAAAATTCAATATGCTCGTTTTTATCGTTTTCAGATTCACTAATAGCCGAAAACTGCCAAGCCTGCATAAACACGGTTGAAAGCAAGGTTAAAAATGTGGGAAGCTTGTTTGAAACCGCATAAATACCGTTAGCGTCCGTGCCTAAAAACCAGGTAACCATATACCTGTCAGACACACTTGTAACCCACCAAAAAATAGTGGCGGGAATCATAGGTATACTGTAAGCGAGCATTTGCTTCAGTGTGGTTTTTTCAGGCTTTAAAACAATTTCACGCCACAGCTTTTCTTTAAAGAAAATCAGTAACGCAGTAAGTCCGTCGGCCAACACAACCGACAAAACATAACCTATAATGCCAAAATCGAAAACTGCTAAAAACAGTATGTTCAGTACAATTACAAGCGAGGTATTAACAATGCCCTGCACCGCAAAAAACGCGGTTTTATTTTTAGCCCTTATAAACTGCGCACAAAGCGAATGATAGCAAGAAGCCATTGTGTAAATTATAATAAGCCACAAATAGCTTCTAAGCTGTGCGGAAATTGCCAAAAGCGGCGCAATTATCAAAAACAAAAGACCGCCAAGGGTTATTGTGTAAAGGCCCGATGAAAAAACGCTTTTTTTGTCGTGATTACTGTCAATCGCAAAGCGAAAAACACCGTTTGTAATGCCAAGCGAAATAATAGGCAATAAAAGGTTACAGGTTTGGGTAATAATATCGGCCGTACCGAATTCGGACGTGGTAAGATAGCCCGTATAAAAGCGCACCATTAAAAACACCAACAGCTTTGATCCGAAGGTGCCAAGACTTATAAGCGCAGTATTTGAAACTAAGGTTTTGTATTTGTTCATAAACTTATACTTCCCATTATTTTACATCCTATTAATGATACTGCATTTCTTTAAAACTGTCAAGTTGCGAGTTGTATATACTGTGCCGCAACGTAACCCACAATGCCACCGTATTGAACAAGATACCACCCAGGTACCGTTGCAAAAACCGTAACCTCAGCCCCGTTTGGTATTCGACCAACTATAAACGCATCGGTTGAAGGGCGGGTGCGCACGTTTAAGTGACCTCCGTTTGTACGTACACTACCGACCTGTATGGGCTGCGGATAATTAAACGGTATACCAAAGTATTCGGTTAAGGACTGCGTAAGCGTTCTTGCAATTAAATCAATATTATTTCGCACCCAGTCGGCATCCTGTGCATTATCGTGGTAACCGATTTCAATTAAAACACCGGGTGCTCTAACACGGGCAACCTCACCAAGTGAGGTGGTGGGTATTGCTCGCACGTTATCGGGCAAGGGGTAAACAGTTTTAAAATTTTGAACCAAAATATCGGCAAAGCGCTTACCCGCTGTGCTTGTGGGGTAATAATAAACCTCTATTCCCCGCCTTTCACCGTTACCCGAAGCGGTGGCATTTGAATGAAGCGCCAGATGCAAATCAAACACCCCGCTGTTTGATGCCGCAATTGAGGTGGCGGCGGTCATTTCGGGTGTGTTTCTTACAAACTGGATACCGCTGGCGGCCAAATAGGGTTCCATAGCGTCGGCAATAAGGTTCATATAATATTCCTCGTTACCGCCGTTTACATAAGGGTTAAATTCCTGTGTTGAGGGGCTTAAATAAATTGTTGGCATAATAAAAACATCCTTTCATTTCAAGTTATGAAACAAAAGGATGTTATATGTTTAAATATTAAGACCTTCGGCCGACTTTTTAACCACCGATAAAAACCAGCAGTAAAGTGCTTCGCCAAGCTCCTGATAAATGGGGTCGCCGTCGTGCGAGCAAAGCATTGCAAAGGTTTGACCCATTCGTCTTTCAAGGTCAAAGCCACGGCGGAACACTAGATAATAAAAGGAAAATGCGCCCGTATCGGTAGAGGTTTTATAAAGTGACTCGTCCTTTTGCTTTAAGGTGTCCAAAAAGCTTTTTTGGGCAATACCCGTAACCGTGTCGTCAGGTGCATATTCCTCAAAGCCGACAGTAGCGGTAAAGGAAATTAGAAGTCGGCGCTGAATTAAAATATCGTTTCCGATTTCCTCCGATAAGGGATTTTCATTCGCATCAGCAATAAATTCAAGCGCAACGTCCCTACCCCACTGTTCAGCCTTTTCTTGAATTTCGGCAGAAACCTTTTGACTGTCAGCAGAGCTATTAAGATTTTTCTTAACATCAATTGACGGCTTGTCGCCTACGATTTTAATGTCTTCATCCAAAAACAATTAAATCATTCCTTTATTCCAAACTCTTTAGGGCTTGTGCCAATTGGTCGGGGCAAGAGGTGCCCTTAAAGCCACATTTAGTACCTTCCAAGCGGCTAATGACATCCTCAACCTTCATACCCTCAACAAGCGCCGAAATACCTTTAGTGTTACCGTTACAGCCACCTTCAAAACGAAGGTTATATACCCTACCGTCTTCGATATCGGCAGTGATTGTCCTAGAACAAACCCCATTAGTTTTATATGAAAGTTTCATTTTAAATATTCCTTATCTGTCCTTAAATTTGTTGCTTCTTACAGGGTGACGAAGCTTTCTTAAAGCCTTGGCTTCAATTTGACGAATACGCTCACGGGTAACGTTAAATTCAGAGCCAACCTCTTCAAGAGTATGGCATCTGCCATCCATAAGACCAAAGCGCAAACGAATAACTGCTTCTTCACGGGGTGTAAGAGTTTTTAAAACTCCGTCAATATCCTCATTTGTAATGGTTTTTAAAGCGGCTTCGTCGGGGGCTAAGGCATCCTCGTCACGAATAAAGTCCATAAGGCGAGAATCTTCCTCAGGTCCGATAGGTGTTTCCATAGAAACGGGCTCCTGTGCAACACGCATAATTTCACGAACACGCTCAACAGGTAAATCCATCTTTTCAGCAATAAGCTCTTCACTGGGCTCCGAGCCGTTTTCATGCAAAAGCTGGCTTTGAATTTTCTTTAAGCGGTTAATGGTTTCAACCATGTGAACAGGAATACGAATAGTTCTTGCCTGATCTGCAATTGCACGGGTAATAGCTTGTCTTATCCACCAAGTAGCATAGGTTGAAAACTTAAAGCCTTTAGTGTGGTCAAACTTGTCAACAGCCTTAATAAGACCAACGTTGCCTTCCTGAATTAAGTCAAGGAAGTACATACCACGGCCAACGTATTTTTTAGCAATACTAACAACAAGACGAAGGTTTGCTTCGGTAAGGCGTTGCTTTGCATATTCACTGCCCTCGCTTATTTTAACCGCAAGCTCAATTTCCTCGTCAGATGATAAAAGCGGAACACGGCCAATTTCACGAAGATAAACTTTAACGGGGTCATCAAGTGACATATTTTCAAAATTACCGTCATCCTCGGTAATAGCATCAACGTCCACATCAACCTCTTTAAGCTCGTCCTCGGTAGGCTCCTCGTCAAAGTCAAGCTCTAAAACAGTGGGCTCGGAAAAAAGCTCCTCCAAATCCTCAGGGGCGTTCTCAATATCGTGTATGCTTTCTTCTTTTTCTTCTACTTCTTCTATATTGGTGTCTAAGATTTTTTCTTCCTTTTTAGTGTTAGCCATAATTTTCAAGCTCTCCTTTATTTTTTCTTGTCAATAATACTTTGAAGCTGTGCCGCCCAGTCTTCATTTGAAGCTTCAGCGGGATTTTGGCGGCTGAGCCGTTCGTTTTCTTCTAATATTACCTTAATACAGTCATTTAATACAGTTTTCGGCACATTTCCGCCCTTGTCGGCATTTTGCAGCGTTACAAGATAGCCAACCTCAGCCGGTAAAAGCTTTTGCGCAAAAACCGAAATATCAAGCATTCCCCCACCGTTCAAGGTTTCACAAATAAGTTCGTAAATACGACGGTTAAGCCCCGTTACCATTTTATCGGGTGTTAATTTTTCACTTACAATGTCATAAAAATCGGGGTGCTGAAGTAAAAGTGAAATTACCGTTTCTTCAGCGGCCGTACCCTTTGGCGAATTGCGCTTTTCGGGGTTTAAATCATCCTTGGAAAACTTAGGGTGAATAACAGCATTTATTTCAGCTTTTTTAACCTCACGAATATTCTTTTTACGGAGCTCGTCCACCTTAGCGGTAAGTGCCGTGCGTGAAACACCGTACTTTTCACAAAGCCTGCCTATATAAATATCGCGTGCCATAACGTCATCAGTTGTGGCAATAATTTCGGCGGCAATGTTTAAATATTTAAGCCTACCGTCTTCATTTGTTAAATCAAGTCCCTTAGCCGCCATAAGCAGCTTATAGTCCATATTGCTAACGGCACCTTCAAGTAGTGCTTTAAAGCGTTCGGGACCTTGAGTTTTAATAAATTCATCAGGGTCCTTACCGTTGGGAATTGAAACAACCCGAACTGTAAGCCCTGTGTTTCGTAAAATTTCTTCCGCGCGTTTTATTGCCTTTTGACCTGCGGCGTCAGCATCAAGCATTAACACAATTTCCTTTGTGTAGCGTGCAATTAAATTTGCCTGCTCGCTTGTAAAGGCTGTGCCCAAAGGCGCAACAACGTTTTCAAAGCCCGCTTGATGAAGCGAAATAACGTCCATATTACCTTCAACCAAAATTATTTGCTCACTGCAAAAGTTTTTGGCAAAGTTTATACCAAAAAGGTTTTCACTTTTTTTATAAACGGGTGTGTCGGACGTGTTAACGTACTTGCCGCCTTGCTTATCGTCCCCCGGCATAGCTCGTCCGCTAAAGCCGACAATATTGCCCCTAATATTAATAATTGGAAACATTGCGCGTTTTCTGAAGCGGTCATAATAGCTGCCACCTTGGCTTACACCTACAACGTTTGCGGTAACCATATCGCTTATTGAAAAGCCCTTACCTTTTAAATGATTAATGAGAGCATCCCAACTGTCAGGTGCGGCGCCAAGACCGAAATGCTTAATGGTTTTTAAGGATAAACCGCGGCTTTGGTAATAATCAAGCGCCCATTTACCCGCATCGCTCATTAAATAACTGTGGAAGAATTTTGCGCTTTCACGGTTAATGTCATAAACCGTGTTTTTCACCTTTTGAAAGGTATTATCATACCCATCCTGTGGTAATTGAATATTACTGCGTTCAGCCAACAGCTTAATGGATTCAATATAATCAAGATTTTCAATTAAACCCGTAAAGGTAATAACATCGCCACCGACACCGCAGCCAAAGCAGTAAAACGAGCCGTTTTCGGGGTAAACGGTAAAAGACGGAGTTTTTTCACTGTGGAACGGGCAAAGACCCACAAGATTTTTACCCCTGCGCTTTAAAACGGAATATTGCGAAATAACCTGCTCGATATCATTTTTATACTTTATTTCGCTTATAACCTCTTCAGGTATTGCCATAAAAACGCCGCCCTTTCACAAAAAATTATAATTAAATAGACCAGCCCTTAGGAATGAAAATATTTGAATAAACCGTAACAGCGTAATGGTCGGTCATACCTGCAATATAATCACATATTGCACGGTCGATACCGTCGGTTTTTAAAATAGCCTGGTATTCGTCACCCATTTTTTCGGGATGAGCCTTAAAGTATTCGTAAATGCCGTCAACTATACCTAAAACCTTGCCTTCCTCTGCTTTAGCAATAGGGTTATGGTAAACACGGGCGTACAAAAATTCGTGCAGCTCATTATAGTAATCAAAAATATCGTCATCCATAACAATATCATTACTGCCGTTTTTAACAATTGAATTTAAAAGTGTTGTTATTCTTTGGGTTTTGGTGTGTCCCAAAGCGTCGCGAATTTCCTTAAGAATATCATCATTTGAAATTACGCCTGCTCGAATTGCATCATCAATATCGTGATTTATGTAAGCAATACGGTCAGCAAAGCGTACAAGCTTACCCTCAAGCGTATGCGCCCATTCGCCACGGGTGTGATGCTTAATACCGTCTAAAACTTCAAAGGTTAGATTAAGACCTCGGCCATCCTTTTCAAGATGCTCGCACACACGAACGCTTTGGTCAAAGTGGGTAAAATCAAACGGCATTAAATCGTTAAGTGCCCTTTCCCCCGCATGACCGAACGGAGTATGTCCCAAATCGTGACCGAGTGCAATTGCTTCGGTCAAATCTTCATTAAGTCTTAAGGCACGGGCAACCGTACGGGCAATTTGCGAAACCTCTAACGTGTGGGTTAAACGGGTACGATAATGGTCGGATTCAGGTGCTAAAAAAACCTGAGTTTTGTGCTTTAAGCGGCGAAACGCTTTTGAATGGATAATTCTGTCCCTGTCACGCTGAAAATCAGTACGAAGTGTGCACTTTTCCTCTTCACGCTTTCTCCCCTTTGTATTAACGCTTAAAGTAGCATTTTCACAAAGTAAAATTTTCTCATTATTTTCAGTTATAATTCTTGCACATTCCACATTATTCGCCTCCTATGTAATAATATTAGCAAAAAAATTTCGAATTCCTTTATTTTTTTAAAAAAGGAAGCAAAATTTTATCTTTTTCTTCCATTTCAAGCCTTGCGCAAAAGCTTTCACGAAGCTTTTCTTTAAAGCTAACATAAAATTCTTCCTTCAAAACAAAGGTAATTGTAATTTTGTCGGTATATCGGGTGTCCTCAATTTCGCCCTCACTCGCCGCAATTAAGTTTTGAAGCAAAGTAAGGTCGGAATATTCACAAATAATTTCACCCCTTATACCCTGGAGCATTATATAAACTTCGGCTGAGGACAAAACGTCCTGCGTGGCTTTTGAATAAGCCCTTACAAGACCGCCCGTGCCAAGCAAAATGCCGCCAAAATAACGGGTAACTACAACTGCTATATTTGTAATACCGCTTCCTTGAATACAGTCAAGCATGGGCTTACCCGCCGTGCCGTGAGGCTCGCCATCATCTGAAAAACGGCACATACGCCCACCATCTACCGAATAGGCGTAAACGTTGTGACGAGCATCCCAGTACTTTGACTTCATTTCCTTAACAAAGGCGTTTGCCTCATCCTCAGTTTCACAATGACAAAGAGTTGCAATAAAGCGAGAGCGCTTTTCAACATATTCAGCTTCATTTCGTTTAAATACGGTTTGATAACCCATACCACACCACCTTTTATATGGATATAAAGAAAAATCCGCAGCCGCCTTACCGGCAGTTGCGGAAATAAAGGTAAATTATTTATTGATATTGAAACGCTTGTTAAATCTATCAACGCGTCCGCCGGTATCTACCAATTTTTGCTTACCGGTAAAAAACGGATGACATTTAGAGCAAATATCCAAACGGATATCTTTTTTAGTAGAACGAGTTTCAAACTCAGCACCACAAGCGCATTTAACTGTTACCTTTTCATACTCAGGATGAATTCCTTGTTTCATCTTGGTCACTCCCTTCCATAACGATAGCCAAATTATAATAGCACAAAATAATTCAAAATGCAAGTATTTTTTATCGATTTATATATTTTTTTATTTTCTCATAAATTTCAACGGCCTTAAAGCGCATTACATAACGTTTTTCGTTCTTTGCAATTTGGACAGATTCCTCACAAACCGTGTCAGAAAGCTCACCCTTTGCCGCCGCAGGAATACAAACTGTTGGATAAACCACACACCACCAATTTTTACCCTCACCCTTACCTAAAGTGATTATAAGTGACTGATAATCCCCTGCAGGCAACGTGAAATCATCATAATAACGGGTAGAAAATTCACTAATACCAAGACTTGCTTTAGCTTTATATTCGAAGCCGTTTTCCTCTATGACGTTGTTTGCAATTTGTTCAAATAAAGAAAGATTTTCAAAAACTGTATTTTGAGCCGTTTCCAAATCACAGGAATTTAAAAACATCCCGTCGGTTTTTAAAAGTATTTCATCCCTTATTTTAAGTTTTAATTGTTGGTCAGCCTCACTATCGGAATTGGCGATTATATGTAACCGCAAAACGTTTTGTCGCAAATCGTCACAAGCGGCCGAAAAGTGCGACATTGAAAGCAAAACTGCACAAACAAGTCCAAAACAAAGGGAAAAATGTATTCTTTTTTTCATAAACTAAAACTCCTTGTCAATTCAGTTAATCTGAATATTGACAAAAGCTTTAGTTTTTATTCAAATTCAATTGCCAAATTGGTTGGGTGGCACAGCCAACAGGGAATTTTCTGCTTAATTAAGGCATTTTTAGCGACTTTAGCCTTGTCGGAATTATCATATAACGCAAACCAAGTAGGTCCGCTTCCTGTTAATGCAACCGCTACTGCATCAGTTTTTAAAAGCGCCTCTTTTACCTTGCTTTGCGGCCACACCGTTTCAAAAGCATTGTAAAGCTTTTGTGAAAGCGCCAAAAGGTCATTGTCTTCAATAGCCGAAAGCACAGCGCTTGTATCGGCAAGGGTGGTATCCTGACTGTCAAGTCGGCGGTACATTTCCGCAGTAGATGGCTTTAAATCTGCCTTAGCAAGCAAAATACAGCCTTTTTTAAGGGGTACGGCAGGGGTTAAAATTTCGCCAATACCCTCGCTTCGCATACAGCCACCCTTTATAAAAAACGGAACATCGGCGCCTAATTTTACCGCCAAGCCGCAAAGTGACTCATAGCTTAAATTAGTATCATAAAGCTTATTAAGTCCCAAAAGAACTGCCGCAGCGTCGGCACTGCCGCCACCAAGCCCTGCAGAGAGGGGAATTTGCTTTTCAATTTTAATTTCACAGCCGCCAATTATATCCGTAGCTTCAAAAAACAGCATTGCGGCCTTGTAGGCAATATTTTCTTCCTGAGGCAAATTGCCGCAAGCAACATTTATAACATCTGCTTTTTCAATATAAACAGTATCAAAAAGGCTTACCGAATGCATAACGGTATCAATTAAATGATAGCCGTCTTCCCTTTTGCCGCAAACCGACAAGGAAAAATTTATTTTTGCATTAGCCTTTAGCTTCATTTTTCTTACACCTCAAATTTAAAACTAAAACCGACATAAGCACCAAAGCAATGCCTAAAAAATGCCATATTTCAAAAGCTTCGTGATAAACTAAAACGCTCACCAATGTTGCTACTACAGGCTCGATTGTAGCAATTATAGGCGCAACCGAGGTTGACACACCCATAAGTCCCGCCGTATAAAGCAAATACGGTATAACCGTATTGGTAACAGCCATTAAAAACAGTATTGCAAGCGACATAGGCTCAGCCACAACCGACGAAACGGTTTTGAATATATTTACAAGCGGCAACGAACCTATTGCCGCAAACAAAAATGTATAAAAGGTAATTGTTAAACTGCCATAGCCCTTGTTTATAAGTATTTGGCTGAAAATTGTGTAAAGTGAATAGCCAAAGCCTGTTAAAAGGCCAAAACAAAGCGCAGTTGGCGTTAAGCGGTGATTTTGCGAAAACGCACCCGAAACAAAGCAACAGCCCAAAAATGCAATAACAAGCGCAAAAATTTTATTAAAGGTAATTTTTTCACGAAACAGCAAAACGGAAATAACACAAACAAAAATCGGCGCTGTGTATAAAAGCACTGCCGCTACCGAAAGTGACGTAAGCGACATGGTTTTATAATAACTGAAATTAAACAGCACAATGCTAAAAACACCTGCCGAAGCAAAAAGCCATAAATCCTTTAATTTAACCTTAAAAAGACTTTTGTTTTTTAAAAGAATAATTATGCCCAAAACCAAAGAAGAAAAAATTGCTCTAAAGAAAACAATTTGCATTTCCTTAATTCCGAAATTGCCGACGGCTTTTACAAAAATGCCTGCCGCACCCCAAAGCGCTGCAGCAATTAAAACAAGTAAAAAATGTATGTTAATTTTACCTTTCAAGCTATATCACCCACAAAATAAAAGGCGTAATTCAAAAGAATTACACCTTTATTTTAGCCATATAATATTACTATGTCAAGAAGTTAGTTTGTAACCGCGTGATGATAACCGTAGACGGTTTCATCCAGTGCTTCAAAGCGATATCCCATCGCCTTCAAGCCCTTAAGAATTTCGGGCAAGGCTTCAACCGTGGCTTTTTTATTGCCAAGGTCATGCATTAAAACGCAAATTGAGTTTTTCTTTGCGGCCTGTGTTAAAACATTGTTGGTAATTATATCAGCCGTTACGTTATTATTTTCGGCATCACCCGAATCAACGTTCCAGTCAAAATAAGCGTAGCCATTAATTTGTACCTGACTTGTAAGCCGTGTCATAATACCTTTGCTATACTTTTTGCTTGTGCCGTTACTGCTGCCGCCTGGGAAACGTATAACCTTTGAACGAACACCCGCAATGTCATACACCTTATCCGAAAGGGCATTTAAATCTTCAAAAAATGCATCGGTGCTTTTATAAATCAAATCATACCTATGGGTGTTTGAATGAAGCCCGATTGTATGACCCTTTTCAGCTATTTTCGGCAAATACTCAAGCTTTGAGTTGGACCCTATTACAAAAAAGGTCGCCTTGGCTTCATATTCATCTAAAATATCAAGTATTTCAAGCGTTCTGTCAGAGGGACCGTCATCAAAGGTTAAATAACAAACCTTGCTGTTTGGCGTTTCGGTTGATTGTGGTGAATTTTGTGAAGCTAAAACCTTTTCGGCAAGTATAAGCTTTTGAGGGTCCACACTTTCTAAAAGCTTTTGTTTGTCAGCAAGCTCTTTTTGTGAAGCCTCAAGCTTTTGCTTTAGGTCGGCGTTTTCAGTTTTAAGTGCTTCATTTTCAGCGTTAAGGGCATTTACGTCATCCACGTTAGCAGAGACCGATGCCACACGCTTTTGAAGTTTATAATTTTGCACGGCCAAACCCACCGCACAACCCGTAAGGCAAATAATTGCCACTAAAATTAAAGCAACCATCACTTTAAAAACGGTTTTTTTATTAATTTTATTCACATTCTCATTTCCTTTGTATTTACTAATAACATTATACCAAAGACACAGATACAATAATATTACAAATTATTACAAAATGCAACATAAAAATAAAAAAGTTGATAAAATAACAAACTGATGTTATAATGGTTAAGTAAATTTATTTTGGAGGGTCATTATGGCTGACATTATCATTACATGCGATTCTACCGCAGATTTACCGTTAGAGCTTCGCGAAAAATATAATATTGGTGTTATTCCTCTTGGTGTAACCTTGGGTGACACCACTTATCAGGACGGCGTTAACATCACCCCTGATGAAATTTATGCGCACCACTCAAAAACAGGTGAATTACCTAAAACCACCGCCGCAAACGTAGGCGATTTTATAGACTTTTTTACCCCTTATGTAGAAGCAGGTAAAACTGTAATTCACTTCCCCATTTCTTCTGAAATGTCTTCAACATATAATAACGCTTTACTTGCATCTGCTGATTGGGACAACGTTCACATTATAGATTCTCGAAACCTTTCGACAGGCATTGGTCTATTGGTTGTAGCCGCTGCCGAGATGGCGCAAAACGGTATGGCGGCTAATGAAATTGTTGCAAAAGCCGAAGAGCTTGTTAAATGTTCTGATGCTTCTTTTGTAATTGACAACCTTGAATATCTCCACAAAGGTGGTAGATGCTCGGCTGTTGCAATGCTTGGCGCAAATCTTTTAAAATTAAAGCCCTGTATTGACGTTACAAACGGCAAAATGGACGTTAGCAAAAAATACCGTGGCAAATACGGCGAAGTGTTAAAGCAGTACGTTTCGGAACGCCTTAGCGACCTTGATGCAATTGATAACAGCCGTATTTTTGTGACCCACGCCGGTTGCTCTGATGAAATTGTAAACGCTGTTGCAGATCAGGTTAAGGGCTACAACTTCTTCAAGGAAGTTATTGTATGCCGTGCAGGCTGTACTATTTCCTCACACTGCGGTGCTGACACACTTGGTATTTTATACATTCGCAAGTCACCTAAAGCGTAATTTTGCATAGTATATTGCAGGGGACCGTAAGGGATATCCTGCATATCGGCGGCAAAAATATGTTTGCCTTTAAAATTACCGATTTTCCCCTTTATATAAAAGAAACCACCCAAACGGGTGGTTTCTTTATTTTATAAGGTTATTAAGCTTTTCCTGAAGTTTTTTTACGCTTTCCAGATTTGCCGAATCAAAACGGTCAAATAAAAACTCACGGTTTAAAGCGTCATACTTTGTTTTGCAAATTTTCTTAAACGGTAGTAATTCAACCTTTTTTACACAACTGTATTTTTTAACAATTTCCGAAAGCTTTAAAAGATTATCGTCATCATCGTTAATAGTCGGAACAATAACCTGTCTAAGCCTTACGTTTTTACCCTTTTTGTTGAGCATCTCCAAAAACTCAAGCGGCTTTGAAAGCTGACAACCAACGTATTTTTCATAATCATTGTTGTTTGTAAACTTAATATCAAGCATTACGTAATCGGTTTCGTCAATAAGCTTTTCAACCGCTGGGGTTATAACGCTACCGCTCGTATCAATGCAGGTATTTATGCCGTTTTGATGGCATTTTTTAAAAATTTCGGTTGCAAATTCTGGCTGTAAAATTGGCTCGCCACCCGAAAGGGTTATGCCTCCTTCTTGACCGTAATATTCTTTATACCTTACTGCCTTTTGCACAATTTCTTCGCTTGTGTATTCCTTACCGCCGGCCATTTCCTGAGTTTCGGGGTTGTGGCAATAACCGCAATGAAGCGCGCAACCTTGCAAAAACACGACAAATCTTACCCCCGGCCCGTCAAGCGTGCCGAGGGTTTGAATTGAATTAACAAAGCCTTTTTCCATTACATTGCCTCATGGAAGGTACGGCTGATAACTTCCTTTTGCTGTTCCTTAGAAAGCTTATGGAAATTAACCGCATAACCCGAAACACGAATTGTAAGGTTGGGGTAAGCTTCGGGGTTATTATAGGCTTCAATAAGAGTTTCACGGTTTAGAACGTTAACGTTGATATGGTGTGCCATTTTTGCAAAATAGCCGTCAAGAATAGCAACCAAATTACCGATTCTTTCCTCCTCGTCCCTACCAAGAGTTTCGGGAGTAATCGAGAAGGTATTTGAAATACCGTCACGGCAGTCATCATAGCTGATTTTAGCAATTGAATTAAGTGAAGCAAGCGCACCGTTTTCCTCGCGGTTGTGCATGGGGTTTGCACCAGGTGCAAATGCCTCGCCTGCTTTTCTGCCGTCGGGGGTAGCACCCGTATTCTTACCGTACATTACGTTTGAAGTAATAGTAAGCACAGAAAGAGTGTGAATTGCATAGCGATATGTCGGTGTTTTGCGAAGCTCGGTAATAGTTTTATGTGTAATTTCCTTTGCGATAAGGTCTACTCTGTCATCATCGTTGCCAAACTTGGGGAAATCACCCTCAATATCAAAATCAACAATATATCCCTTTTCATCTCTGATAGGCTTAACCTTGGCGTATTTAATTGCACTGAACGAGTCTGCAATAACCGAAAGACCTGCAATGCCAAAGGCCATAAGACGCTCTACCTCCGTATCGTGAAGCGCCATTTGTGACTTTTCGTAAGCATATTTATCGTGCATATAATGAATTATATTCATTGTATTAACGTAAAGATTTGCAAGCCATGAAAGGTATTCGTCAAAGCGCTTAACAACAGTGTCATAATCAAGCACCTCGTCAGCAATAACCTCTGCCTTGGGGCCAATTTCAATTTCGCTTGTGGTGTCATAACCGCCGTTTAAAGCAATAAGCAAAAGCTTAGGCAGGTTGCAGCGCGCACCAAAGAACTGCATTTGCTTACCCACCTTCATAGCGCTTACACAGCAAGCAATTGCATAATCATCCCCATAAATTGGGCGCATTAAATCGTCATTTTCATACTGAATCGAGTCAGTATCAGCCGAAACCTTTGCGCAAAAACGCTTAAAGCCTTCGGGCAAAGCAGTTGACCATAAAACCGTAAGGTTCGGTTCGGGTGAGGAACCGAGTGTGTAAAGTGTATTAAGAATACGGAAGCTGTTTTTCGTAACAAGAGTACGGCCGTCCTCGCCCATACCGCCGACAGCTTCGGTAATCCACATTGGGTCGCCGCCGAAAAGCTCGTTGTATTCGGGTGTACGAAGATGACGTGCCATACGAAGCTTCATTACAAAGTCGTCAATAATTTCCTGCGCCCCTGTTTCAGTTAAAACACCGTTTTTAAGGTCACGTTCAATATAAATATCAAAGAAGGTTGAAACACGACCAAGTGACATTGCGGCACCGTTTTGTTCCTTTATAGCAGCAAGATATGCAAAATAAGTCCACTGAACAGCTTCCTTTGTGTTAGAAGCAGGACCGCTTATGTCGTAACCGTACATTGCAGCCATTTCCTTCATAAGACCCAAGAAATTAATTTGCTGGGCAAGCTCTTCTCCAAGACGAATTTGCTCGGTCTTGAAGACAGTATTTTCAAGCTTAAGCTTGTCTAAACGCTTGCCTTCAATAAGACGGTCAATACCGTAAAGCGCAACACGGCGATAGTCACCAATAATTCTGCCACGACCGTATGCATCGGGAAGACCCGTTATAACGTGGCAATGCCTTGCTTGGCGCATTTCCTTTGTATATGCACGGAAAACACCGTCATTATGGGTTGTACGGTATTTAAATTCGTCCTCGATTTTAGGAGAAACCTTGTAACCGTAAGCCGCACAAGCCTGACGAACCATACGCATACCGCCAAAGGGATTAAGACCTCGACGCAAGGGACGGTTTGTTTGAAGACCCACAATTATTTCGTTTTCCTTATCTAAATAACCTGCTTCATAAGCAGTTAATGAAGAAACTGTTTCAGTATCAATATCCAAAACACCGTCAAACTGGCGCTCAACAGTCATAAGGGCTTCAAGCTTTTTCATAAGAGCGCTTGTCCTTTCGGTTGCACCCGCTAAAAAGCTGCTGTCACCCTTATATTCAGTATAGTTTTGCTGAATAAAATCTCTTACGTTAATTTCATCCTGCCATACGCCCGGTTTAAAACCATTCCATTTTTCACTTGTCATTTTATAAAATTCCTCCATGGAAAAAATCAATAAAAACAAAAATTTGGTATTTATCGGCCTAAAGCCGTACTATATATTGTATATCAAGCTTTAATTTTTGTCAATATACATTAATAACTATTTTGTAACAAATACTACTGACTTTTACGAAAAAAGTTATAAAAAATGAAAACTGCGCATTGATATTTATTTTGTGTTATGTTACAATATCATAAACTATTATTACAAAGGTGATTTTATGAAAACTGTTGTTTCGGTTATAGGCAAGGATGCCGTTGGCATTATTGCAAAAGTAAGTAATATTTGCAGTGAATGTAATGCCAATATTTTAGACATTACACAGTCAGTTTTACAGGATATGTTTGTAATGGTTATGCTAACTGAAATTAAGGAGCTTAACTGTACTTTTGCCGAATTTTCTGATAAAATGAAAGCACTTGGCAAGGAAAATAATCTTGATATACGTGTAATGCACGAGGATATATTTAATTCCATGCACAGAATTTAAGAGGTTTTAAAATGATTAACATTCATGACATAATGGAAACCATAAATATGATTTCCGAAGAAAATCTTGACATACGCACAATTACAATGGGTATTTCCCTATTGGATTGCTGTGATAGTAACCCCGAAAAAGCGTGTGAAAAGATTTATAATAAAATAACCCGCTTAGCAGGTAACCTTGTTAAAACAGGTGAAGACATTGAAAAGGAATTTGGTATTCCGATTATAAATAAGCGCATTTCGGTAACCCCCATTGCTATGATAGTGGCATCTTCGGGCGGTGACCCCGTTATGTATGCCAAAACCCTTCAAAAAGCGGCAGATGCCACGGGTGTCAACTTTATCGGCGGTTATTCCGCTCTTGTACACAAAGGCTTTTCCGCAGGGGACGAAGCACTTATTCGTTCAATTCCACGCGCATTGTCAGAAACCACAAACGTTTGCTCAAGCGTTAACATAGGCTCGACAAAAGCGGGGATAAATATGGACGCTGTAAAGCTTATGGGACAGATTGTTCGTGAAACGGCCGAAATTACAGCTGACCGTGAATGCATTGGCTGCGCAAAGCTGGTTGTTTTTTGCAACGCTGTTGAAGATAATCCCTTTATGGCAGGTGCTTTTCACGGCGTGGGCGAGCCCGACTGTGTTATTCACGTCGGTGTTTCGGGTCCGGGTGTTGTGCAGGCCGCAATAAAGAAGCACCCGAACGCCACTTTGGGCGAACTTGCTGAAATTATAAAGCGTACCGCATTTAAAATTACAAGAATGGGTCAGCTAGTTGGTAATGAGGCTTCAAAACGTTTAGGTGTACCCTTTGGTATTGTTGACTTATCTCTTGCCCCCACCCCTGCGGTTGGTGACTCGGTTGCACATATTTTAGAAGAAATGGGTCTTGAATGCTGCGGTATTCATGGCACCACCGCCGCCTTGGCAATGCTTAACGATGCTGTCAAAAAGGGTGGCGTTATGGCTTCCTCTTACGTTGGCGGTCTTTCGGGCGCATTTATCCCCGTTACAGAAGATGCCGGTATGATTGATGCCGCACGCTCTGGTGACCTTACCCTTCAAAAGCTTGAAGCTATGACCGCCGTTTGCTCGGTTGGTCTTGATATGATAGCCATTCCAGGTGAAACCCCCGCCGAAGTTATTTCGGCAATTATTGCAGATGAAGCCGCAATCGGTATGGTAAATTCAAAAACCACCGCCGTTCGTGTTATACCCGCAATTGGCAAAGTAAAGGGTGAAGAACTTGACTTTGGCGGTCTTTTGGGCTCGGGTCCGATAATGGACGTTAACCTTAATAAATTACCCACTAAATTTATTGACCGTGCAGGTCGCATTCCCGCACCGATGCAAAGTCTTAAAAATTAGGTGATTATATGAAGCTTTTATTTAAGCAACGCTTGTTTTCATGGTTTGACAGCTATGATATTTTTGATGAGGATGGCAACACAGTTTATGTTGTAAAGGGTCAGCTTTCGTGGGGACACCTTTTAAAAATTTACGACAAAAACGGCAATGAAGTTGGCACCGTTAAGCAAAAAATCTTTTCGCTTTTACCAAGATTTGAAATTTATAAGGGTGAACAGTACCTCGGATGCATCAGCCGAGAATTTTCATTTATTACACCCCGTTATAACATTGATTTTAACGGTTGGCAGGTTGAGGGCAATTGGTTTGAATGGGATTATAACATTTTAAATCAGCAAAATATTCCCGTTGCCGATATTTCAAAGCAAATTTGGAACTGGACCGACACTTACATAATCGACGTTTTCAACCCGGATGATGCGTTATACGCTTTAATGCTTGTTTTGGCAATTGATGCCGAAAAATGCTCGAGAGATAACTAAAAAAATGCCGTCACATAAGTGACGGCATTTAAATTTTAATCATCCATTTTAAAGGAAAGTCGCATAAGACTGTCGCTAAAGTGAATATTTTGTACTACAACACCGGGATGATTCATTGCAATATCGTAATGGCTGAAATTCCAAAAAGCCTTAACACCAAGCTTTATAAGCTGGGCGGAAATGCCCTCGGCCGCTTCCTTAGGTATGCATAAAATTGCAACCTGCGGTAAATTTTCACGGCAAAATTCATCCAAAGTGTCGGTACTGCGAATAGGCTGATTACGAACAACCTGACCGACAAGTGATTCCTTAGAATCAAAAAGACCAATAAGATGAAAGCCCTTAGATTCAAAATTCATATGCATGGCAACGGCACGGCCTAAGTTACCCATACCTATAAGAATTGTATTTTTCGGTCTATCAAGCTTTAAAATTTGACCGATTTCTGACTGTAAAACCTCAATATTATAACCATAGCCCTGCTGACCGAAGCCACCAAAACAGTTAAGGTCCTGCCTGATTTGGCTAGCCGTAAGACCCATTCTTTCAGAAAGCTCACGTGAAGAAATACGTTCCCTTCCCTGTGCTTTAAGCTCGCCTAAAAATCGATAATACCTCGGTAAGCGTTTAATTACCGATTCGGAAATTATACCACCCATTTTATACTCCTATTTATATATGTATTCACACATAAATAATAATTGAATTTTGTATCTTTGTCAAGTTGAAAAAATTTGCAAAAAATATTTTAAAAAACTATTGACAAATAGAAAAAAGTCAGTATAATAAAATAGTAATCATTACTGATTTGGGTGAAAAATATGAAAAACTATTCAAAACAGCGCGAAGCAATTCTAACTGTTTTGCGCGAAACAGATACTCACCCTACAGCAAATTGGATTTACGAACAAGTTCGGGAAATAATACCCAATATAAGCTTGGGTACCGTTTACCGAAATCTTTCAGAGCTAAGTCGAAACGGTGATATTATAAGCCTTAACGTTGGCGACGGGTTTGAGCATTTTGATTATGACACTACCCCACACGCCCACCTGCACTGTAAAGAGTGTGGCTGTATTCACGATGCAAGGCTTGAATGTGACCCCTTGGCCGAGCTTTCGAAAAAAATGGGCTTTATGCCTGACACTACCATTTATGTAGCTTACGGTATCTGTCAAAACTGTAAAACAACAAATTAAACTTTTGGAGGAAATTATTATGAAAAAATATGTATGTCTTATCTGCGGTTATACTCACGAAGGTGATTCTGCTCCCAATGAGTGCCCCATCTGCCACGCTCCCGCTTCTAAGTTCCAGGAACAGTCTGCTGAAAAAAGCTGGGCTGCTGAACACGTTGTAGGCGTTGCACAGGGCGTTGACCAGAGAATTATTGACGGTCTTCGTGAAAACTTCAACGGCGAATGCTGTGAGGTTGGTATGTATCTTGCTATGGCACGTGTTGCTCATAGAGAAGGCTATCCCGAAATTGGTCTTTATTGGGAAAAAGCAGCTTATGAAGAAGCTGAACACGCAGCAAAATTTGCTGAGCTTTTGGGCGAAGTTGTAACCGATTCCACCAAGAAAAACCTTGAAATGCGTGTAGATGCTGAAAACGGCGCAACTCTCGGTAAGTTTGAGCTTGCAAAGCTTGCTAAAGAGCTCGGCCTTGATGCTATTCACGACACCGTTCACGAAATGGCTCGTGATGAGGCTCGTCACGGTAAGGCATTTGAGGGTCTCCTCGGTCGTTATTTTAAATAATTAAATATTTAAGGGGAGTGGATAACCACTCCCCTTTTTTTATTTATTTTCGTCATCCTGTCCTACTAGGCCTGCCGCCGCAGATACGGGAAGGCTAAACACAATGCCCTTGGTTTTCTTTGACATTTCAAGCTTATCATAAACCGCATTAAAAACATTATTTTTAATGCTTTTTTCAACAACCATCATTAAAATTTCTTTTTCGGAATGAATGCTTATGCCGAAAAATGCTGCCGCCTCTTCATTAGTAACGCCACGGGCGGTTAAAATTGTACCACCACGCACACCGCATTCACGTGCAACGTCCATAACATCATCGGCCAAACCTTCATTAACAATGGCAAGAATAAGTTCATATTTATTGCTTGGCATAATAAAATCATTCCTTTCCTAAACGGTTGTCAGATAAAAATTGGTAAACGTTTATACCGATAATGCTTGACATTGGCACACAAAACGCAATGCCCTTACCCTTTTTAACCGTTTCAAATTTTTCCTGTAAAACCTTAATTGCAGCAGTCGCTGTATCCTTTTTAACGATACTTATAATTACCGATTTTTGACGGTTAAGGCCCAAAAGTTCTTGAAATTCGCTTGTCGCAGTACCAAGGCCTGACACTACAAACTGGCTGTTTATTTTAAACTGCGACAGCACGTCAACATAAAATTCAGTTTTAGAACGGTCAACAACTGTAAAAAGCAGTTCAAGCTTTTTTATTGACTGTTCGTTGACAACGTTGCTCATAGTGTCCTCCTTACATAAAATTGATAATTTGCTTATCGTCAGCAGTAATAATACGGCGCATTGCACGTCGTTCCTTAACAAATTCGCTTACAATTGAACGGAAACCGAGAAGCTGAATTGTAATAAGCGGTGACAAGGCAACCAAGGCAACAACGCCGAAAGCATCGTTTAAAACCGCTTCTGACCCTTGAAGCATTACACAAACACCTGTTGCAAATGGCAAAATAAAGCCCGATGTCATAGGTCCACTTGCCACACCGCCCGAGTCAAACGCAATTGCCGTATAAACCGGCGGCACCACAAGGGATAATAAAAGCGAAATGAAATAACCGGGGATAAGATAATAAACAATTGAAAAATCAAAAATAATGCGAATAATTGAAAGCGCAATTGCGCTGCCAACACCAATACAAAGCCCCATAATCATTGACTTTTTGGTAATTGCACCGCCCGTAATTTCCTCAACCTGAGAATTTAGCACGTGAATTGCGGGCTCGGCCAAAACAACAAGCACACCAACCGCAAGACCAAACAAGGTTAAAAACACCTTACTAGTTTTTGCGAGCTCATATCCGATTTGGTAGCCGATTGGCATAAAGCCAACGTTTACACCTGTTAAAAAGATAACCAAACCGATATATGTAAACACAACGCCCACACCTATTTTTTGAAGCTGACGCTTTGAAAGATGCAGGAAAATAAAATTGCAAGCAAGGAAGAATGCCACAATCATTAAAAGGGCAATTCCAACCTCCTTTGCGGTGTGCGCCAAATTGTTTAAAAAGGCGTTTAAAACGTCGCTTGAAACGTTATAATCGGGCACGTTGTAAACCATTTTGTTTTTTGAAAAAATGCCAAGCAGCATAACAGCAATTATGGGTCCTACCGAGCAGAGCGCCACAAGACCGAAGCTGTTTTCTTTGGATTTTCTATCACCTAAAACGCTTGCTACACCGACACCAAGCGCCATTATAAAGGGCACAGTTATGGGGCCTGTGGTAACACCGCCCGAATCAAACGACAAGGGCAAAAGGCTTATATTACCGCTGACCGACAGCATTAAGGCCAAGGCAAAAACAAGCATATAGCAAAGCGCTAAGATAAGGGATAACGGCTTTTTAAAGATAATGCGCAAAATTGCCGCCATTAAAAATATACCTACACCAATACCCACGGTGTAAATCAGTAGTGTACCATTCATAACTGCGCTTACCTGCTTTGCAAGTACCTGTAAATCGGGCTCCGCCACGGTTATAAGCACACCCATCAAAAAGCAAACCGCAAGCAAAAGCCACAGCTTTTTTTGGCGTGAAAGCCCCGCACCCACTTGAACACCCATAGGTGTCATGGCAATATCGGCCCCAAGGTTAAAAAAGCCTATACCTAAAATTAGCATTACCGCACCGACTGTAAAGGTGATAAGCTCGTATTTAGAAAAGTTAAAAAGCGGGGTTAATGCAAGAATATAAACAATAGCGGTTATTGGCAACGCTGAAAGCAGCGCTTCCCGAATTTTACCCCAAAGCTGACTCACCTTTTTCACCTCCGATACAGTATCTAATTTATTATATCAAATTTCTTTATTTAAAACAACCCTGAAACAAAAAAGAAGATGCCCGAAGGCATCCTCTTTAAGTATTATTTTTCCTCTAAGTTGTTGTACTTTTCATCATAAGATAAAACGAGTGCAACTTCCTTTTTCTTGATATTACGCTCTATGTAATTCTTTGTAATCTTCACAACTAACGGACAAAGAACAAGTACACCAATAAGGTTGGGAACCATCATAAGACCATTAAACGTGTCCGAAATATCCCAAGCAAGTGAAGATGTAAGTACTGCACCGAAGATTACTGTTATAACGTGGATAATGCGGAAAATAACGGTTGTCTTTGCACCAAAGAGATATTCCCACGCCTTGCTTCCGTAATGCGACCAACCAAGAACGGTAGTAAATGCAAACAGGAACATTGCAATGGCAATAAACCTTTGACCGATGTTACCCCAAGGGAACACTGCATTAAATGCGCCGCCAACCAAGGTTGCATCAGTAAGACCTGCTGCAATTTCACCTGTTTCAATATTGAACACGCCTGTTGTAAGACCGCCGGATGTAAGAACAACAAGTGCAGTCATTGTGCAAACAACCATTGTGTCGGCAAATACTTCGAATATGCCCCACATACCCTGCTTAACAGGTTCTTTAATGTTAGAGTTTGAATGAACCATAACCGATGAACCAAGACCCGCTTCGTTTGAGAAAACGCCACGCTTAAAGCCGTTTGTCATAGCAACGATAACACCACCGATACCACCGCCTACAAATGCCTCAGGCTTGAATGCATTAACAAAGATTGCCTTAAACGCAGGAATAATAGCATCATAGTTTACACCGATAATTACAAGTGAGCCCAAAACAAAAAGCACCACCATAAAGGGAACAATTTTTTCAGCAACGGAAGCGATTCTTTTAAGACCGCCCAAAGTGATAAGTGCGGTTAAAGCCATAATAGCAACACCGATAAGCACATTGTAAAGTGAAACGTCACCAAAAACGTTAATTGCAGAAAGTGCCTTAACGTCAAATGCAGCTGCAACGTTAGCAACAATTTTGTTTACCTGACCCATTGAGCCGATACCGAAAGAAGCAAGCATTGTAAAAATACAGAAAAGCACGGCCAAAACTTTACCAATCCACTTGCAACCCTTTTTGCCGCCAAGACCGTCACGAAGATAATACATCGCACCGCCCGACCATTCATCATTAACGTTTTTGCGGCGGAAATACATACCTAAAACATTTTCGGCATAGTTTGTCATCATACCAAAGAATGCGGCAACCCACATCCAGAAAACTGCACCTGCGCCACCAACACAAATTGCTGCAGCAACACCGGCAATGTTACCAGTACCAACAGTTGCAGCAAGGGCTGTACACAAGGCCTGGAAGGGCGAAATTGAGCCCTTTTCCTTGCTGTGACTGATAACGTCCTTTTTGAAAAGACTGCCTATAGTGTTTTTCCACCAGTGCGGAAGATGTGATACCTGGAAAAACTTTGTACAGCAGGTAACTATAATACCTGTACCAATGAGTAGCGCCAAACCAAAAATACCCCAAACGACGCTGTTAATTTCGCCGTTTATAGCTGCTACACTTTCTAAAAACTTCTCCATTTTTAAAACTCCTTATTAAAATAATAAAACCGAACTGCAAAACAGTTCGGCAAAAGTACAAGAAAGAAAAAATACAACCTTTGTCCTTTTGCCTGAGAGATTAACGGTTAAAAACCGCCTTGCCCCTTCGGCACCTGATTTAACAGAATTCTCCAAAGTGCTATCAGTTCACAGTCGAATACCTTCTGCAAACCTCACATAGCTTATTCAGTTCCCAATAAGTATACCACAAAAATTGTAAATTTCAAGTATTTTTTAAAATTTTTTGTTGACATCTAAAAAAAATGGTAGTATCCTAAAAAAATAAAATATATATTATTATGTAAAGGAGATACATATATGCTTAAATCAGAATACCTTAAAAAAGTATACGCCGACGTTGAAGCACGTAACCCCGGCGAAAAGGAATTCCATCAAACAGTTTATGAAGTTTTATCTTCTATTGAACCTGTTGTTGAATCCAACCCCGAATATCAAAAGTGGGGCATTATTGAAAGAATGGTAGAACCCGAAAGAATGATTACCTTCCGTGTATCTTGGGTTGATGATAACGGCGCAGTTCACGTAAACCGTGGCTTCCGTGTTCAGTTTAACTCGGCTATCGGTCCTTACAAGGGCGGTCTTCGTTTCCATCCCTCAGTTAATGCCAGCATTATTAAGTTCTTAGGCTTTGAACAAACCTTCAAGAATAGCCTTACCAGTCTTCCTATGGGCGGCGGTAAGGGCGGTAGTGACTTTGACCCCCGCGGCCGCAGCGATGGCGAAATTATGCGTTTCTGCCAAAGCTTTATGACCGAGCTTTCAAAGCACATCGGTGCTGATACCGACGTTCCCGCAGGTGACCTTGGTGTAGGCGCTCGTGAAATCGGTTACCTTTACGGTCAGTATAAGCGCCTTCGTAACGAATTTACAGGCGTTCTTACAGGTAAGGGTCTTCCCTACGGCGGTTCTCTTATCCGTCCTGAAGCAACCGGCTTCGGCGCTGTTTATTATGTAGATGAAATGCTCAAGTCCTTTGGCGACACCATTAAGGGCAAGACCTTTGCAGTTTCAGGCTTCGGTAACGTTGCTTGGGGTACTGTTAAGAAGGTTACCGAGCTTGGCGGTAAGGTTGTTACCATCTCAGGTCCTGACGGCTACGTTTATGACGAAGACGGCATTAACACCGACGAAAAGATTGAATTTATGCTTTCAATGCGTTCTTCTGGTCGTGACAAGGTTAAGGATTATGCCGACAAGTTTGGCGTTCCTTACTTTGAAGGTCAGAAGCCTTGGGGCACTAAGGTTGACATTATTATGCCTTGCGCAACTCAGAACGAGGTTGACGTCAAGGAAGCTGAACAAATTATTGCTAACGGCGTAAAATATTACGTTGAAGTTTCTAATATGCCCACCACTAACGAAGCAGTTGCTTTACTTAAGGAAAACGGTGTTACCGTTGCTCCTTCAAAGGCAGTTAATGCAGGCGGTGTTGCAGTTTCGGGTCTTGAAATGAGCCAGAACTCAATGCGCTACAACTGGACCGCTGAAGAAGTTGATGCTAAACTCAAGCAGATTATGAAGAACATCTTCTCGGCATCTCTTAACGCTGCTGAAAAATACGGTATGCCCGGCGACTTGGTTGCAGGCGCTAACATTGCAGGCTTTGAAAAGGTTGCAAATGCTATGCTCGCACAAGGCGTTGCATACTAATTCGTAATTCATAATTTGTAATGCGTAATTAACGCACCCAACGATATGTTGGGTGCGTTTTTTTACACATAATTTCAAATTTGGTTTTATCTATGCCTTCTCCTGCGGGAGAAGACTTTGGTTTGTACAATTCCGTCAGCCCGATAAACTATAATTCACACAACAATTCCGCATTACGCATTACGAATTACGCATTATTTAAAGTTCTATTTTGGACAAGTCGGTCATATCATCTATTGAGGTGATAATTTTGATAACCAACGATGCATTATCAAATGTTTTATATGCCCTGCCACCCAAAATTAAGGGCGCACTTTTTAATCTTTCCCCCACTGTTCAGCAAAACGTAGCGGAAATTAGGCTTCGCAAAAATTTACCGTTTTCTTTAACCATTCAAGGCGAAACGGTTTTTCTAAAAACTGACGGACAAACCTGCTTTTCGCTTTGCAACGGGCTTGTTTACATAACTGAAGACGATATTAACCAATGCTTTCACCTTTTGTGTGATGCATCGGTTTTTGCCCACGAAAACGAACTGCGTGAAGGCTTTATAATTATGAAAAACGGTTGCAGGGCGGGTGTGTGCGGCAGGCTTTCAGATAACGGCACCATGCAGGACATAACTTCAATTAACATTCGAATAAGCCGTGAAATTAAAGGCTGTGCAAATGAGCTTTTATCAAATTACAACGGCGGCGGACTTTTAATTGCAGGTCCACCCGGAAGTGGTAAAACCACCATACTTCGTGATTTTATTCGCCAGCTTTCAAACGGAACTAAGGGAAAAATTAACCGTATTGCCGTAATTGATTCAAGAAGCGAAATTTCTGGCGGTGGCAAGCTTGATTTGGGCCTTGCAACCGATGTTTTACAGGCTGATAACAAGGCAGTCGGCGCGGAAATTGCCCTTCGCACAATGTTTCCCGATTATATTGCCTTTGATGAAATTGGAAACGTTAACGAGCTTAACGCCGTAAGCCTTTGCTTTTCGTCAGGTGTAAAGGTTATAACCACTGCGCACGTTGAAAATACCTTTGACCTTAAAAACCGTGAAATTACAAGGCGATTACTTTTAAGCGGTGTTATTGACCAAGTAGTCATATTGCCATCACTTTATGGCGGAAAGCCACAATTTATAACCACGAAGGAGCTTTATCGTGAGGCTGCTGTTTAAAATTGCGGGGCTTATTATTATTCTTACAACCTGCACAGCGATAGGCTTTTTAAAAGCAATTTCACTTAAAAAACGTTGTAAACGCCTTACTGAAATTATAAACGGATTTTTAAAGCTTAAGGAAAAGCTAAGGCTTCGTGCGGGTGATAAAAAGCGGCTTTTATGCGAATGCTTTGGAAGTCAGCACAATTTAACCGAAGGCTTAAAAAAAGAAGATATTACCCTTTTTAATGATTTTTTAAACACCTTTGGCAGTGGCGACACTCATTCAGAACTTCAGCGGTGTGAAGCCTTTATCGGACTTTTTGATATTAAAATTAATGAGGCTACAGCCGAATTAAACAGTCAGGCACAGCTTTATAAAGGACTTGGGTTTTTATGCGGTGTTTTTATTTGCATTTTCTTTTTGTAGGTGAACTTTATGGATGTTGATTTTATTTTTAAAATTGCCGCTATAGGCATAATTGTAACGGTTTTAAATCAGGTGCTTATACGATCGGGCCGAGAGGAACAGGCAATGCTCACCACCCTTGCAGGACTTGTTGTAGTGCTTTTAATGGTTGTTAATGCCGTGGCCGAGCTTTTTACCACAGTTAAGGATTTATTTGGCCTTTAAAATGGATATTTTCAAAATTTTAATTATTTGCATTGTTGCGGCAATTTTTGCAGTGATTTTTCGCCAACACAGGCCCGAATTTTCTATTTTACTTGCACTTGTTACTGCAGTTTTAGCACTTTATTTGGTTTTTAATGCCTTAATTTCACCAATAAGCCGCATTTCACAAAAGCTAGAAGGCTATGGCGTTGAGCTTTCATATTTTAAGGTTGCGCTTAAGGCTTTAGGTATTGGATATGTAACAAGCTTTGCAGCTGACATTTGCAGAGATGCAGGACAAACCACCCTTGCCTCCCTTTCGGAAACGGTGGGAAAATGCAGTATTTTTTTGCTGTCTGTTCCGCTTGTTATTAACATTGTAGATTTAGCGTTAGGATTTATAAAATGATTAAAAAAGTCGTATTAACATTTTTAATAATGCTTTGCCTTATTACTGCCGTTTCAGCAGAAGAATCCGACATTTATAAAGAACAGTTTTCCGCTTCGGGTATAGATGAATTAAATGACGAAATACCAGACGCCACCAAGGAGTTATTAGATAACTTTTCAATTGATATAAGTGACAGCGACTGGGTAAATTCGCTCAGTAACGAAAATGCCTTTTTACATATTTGGGGCTTTATTAAAAGCGGCGCTAAAGCACCTTTAAGAGCCTTTGGCATAATTTTATCACTTATAATTTTAAGCGCTGTTATTTCAACTGCTTTTAAAGACAGTATGACCGAAACCGTTACTTTTGCCACCGTTTTAGCCGTATGCGCAGCATTGCTTTCCCCCGTTTATTCAGCCATAACAGCCTCTACAGAGGCTCTACGTGGCTGTGCTACCTTTATGACAGCATTTGTGCCAGTGTTTGCAGGTGTGGTTGCGGCAAGCGGAAGAACCTTAACCTCCGCCTCAATGAGCGGTGTTTTACTGCTTGCCTCAAACCTTGTTACCTTTATTGCCAACTTTGCCGTTGTGCCGCTTACCTGCGGGCACCTTTCTCTAAGCATCGCTTCATCAGTTTCACCCTTACTTCAAAACACTAATTTAGCAAGTGGTGTGAAAAAGCTTTCGCTTTGGATAATGGGGTTGATTTCCACCGTTTTTGTGGGCATTTTGAGCATTCAGACAGTCATTAACGGTGCGGCTGACAGCTTATCACTTCGCACTGCAAAATTTATTGTGGGCTCAAGCGTGCCGGTGGCGGGCGGTGTATTATCCGAAGCGCTTGCAACTGTTACCGCTTCTCTTTCACTTTTACGCTCAAGTGTGGGAATTTGGGGCGTTTTAATTTGCGCCTTAACCTTTTTACCCATAATAATTGAGCTCTTAATGTGGCGGTTGGGTCTTTTAATGCTTTCCTTTTTTAGCGACACCTTTTGTGTTGGCAAAATATCTATGCTTTTAAAAAGCGTTGATTCGGTAATGTCGGTTTTAGTAGGTGTTGTACTGCTTACTGCGGCAATGTTTATAATTTCGCTTACAGTTGTAATTATGGGCGGTAAGGGTGTATGAATATAAATTCGTTTTTAATTTCCTTTTGTGTGTCTGCAATTTTTATTGGTTTTGTTTTTATTATTTGCCCAAGCGGTCAAATGAAAAATTCTGTTAAATATATATTAAGCCTTGTTTTCACCTTAATTATAATTTCCTCTGCTTTGAAAATTGATTTTGACCTCGATTTCAAATCTGACACTTCAAATACAGAGGCTACCACCCAAGCAATTGATGAGGCATCTGCCCGATATGTTTTTGAAACCTGCCTTAATGCTTCAAAAATAGAATTTTCAAAAATTTCGGTTTTAACTACTAAAAATGCTGATGACAGCATAGTAATTAGTAAGGTTTTAATATTTTCAAAGGAAGAAAAAAGCAAAATTTTAAATTCTATTGAGGGCATAACACAAAATTTAGAGGTTGAAATTATAAATGAATAGCATATATAAAAAATATTTAGAAAAGCTTAAAAATCCACGGGTTTTAATAGTAATAGGTATAATTGGCCTTGGACTGATTTTTCTTTCCTCGTTGGGCACAGGTGATGAGAAAGCTTCAAAAATAAGTGAAGATTTTACGGCCGAAGAATACAAGGAAAGTTTGGAAAAAGATATAACACGGCTTGTAAAGGGTATTTCAGGCAGCAGAAAAGTAACGGTTGTTATCACCCTTGAAAGCAGTATTAATTACAACTATGCCGACACAATTGAAGAACTGGGTGAAAGCAAAAACGACAACAACAATACCACTGAAAAAAGCGAGATAAAGCAAGGGTATATAACAGTTAAAAACGCCGACGGCAGCGAACAGGCAATTTTAATTTCAAAGCAAATGCCTGAAATTCGGGGCGTGGCAATTGTATGCGAGGGCGGCGATACCCCTGCCCTTAACGAAAAAATTCAAAACGCCGTTACGTCGGCTTTGAATATTACATCTAAACGAGTATTTATCGCAGGAGGAAATTAAAATGAAAAAAGGCAAGGTTTTAGGTAAAGGTCAAATTGTAGTAGGTGTAATGGTGTTAGCGCTTGCCGCGGCAATTTGGCTTAACACAAAATATCTTCCTACAAACACAAAATATTTAGGTGAATCGACCTATGTTGATAATAAAACCGACGGTGAAAGCGTTCAAACCGGAACTAGTGAAGCCGATTATTTTGCAGCGGCAAAGGCTGACCGAGAAAAAGTGCGAAAAGCCGCTATTGAAGAGGTAGAGGAGCTTTTAAAAAGCGCAAAGCTTACCGACACTGATAAAAAATCAGCGTTGGCGCTTATTGAAAAAATCACAAAAAACACAAATAACGAAATTAACATTGAAAACCTTTTAAAAGCCAAAGGCTTTACAAAGGCTTTGGCGGTTATAAGCGATGATGAAATAAACGTTATTGTAAAAAGCGATGGGCTTACCACTGCAAATACTTTACAAATTCAAGACATTGTGACAAACCAAACCGACATTTCGCTTTCTAAAATTAAAATTATTCCAATTAAATAAAAATTCTGTTGTGTTATGAAAAATTTGTGTTATAATAGGAATAAAGGCAAGGTGTTTATTGCCGACTTATCTATTAAGAAGTTTTATACGGAGGTTACACAAATGGCAGATAATGCAACAAAACTTTCAATAAATACAGAAGTACTTAGAAAAATGGCTGAAATTGCTACCCTTGAAGTTGAAGGCGTAGCTTCTATCGCTAAAAAGAATTATGACCTTAAAGATGCTGTTAAGGCCAAAGGTCCATTTCAAGGCATTAAAATTGAAAGTGTTAACGGTGCGCTCGAAATCGGCATTTATATAACCGTTAAAAAGGATGCTAAGGTTAAAGAGGTTGCTGACAAGGTTCAGCAAAACGTTAAGGACAAAATTCAAACCATGACCAACACAGCCGTTACCCGTGTAAATGTTGACATTTCTGACATTGTTTTCGGTGATGAACCGGTTGAAGAATAATTTTTGCAAAATTTAAACGCTACACTTTAAAAGTGTAGCGTTTTTTATTTTATGACTTTGCGCGACGCTCTTTCCAAACGCTTGGTGAAAACAAAATAAGCATTGGGAAAATTTCAAGTCGGCCAAGCAGCATTGCAACCGAAAGCGCAATTTTTGAGACATATGAAAATACCCCATAATTACCCATTGGACCGACAAGCGATAACCCAGGACCAACATTATTGAAGCACGCCGCCACCGCAGATATACTTGTTTCGAAATCAAACGGTTCAAACAGAACAACGAACAAAATCGAAATGAAGCAAATAAAATATACTGCAAAATAAACAAGAACACCCGTAAGCGTATCGTTATCAACCTTTTTACTCTCAAAACGAACCGCCTCGGTTGAACGAGGGTGTATCATATGTTTAACACCTGATTTAACACGCTTAAATAACAGCACCACGCGCGAAATCTTAAGTCCGCCCGCGGTTGATCCTGAACACGCCCCGATAAACATTAGAATAAATAAAATTCCTTTTGACAGACCGGGCCATAAATTGAAATCCGCCGTAGCATAACCTGTAGTAGTCATTATTGATGAAACCTGAAATGCCGCATTGCGAAGTGCTTCAGCGAAATTTGTTGACATACTGTAAATATTATAGGTAATGAGTGCAGTGGCTCCTGTAAACAAGCAGATATAAGTCCAAAGCTCCTCACTTTTAACAGCCGAGCGTAGCTTACCGACCAGCAAAAGATAATAAAGGTTAAAATTTATACCAAAGAGTAGCATAAAAACGGTTATTACCCATTGCAAATACGGACTATATGAAGCGATACTGTCATTTTTTATACCAAAGCCACCCGTACCCGCAGTACCAAAACTGTGCACCAATGAATCAAACAATGGCATTCCGCCGAAAAGCAAAAAAACAACCTCTGTTGCTGTAAGTACAATATATATCAAATAAAGCTGCTTTGTCATAACACGAAGCTTTGGTGTAAGCTTACCAACACTATGACCGGGCATTTCAGCACGAATTATATGGATAGACCGTCCCGAATCAGTCGGTAAAATAGCAACCACAAGCACAAGTATTCCCATGCCGCCAACCCAGTGGGTAAGGCTTCGCCACATTAAAGTGCTTTTTGAAAGCACTTCAACATTACCAAGTATGGTTGCACCCGTTGTGGTAAAACCGCTGACCGTTTCAAAAAAAGCATCAATAAAATTGGGTATTTCCCCACTTATAACAAAGGGAAGTGCACCCACGGCTGAAAGCAACACCCATGAAAGCGCAACGATTACAAAGCCTTCCTTTGCGAAAAATGTCTTGTCACGCGATTTATTAATTAAAGTTAATGCAAAGCCTAAGACCAAAGCCACAAAAATAGTTATTAAAAATGCTAAAAAGCATTTTTCACCATATATAAGTGAAGTGACAAGCGGTATAAACATTATTGCTGCTTCAAGCTGTAAGATTTGGCCAAGCATATAAAAAATTACCTTACGATTCATAATTTAATCACCTTATAATATCTGACAAATTATTAATTCGTTGATTGGCAGCCAAAATCACAACCTTATCCCCTGACAAAAGCACATCGTCACCGGAAGGAATAATTGTCTTTCTTTCACGGATAATGCCTGCGATAAGTATGTTTTCCTTAAGTTTTAACTGCTTAAACGGAACATTTAAAAAGTCCAGACCATCCTTTACAGCAAATTCCAAAGCTTCAACCTTATCATCCATGAGCTTGTAAAGAGTTTCAACGCTGCTGCCCTGTGAATTTTCAAGTGCTCTCGCATAACGCACAACCGTATTTGAAATGGCCTTGCGTGGAGATATAGTAGTATCAAGTCCCCAATGCTCAGCTAACGGGATAAGCTCCTGCCTGTTAATTTTAGCAATAACCTTTGGCACCTTTTTGGAATATGCATAGGACGAAATTAGAATATTAAGTTCATCAAGACCAGTCAAAGCGATTACCGCATCTACTGATGTAAGACCCTCTTCAATTAAAACCTCCTGCGAAGCACCATCACCGCAAACAACCAAAACCTTGGGCAAATCCTCGGTTAATTCTTCGCACTTATTACGGTTCTTTTCAATGATTGTTACAGAGTTTCCAACTGATGATAAGCGTTTTGCAAGATAAACAGCAGTTTTACTACCTCCCAAAATCATAACCTTTTTAGCCGATGATTGCTTCATGCCCATTTCGCTGAAAAGACGTAAAATTTCAGCAAAAGATGCGGTAATACCAATTTTATCCCCCGCCATAATAGTAAAATCACCATGAGGAATATAAGCATCTTCCCCACGCTTAACAGCGCAAATAAGAAATTTGGCCTTAAATTTGTTGCGAAGTTCATAAATTTTAAGACCGTCTAAAGCCGAGCCTTCCCTAACCTTAAATTCAACAATTTCAAAGTTTCGTGCCGAAAAGTTTTCAATTTTATCCGCATTGGGAAGCTTTAAAAGGTTAAAAAGCTCGTGAGCAGCCATAAGCTCAGGGTTTATTATAAGCGAAATTTCGAGCTGCTGACGCATAAAGCTTAGGCTTTTATCATTATATTCAGGATTTCGAACACGGGCAACAGTATTTTCAACCCCCATACGCTTTGCCAAAAAACAAGTGAGCATATTTATCTCATCTGACGAGGTTGTGGATATAATCAAATCGTTACTTTTAGCATTTGCTTCCTGTAAAACATCACTATCCGCACCGTTACCGCAAACGCTAATAACATCATATATATTAGTTAACTTTTGTATTACTTCAGGGTTAGTATCGATAGCAGTAACATCATGTCCTTCAGCGACCAAATTTGCCAAAATTGTTGTGCCGATTTTACCACAACCGTTTACAATAATTTTCATACCGTTCTCCCTTTTAATATTAAACTATAACGTTATTTTACCATTTTAATCGTAATAATACAATCCTTTTTTTAAGTTGTTGAATTTGTTGATGTTTTATAGTATAATGATAATAAACATTTTCATGGGAGGGGATTTTATCAAACGTAAGGGATTGAACCATTTACAAATTATTGCGCTTGGTTATTTTTGCATTGTGTTTTTGGGTACAGTGCTTTTACTACTCCCCGTTTCTACTAAAAGTGGTGAATCGCCTACTGTTTTAACCGCAGCCTTCACTGCAGTTTCGGCCTCCTGCGTGACTGGACTTATTGCCGAAAATACCGCTACCTATTGGTCATTATTCGGCCAAATAGTAATTTTATCACTTATACAGCTTGGTGGTTTAGGCTATATGACCATTGCCACCTTCTTTTACCGTTTGATAATTCGCAAAAAGGGTCTTCGTGAAAAGGTTATGATGGCAGAAACCATTAATACGACTCGACTCAATAATTTTTCAAGCCTTGTTAAAAAAATAATACTTGGCACACTTTTGTTTGAAACTGTCGGCGCGGCACTTTTATCTATAAGCTTTATTAGGCATTTTGGTGTGGCGAAAGGTATTTATTTTGCGGTTTTTCATTCGATTTCTGCCTTTTGTAACGCGGGCTTTGACCTTTTGGGCGAAAACACACCCTTTGTTTCACTTATGGATTTCAGTGGAGATTATATTGTTATTTTAACAATTTCCGCCCTTATAATAATAGGCAGTCTGGGCTTTTTAGTTTGGGATGATATTACACTTAAACGCTTTACCCTTAAAAAGCTTAATTTGCATAGCAAAATTGTAATTTTAACATCAGTTTTGCTTTTAGGTATTGGCACAGTGCTATTCTTTATTTTTGAATATAACAATCTTTTAAAGAATATGCCATTTGGGCAAAAGCTTTTAAACGCATTTTTTGCATCGGTTACACCTCGAACTGCCGGTTTCAACAGTATTGATATGGCTGGTCTTTCGCCGTCGTCGGTACTGCTTACCGTTTTTCTTATGTTCATTGGCGGTAGCTCTGGCTCAACTGCAGGCGGTGTTAAAACCACTTCGATATTCGTTATTATTGCATTTGCACTTTCGACCATTCGCGGTAATAACGATGTTGTGGTTTTCGGCAAAACAATTAAAACCGAATTTCTCAAAAAAGCAATTTTAATTATTACAATAAATCTGGCACTTATTATATGCGCAACCCTCATTATTTGCTGGATAGACAATGTACCATTATCAGATGCTGTATTAGAAACTGTTTCGGCAATGAGCACCGTTGGTTTAACGGCAGGTATTACCACCTCACTTTCAGCCGTTTCAAAAATTGCGCTTATGTTCTTAATGTTTTGCGGTAGAGTTGGTAGTGTTTCATTTGCAAGTGCGCTATTTGAAAAACGCGTTAATCCGCCTATTTCATTCCCTGCAGAATCTATTACGGTTGGCTAATTAAAGGAGAAAAATATGAAATCATTTTTAATTATTGGTATGGGCTCACTTGGTCACCACTTGGTTGCCGAGTTAGATAAACAAAGCTGTGAAATTATGGCGGTTGATATGAACGAGGCAAAGCTCGAAGGCTTAAAAGCTGCATTTAAAAACGTTGTTTCAACCCCTGTTTGTGACTGTACAAACCGTACAGTTTTAGAAGGTCTTGGCGTAGAAGATTTTGATGTTTGCTTCGTTTGTATTGAGGATTATTTTCAAGCTTGTCTTGAAATTACCGATTTACTTAAAGAACTTGGCGCTAAAAAGGTTTACAGCACCGCAAATCGCGACATTGAAGAAAAATTCTTACTTCGCAGTGGGGCTGACCATATAATTTACCCCGAGCGTGATATCTGCCGTAAAATTGCAGGGGTTGAATGCTCACAAAACGTGTTTGATTATATAAACCTTGCAGACAATTATTCTATTTTTGAAATCTCGGCACCTAAAAAGTGGTATGGCAAAAACGTTATTGAGCTTGACATTCGCAACAAATATAACCTAAATATTATTGCCTACAAGTGTAATGACAAAATTGTTCCTTTCAGTGCAAATTACATTTTTAAGGAAACCGAACACCTTTTAGTGCTTGGCTCTAACGAGGATTTGAAAAAAATAACAAAATAGCAAAAAGCATCTTCCTTTTTGGGAAGATGCTTTTAATTTTTCAGTCAAAAAAGTCTTTAACCTTATCCATAAAGCTTTTTTGTGTTTTATAGTTTTTATCGCTTGAGGTGTTTTGAAAATTCTTTAAAATTTCCTTTTGCTCGCGAGATAAATTCTTTGGAATTTCAACCACTATTTTAACATATTGGTCGCCCTTGCCCGAATAATTAAGCCGTTGGATACCCTTACCCTTAAGCTTGAATTCGTCCCCAGGCTGTGTACCCTCGTGAATAGTAAATTTGACCTTGCCATCAAGGGTAGGCACAGTAATATCAGCACCAAGTGCGGCTTCAGCAAAGGTAATTGGAATTTCACAAAAAACGTCATAACCGTTCCTGTGGAAAATGGGGTGTGGGCGAACGTTAATATTTATTCTTAAATCGCCCGAAGGACCGCCGTTTACGCCGCTATCACCCTTGCCACGCATATTAATTACCTGACCGTCGTCAATACCTGCGGGAATTTCAACCGTTTCTTCAACAGTGTGGCGAATTCTACCCTTTCCGTTACAACGACTGCAGGGGTTTTCAATAACCTTACCGCTACCGTGACAATGGTTGCAAACCGTTTGGGTTTGGAACACACCAAAGGGTGTGCGCTGAGCCGAGGTAACCTGACCGCTGCCGTGACAAACAGGACAGGTTTTAGAGGTGGTGCCCTTCTCGGCACCGCTGCCGCCGCATTCGTCACAGGTGTCGATTTTAGTTACCTTTACGGTTTTAGTACAGCCCTTTGCGGCTTCCTCAAAGGAAATATTAACCGCGGCTGATGCATCGTTACCACGGCGAGGTGCATTTGGGTTAGAACGGCGAGAACCGCCGCCAAAGCCACCGCCGAAGAACGAGCCGAAAATATCGCCCAAATCGCCAAAGTCGCCAAAATCACCGTTAAAGCCGCCACCGCCGTAGCCGCCGCCTGCGCCAAAGTTAGGGTCAACACCTGCATGACCAAATTGGTCATAACGTGAGCGCTTATCCTTATCAGAAAGTACCTCATAAGCTTCATTGACCTCTTTAAAGGCTTTTTCGGCTTGTGCATCTCCTGGGTTTAGGTCAGGGTGATATTTTTTCGCCGCTTTTCTATATGCTTTTTTTAGCTCGTCGTCGGATGCCGAACGGTCAACACCTAAGACCTCATAATAATCTCTTTTATTATCAGCCAAAATAATTCTCCTAATATCTACAATATGTAGGGGAGGCGTTTCGCCTCCCGATTACAATAAATTATTTGTTCTCGTCAACGTCGGTAAAATCGGCATCGTAAACGTTGTCGGCATTAGCCTGCTGACCGTTTTGCTGTGCCTGTTGCTGAGCCTGCTGTTCAGCAGCTGCTGCCTTATAAAGCTTTTCACTTACAGCATAAAGCTCCTTTTGAAGCTCTTCCTGCTTAGCCTTAATAAGCTCAGTATCTTCACCCTTAACAGCTTCCTTTAAAGCGTCCTTAGCGGTGTTAATCTTGTTCTTTTCGTCTTCGGTAATCTTATCACCGAGGTCGGTTAAGGTCTTTTCGGTTGTGTAAATCATTTGGTCAGCGTTGTTGCGAATATCAACTGCTTCACGGCGCTTTTTGTCCTCTGCTGCATATTCTTCAGCTTCCTTAACAGCCTTGTCAATATCATCCTTAGACATATTGGTGTTAGAGGTAATGGTAATGTTGTTTTCCTTACCTGTGCCAAGGTCCTTAGCTGAAACGTGAACAATACCGTTAGCGTCGATATCAAATGTTACTTCGATTTGAGGAACACCACGGGGAGCAGATGCAATACCGTCGAGGTGGAACACACCAAGAGTTTTGTTGTCCCTTGCAAATTCACGTTCACCCTGAAGCACGTGTACTTCAACAGAGGTCTGACCATCAGCCGCAGTCGAGAAGATTTGGCTCTTCTTAGCGGGGATGGTTGTGTTGCGGTCGATAACCTTGGTAGAGATACCACCCATAGTTTCAATACCGAGTGAAAGAGGTGTAACGTCTAAGAGAAGAAGACCCTTAACGTCGCCGCCGAGTACACCCGCCTGAAGTGCTGCGCCAAGTGCAACGCATTCGTCGGGGTTAATACCCTTGAAGGGTTCCTTGCCCATAAAGTTCTTAACAGCTTCCTGAACAGCGGGAATTCTTGAAGAACCGCCAACCATTAATACCTTGTTGATTTCGTTCTTATCAAGACCCGAGTCCGCAATTGCCTGACGAACAGGCGCCATTGTGGCTTCAACCAAGTCGGCAGTAAGCTCGTTAAACTTTGCACGGGTTAAAGTGGTTTCGAAGTGCTTAGGACCTGTAGAGTCAGCAGTAATAAAGGGAAGGTTAATGTCGGTAGAGGTCATACCTGAAAGGTCAATTTTAGCCTTTTCAGCGGCTTCCTTTACACGCTGCATTGCCATTTTGTCGTTTGAAAGGTCAATGCCCTGTTCTGCCTTAAAGGTAGAAACAATATAGTCCATAACGCGCTTGTCAAAGTCGTCACCGCCAAGCTTGTTGTTACCTGCGGTTGCCAAAACCTCTTGAACGCCATCACCCATTTCAATAATAGAAACGTCAAAGGTACCGCCGCCAAGGTCATATACCATAACCTTTTGGTCGTCTTCCTTATCAATACTGTAAGCCAAAGCAGCAGCGGTAGGCTCGTTGATAATACGCTTTACTTCAAGACCTGCTATTTTACCTGCGTCCTTAGTTGCCTGACGCTGAGCGTCGGTAAAGTATGCAGGAACTGTGATAACAGCTTCACTTACAGTCTGACCGAGATAGCTTTCAGCATCAGCCTTTAATTTTTGAAGAATGATTGCCGAAATTTCCTGTGGGGTGTAGTTCTTGCCGTCAATAGCAACAGTGTTAGAAGTACCCATATCACGCTTAATAGAGCTGATAGTTCTGTCAGGGTTGGTGATAGCCTGACGCTTTGCAACCTGACCTACCATTCTTTCACCTGTTTTTGAAAATGCCACAACAGAGGGTGTTGTTCTTCCGCCTTCAGCATTTGCAATTACAACTGCTTCGCCGCCTTCCATAACAGCAACGCAAGAGTTTGTTGTACCCAAGTCAATACCAATAATTTTTCCCATAATAGTTTTCTCCTTTTAATATATAAATGTTTTAATTTGCTACTTGAACCATTGCCGGTCTTATAACGGTTGAGCCGATTTTATAGCCCTTCTGTAAAACCTGTGTAATGGTGTTTTCAGCGACAGTTTCGTCTTCAATATGCATTACTGCTTCATGAAGCTCGGGGTTAAAGGTGTCGCCAACCTTTGCAATTTCTTCAATGCCCAGATTATCTGCGGTGGCTTCGAACTGCTTAACAATCATTTCAATACCCTTAATATAATCCTCACTACCCTTTTCTGAGAGTGCGGCACGGTCAATGTTGTCTAAAATCGGTAAAAGCTGTTTTATAAGCCCTGCCTTTGCAAATTCGGCAACTGTTAGCTTTTCACGTTCGCTACGCTTTTTGAAATTATCAAATTCAGCAGCGGTGCGAAGAAGTAAATCGTTTTTTGCTTCAAGCTCGGCCTTTAAATTTTCAATTTCAATATCCTTTTTATTTTTCTTTTTTTCGGGCTTTATGTTTTCCTTATTTTCTTCCACGAAATCAATCCTCCATATCCTTTTGTGCCTCTAAAATAAGGTCGCCAATTTTTTCGGCTATATATTCAATACTTGGAATTACCTGCTCGTAGGACATTCGTTTGGGGCCTAAAAGAGCAATATATCCATGGTATTTATTACCTGAATCAAAGCTTGCGGCAATTAAAGTATCGTTTGATAACTCACTGTAACCGCTTTCACTTCCGAAAATTACGCCCGAGCCAATTTCCTCAAACATTGAAATTATGGGGTCACGACGTTCAACAAGTGATATTATACGACGTGCGGCTTCTTCATTAGAAGAAATGTCATAAAGCCTTGGCATACCGCTTAAATCAAGTGACACGCTGTCAATTTCGTTAACCGTTTCAAAAACTGCGGTTAAAAGCGGCATAAGGCTGAAAGCATCAATACCTGCTGAAGCAATAATGCTTTGCATATAACCAAGTGTTAGTTCACTTAAGGGGCGGCGCTTTACCTTGTCGTTAATTATGGTGTTAAAGCGTTCCATAATTTCGGGTGTAAAGTCCTGCGAAAGCCTTATAATTCGGTTTCGGGTTCGCCCGTCATTAGTAATAACCAAAAGCATTAGCGTGCTTCGGCTTACCCTTAAGGCTTCTACCCTTTTTACCGCCGCTTCACTGTTTGTCATAAGACAGCTTATAACAGGATAGCCTGTCATATCCGAAAGTATTTTGCCCACAGCCGACGGGATTTTTTCGGGAATTTCGGAAATGTTTTCTAAAGCATTATCAATATAAGCCTTGTCGCTTTCGCTGATTTCACCCGCAGGCATTAGCTTTTTGACGTAAAACTGAAAGCCGCGGCTTGTAGGAATTCGACCTGCTGAGGTGTGAGGCTGTTCTAAAAAGCCTAAATCACACAGCTCGCTCATTTCATTACGAAGCGTTGCGGATGAGGGTGCGTTTTCGATAAGCTCTGTCAAAATTTTAGAGCCTACCGGTTCGCCGGTTTCAATATATGCTTTAACTATCGCCTTTAAAACCGCTTGTTTACGGGGGGTTAGCTCCAAAATTTTCACTCCCTTCATCTTTTAGCACTCTCACCTTTTGAGTGCTAACAACCTTATTATACCCTTAATTTTCCATTTGTCAATAGTTTTTCAAAAAGTTTTTTGACTTTCCCTGACCTTTTTACAATTTGTTCATAAATTTCGCTTATTGCAACAAACAACTATATGTGTTATAATTTTTACAGCATATCCTATTTAATAATTAAGGAAGTGTTTTTATGAAACGTATACTAGCTTTACTTTTTGCAATTTCTTTATTACTGACAGGCTGTAACAGTAATACAAGCAGCACCCCTTCAAACAGCGACGGTGAAAAACACAGCGTTTATTATGCCGACCGTGTAAGCGTTGACAAAATGGCATATTATTTTAACGACGTTTGCTTCGGAAGCGAATATGATGTACAATCCAAACAAACCGTTGTTAAATGGCAGGACCCCATTATGCTTTACATTGACGGCGTTGCCACCATGACCGATTACGAGGTTTTGAACGATTTTCTTGACTTTTTAAACAACATTGAGGGCTTCCCCGGAATAATGCAAATTCACGATAAAACACAAGCGAATTTGGTTATTCATTTTTTGGGACTTGCCCAGTTTAGAGATGAAGTGCCGGTGCAAGAAGCCATTGGTTATGCATCCTACAATTACAATAATGCAACAAGCACTATAACCGACGGTGATGTCTTCATCCTTACCGACACCGACCAAACCGAGCGTAGCTCTGTCATTTTAGAAGAAGTATATCAAATACTTGGTCCCACAAAGGACACACTGGTTAGAAAAGACAGTATAATCTACCAACGTGGAAACGTCGAAAAACTCTCCGACGTAGATAAAAGCATTATGCGCCTTTTGTACTGCGAACGCATTACCCCAGGTATGACAATGGCACAAAGCGAAGAGATTATCAGAGAGATTTATTATTGATAAATTGGGGTTTATCGCTGAGGCGAAATTCAAAATTCGGAATTCGTAATGCGTAATTCGTAATTATACAACAATTTAATTGTATATTCATAGGGGCTAGCGCCCCCGATAAACTATAATTTGAACAAGCAAAAACGGTAGAAGCCTTAAAAAAGCTTCTACCGTTAATTTTATTTGCCCACACAAAACTTTTTAAATATTTCATCGGTTACAGCGTTGGTTACACGCTTGCCCGTAAGCTCAAATAACGCCGCTATAGCATCATCAACACAAACACCTACAGCATCCATTGTAAGACCGCCCGTCAGCGAATTTACCGCTTCATTTACAGCATCAAGCGCTCTTGCCGCACAGGCACGCTGGCGTTCGCCAATAAGCACAGCGCTGTCAGGGTTAAGGTTTGCCGTGCCAGATATTTCAGCAATTTTTTGGGATAATTCTTTATAACCTGTTCCCTGCTTTGCCGAAATTTCCACAACTATAAATCCCGCAAATACCGACATATCAATTTTGTTTTCCAAATCAGTTTTATTTATTATAATAATTGTATTTTTGTCTTTAATACTTTCAATTAAATCAAGGTCATTTGCATCTAAAGGTGTAGTACAGTCAAACACCGCAAGTATTAGCTCAGCCAAATCAATGCGGTTTTTAGCTTTCTCGATACCGATGCTTTCAACCTTGTCATCAGTTTTATGAATACCCGCCGTATCAGCCAAACGAAGCTTAATGTCCCCCACCGTTACGGTGTCCTCGATAACGTCACGGGTGGTGCCCGCAACCTCGGTAACGATTGAACGGTCAGCACCGCTTAGCATATTCATAAGAGTACTCTTACCAACGTTTGGCTTGCCGACAATTACAGTGTCAATACCCTCACGAAGCACACGGCCGGAATCGTAATTTTTAAGCATTTGTTCAATTTCAGCCTTTGCATTTGTAAGCATATTTAAAAAGCTATCATAATCAAGGCCTTCAATATCCTCGTCAGGATAATCGGAATAAGCGGCAATTGAAGCATCGGCAGATACTAAATCCGCCTCAATTTTATCAATTTTTTCGCTCATCTTACCAATATGCGCCGCACGTGAAAGTCTTAGCTGTGCTTCACTTTCAGCGCCGATAAGCCCCATAATACTTTCGGCCTTGGTTAAATCAAGCTTGCCGTTTAAAAAAGCACGCTTTGTAAATTCGCCCGGCTCTGCCATAAAGGCACCGTTTTCCAAAATGACACGAAGCACCGCTTTAAGCATAAGCCTGCCGCCGTGCACCGAAATTTCCACAACGTCTTCACCCGTATAGCTTTGGGGATTTTTGAAAACAAGCGCAACCGCATCGTCTAAAATCTTTTCATTTTCAACAATATTACCGTAAAGGGCTGAATAACCGTTTAAATCGCACAGTTTTTTGCCAGAAGCGCTTTTAAAAATCTTGTCGGCAACCGTTATGGCATCATCGCCCGAAATTCTTATAACACCTATTGACCCTTCACCCAAGGGTGTTGCAATAGCGGCAATTGTTCGTGACATTATTTCACTTCCTTTAAAAGACATTCTAACACACATATATATTTTTTTCAATTACAAAAATATGTGGAAAAAACCTATGATATATGCTAAAATAAAATTAAAGAATTATCGGTGAGGTTATAGGAACATCAGCCCACCCAAAAGCTTAATGAAATGATGAAAGCCTGTAACTTATAAAGTTATAGGCTTTTTATGTTTTTTAAAATTTTTGTAAGATTTTGGGTTTATTTTTCGTCTATTAAGATGAAAGGCCTTAAAAAAATGTAAGGGATGTGACATAGTGGAGGACAACAAAATAATAGAACTGTATTGGAAGCGTGACGAATCGGCAATTGATGAATCAAACAAAAAATACGGCAATTATTGCCGCACGATTGCTTATAACATTCTGCGTTTAAAGGAAGACTGCGACGAATGTGTAAACGACACCTGGCACAACGCATGGCGTGTGATACCGCCCGAAAAGCCAAATAAGCTCCAATTATTTTTCGGTCGCATTACCCGAAATCTTGCCCTTGACCGTTATAGCTATAACAAGGCGCAAAAACGAAACAACGACCTTGAAACCGCCATTGACGAATATTATGAATGTATTCCAAACGGCATGGCTTCGGTTGAAGATGAACTTATTTTAAAAAAGCTTATTAACACATTTTTAGAAGGTTTAGATTCCCGCGCACGCATTATATTTTTGCGCCGTTATTGGTACGCTTTAACCGTTCAGGAAATTGCCAAGAAAATGAGTATGTCCGAAAGCCACGTCAGCGTTATCTTACATAGAACACGAAACCAATTTAAAGATTATCTTAAAAAGGAAGGGATATCTGTATGAAAAAAGATAATTGGTTTAAAGCCTTAAATCTTACAGACGATAAATTTCTTGAAGAAGCAAACCCCAACGCAAAGATTATAAATTTTTCCAAAAAACGAATTGCATTATCAATAATTGCGGCGGCCGCCTGCTTTGTGCTCGTTTTTAGTAACCTTTGGTTGTTTATACCCTTTAACACCGACTCACCCGATGTTTCACGCTATTCAAGCAGCGAATATTACGGCATTATTCAAAAGCTGAATGTTTTAACCTTTGAAAAGCCGCAACACAAAAACAATTTTGAGGTTATAAAGAATAACATATTCGATTTCTTAAGCTTTGGCATAAAATATAATGGAGCGGCACCCGAATCCGCAATAGATATAACTGATGATTATGCCGACGAGGACGCCATTTACGAAGAGGTAACCGATAATCAGGTTGAAGGCATAACCGAAGCCGACCGAATAAAACGCAGTGATAAACACATTTATTATTTGGATAATCATACCTTGCGCGTGTTCTCTATTGCAGGTATTAATTCTAAAGAGCTTGGAAGCATCGTACTTTATGGCGATAAAGACTATTACCTTAATAAATGGGAATTTTATTTGTCAAAGGACTGTAAAACCGCAACCGTTATTACACAGTTTTATAACGAACAGAAACAGCTTTGCGTGGGTGTATTAGCCCTTGACGTAAGCAACCCCGAAAAGATTGTTGAGAAAAAACGCATAGAGATTACAGGCAGCTATATGTCATCCCGCATGACCGATGGAAAGCTTCTTTTATTTACCGAATTTGTTTTCAATAAAAATGATATTGACTTTGGTAATGAAAGCACCTTCTTACCGCAAATAAACACAGGCGACGGTATGAAAACCATTCCCGCAAGCTTTATTACATCCCCCGAAAAGCTTAACAGCACCCGATATACAATTGTAATGAAATTGGATGAAAAAACATTGGATTTCGAGGGCACTTCAGCATTTTTATCATATTCTGAAGACGTGTACGTTTCAACAGACAACATCTTCTTAACCCACGTTTTTGCCGACGTTAAAAATAATGAAAACGGTGAAAAAATCCGCAATTCCATGACCGTAATTTCCTGCCTTGGCTATAGCGGAAATGCTTTTGAAAATAAAGGCTCGGTAACCGTTCGCGGATACGTTAAAGACCAATGGAGTATGGATGAATATGAAGGCATTTTAAGGGTTGTAACAACAACCAATGCAACCGCCATTTACGAGAACCGTTACTCTAACGGTGAAAACGTATCAACAGATATTTTAATGACGGCCACAGGCCAGTCAAACGCTAGCCTTTACTGTGTGGATTTGAAAAACTTTGAGGTAATCGCCAAAGTTGAAGACTTTGCGCCACCTCACGAGGAGGTACAATCGGTTCGCTTTGATAAAACCACCGCTTACGTTTGCACTTCAATTGAAATGTCAGACCCTGTTTTCTTCTTTGACCTTTCTGATTTAGAAAACATCACCTATAAGGATACCGGCACAATTGAAGGCTTTTCGACCTCGCTTGTGAACTTTGGAAACGGCAAGCTTTTGGGTATAGGTCGAGAAAATTGGAACACGTTTAAGGTTGAAATTTATGAAGAAACCGCAAACGGTGTAAACGGTTTTTGCAAATATGAACTGCAAAATGCAGAATATTCAACCGTATACAAATCTTACTATATAGACCGCGAAAATCAGCTTATCGGTCTTGGTATTAATAAATATAATTCAACTGACGGTGAGCGTCAAAGATATATTGTTCTGCACTTCGACGGATATAATCTTATAGAGGTTGTAAACATTTCTCTTAAAGGTTTGTCGGAATCTCAGCGTGGCGTATATATAGACGGATATATGTATATGTTCGGCGAAAACGATTTTAAGGTTCAAAAACTGTTTTAACCGAATAAAAGAACGGCGGCCGCTTTTGCGACCGCCGTTTTAAATGATAAAAAAAGAGATGTAACTTAAAGTTACATCTCTTTATGTTGGCATCTACCTATTTTCCCGGGCAGCTTCCCGCCAAGTATCTTCGGCGCAAGCGAGCTTAACTTCCGTGTTCGGTATGGGAACGGGTGGACCCTCGCCGCAATCAACACCAACTGTGTGTCACCTTTAGGCGACTTTGCTATATTACCACACCTTTTTTCATTTGTCAAGCACTTTTTTAAAAAATTTTTAAAATTTACAAAATAAACATTTTTATATATTTTACATTATATTTATTTATATATAATTTCCTATTTACAAAAAGCAAAAAATTTGTTATAATGATTTCGTATGAGAGTATTTTTTATTTCAGTCTCATTAAAAATTTTTTAGGAGGAATTTTCAATGGCCAGAAAGTTCAAAACTATGGACGGTAATAACGCTGCCGCTTATGTGTCTTATGCTTTCACAGAAGTTGCAGGTATTTATCCTATTACCCCGTCCAGCCCGATGGCTGACTACGTTGACCAGTGGTCTGCTCAAGGCGTTAAAAACATTTTTGGTACAACCGTAAAGGTTTCCGAAATGCAATCTGAAGCAGGTGCTGCAGGTACAGTTCACGGCTCACTTAATGCAGGTGCTCTTACCACCACATACACTGCTTCACAGGGTCTCTTACTTATGATCCCCAACATGTACAAAATCGCAGGTGAATTGCTCCCCAGCGTGTTCCACGTATCAGCACGTTGCGTAGCTTCACACGCACTTAACATTTTTGGCGACCATTCAGACGTTTATGCTTGCCGTCAGACAGGTTTCGCAATGCTCGCTGAAACCAACACTCAGGAAGTTATGGACCTTGGCGCAGTTGCTCACCTTGCAACTATTAAGAGCCGTGTTCCCTTCATCAACTTCTTTGACGGTTTCCGTACCTCTCACGAAATTCAGAAGATTCAGGTTTGGGATTATGAAGACCTTAAGGAAATGTGCGATATGGATGCTGTTGATGCATTCCGTCAGCGTGCACTTAACCCCGAACACCCCGTAATGCGTGGTTCACACGAAAACGGCGACATCTTCTTCCAGCACAGAGAAGCTTGCAACAAGTACTATGATGCTGTTCCCGCTATTGTTGAAGAATATATGGACAAGGTTAACGCTAAGCTTGGTACCGATTATAAGCTCTTCAACTACTACGGCGCTGCTGATGCTGAAAAGATCATCATCGCTATGGGCTCTATCTGCGACGTTGCAGAAGAAGTTATCGACTATATGACAGCTGCAGGCGAAAAGGTTGGTCTTGTAAAGGTTCGCCTCTATCGTCCTTTCTCAGCTGAAAAGTTGGTTGAAGCTATCCCCCAGACTGTTAAGAAGATTGCTGTTCTTGACAGAACTAAGGAACCCGGCTCACTTGGTGAACCCTTGTTCCTCGACGTTGTAGCTGCTCTTGCCGCTACCGGCCGTAAGATTGACACCGTTATCGGCGGTCGTTATGGTCTTGGCTCTAAGGATACTCCTCCTTCAAGCATTTTTGCTATTTATAACGAGCTTTCTAAGGATGCTCCCAAGGCTCAGTTCACCATCGGTATCAACGATGACGTAACCGGCCTTTCACTCGATGAAGAAGAAGCTCCCAACACCGCAGCTGAAGGCACTATCGAATGTAAGTTCTGGGGTCTCGGCGGTGACGGTACCGTTGGCGCTAACAAAGACTCTATCAAAATTATCGGTGACCACACCGACAAGTATGTTCAGGCATACTTCCAGTATGACTCTAAGAAGACCGGCGGTATCACCATTTCTCACTTACGCTTTGGTGACAAGCCCATTAAGAGCCCATACTACATCAACAAGGCTGACTTCGTTGCTTGCCACAACCCCTCATACGTAATTAAGGGTTACAAGATGGTTAACGACGTTAAGCCCGGCGGTGTATTCCTTATCAACTGCCAGTGGTCTGCTGAAGAGCTTGACAAGCATATGCCTGCTGAAGCTAAGCGTTACATCGCTAAGAACAACGTTCAGCTTTACACCGTTAACGCTATTGACTTGGCTGCACAAATCGGTCTTGGTAAGCGTACCAACACTGTTTTACAGTCTGCATTCTTCTCACTTTCTAAGGTTCTTCCCGCTGAAGAAGCTATCGGTTATATGAAGGAAAAAGCTCAGAAGTTTATGAAGAAGGGTAAAGAAATCGTTGAAATGAACGAAAAGGCAATCGACGCAGGCGCTACCGCTTACGTTAAGATTGACGTACCTGCTGACTGGGCTAACGCTACTGACGATGCTGCTGTTGCTGCTAACGCTGATACTTCTAAGCTCGTTAAGATGGTTGACGGCATTATGAAGCCTGTTGGCCTTATGAACGGTGACTCTCTCCCCGTTTCTGCATTTATGGATCACGCTGACGGTACCTTTGAACAGGGTGCTTCTGCTTTCGAAAAGCGCGGCGTTGCTGTTATGGTTCCCGAATGGAACAACGAAACCTGTATTGGTTGTAACAAGTGCGTATTCGTTTGCCCCCATGCTACAATCCGTCCTTTCGCTCTTTCTGCTGAAGAATTAGCTGCTGCTCCTGCTAACACCAAGGTTGCAGTTAAGGAAAAGATGGCTACCAACAAGGGTTATTCTTACGCTCTTACCGTTTCTCCGCTTGACTGTATGGGTTGCGGCGTTTGTATCGGCGAATGTCCCACCAACTCACTCAAGATGGTTTCTCAGGAATCTCAGCTTGCTGAACAGGATGTATTCGATTACTGCGTAGCTAACGTAACCGAAAAAGAAGGTATTGCCAGCGACGCTAACCTTATCACTTCACAGTACAAGAAGCCTTTACTTGAATTCTCAGGCTCTTGCGCAGGTTGTGCTGAAACCGCTTACGCTCGTATCGTTACTCAGCTCTTCGGTGACAAGATGTACATTTCTAACGCTACCGGTTGTTCTTCAATTTGGGGCGGTCCTGCTGCTACATCTCCTTACACCACAAATGCTAAGGGTCACGGTCCTGCTTGGGCTAACTCACTCTTTGAAGACAACGCTGAACACGGCTTTGGTATGTACCTTGGTCAAAAGGCTATCCGCGACGGTGCTATGGCATTAGTTCGTGAAATGGCTGAATCTGACAAGGCTTCTGAAGAATTCAAGGCTGCTGCCGAAGCATACTTTGCAACTGCTGACGACACCAATAAGAACGCTGCTGCTACTGCTGCTCTTATTGCTGAAGTTGAAAAGGCAGCTGCTGCAGGTTGCCCCACAGCTCCCGCTGTTCTCGCTAAGAAGGAATACCTCGCTAAGAAGTCCATCTGGATCTTCGGTGGTGACGGTTGGGCATACGACATCGGCTTCGGCGGTGTTGACCACGTTCTTGCTACCGGCGAAAACGTAAACATCATGGTATTCGATACCGAAGTTTACTCTAACACAGGCGGTCAGGCTTCTAAAGCTTCTAACATTGGTCAGGTTGCACAGTTTGCAGCTGCTGGTAAGGCTATCAACAAGAAGAGCCTTGCTGAAATTGCAATGTCTTACGGTTATGTATACGTAGCACAGGTTGCTATGGGTGCTGACCCCAACCAGACACTTAAGGCTATTAAGGAAGCTGAAGCTTACAACGGTCCTTCAATCATCATCTGCTACTCACCTTGCGAAATGCACTCTATCAAGGGCGGTATGGTTAACTGCCAGAACGAAATGCGCAAGGCTGTTGCTGCAGGCTATTGGGATATGTTCCGTTACAACCCTGCTCTTAAGGCAGAAGGCAAGAATCCCTTCTCACTTGATAGCAAGCCCGCTACTGCTGATTATAAGGAATTCATCCTTAACGAAGCTCGCTACTCATCACTCACACGTTCCTTCCCCGAACGCGCTGAAGCTCTCTTCGAGCAAGCAAGTGAAGCTGCAAAGGCTCGTCGTGCTCACCTTGAAAAATTGGTTGAGCTTTACGGCAAACAGTAATCGCTGATATAAAGTAAATAAAAACTCCTACACTTCACGCAACTTGTTATAAGGATTTCTTTGCGTGAAGCGGTGTCTTGGAGTAGGACGGACAGTTTATGCTGTCCGTCCTTTCCTTTTAACCCGCTTAAACAACGGGTTGTACGGTCAGATTGCCAACATATCGGAAATAAAT
>JAGAQV010000018.1 GCA_017622555.1 Clostridia bacterium
AGGCTTCCCCTTGAGGGGAAGCTGTCACGTAGTGACTGATGAGGTGTAATTTTCAGTAATTAAATAGTTTTCCACCTCATCCGCCTCGTATACTCAGCACCTTCCCCTCAAGGGGAAGGCATAGATAAACCCCAATTTTACCGTAAATTAAACCTCGTTTTAAGCCCTTGGTAAGCATCATCAAAAATTCGACTTATGACCGTATCGTGAAGCGGGAAACTTGCATTTGCTGTCATAACCGCCAAACCATGCACAAACGCCCACATTTCAAGATTAAATAGCTGAGCCGTATCCCCTGAAAGACCGGTATCCATACAAAGCGCCTGTAGAGGCTCACCGTTTATAAAATCCGACTGTCCTTCCTCCAAAAACAAGAGCTTAAATAGGTTTTTTTCCTGTTTAGCAAAGCTAATGTATGCCATAGCCTTTTCCTTATAACTAAAATATGAACCATTTGCGACGTACTGCTGATAAATTTTTTCGGCTTCACACACAACCTCACATTTAAGCTCGTCCATTGTTTGAAAATTTGAAAAAATCGGCTGAGTTGAACAACCAAGCTTGGTTGCAATATTACGTGCATTTAATTCATTAACACCACTCGTTTTTACAATTAAAACAGCGGTTTTTATTATTTCCTCACGGCTTATTTTCACTTTAGGCGGCATATTATCCCCTCCTTATATATCTTTTGTTATATATCATTTGTTATTTTATTACAAAAATGAGTTCTTGTCAAGAAAAAATCCCCACTTTTCAGTGGGGATAAATTTTAAATTGATTTTAAATAAACAACCGACTGTGGTTTTAAAGTAATAGTTTGACCCGCAGACACCGTACCAACAAGCTCGTTATCATGGTCTCCGTCCAAAAGGTACATTTCGTACTTACTGCTACCGTTTTTAATATCAAGCAAAATTTCGCCATCGACTGCATTGTCATTATCGCTGAAATACGTTACCAGTATTCCCGACTCATTACCATTCTTAGCCGCAACAGCGTAAACCTCATCAGTATCACCCGATGCTGCAACCGCATTTTTAAGCCTATAAAGGTTATTAAACATAACAAACGGATAATAACCCTTTAAGGGTGTGAAAAAGTCCGTATCAAACATACCGTTCATTCCGCAAGGACGAGCATCATAATACATTAATTTGTCAAGCTTTGTATACTGACAAACTGACATAACACCCGCAATAAACGCCGCGCCCTTCATTCCTTTTTCGGCATAGCGGGTATGTACCCACTTTTCGTCCATCCAACCACGAACATAGTTCCATTCGTTTAAAACAAGCTCAGTCTTGTCATTACAGTCATAGTCAGAAAGTAGCGCATAAGCAGCTTCTACATCAGCAACAAATTGACTGGGAATATTACCGTATTTATGGAAAGAATAAAAATCCAGCGTTACACCCTTTTCTTTAAGCGTATCAAAAATAAGCTTGTTATATTCAGGCCCCCAAATATACATCATGGCAGGCCCACCAATTTTAAGCTTAGGAAATTTTTCCTTTAAATACTTAACCGAGGTTGCAAAAAATTCGGCAAATTCTTCTTCGGTGCCCTGCCAACAAGGATTACTTCCGTCGGCATTACGGCAGTCGGGCTCGTTCCAAATTTCCCAATATTCGATATCATAATTAAAACCGTTCGCCCAACCCTGTGTGTAGTGCATAATAATATGCTCGCAAATATGGCACCATTTTATTGTGTCTTTAGGTGGGTAGGTTCCACGCTTATATCCATGTTCTATTGCGGCGCCCAAGCGGTAAAAAATCTTTGTGCCGCTGGCATCAATATCTTTAAGATACTTATCTGTAGGGGCGAATACATATGATGTAGGGTCATTAACATCGGCATCAAAGTCAGGGAAAATGCGATGCACGTCAACCGAATATTCCCCACCATAGCCACTATAAAAAGCGCTATCGTGTAAACGTGCATAAGGTATGCCGGCTTCCTTAAACAAATGGCCATTTGAAAACCCTTTACCCCGCACACCATTACCAACGGGGCCGTTATTTACACAATGCATTTGCTTTATTTTTCCACATTCCTTTGTAAAATCAACCGTTATTTCCATAAAACCCACCAACCTATTGTGATTTGCCTTCATTATACATTTGCCATTTTGAATTTGCAACACAAAACACCAAAAAGTCAAAAAAACAATAAAAAACAAAAATCCCAAAGCCGAAGCTTTGGGATTTTAAATTTAAAAAGCAATTATTTAGCCATTGCAGCAACTTCAGCAGCGAAGTCGTCAACACGCTTTTCAATGCCTTCGCCCTTTTCAAAGCGAACGTAAGCAGCAAGCTTAATGTCAGCGCCAAGCTCTTTAGCGGTGTTAGCAATGTACTTGCCAACGGTAACGTCGCCATCCATAACGAATGCCTGCTCAACAAGGCAGTTTTCCTTGTAGTATTTGCCGATTTTACCTTCAACAATTTTACCGAGAACTGCATCGGGCTTGTTAGCCATCTTAGGATCTTCCTTCATTTGAGCAACAAGGATTTCCTTTTCCTTTTCAATAACTGAAGCAGGAACAGATGCCTGATCAAGATAAGCGGGGTTCATTGCAGCAATTTGCATTGCAATGTTTTTACCCATAGTAACAAGGCCTTCGTTATCAGCAGCAAGTTCGGTTTCGAAGTTAACGAGAACACCAATCTTACCACCGGCATGAACGTAAGAAACCACCTTACCTTCAAAACGGTCAAAACGACGAACCTTAATGTTTTCACGAATAGCAAGGAACAATTCCTGAACCTTAGCTTCAACGGTCATACCGTCTTTTTCAGCAGCGAGAAGTGCGTCCATATCGGCAGGGTTTTGGGTTGCTACAACTTCAGCAACTTCAGCAGCTAATGCCTTAAAGCCGTCGCCGTTAGCAACGAAGTCGGTTTCGCTGTTGAGTTCAACAATAGCGCCAACGCCGTTTGCAGTGTAAACAGCAACTGTACCTTCAGCAGCGATACGGTCAGCCTTCTTAGCTTGAGAAGCAAGACCCTTTTCGCGCAAATAGTCAACTGCGGCGTCCATATTACCGTCGCATTCTACGAGGGCTTTTTTACAGTCCATCATACCGCAACCGGTTTTTTCTCTTAAAGCCTGTACGTCTTTAGCAGTAAAAGCCATTATAGTTTCCTCCAAATAATTATTCAGCGTCAGCAGTTTCTTCTACAGCTTCTTCTACAGCAGCGGTGCCCATTTCGGTACCCTGTCTGCCTTCGATAACTGCAGCAGCGATGGTTTCAGCGATAAGCTTAACAGCGCGGATAGCGTCGTCGTTACCGGGGATAACAGCATCAATTTCGTCAGGATCGCAGTTTGTGTCAACAATAGCGATGATGGGAAGACCCAACTTCTTAGCTTCAGCAACTGCAATTCTTTCTTTACGGGGGTCAACGATAAAGAGAGCTGCAGGAGCCTTCTTCATATTTTGAATACCGCCGAGGAATTTTTCTAATTTTTCAATTTCAAGGTTAAGCTTAATAACTTCCTTCTTGGGAAGAAGCTCAAAGGTGCCGTCGTCACGCATGGTGCGGAGCTGATTAAGACGAGCGATTCTGGTTTTAATGGTTGTAAAGTTTGTAAGCATACCGCCGAGCCAACGTGCATTTACGTAAGGCATACCGCAGTGTTCAGCTTCTTCCTTAACAGAATCCTGAGCTTGCTTTTTGGTACCTACGAAAAGGATATCGCCACCGTCAGCTGCAATGTCACGAACGAACATATAAGCTTCATTAAGCTTCTTAACGGTTTTCTGAAGGTCGATAATATAGATACCGTTTCTTTCTGTGAAGATGTATTCAGCCATCTTCGGGTTCCAGCGTCTTGTCTGATGTCCGAAATGAACACCGGCTTCAAGCAACTGTTTCATTGATACTACTGCCATTTTTGTTTCCTCCTAAGGTTTTACCTCCATCCCGCAATGGTTTCGGGGATCGCCGTAGTAAAGCGACACCCACCCGATATAAGCGGAATGTGTGTTATAATATTCGCCACTTCTTCAGTAGCCGATAAATTATACCATATTAAAGTTTGAAAATCAAGCATTTTTTTACGGTTTAAAACAATTTTGCAACCGTTTTTAAAAAAGTCTACTTTTTGCACTTTTTAAGGCCATTTTTAAATAAAAAATTCGTTATTTTTGCCAAAATTTTCTGATTGACATTAGCATTTCAAAAATATATAATATTAAAAATATTTAAGTAAGGAGTATGTAAAATGGCTTATTATTTTAACGAAGTTTCACACACCTTTAACGAATATTTGCTTGTTCCGGGTTATTCCTCAAGCGAATGTATTCCTGCTAATGTTTCGCTTAAAACTCCCCTTGTAAAGTTCAAAAAGGGTGAAGAAAGCGCCATTACAATGAACATTCCTATGACCTCGGCAATAATGCAATCGGTATCGGGTGACCGCTTGGCAGTAGCCCTTGCGAAAGAGGGCGGCGTTTCCTTTATTTACGGTTCACAGTCGATTGAAGACGAAGCCGCAATGGTAGCCCGTGCAAAAAACCACAAAGCAGGCTTTGTTGTGAGCGCTTCAAACGTTACTCCCGAAAGTAGTCTTAAGGATATTTTATCCCTTAAAGAAAAGAACGGCTTTTCAACCGTTGCCGTTACCGAAGACGGTAGTGCAACCGGTAAGCTTTTAGGTATTGTAACAAGTCGTGACTACAGAGTTAGTCGTATGTCAGATGACATAAAGGTTAAAGAATTTATGACTCCCCTTGAAAAGCTTATTACTGCTGATGAAGCAACCACCTTAAAGCAGGCTAACGACATTATTTGGGACCACAAGCTTAACTCCTTACCTATCATTGATAAAAACGGCAACTTAAAATATTTTGTTTTCAGAAAAGACTATGAAGAACATAAATCTAACCCCAACGAGCTTTTGGACAGCGAAAAGCGTTACGTTGTGGGTGCAGGCATTAACACCCGTGACTACGCTGAACGTGTTCCCGCTTTGGTTGAAGCAGGCGCCGACGTGCTTTGTATCGACTCATCCGAAGGGTTCAGTGAATGGCAGTCACGTACAATTGCCTTTATTCGTGAAAAATACGGCGACAGCGTAAAGGTTGGTGCAGGTAACGTTGTTGACCGTGAAGGCTTTATGTTCTTAGCTGAAGCAGGCGCAGACTTTATTAAGGTTGGTATTGGCGGTGGCTCAATTTGTATCACCCGTGAAACCAAGGGCATTGGCCGCGGTCAAGCAACTGCTCTTATTGATGTTTGCAAGGCACGAGATGAATATTTCGAAAAAACAGGCGTTTACGTTCCCGTTTGCTCGGACGGCGGTATTGTTCACGACCACCACATTACCTTAGCGCTTGCAATGGGCGCCGACTTTATGATGCTTGGCCGTTACTTTGCCCGCTTTGATGAAAGCCCAACAAATAAAATTGCCATTGGCGGTAATTATTATAAAGAATATTGGGGCGAAGGCTCGAACCGAGCACGCAACTGGCAGCGTTATGACCTTGGCGGAGATAAAAAGCTTTCCTTTGAAGAGGGCGTTGATTCTTACGTACCCTATGCGGGTCGCCTTAAGGACAATGTGGCAATTTCACTTGCAAAGGTTAAATCTACAATGTGTAACTGCGGCGCATTAACCATTCCCGAGCTTCAAAGGAAAGCCAAACTCACATTGGTTTCAGCAACAAGTATTGTTGAGGGCGGCGCACACGACGTTATCCAAAAAGAAGCAGGCACATCAATTAAATAATTAAATAAAAAAGGACTTATCCAAAACGGATAAGTCCTTTTTTATTTACAGCAATATGCAAACAAGGCCGTTACAGCCTTCGTTTATTACCCTTTCAACCGTTTCCTGTACCCTCATTCTCGCATCCACAGGCATACGGGCAAGCTTTGTATGAAGCCCTTCATTTACAAGCTCGTGAAGTGATTTGCCAAATATGTTAGAATCCCAAATTTTAACGGGGTCTTCTTCAAAGCCCGACAGCAAATACATTACCAAATCCTCCGACTGCTTTTCACTGCCGACAATTGGGCTTACTTCGGTTGTAATGTTTGCTTTCATAAGATGAATTGACGGCGCGCTTGCACGAAGCCGCACACCATAACGGCCACCCTGCTTTACAATTTCAGGCTCTTGAAGTTCCAGTTCCTCAATATCGGGCATAATTATGCCATACCCCGTCGCTTCAACCTCTTCTAATGCGACTTTAACACGTGAATATTCCTTCTTGATAGCAGCAAGCTCTTTTATGCTTTCCATAAGCTCCTGCTCGTCATTTATCAGCAAGCCCGTGCTTTCAGCAAGAATGTTATAAAACAGCGACGGCTTAATATTAAGCATAACCCTGGCACTGCCTGCACCCAAATCAATAGTGTCGATATTAACGTAATCAACATTTTCACTGTCCTTAAATACCGCAGGAAATTTTTTAATATCACGAATGTGGCGGATATTTTCAGCCGCCGCTTTGACCGATGATATAATCTCACTTTTAAGTGGATGTGAAAGCTCTAGCCCGTTTATCCACGTAGGGTAGCAAATTCCGATTTCTTTTATGGGAAATTCAAATAAAATTTCACTTAAAATCTCTTTAATGTCGTCAACCGTTAGCTCTAAACAATTTATTGGTTTTACGGGAACGCCGTATTTTTCGCTAAGCTCTTCCGCTAATGCAACTGCTTCGGCAGAGTGCGGATACATACAGTTTAGAAGCACGATAAACGGCTTGTTGATTTGATTTAATTCACTTATAACACGCTCTTCTGCTTCGGCATATTCAAGCCTTGGAATATCACTTATGCTACCGTCAGTTGTAATAACAAGGCCAATGGTCGAATGTTCATTTATAACCTTTTGAGTGCCAATTTCAGCCGCCATATTAAAGGGTACCGCCTCATCAAACCAAGGAGTACGAACCATGCGCGGCTGTGAGCCTTCAATATAGCCAAGTGAGCTTGGCACAATGTAACCAACACAGTCAATAAGCCTAACGTTCATCAGCGCATTATCATCAAGGGTAATTTGAGCACCCTTTTCAGGAATGAATTTTGGCTCGGTGGTCATAATTGTCCTACCCGAAGACGACTGCGGCAATTCATCATTTGCACGTTCCCGTTCATAATCGCCCGCCATATTTGGAATTACCAATTTATCCATAAACTGCTTAATAAAGGTTGACTTACCTGTTCTTACAGGACCGACAATACCGATATATATGTCTCCGCCCGTCCTTTCGGCAATATCCTTATATATGTTGGCGTTTGTCATAAAAATTTCCTCCGTTTTAAATAAGCTAAACCTATAAAATCTTATGCCGCCGTATTTTCTTTTATGACACAAAAGACACGATTTGAATAATATATACTGAAAGGAAGCGTTTATTTTATGTCGTGCCTTTTTGATTTAGATGTAGGACAAAAGTGCCAAATTAATGACATTTTAATTTATGACAGCCTAAGGCGCAGGCTTATTGATATAGGACTTACCCCAAAAAGCGTGGTTGAATGTGTTGAAAAAAGTCCCCTTGGCGACCCCAAGGCATTTTTAATAAGGGGCGCTGTAATTGCTTTAAGAAAAGAAATTTGCGAAAAAATTACTGTTGGGGCGGTGATATAATGGAAAAAGATTTTACCGTTGCCCTTGCGGGTAACCCAAATGTTGGCAAAAGCACCATTTTTAATGCCCTTACGGGTATGAAACAGCACACAGGCAACTGGACAGGTAAAACGGTTGAAACCGCCGCGGGTTATTTTAAAACCGACAATAACAATTACCGACTTGTTGATTTGCCCGGCACATATTCGCTTATGCCCCATTCCTTTGAAGAAAAGGTTGCACGGGATTTTATTATCGACCAAAAGCCCGATGTGGTTATCGTTGTATGTGACGCCAACACCCTTTCACGAAATTTAACCCTTGTTTTGCAAACAATTGCGGTAAGCCAAAGGGTTTTAGTGTGTGTAAATTTGCTTGATGAAGCCAAGAAAAACGGAATTGAAATTAATTTAAAAATGCTTGAAAAAAGGCTGGGTGTAAGGGTTGTGGGCACTACAGCACGTAATAAAAAAACAATTGAAAGTTTACTTTTTGCATTAGATGAGGTTATTAAACAGCCACCCAAAACAGAATTAAATTTAAAAACCGATGAAGAGACCGCACTTGAAGCAGTTAACAGGGCTGAAGAAATTTGTAATGGAATAATTACATACAAAAACCAAAATTATAAAAAACGGGACTTAAAAATAGATAAAATTGTTACAAGTAAAGCCTTTGGCTTTCCTTTAATGCTGCTTCTTTTGTGCTTGGTTTTTTGGCTTACAATAAACGGGGCAAATTACCCATCGGAGTTATTATTTAAAGGTTTTTCATGGTTAGAGGGCGAGCTTTCTGCCCTGTTACTGCTTTTAAATTGCCCTAAAATTATTCACAACGCTTTAATATATGGTGTTTTTCGTACTGTAGGCTTTATTGTGTCGGTTATGCTGCCGCCTATGGCAATTTTCTTTCCGCTTTTCACGCTGCTTGAGGATTTGGGTTTTCTACCCCGTATTGCTTTTAACCTTGATAAGCCCTTTAAAAGCTGTGGCGCTTGCGGTAAACAAGCGCTTACAATGTGTATGGGCTTTGGCTGTAACGCAGCGGGGGTGACGGGTTGCCGAATTATAGATTCCCCCCGTGAACGCTTGCTTGCAATTTTAACCAACGCCTTTGTGCCCTGTAATGGCCGTTTTCCAACCATAATAGCTATTATTACTATGTTTTTTATCGGCGGTGGAATTAGTGGCTCGGTCACCTCGGCAATAATTTTAACAACAGTTATTACCTTTGGCATAATACTAACTTTTTTAGCCACCAAATTACTGTCTAAAACCGTATTAAAGGGCGTGCCGTCAAATTTTATACTAGAGCTTCCACCCTATCGCCAACCGCAAATTTTAAAGGTTATTGTGCGGTCAATATTTGACCGTACCCTGTTTGTGCTTGGGCGCTCACTTATTGTAGCCGCCCCTGCAGGACTTATAATTTATATAATGTCAAACACTTTAGTAAACGGTACAACCTTGCTATCATATTGTGCCGATTTTTTAGACCCATTTGCTCGACTTTTAGGGCTTGACGGTGTAATTCTAATTGCATTTATCCTTGGCTTTCCCGCAAATGAAATTGTTGTACCAATAATTATAATGGCTTACATGCAAAACGGCATTTTACAGGATGGGTTTTCGCTAGACTTTACACAAGCGCTTTTTATAGAAAACGGTTGGACGGTTAAAACCGCAATTTCAATGCTTATTTTTACCCTTTGCCATTGGCCCTGCTCAACCACCGTTTTAACAATAAAAAAAGAAACCGCCAGCATAAAATGGACGCTTTTATCCATTTTATTGCCAACGGCTTTTGGGGTTGTGCTTTGTATGATATTTAACTTCATTTGTGATGTGTTTTTTTAAAGAATAAATAATAAAGAAAAAAGAATAAAATCGGTGTGCTACGCACAAATATAACATAAAAAGCGTCCTAAAAGGACGCTTTTTATTTAACCGTCGGCAAAGCCGACACATTTTTTATTATTTCTTATTTATTCTTTATTATTTAATTTCTTGAATCCAGCCGAATTTGTCTTCAATTTTGCCCCACTGAATACCTGTTAAGGTGTCGTAAAGCATTTGAGTAACTTCGCCGATTTCGCCATTGTTTACAGTGTACTTAACACCCTTATAGCAAAGCTCACCAATAGGAGAAACAACAGCTGCAGTACCACAGCCCCAAGCTTCTTCCAAAGTGCCGTTTTCCATAGCGGCTTCTAATTCGTCAATGCTTAAAAGGCGTTCTTCAACATCATAGCCCTTATCCTTAAGCACTGCAATGCAAGACATACGGGTAATGCCGGGTAAAATTGAGCCCGAAAGCATAGGTGTAACAATTTTGCCGCCGATTTTGAACATAACGTTCATTGCGCCAACCTCTTCAATATACTTTCTTTCAACACCGTCAAGCCATAATACCTGGCTGTAGCCCTGCTGTGCGGCACGCTCGCCCGCACGGTTAGATGCAGCATAGTTACCACCGCACTTTGCATAACCTGTACCGCCACGAACTGCACGAACGTCCTGGTCTTCAATCATAATTTTAACAGGGTTAATACCCTCGGCATAGTAACTGCCAACGGGGGATGCAATAATAACGTAGGTTGCGTTATGTACTGCGTGAACACCTAAAGATTCATCATTACCGAACATGAAGGGACGAAGGTAAAGTGATGTGCCTTCAGCAGAAGGTGTCCAGTCCTGTTCAAGCTCAACAAAGGTGGTGAGCACCTGCATTGCCAAATCTTCGGGAATTTCGGGAAGACAAAGACGTTCAGCCGAACGGTTCATACGGCGAATGTTTTCAATTGGGCGGAACATTTGCACCTTACCGTCCTTACGGCGATAAGCCTTTAAGCCCTCAAAAATTTCACTTCCGTAATGTAAAACGGTTGAAGCGGGATGAATATCAATTCTTCCGAACGGAACGATGCGGGCATTGTACCAGCCCTTTTCGCTGTTCCAGTCCATCATAAACATATGGTCGGTAAAAATTTTTCCAAAGCCTAATGTACTGCTGTCGGGTTTTTCCTTTAAAACGGCAGCTTTAGTGATTTTAATTTCCATTTTAAAATCCTCCTAGTTATTTGCGCCAATAGTCATAGCCTTTAAGTTTGTTTCTAACATATCAGCACGTTTTGCTGAAATAACCTTCTTAAGTGCGGCATTAACGGTTTCTTCATTGTAACCGCCAAGCTCCTTAAGAATTTTACCAACGATAATCATATTAGCTAAAGTGGGCATACCGTTATCGCTTGCAAGCTTGGTTGCGGGAATGTAGTAAACAGTAACGTCTGTGCGCTTTACCTTGCGTTCGATAAGGGCGCTGTCTACAAAAATTGTACCGCCGGACACAACACTGTCCTCATACTTATCAAGTGAAGGCAAATTCATAGCAACCAAAACGTCGGGCTTGGAAACGATGGGTGAGCCAACGGGTGTATCGCTTAAAATTACACTGCAGCTTGCTGTACCACCGCGCATTTCGGGACCGTAGGAAGGAAGCCAGCTTACCTGCTTATCCTCGGTAAGACCCTTGTAAGCTAAAAATTTACCTGAAAAAAGGATACCCTGACCGCCGAAGCCTGCGAATAAATACTGTGTTGTTGCCATAATTATTCAGCCTCCTTTTCAGCGGTGTTGTCCTTATAAACGCCCAAAGGATAATAAGGAATCATCTTTTCATCCACCCATTCGAGAGCCTTTTTAGGTGTAAGACCCCAGTTGGTAGGGCAGGTAGAAATAACTTCAACCAAAGAGAAGCCCTTGCCTTCAACTTGGTTTTGGAAGGCCTTTTTAATGGCCTTTTTAGCATTCTTAACGTTCTTTACGTTATTTACCGCAACACGTTCAAGATACTGCGCACCATCAACCTGAGCGAGCATTTCGCAAACCTTAATGGGAAAACCGCAATGGTTTGTATCACGACCGTAGGGTGAGGTTTGAGTAATTTGACCGGGAAGTGAAGTCGGTGCCATCTGACCGCCTGTCATACCGTAAATTGCGTTGTTAATAAAGATGATTGTGATATTTTCATTTCTTGCGGCGGAGTGAACTGTTTCTGCCATACCAATGGATGCCAAGTCACCGTCGCCTTGATATGTAAATACAATATTTTCAGGGTTAGCACGCTTAACACCTGTTGCAACTGCAGGAGCACGACCGTGTGCCGCCTCAATCATATCACAGTTAAAGTAATTATAAGCCATAACCGAGCAACCAACCGGTGCAATACCGATTGTTTTGCCCTCGATACCGAGTTCATCAATAACCTCAGCAACCAAGCGGTGAACAATACCGTGGGTGCAACCGGGGCAGTAATGAAGCGGAACGTCGGTTAAAGCATGGGGTTTTTCGAAAACTACCATTATTTTGCACCTCCGTTTGCCTTTTCAATAGCAGCCAATACCTCTTCAGGTGACGGAATCATACCGCCAACACGGCTGCAAAGCATATATTCACCCTTGCACTTTGTTGCAAGCTTAACATCTTCAAGCATTTGACCCATTGAAAGCTCAACACTGATAAAGGTATGTGCCTTTTCAGCTGCAGCTTCAAAAGCTTTTGTGGGGAAAGGCCACAATGTGATGGGACGAATCATACCAACCTTAATGCCCTTGTTTCTTGCTTCAGCAATAGCATTTTTAGCAACACGGGCAGCAATACCAAAAGCGGCAATGCAAATTTCAGCATCGTCCATCATGTATTCTTCATACATTACTTCATTTTCTTCAATGTACTTATAACGCTCATAACGTTCAAGGTTAGATTTTTCAAGTGCGTCGGGTTGTAAGAAAAGAGAGTTTACAATGTTGTGCTCACGTTCCATTTTAGTGCCTGTTGTTGCCCAAGGCTTTTCGGGCATGGGCTTAACGTCATATTCAAGTGACACAGGCTCCATCATTTGACCCATTGTACCATCAGCCAAAATCATAGAGGTCATACGGTACTTATCAGCAAGCTCGAAGCCCTTAACGGTTAAGTCAGCCATTTCCTGAACGGATGAGGGCGCTAAAACTAACATTTTGAAGTCACCATGACCGCCTGCCTTTGTAGCCTGAAAATAATCAGACTGTGAGGGCTGAATGCCGCCAAGACCCGGACCGCCGCGCTGTACGTTAATAACAAGTGACGGTAAATCGGCGCCTGCGAGATACGAAAGACCCTCGCCCTTAAGTGAAATTCCGGGGCTGGACGAAGAAGTCATTACACGAAGACCGGTTGAAGCAACGCCGTAAACCATATTAATAGCGGCAATTTCGCTTTCAGCCTGTAAGAAGCAACCGCCAATTTTAGGCATTCTTTTTGCCATATAAGCGGCAATTTCAGTTTGGGGGGTAATAGGATAACCGAAGTAATGGCGACAGCCAGCAATTATAGCGGCTTCGGCAATAGCTTCGTTACCTTTCATTAAAACCTTATCAGCCATTTTTATACTACCTTTCTACCTTAATAATGCAGTCGGGACACATTGTAGCACAGAAAGCGCAAGCAATACAAGCTTCCTCGTTTACTGCCTCTACAGGGTGGTGACCCTTTGCGTTAATTTTATCTGCGGCGAGTGTTAAAACCTTTTTTGGACATACGTCAACGCATAATCCACAGCCTTTGCACTTGTCGGTTTGAAAAGTCAATTTAGCCATATTAGACACTCCTTTAATTGATTTTATCCTGAAGCTTAAGTGAAAAAAGCTTCGGGATATCGTTTTTTAAATCATCATAAAGCCTATTATACACCGAAGTGCACTTAATTGGAAGACCTGTTTTTTGAGAAATTTCCTCAGCATAGGCTAGTGATTTTAAAACATCCTCCCTTGTGGTTTCTTCACCCAAGTTCGAATTATTAACAATTGCGGTAAACTTCATATTTGCCGCATATTCAATTTCTCGCATAACCTCAAGTGTGCTTTCAGCATCACGAGTTAGTGGACGAAAGCAGTTAATTACAAAAAGCATTTCATAATTGTTTTCCGATAAAATGCTTGGGGCAATTCTGCCAAGTGCATAAGCGCCGCGATCGTCACCGCCAACGTCAATTATAACCTGCTTATCCTTTTGATCACAAATGGAATAAATTTGCTGAGGAAGTGCAGGAATATCAACGTTACTGCCCGCATATTCGGAACAAATAAGCTCTATTCCCCTGTCCTCAAAATCCTTTGCGCTGTCCTTTGTGCGAAAGTATGGGTTTACAATATCCAAGTCAGCTATTGCAACCCTTTCATATTTTTCCTTTTGGTCATAAGCCATATTAACGGCAACGTTAGTTTTGCCACTGCCGTAATGACCGCAAAGAATGGTTATTCTTTTATAAATCATAATTGGTTTCTTTGAATCTTACCGCTGGTAGTTTTGGGTAAACTATCCCTAAATACCACAATTCTTGGGTATTTATATGGCGCGGTTCTTTCCTTAACGTAATTTTGAATTTCTTTTTTAAGCTCTTCTGTGGGCTCGGTGCCGTTTACAAGCACAATGCTTGCTTTAACAACCTGACCTCTCACCTCATCAGGCGCGGCGGAAACACCACATTCGAGAACATACGGCAATTCCATAATAACACTTTCAATTTCGAACGGTCCTATACGGTAGCCCGAAGACTTAATAACGTCATCAATACGGCCAACATACCAATAGAAGCCGTCCTCATCACGCCAAGCGGTATCGCCTGTGTGGTAATAATCCTCGCACCAGGTTTCCTTGGTCTTTTCCTCGTCGCCGTAGTAACCAACGGCAAGACCGCATGGACGACCGTTTTTAATGTTAATAACAATTTCGCCCGTTTCACCAACATCCACAGGGTTGCCGTCGGGATCAACGATAGAAACGTCATAAATAGGTGCAGGTTTACCCATTGAGCCAATTTTGTGTGGTGCGCCGACAAGGTTACCAATAATCATTGTGCTTTCGGTCTGACCGAAACCTTCAAGAATTTGAAGACCTGTTGCCTTTTCAAATTGACGGTAAACCTCGGGGTTTAATGCTTCACCCGCAGTGGTCATATGCTTAACTGAAGATAAATCGTACTTTGAAATATCCTGCTTTACCATCATACGAAGCATTGTAGGCGGTGCACAAAATGTAGTGATTTTATATTTCTGGAACATTGGCAAAATGTCAGCCGCATCAAAGCGGTCAAAATCATAAACAAAGATTGCCGCTTCAGCCAGCCACTGACCGTATAATTTGCCCCACATTGCCTTAGCCCAGCCCGTATCGGAAATGGTAAAGTGTAAACCTTCAGGATCAACATCGTGCCAATATTTAGCAGTATGGAAATGACCCAAGGGGTATTTATAGTTATGAGCCGCAATTTTGGGGTAACCACTTGTGCCTGATGTAAAGTACATAAGCATAAGATCATCACCGCAGGCGGTATCATCAGTACGGTGGAAGTGGGTCGAGAAAAGCTTATACTCTTCATCAAAGCTGCGCCAACCCTCACGGTCACCATTAACAATAAGCTTGTTTTTAACACAATCGCTCTTTGCGGCCGCCAAATCAACCTGGTGGGCGGTGTCGCCGTCGGCAGTACAAATAATGGTGTTAACACCTGCCGATTTAAAGCGGTAATCAAAATCTTTTTCTAAAAGCTGATTTGTTGCAGGAATTGCAATTGCGCCCAATTTATTAAGGGCTATCATAGCAAACCAGAACTGGTAATGTCTTTTCAGCACAAGCATTACCCTGTCACCCTTTTTAATGCCGAGCGACTTAAAGTAGTTTGCACAACGGTTTGATTCTTTCTTAATATCACCAAAGGTTAAAGCACGTTCAGTGCCGTCTTTAGAAATATGCATAAGAGCAAGCTTTTCAGGCTCACGCTTGGCAAGGGCATCAACCAAATCAAAACCGAAGTTGAACTTTTCGGTATTTTTGAAGGTAATTGAGGTGGGTGTACCGTTTTCATTTTCAACAATATCTATGTACTTGCTGTAAATGCGTTCGCTTCTATCCTTACGCTCACGCTTGGTAAGCGGAACGTTTGGAAGCGGCTTATAATCCTCAGCCAATTCAGGTATAGGCTCGCCTGTGGGATTTAAAACGATAGCATAGAAGGTACAATCCTCACCGCCAACAGCAATCATACCGTGTGGTGTGTTACTATCAAAGTAAATGCTGTCCCCAGGACCTAAAATTTCTGCATGCTCGCCAACCTGAACCTTTAATCGACCACTTATAATAAGGTCACATTCCTGACCTGCGTGGGTAGTAACCTCAATAGGCTTGTTTTGGGCTTCCTCGCTGTAAACGCTTTTAACGTAAAGCGGTTCAGCAATACGGTTTTTGAAGGCGGAAGCTAAATTATAATAGGTCATACCGTGCGCCTTTTCAATGCGCTGACCCTCACCCTTGCGGGTAACGGTGTATGACTTTAATCGGGGGCTGTAGCCCTCAATAATATCGGTAACGTCAACGCTGAAGGCATTTGCACAACGGTAAATAAAAGCAAAGTGCAAATCACTTTCACCGTTTTCACAAGCGATATATTCCGCTTCGCTAACCGCTGTCTTTTTTGCCATATCGCTTACCGATAAGCCCATAATTTCACGCAGCTCTTTAATACGACCTGCTATTTCCTTGATTTTAGAATCAAGTCCCTTTGTGTTTTCCATCATTTCCTCCGTTTCGGGCGAAAAATCAAAAATACTCGCCCCAAAGTTATGACTTTGAGACGAGCATAAAATTCATACCCGCGGTACCACTCAAATTGCAGTAATACTGCCACTCTTGGAATCAAACAATTCCTATGCATTTACGCAGCAATCACGGAAGGGGTCTAATAACAAACGCTTTCTTCCCTTCAGCTCAGAAGCTACAAACACAAAACACACATAAATGACTTGCACCAACCGTCACTTCTCTAATATGTATTATTTTGCGCCCTCTTCGTCAACGCTTTTTATATAATATATCACAACTTTAAAAAATTGTCAATAAATATTAAAGCTTATTACGCTGAATTTTTCCGCTTATAGTCTTGGGTAATTCATCGCGGAAAACAACCACACGGGGATACTTATAAGGCGCTGTGTGGGTTTTAACATAGTTTTGAATTTCCTTTTTGAGTTCTTCCGTCGGCTCGGTGCCCTTGGTAAGCACAATGCTTGCCTTTACAACCTGACCTCTTATTTCGTCAGGAGCAGCAGAAACACCGCATTCCAAAACGTACGGCAATTCCATAATAACACTTTCAATTTCAAACGGTCCAATGCGATATCCCGATGACTTAATAACGTCATCTATGCGGCTAACGTACCAGAAGTAACCGTCCTCATCACGCCAAGCGGTGTCGCCTGTATGGTACATACCGTCGTGCCAAGCGTCAGTTGTCTTTTCTTCATCAAGGTAATATTCCTTGAACAGTCCGCAAGGAACCGATTTGTCGGTATGTATAACAATTTCACCTGTTTCACCGTCAGCAACGGGGTTGCCGTCAAGGTCAACAATGTCAACATCGTACTGGGGAGAAGCCTTACCCATTGCGCCAACCTTGGGCGTAGTGCCGTAAAGGTTTGCAATTGTAAGGGTGGTTTCGGTTTGACCGAAGCCTTCCATAATTTGAAGACCTGTCGCCTGCTCAAACTGACGGAACACTTCGGGGTTTAATGCCTCGCCCGCAGTTGTCATATGATGAATTGAAGATAAATCATACTTTGAAAGGTCGCTCTTAATAAGCATACGAAGCATTGTAGGCGGTGCGCAGAAGGTGGTGATGTTGTATTTTGCGAACATCGGCAAAATTTCGTCAGCATCAAAGCGGTCAAAGTCGTACACAAATACTGCACCCTCGCAAAGCCATTGACCGTAAAGCTTGCCCCAAAGTGACTTACCCCAGCCCGTATCAGAAATGGTAAGATGCAAGCCGTCACGCTCGCAACAATGCCAATATTTAGCAGTTACAAAGTGACCTAACGCATAAGTATGCTTATGCGCCGCCATTTTAGGATTACCCGTTGTGCCCGAGGTAAAGAACATAAGGGCAACGTCATCACCGCAGGAAGCATCTTCACTGCGATAGTGGTGTGCGCTGTAAAGTGGATATTCACCATCAAAATCCTTCCAGCCGTCACGCTTGCCACCAACCATTATAAGATGCTTAACCGTGCTGCAGTTTGCGGCCGCTCTTTCAGCGATTTCAGCGGTGTCGCCGTCAGCAGTGCAAACAAGTGCTTTTACACCTGCAGCATTAAAGCGGTATTCGAAGTCGTGTTCCTTGAGCTGATTTGTTGCAGGAATTGCAACAGCGCCCAATTTATGAAGAGCAACCATACAGAACCAGAACTGGTAGTGGCGTTTAAGTACAAGCATTACCTTATCACCCTTTTTAATGCCAAGGGATTTAAAGTAGTTTGCAACCTGATTTGAAGCACGCTTAATATCGTTAAAGGTAAAGCGGCGTTCAACCTTATTTTTATCAAGGTGAAGCATTGCAAGCTTATCGGGATATTTTTTAGCGATGCCGTCAACAATATCAAAGCCAAAGTTAAAGCTGTCGGTATTTTTAAAGTCAATTTTCTTAAGACAACCGTTTTCATCCTCAACGGTGTCCACAAACTTTTCGCAAACCAAGGTTTCAGAGGCTTTAGCCGAAGCAATACTGCGTCTTACAGTTTCTTCCTTAGTGTCTTCACCGGGAAGTACAACGGCGCAGAACACACAGTCCTTACCGTCAACCGCAATCATACCGTGAGGTGTTGAAGAATTATAATAAATGCTGTCGCCTTCGTGCAAAATTTCAGTATGTTCACCAATTTGCACCTTTAAGCTACCACTCATAACAAGGTCAAATTCCTGACCGGAATGAGTTGCAAGGTGAATAGGTTTATTTTGCTGGGCGGCAGAATATTCATATCTAACCCAATAAGGTTCAGCTATTTTATCCTTAAATTTAGGGGCTAGGTTTGCAATATCAATACCGTCTTCCTTGGCGGTACGCTGACCCTTGCCCTTACGAGTAACTGTATAGCTTGAAAGTCGTGCAGAATGACCTTCCAAAAGCTCGGTAAGCTCAACACCAAATTCCAAAGCACATTTATGAATAAAGCTAAAAGGAATATCTGCATTTGCACTTTCGTAATTTTTGTATTCCTGTTCACTTACTTCGGTCTTCTGAGCCATTTCAGTAATTGACCAACCCATAATTTCGCGCATTTCCTTAATTCGCGAAGCGATCTCCATAAGTTGTTGTTTTGCTGTGTTGGTTGTCATTTTTTAACACCCTTTCATAAAAAAATTAAAATAAAAAAACACCCATCTCAAACTTTGAGACGGGTGTTGTAATCACACTCGCGGTACCACTCAAATTGCAGTAAAACTGCCACTCAGGGTCTAACAACCCTTATGCCTTTACGCAGCAATCACGGAAAGACCTACTCGCAATAAAGTTTCAGCCTTTCGGCTCGGAAGTGATGGGTACTTATAAACACTTGCTGTCGGCTTACACCAGCCGCCGACTCTCTAAAAGCAGTTATTTAAAACCGTCTTCGTCAAAGCCTTTATCAATTTTTGCTTATTATACCACCGCAAAAAACCGTTGTCAACACTTTTTTGCAATTTTTTTAAATATGTAAACTATTTACTTTTAAGCCATATTATGTTATATTTACTTGACACCTATTTTATGAAAGTGAAACTATAAAATGAAGTTAAAATCCACCCTTATCGGCACAAAAGAATTTTACCGCAGGGTATTTTCAATTGTTGTGCCAATGATAATTCAAAACACAATTACAAACGTTGTAAGTCTTTTAGATAACGTAATGGTTGGTCGTATAGGAACACTGCAGATGTCAGCCGTCACAATTGTTAATCAGCTTATGTTTGTGTTTTACCTTTGCATTTTCGGTGCGATGGCAGGCGCAGGTATTTTTTCAACACAATTTGCAGGGGCTGGCGACAATAATGGCATTCGCTATTGTATGCGTATTAAAGCAATTGTCGGTGCTGTAATGACCGCCCTTGCTATAGGCATATTTTTAATTTTAAAACAGCCTTTGATTGAAATATATATAGCAAAGGATACATTACCTGCCGATGCCGCCGCAACGCTTAAATATGCTTTAGATTATATTGTAATAATGCTGATCGGTCTTTTGCCCTTTACCGCAATGCAGGTTTATGCAAGCACCCTTCGTGAAACGGGTGAAACCAAGCTTCCTATGGTTGCAAGCATAGCCGCAATTTTAGTAAACCTCGTGTTTAACTATTTCCTTATTTTCGGCAAATTCGGTTTTCCTCGCCTAGAAGTTGCAGGCGCCGCCATTGCAACGGTGCTCTCTCGCTTTGTGGAAGCAGGAATAATTATTGTTGCAACTACCCTTAAGCGCAAAAAATACCCCTTTATTATTGGTGCATTCAAAAGCCTATATGTTCCGCTTAATTTGTGTAAAAAGATCATTACAAAGGGCATGCCCCTTTTGGTTAACGAATTCTTTTGGTCTTCAAGCATGGCCGTGCTCTTACAATGCTATTCGGTAAGAGGTATAGAGGTTTTATCAGCCGTTAATATTTCAAATACGGTTAATAACCTATTTAACGTTGTGTTTTTAACTATGGGTAACGCCGTTGCAATAATTGTCGGGCAGCATCTTGGCGCAAACCGCATTAAAGAAGCTAAGCAGTCGGTTTGGCAGCTTTTAACCCTTTCAGTAGGCTGCTGTGTGGTTATGGGCGGTATTATGATGCTTTTAGCACCGTTTATTCCCCATATTTATAACACCGAAGCTGAAGTTAAACAAATGGCAACACAATTTTTATTTGTTGTTGCGGCATTAATGCCCGTTTTTGCCTTTGCGCATAACTGTTATTTCACCCTGCGTTCAGGTGGTCGCACAATTATAACCTTCTTGTTTGACAGCGCTTTTTCCTGGATGATTATGGTGCCGGTTGCATTTATTCTTTCAAAATACACTAATATGCCCATAGTTCCGCTTTATTTTACCGTTCAGTCACTTGATATTATTAAATGTATAATTGGCTTTATAATGGTTAAAAAAGGTATTTGGATTAAAAATATTATTGATAAATAATTTTAACACCGTTCATAAAGAACGGTGTTTTTTATCCCTTATATTTCCGTTTGGTTGCCATTCCACCACGAATGTGACGTTCGCTTTTGTTCTTTTCAAGCACGGCCTTTACAAGCTTATAAAGCTGAGGATTATCATACCGAAGCCGTTGCGTTACGTCCTTATGTACCGTGCTTTTGCTGATTTTAAAAACCTTGGCCGTTGCCCTGACCGTTGCCCCCGTGTCTAATATGTATTCCCCTAAAATTACCGCACGGGGCTCTGTTTCTCTCATACAATCAACTCCTAAAAGGACTATTAAATTGTATGATAAATAATTTATAATTATGTCAAAAAACGCCCTTTTTGAAAGGGCGTTTTTATTATATGATAATTTTCATTATAAATTCTTTGCCGGTATTTATACCTTTATTTTATATAACTCCTCTGAAAAACAAGCCTCTTGTATATTTACAATCGGGTTCATATCCATATTTATATGCAGTAATAACTTCGGTTACACGTTCTTTAGTTTCGTTTGTGAAATAAAGAATTTGAAAATCAAGTCCACGCATACCCGACTGCTTGTCAGCAAGCCAAACCGGAACCGAATTTAAAAGCTCGCTATAGCCCATACGGCACCTAACGGGAAATTCTATTCCCTTTCGGTCGGTAAGGGTGGAATTTTTATTACATTCACTACAGCTTTTACCGTTTTTAACAGGGCAGTTTTTAAACAGCATAAGCGGTGTGTTGCCGTAGCTTACAATACCCTTTTCTATTGGTGAATTTGTAGTAACGGCATCACTTAAAAGCATTTCGTTTGAAAGCACCGCAGCTTTGCAGCCAATTGCCGCTACCGTATTTGCGGAATAGCTGTTATAAACATTTAGTCCCGTGTCGGCCATAATTTCAAAACCGCAGTCTGTCGCAATTTTAACTGCCGACAAATTACCGCAAAGGGCGGTATTAACACCCTGCGCTTTATAATGCTCTAGCCGTTTTATAATTGCGGCTTCACTTATAATTCCCCTTGGAATTTCCACAATAGTCTTAACGTTTTTTATAACAGGAAAATCGTTTTCAAGCGGTAAAATAACTGACGATATGCCCGATAAATCATCGGGTATTTGGTCAGCATTTTCAAGGCGGATATATGTTTTTAAAGCATTATTTCTTTGTTCATTCGGCTTGTCGTTACCAAAAATAACGCTTATTTGCTCACGCTTACATTCCCCACGCTTTTGGGATAATAATTCCACCGCATCTCGCCTTAGCTCGTTAAGCTCACCCGCACGCAGAAAAAGCCCTTCATCCAAAACAATTTCGTGTTTTTCAAGGTGATACGGCGTACCGCCAAATTTATTCAAACTTTTTAAAACGCTTTCCTCATCGGCGGCTTTGTTTTGTGCCTTATCGGGCAAATTACCCTTAACCGAAACGGTATTTTCACCATCAGTCAAGGTTAGGCAAATTGCTTCACCTGTTTTTGCAGTAAAGCTTAAATCAACCGCTACCGACTGAAGCTCGTTTCGGTAAATTTCGTGCAAAACGGGAAAAGCCTTATCGGCCGATATAACGTCCTCTTTAGTGCGAATGCCGAACATATCACGTCCAAGCTTATTTTCTAAATAACCGCTTGTAAAGCCCGAACGGGAAAATACATTTTGAAGGGTTTCAGCAAGAGCAAAATCCACAAAGCCGTCATAAAGGGCTGTTTTGCAGGCCTTTGTTGCGGCAGCAACGTATTCGGGACGCTTCATTCGGCCCTCAATTTTAAAGGAACGCACACCAATATTATATAAATCAGCTATATGCTCCACCAAAGATAAATCCTTAAGGCTTAGATCATACCCTGTGCCGTTTTCGACCTCAAAGGGTAAGCGGCAGGGCCCCGCGCAAAGACCTCGGTTGCCACTGCGTGAGCCAAGATAAGCCGATAAAAGACATTGCCCCGATACCGACATACACAAGGCGCCGTGCACAAACACTTCAACAATTAGACCAAGCTCGTTTGCCGCCTTGCAAAATTCTTTTAAATCTTCAAATGACATTTCCCTTGCCGCTACCACCTGTGTAAAGCCCATTTTCTTTAAAAGCGGTAATGCCGCAGGGGTGTGAATTGACATTTGGGTGGAAGCGTGGATCGGTAGCCTTGGCAATAATTTATGTAATATGCTTGCAAGCCCTAAATCCTGCACAATTACCCCGTCAATGCCAAAATTATAGGCATTTTTTGCAAGCTCTACCGCATCAGCCATTTCATCATCTTTTATAAGGATATTAAGTGTTAAATAAGCCTTAACCCCACGTATATGGCAATATTCTATAGCATCCCGAAGCTCGAACGTGCCAAAATTTTCGGCATTACGCCTTGCCGAAAAATCCTTAGCGCCGAAATATACGGCATCAGCGCCACTGCGAACGGCGGCAATAAGCATTTCTTTACTGCCAACAGGGGAAAGTATTTCTGCACCTATATTTTTCACTTAATATCACCTCTTTTAACATATAATAACTTATATTACTAAAAAAATAAAGTGTTTTTTCTTTACAATAAAATGCGGCTTTGCTATAATAATAACAATAACATTACATAAAGAAGGTACTTTTATGAAATATTTAGTTATGCTTTGCGACGGTATGGCCGACGAACCGTATAAGGAGCTTGGTAATAAAACCCCTATGGAGCTTGCAAACAAGCCTTTAATGGATAAGCTCGCAAGGGTTTCCGAAGTGGGTATGTGCAAAACTGTTGCTAACGGCTTAAAGCCTGGTAGCGACGTTGCAAATCTTTCGGTTATGGGTTATGACCCCATGGTGTGCTACACAGGCCGTTCACCTTTAGAAGCGGCTTCTATCGGTGTGGATTTAAAGGAAACCGACGTTGCGCTTCGTTGCAATATTGTAACCCTTTCTGGTGAAGCTAATTATAATGATAAAACCATGGTGGACTATTGCTCGGGTGATATTTCTACCAAGGAAGCTCACGAAATAATTAAAACTGTAGACGAAAAGCTTGGTAACGAAATTTACAAGTTTTACGGCGGCGTTAGCTACCGCCACTGCCTTGTTGTTGACGGCGGTACAACCGATTTGGGCGAAATGACACCCCCGCACGACATCAGCGGCCGTGTTATTGGCGAATACCTAAGCAAAAGCGAAAATGCCGCACCGCTTATTGATTTAATGAAAAAAAGCTACGACATTTTAAAGGACCACCCAGTAAACCTTAAACGCCGTGAAAAAGGCCTTAATGAAGCCAATTCAATTTGGCTTTGGGGCGAAGGTAAAAAGCCCGCTTTACAAAACTTTTATGAAAAGAACGGTGTTAAAGCCGCTGTTATAAGCGCCGTTGACCTTTTAAAAGGTATTGGTATTTGCGCCGATATGCTAACCCCTGAGGTTGATGGTGCAACAGGTTACCTTGACACAAACTTTGAAGGCAAGGCAAATGCCGCTGTTGATGCATTTAAAAACGGATATGACTTAGTTTACCTTCACATTGAAGCCCCAGACGAATGCGGTCACCGTGGCGAAGCCGAAAACAAGGTAAAAGCCATTGAGCTTATTGAAAAACGTGCCTTTACCACGATTTTTGATTATCTTGAAAATTCGGGCGATGATTTCAGAATTTTAATTATGCCCGACCACCCCACACCGCTTAATACAAAAACCCATTCCTCAAAGCCCGTACCCTATTTAATTTACGACAGCCGTAAGGATTTAGCAGGTGTTGATTCATTGACCGAAAAAAATGCTGAAAGCACAGGTAATTTTGTTGAGCACGGCCCCGATATTATGGATAAATTACTTGAAAAAATTTAAGGCATTTCGTTTTTTAGTAATGTTAAAAAATAACAATTTTCGTGTTTTATGTAAACCAAGTAAACCTAAAAAGTTATCCAACTTATCCACCGAAATATTAACACTTTAAAGTGCTTTTAAACGAAAAATTCGGCTTTAAAGGCTTTTTTCGGTGGATAACTATGTTAATAAGTTGAAAATCTTTTTATTTGTTAATAATTTTACAAAAAAATTATGTTAATCGTTTTGACACATTTCGACTGCTTTTTTATTACTTAAAAACGGCACAACATTTTAAAGGAGCATAAATTTTGAAGCGAACAAAGCTTAAGGATAGAATTCTTCCCCCGTACACCCGAGGGGAAGAAATTTTTAATATGGTTTCCCACATTGCAGGCGGCGGTTTGGGTGTAATTATGGCCTCCCTTTGCATAATAAAAGCATTTATAAATTTTGATGCTTACCAAATTGTAGGCGCATTTATTTACGGTATTTCTATGGTTGTGCTTTACACCATGTCAAGCATTTACCACGGGCTTGTACCTGTCACCGCCAAAAAGGTTTTTCAGATTATTGACCACTGCGCTATTTTTATTTTAATAGCAGGCACCTACACCCCTATTGCCCTTTGCAACTTGCGTGAGTATAACGCAATTATTGGTTGGGGGCTTTGCGGCTTCGTTTGGGCAATGGCAATTTTAGGTGTGGTTTTTAATGCAATTGACCTTAAAAAATACAGCGTTTTTTCAAACGTTTGCTATATTGCGGTGGGTTGGTGTGTGCTGTTTGTTTTAAAACCGCTCTTAAATGCTATGCAAGCGGCAGGCTTTTGGTGGCTGCTTGCTGGCGGCATTGCATATACTATCGGTGCAATATTTTACGCTGTTGCCGCTAAAAAGAAAACAAAATATATTCATTCGGTTTTCCACCTTTTTGTTGTAGTGGGAAGCGTTTTGCAATTTGTTTCAGTTTTCTTTTATGTTTTAGTTTAATTTGGCAATGATAGTTACGAGGTGTTTTAATTGAAAACCATTGAAGAAATAAGAGAAATTTTTAAAGCCGACCGCTTTGCCACCGAAAACGGCGCCGTAATTGATGAAGTCGGTGAAAACTGGGCAGTTTGCAGTCTTGAAATTAATGACGGTCACAAAAATGCCGCAGGCGGTGTTATGGGCGGTGTACCCTTTATGCTGGCCGACTTTGCCTTTGCAGTTGCTACAAACCACGAGGTTATGCGTACCGTATCATTAAGCTCTACCATTTCTTTTTTAGGTGTTGCAAAGGGCAAACGACTTATTGCAAAGGCCGAATGTGTTAAATTTGGCCGTGCTACCTGCTATTACACCGTTCACATAACCGATGAGCTTGGCACCAAGGTTGCCGAGGTTGTGTTTACAGGCTTTAACAAAAATTAATTTTTAGGAAGTGCCAAATTTGACCACAGTTGAATTTTTATACCGCTGTCCTACCGAAAATATTGCAAGCGCTTTAACCCTTCGCCCCGATAAAATAATATTTATAGGTAATAAAAGTGATAAGCGTGAAAATATTTATACCCGTTTTATAAAATCAAAATCGCCCTCTACTAAAACCGAATTTATTTATACCGACACAAGCGATTTATATAACCTTATAGATATTTTAAGCGGTATTGTTAAAAACGACACCCAAATCACCTTTGATTTAACAGGCGGCGAGGACCTTTTACTTACTGCGATGGGCGTTATGGTAGAACGCTTTAAAAATATTACCGTACAGCGCTTTAACATTAACCAAAACCGACTTATTTCTTGGCAAAACGGTGAAAAAACCGAAAAAGATACCAACGCTTCCCTTTCGGTAGAGGAGCAAATCACCCTTCACGGCGGTATGATAATTAAAAATACCGCTGATGAAATAATCTTAAATAAACATACTGCGCCCGTAATTGATGCGCTGTGGTCGGTTTTCAAAAGGGACAAGCATTATAACACAAACGTTAAGCTTTTACAGCGCGCCTTAAAGCTTGACCGTGATGGACGTGACCTTGTTGCAGATATCAGTATTCCTGAATTTGAGTCAAGCGAGCGTGATGACCGCACAAGTGACTGGCTTATTGAATTTTTACAGTTTTTAAAGGAAGGGCAAATTGTTGATTCTTTAAACGTGACAACCCAAAGCATTAAATTTTCTTTCAAAAGCGGCACCGCAAAGGAGCTTTTAGAAAAATCGGGAAATATATTGGAAATGATGGTTTACAAAACCGCAGCTACGCTTAAAAACGATAACGGCGTGCCACACTATACCGATTTGATGCGCAGTGTTATTATTGACTGGGACGGTAAGGTTGGCAGTAATAAAACAGGTGATACCAAAAACGAAATTGACTGCATTTTTATGAAAAACCTTGTTCCTGTTTTTATTTCTTGTAAGGGTGGCGACATTGAAGAAGCCGAGCTTTATAAATTAGATGCCGTAGCCAACCGCTTTGGCGGCAAATATGCCAAAAGGGTACTTATATCAACTAATCACGGCAAGGACGAAATTGCCGCCGCATATTTCAGAAAACGTACCGAGGATATGAACATAACCCTTTTAGAAAATGTGCATTTGCTAACTGAAGGTGAATTCTTAAATATGATAAAAGAACTAGTTTAACCTTTAACCCCGTTTTTGCTTGAAAAAAACGGGGTTTTAAGTTATAATGCCTTTGGTGATTTTATGAGAATGCGAAAAAAGAAATATTTAAATGAAAGATTAGCGGCCGTTGGCAGTAATCTTTTTACAATAAATATTGATGACCGTAATTTTAATACGGCTGTGGAAGAAAAGGAATATATAGATTTTAAAAGCATTTTTAAAAATGATAACCCAATTTATCTTGAAATAGGTTGTGGCAAGGGTAAGTTTGCTTGCGAATTTGCAAAAGCCTACCCCGAAATCAACCTAATTGCCGTTGAAAAAGCCGCAAATGTAATTGTTGGCGCTTGCGAAAATGCATTAAAAGAAAATATTGAAAACCTCTATTTTATTGGCGGCAGTGCGGAATATTTACCTCGCTTTATTGCACCAAATACAATTGACCGCATTTTTCTTAACTTCTCCTGCCCGTTTCCGAAAAAGGCATACGCCAGTCATAGATTAACCCACCGCAGATTTTTAAAAATTTATAAATCGCTTCTCAAAAAAGGTGCCGAAATTCACCAAAAAACCGATAATATGCACTTTTTTGAATTTTCAATTGAAGAATTTTCACAGTCGGGCTTCGCGCTTAAAAACGTTACCTTTGACCTTCATAACAGCGACTTTGAAGGAAACATTGTGACTGAATATGAAGCGCGTTTTTCAAGCCAAGGCTTCCCCATTTACCGCTTAGAAGCTTATTTAGGAGAAAATAATGATTGATTTTAATATTGAAAAAATTGTACCGCTTTGCAGTGAGTTCGGTATAAATTTAGATGAAACAAAAATTAAAAAATTAAATCTTTACGGTAATTTGTTACTCGAATGGAACGAAAAAATTAACCTCACCGCTATAACCGAACCTGAGGACGTTTTATATAAGCATTTTTACGACTGCATTTTGTTTTTTAAGCACAACAAGGTGCCGCAAAACGCAAAAATTATTGACGTAGGCACAGGGGCTGGCTTTCCGGGTATGGTGCTTAAAATTGTACGCGAGGATTTAGAGGTAACCTTACTTGACAGTCTTAATAAGCGCATTACCTTTTTAAAGGACGTAATTGAAAAATGCGACCTTAAAAAAATTGAAGCCATTCACAGTCGCGCTGAGGATGGCGGCAAAAGTCCCCTTTACCGTGAAAAATATGATATTGCCTGCGCGCGCGCGGTTGCAAATATGCCCATTTTAATGGAATATTGCACCCCATTTGTAAAGGTTGGCGGCCGTTTTATTGCTATGAAGGGGCCGTCGGCCGCGGAAGAAATTGCCCTTTGCAAAAATGCAATTAACATTTTAAAAATGGACAAACCGCAAATTATATGCGAAAAACTCCCCAATAATGACCCCAGAACCTTTGTAATATTAAAAAAAATATCGCAAACACCGCCAAAATACCCCAGAAACAGCGGAAATATTTCAAAACAGCCCTTATAAACGGGCTGTTTTTTGTTTTTTTATGCCGAATTTTAACGACCGTTTTTTCTTTACATTTTTCGGCCCCATTTATATACTTAAACCAAAGAGGTGTTTTAATGTATACTTTATGGGACAAAAAGCTTTTGATGCTAAAGCCAAACGAGATAAGACCATCAAAAAACCAACCAAGAAAAACCTTTGATGAATATGAATTAAAGCTTTTAGCCGACAGCATACAGTCAAGCGGTATTATTCAGCCCTTAGCGGTTAGAAAAAGCCTTGACGGAAAATATGAAATTATAGCGGGTGAACGCCGCTTCATAGCTGCAAAAATGGTGGGACTTCGCCGCATTCCCTGTGTATTACATAACACCGACGATAAAACCGCCGCTATTTATTCTATAATGGAAAATTTGCAACGGCAGGACCTTTCTTTTTTTGAAGAGGCCGAAGCTATAAACCGCCTTATTATTACTTTTGGTATGTCACAGCTTGAAATTGCATCCCGACTTGGAATTGCGCAGTCAACCCTTTCAAATAAATTAAGGCTTTTACGCTTAAACAGCGACCACCGTGAACGAATTATGACTGCCCGACTTACCGAACGCCACGCTCGTGCGTTACTGCGACTTGACGGCGAACAACGTGAAAATGCGCTGAATCACATTATTGCAAATGATTTAAGTCTTCAAGAAAGCGAAGAATATATTGAAAACATTTTAAACCCTAAGGAAGAAGAAAAGCCACCCGAAAAACCTATAAGAAAATACGCCATAAGTGACGTACGCATTTTTTATAACAGCCTTTCAAAGCTTGTAGGAACACTTCAAAGCGCGGGGTTAAATGCTAAAACGCGAAAATATGAAAACGATAAATACATTGAATATAAAGTAAGAATTTCAAAAACCACAGCCAATACCCCCGAATGTGAACAGCTTAAAATTTGCTGATTTTTGGCTGTTTATATAATCATCCCCCCTTAAAGCATAAGGACCGCACAATATTGTGCGGTCCTTATGCTTTGTCGCTTCAAATTACAGTTTATCGGGCAAGGCTTCCCCTTGAGGGGAAGCTGTCACGTAGTGACTGATGAGGTGTAATTTTCAGTAATTAAATAGTTTTCCACCTCATCCGCCTCGTATACTCAGCACCTTCCCCTCAAGGGGAAGGCATAGATAA
>JAGAQV010000019.1 GCA_017622555.1 Clostridia bacterium
AAATTAATATTTAATTAATAACTATTGCAAAAATGTGTGGTAATATGGTACAATAATATGAATAATTTTGTCACGGAGGTTTACTTATGATTGAAGTATCCGGTCTTAGTAAAAGATATGGCACTCATCTTGCTGTAAGTGATGTAAGCTTTAGCATACAAAAGGGTGAGGTTGTGGGCTTTTTGGGTCCTAACGGTGCCGGTAAATCAACTATTATGAATATCTTAACAGGTTATCTTTCCTTAACACAGGGCAAGGTCGAAATTGACGGCTTTGACGTTATGGAATACCCTGAAGAAGCTAAAAAGCGTATAGGCTATCTTCCCGAAATTCCCCCGCTATATATGGATATGAAGGTGAGCGAATATTTGGCCTTTATATTTGACCTTAAAAAAGTTAAGTTTCCAAAAAGCGCACATATTAATGAAGTTATGAAGCTTGTTAAAATTGACCACGTTTCAAACCGCCTTATCAAAAACCTTTCAAAAGGTTACCGTCAGCGTGTTGGCTTTGCGGGCGCACTTATCGGCAACCCTGACGTACTTATTTTGGACGAGCCCACCGTTGGTCTTGACCCTAAGCAAATTATTGAAATTCGTAACTTAATTTCACGCCTTGGCAAAAACCACACAATTATTTTGTCTTCACATATTTTGTCTGAAATTCAGGCAGTTTGTAAGCGTGTAATTATTATAAACAAAGGTCAGATTATTGCTGATGACACACCCGAAAACCTTTCGGAACGCCTTTCTAATGATAAATCTATCGTTGCAAGAATTATGTGTAATGAAAAGGATATGCTTGATTCTCTTACATCTATTAAGGGTGTTAAGTCGGTTGTATCCCTCGGCTGTAAGGAACCCGGCAGTTATGATTTTCTTATTGAGCCACAGGAAAACTGTGACGTTAGAAGAGATGTGTTTGAGCGTGTTTCTTCGCGTGGAAAGACACTTTTGTCACTTTCAAGCAACAAAATTTCGCTTGAACAGGTATTCTTGCGCTTAACAGAAGCCGGCAGCTATGAAGAGGCTCGCAAGCTTTTGGGCTTTAACGACGTTAAAGAGGAGGTTTGTGAATAATGACCGCTATTTTTAAAAGAGAATTTAAAGCATTCTTTGCTACACCTGTTGGTTATATCGTTTTGGCAGCCTTTTATTTGTTTTCGGGTTATTATTTTACCCTTATTTATACAATGGGCAGCCCCGAAGTACAAAACATTATTATGACACTTTCAACCGTCATTGTTTTTGTTACTCCGCTTCTTACAATGCGACTTATGAGTGATGACAGGCGTATGAAAACCGACCAAGCCTTACTTACAGCCCCTGTAAGTCTTTATTCAATTGTTTTAGGTAAGTTCTTGGCAGCATTAGCTGTTTATGCGCTTGGCTTTGCGCCAACAATAATTTTTGAATTTATTGTTTTAACAATGGTTGAAGTTAACGTACTTTCTTACCTTTACGCACTTTTAGGTGCAATTTTACTTGGTGCGGCCTTAATAGCAATTGGTATGTTTATTTCATCCCTTACCGAAAGCTCGGTAGTGTCGGCAATTTTAACCTTTGTTATCAATATTCTAATTATCTATGCTTCAAGCCTTGGCAGTATGATAGATATTGGCTGGGTTGCAACCGTTATTGAAAAAATTGCATTTATTACCGCATTTGAAAACTTTGGCAGTACAGTTTTCTCCATTCCCGACGTGTTCTATTTCTTAAGTATAACCGCCGCATTCCTTTTCTTAAGTGTTCGTTCACTTGAAAAGAGAAGATGGGCATAATAAAGGAGGGTTTTAAAGTGAAAAAGAAAAACGACGAAATTTTACAAGATGTTAATAATGAAGCTTTAGAAACCTCTGAAGTGGTAGAAGAAACCAAAAAGGAAAAGAAGGCTAAAAAGCCCAAAAAGCTTCGTAATCAGGCTCTTTTAAAGCGCGGTGGTTATGCAGTGGCTATTACTGCTGCTGTGCTTGCAGGTATTATTGTTTTAAACGTGCTTTTAGGCGTTTTGGCAAAGCGTATACCTTTGGAATATGATATGACCCTTGATAAGAAAAATTCCATCAGTGCGGAAAATATCGAATATATTAAGGGTATTGACAAGGAAGTTAAAATTACCGTTTGCGCTAACGAAAGCGATTATCTTATGTATATGGCCAACTATGCGCCGCAGCTTTACGGTGTTATGGATGACTACAGCAGTTATTATGATCAAACCTTAACCCTTATTAACAGGTATGATAACTATAACAGCAAAATTAAGGTTGAATATGTTGACACACAGGATACCAAGTTTACCGAAATTGCCGCAAAATATTCGCAGGAACAAATCGGTTACGGTGACCTTATTGTAACTTGTAATGATGGCACTGCCGAACGCTATAAGGTTGTAGGTTTTCAGGATATTTATGCGCTTGAAGCTGATGAAACCTATGCAGCTTACGGTATGTCGGGCTATACTGTGACAGGTAACAATATTGAAACCGCCCTAACCAGCGCAATTGCTTACGTTACAAATTCAGTTGATAAAAAGGTCGCTTTTATTACAGGTCATTCTAAGGATGACTATACCGAAAGCTACCGACAGCTTTTAAAGACCAATAACTATGAAATTGACGTTATTTCCGAATCAATGCTTACCAAGCTTTCAAGTGATTATAACGCAATTTTCATCGTTGCCCCAACTACCGACTTTATTGACAGCGAGCTTGACATTATTTCAAGCTTCCTTGATGACGGCGGTAAGTACGGCAAGGGTCTAGTGTTTATTGCCGATGCGGCTTCGCCTTATCTTCCAAATCTTTATTCCTTCTTGGCTGAATGGGGTATAGAAGTTCGTGAAGGTATTATGTTTGAAACCGAAGAAAATAATCATATGCCTGACGAGCCTACGGTTTTAGGCTCTTACCCCTATGCCGATGATGAAATATTAAACAGCATTCAGATGTGCATTACAGGTTATAACGTTCCGCTTAAACCTGCATTTGAATCACACAACACAATTACAACAACTCAGCTTGTTGTAACACCCGAAACAGTTGTTAACGCACCTGTTGGCACTTCTAACACATGGGACGGTGCTGATAAATACAATAAGGAAGCCTTTTCAACCGTTATTCAGGCAAAGCGCTTTAATTACGATAATGAAAACAACCCCATTCAAAACTATGTTTTTGCTTTAAGCTCGGTTGAGTTTATTCACGGTGACTACAGCGAAACTTCAGCAATATCAAACAAAAATATTGCATTTAAGGTTGCTGAACGTGCGGTTGGCGCTGAGGATACAGGCATTTCCTTCGTTACAAAGCGAATTGAAAACGAAAGCTTTGCTACCGAGGTTACAGAAGCTACACGTAATATTGTGCTTATAGTATTTATGATTATGTTACCCGTTGCAATGATTGCTGCAGGCATTTATGTTTATATCAGGAGAAAGAATTCATAATGAATAATTTTGACGAAAATCAAAATATAGAAATTAACGAGGAGAACGACGAGCTTTCCACTGTGTTTGCTGACCCTGCTGCCCATAAGGTTACTGCTGACGGCAAGAAAAACCAAAACAAAAAGCGCATAATGTCAATTATTGCAGGTGTTTTGGCAGTTGCAGTTTTAATTGGCGGCACAGTTGCGGTTGTAAAGCTTATTCCCGAAAAGGAAGATGACGACGGCACCACTTCGCAAACACCACAAATTAATGTGCTTTCAATGAAGGAAGCCGAAGTGAAAAACGTTACCCTTAAAAACAAAAACGGTACCTTTGTTATAAATAACAAGGTTACCAAGGATAAAGACGGCTATGACGAGTGTGTTTGGTCGCTAGAAGGCTACGATATGGATGTTATAAGCGATTATGCGCTCTATGACATTGCAAGTAATTTTATGTCGCTTTCCGCTATGCGTGAAATAACCACAAAAACTGCTGAGGAATGCGGACTGAATAACCCTGTGGCTGAAGCTACAATTACTAAGCAGGACGATACGGTTGTTAAGGTTCTTGTTGGTGCTAAATCGCCAGATGGCAGCGGAGTTTATGTTAAGCTCGATGAAAAGGATACAATTTATCTTGTTTCGGGCACAATGGATGAAAGCCTAACCTTTACGGCGCTTGATATTGCTAATACTGATGCAATTGCCGCATTAACGTTACCCAGCGGTAATGATAAATATTTGACTGACGGTAAAATTTCTACCTTTGACAGCTTAACGATAAGCGGCAAGAATTTTTCTGAAAAGGTTGTAATAAAACCCAATCCCGATGAGGTTACTACCGAGCTTCATGCTTTTGTCATTACCTCACCGACCGAACGAATGGCTGAAAATGTTGATAAGGCTTTGGCTGTATTTAGTGATGCCGTAAATGTTTCAGGCGCTTATGCGCTTGATAGCAAGGCAGCAACGGTTAATAAATTCGGCCTTAATAATCCCGATTTAGAAATAACCGCAAAGTTTGGTAATAATTCTTACACCTTTAAGTTTAAAAAGCAGGACGATGGCGGTTACGCCGTTTGGTACACAGGCTGTAAAATGATTAAAATGGTTGCAGCTGATACACTTTCGGTGCTTTCCTATTCAACGACAAATTTCTATTCAACTTGGGTGCATTTGCAGTCTATTAATGACCTTAAGGGCTTTATTGTTAAAAGCGAGGGCAAGGAGTATAAGTTTGATATAAGTGTTAAGGTTAATGAGGATAACGCTAATGATTATACAATCAAGTATAACGGAAAAACCTTAACTGCAAGCAATTTCCAAAATTTCTACCGCTATTGCATTTCGCTTTACGCAAGTGATTTTGAAACCGAAAAAATCACAAGTGAAGCCGAATATGAAATTACCTTTGTTTACAGTGATGCAAAGCGCACACCTACAAATATTAAGTTTTACCGTTCAAGCGCAACAAAGTATTTGTTCAGTGTTGACGGCGAGGTTATAGGTCACGTAAATGCATCCGACCTTAACCGTATTGCAAAGTACGTTAAACAGGTTGCAAATGACGAAACCGTAAATGTAATTTAGTTTTAAAAGCCGTCGCAAGACGGCTTTTAATTTTAATGTGATTTGTATTGATTAAATTGGGGTTTATCGCTTAGGCGAAATTCGGAATTCGTAATGCGTAATTCGTAATTCGTAATTATAACCCAAATTAAATTGACATATTCGTAGGGGCGGATGCCTACATCCGCCCGTTTTTAATTTGTTGTGTATTTTGGGACGATGTAGGCATCATCCCCTACAAGATATCAATATAGCCCCCGACAAACTATAATTTGAATATATATTGAAAAAAATAAATGGATATGTTATTATAAATAAAAAGGTTTGGCGGTTTACCGCAAATTAAACCGCAAGGAATTTCCTTGCGGTTTTTGTTTTTGGAGGTGCTTTTTTGAAAAAGAGAATAAGCATAATACTAATTATTGTTGGTGTTTTAGCAATACTTTTCATACCCATACCCACAGGTGTTTACAAAGACGGTGGAACACGAGTGTATGCGGCACTAACTTATAAAATTGTTGACTGGAACCGCATAACAGGAGAAAGTAGATATAGTAAAACCTGTGTATATTTCTTTCCAAATAACTTTAAATCAATTGACAGTCTTTGGGAAATGGAAAATGTTGACCCCAGTTTTACTTTTGTTGCCACCATACTTGAAATAAATGATGGTGGCGTTATTGTAAAGCCTAAAGAAAACAGTTGGGTTTTAGACAGTAGTGATAAAATTTCCTTTAGCACCGAGGGACTCCAAAAAATAGATGCCAATGTTGGCAATACTGTCAAGATTACTTTTAACGGTGTGGTTATGGAATCATATCCTGCGCAAATTGATGCTTTACGCTGGGAAATTTATGAGGATGACATGACGGAATATTCATTTACTGCTGAAATACTTGAAATTAACAGCGATTCAGTTCTGGTACAGCCCTTTGTTGAGGGTGATGGTATAAGCGGTGTTGATAAGGTTTTGTTCAGCACTACAAATTTACCTGAATTGAACATTAAAATTGGCAGTAAAATTAAGGTTAGCTATAATGGGCAGGTTATGTATTCTTTGCCTGCGCAAATTAACCCTTTAAGCTGGCAGCTTTGCGAATAAATAAGGGCGGTGATTCAATGAAAAATAAAAGGTTATTTATATTTTTATTAACCGTTTCTTTATGCGCAATGTTTACTTTAACAGTATGCGCCGACACTGGACCAAAGCCTTCGGTAAATATCAAATTTGAAAATTTGGGTGATGAGCTTTGCTATGCAACCCTTTTATCCGAAAGGGAATCAACAGGTCCTGCATCGGCATGGGATGGGGTAGAAGCACATGCTAATCATAACGGTAATCCCGATTATTCCTGGAGTAATTTAAGCTATGAAATTTGGAAAGCGTTTGTAGATTATAAGGATAGTGACGGGTATTATTATTTGCAAGAGACTTGGCAAATAAATGAGAGTAAACAGCTTAATTGGACCTATTATCCGCCAAGCCCATTCAAAATTCTTTTGTATTTTCCAGAAAGCAACTCCTTTGCGGTAAGTGATATTTACGAGCGTTATGCATTCGATAGTTATTTTACCGTTGATATGAGTGGTTTTGATATTAATTCGGTTGAATATGATGAAAAACAAAGCAACGATATTCGCTATAAAGAATGGCGCAAAGAATTAGTGGCGCATGAGAGTTATGAAATAGCAAGTGAGCTTTTTGGACTTTTTGTTCGTATAGTGCTGACTGTTTTAATTGAAATTTTAATTGCTTTAGCGTTTGGCTTCAGGGAAAAGAAGCAGCTTTTGTTTATATTAATTGTTAATGCTGTTACTCAAATTGTTTTAAATGTTTTGCTGAATATAATTAACTATAATTTGGGCGGACTTATGATGGCGATTTGCTATGTGTTATTTGAGATTGCGGTATTCGTTTTAGAGGCTTTAATTTACAGTGCATTTATTAACAAGGTAAGTATTAAACCTAAAAAAATTTGGCTGTGCGTTTTATATGCATTTATTGCTAACGTTTCATCATTTGCATTGGGCGCGGCAATTGCAACCTTCTTGCCGGAAGTGTTTTAAATAAATTGGGGTTTATCGCTTAGGCGAAATTCGTAATGCGAAATTCGTAATGCGTAATTCGTAATTATACAACAATTTAATTGTATATTCATAGGGGCTAGCGTCCCCGATAAACTATAATTTGAAATGATAATAAAAACCGTTCTCATAACGAGAACGGTTTTGCTGTTTTATTATTCGTCTTTATTGTCTATATCAAGATTTATAGTAAATCCGCCTTGAAATTTTTCCTCAAGCTCTGGCATTTGTGTACCTGGAATATCATCTAAAATACTTTGCTTTTGTTGAACATTAGCCTCAGAAATCTTTTCTTCAAGCTCTGTTTGAAGCCAATTATCAAGCATTTCATCCCCTTCGGGATAATCGGGTACAAGTGCGTTTTTGCGGCTTATAAACAGCCAAATAATAAGGTAAATAAGCATTATAAGCGCAGTGCCAATGGTAACACCAAGGCCGGTTATAAGTCCCGGTGTTTCGTAATTAAAACGAATAACGCTGTCGCCTTCGGGCACAACAACTGCCATAAAGCCAACGTTAACCTTTTCAATTGTGGCTTCTTTGCCGTTTACGGTAGCACTCCAGCCCTTGTCATAAGGGATAGAGAAGAACACAAGACTTTCTTTTTCACGGTTAACTTCAGCCGTAAAGCCGTTTTTATCGGTTTTAAAGCTTGTCGCGGCAGTGGCTTTAAGCTGTTCACAGTCGTAGGTTATATCCTCGTCGGTTAGGCTTAAGGTTGTTGACATTTCATTTTGCAAATAATCATATTCAATATCTTCAATATTCCGCATCAAGTGACCGTATTTTTTAATTTGCTCATCACTAAGCAAAACACCCTTAAGCATCATATTAACACGCTGTGTGTCAATATAGTCTTCTAAATAATCGTAAGAAATATAATAATCATACGAAAAACCGTAGGGCACATAGTTTTCGTTTTCGTAAACATAGTAATTGCCGTCAGTTTTAAGGTAGCTAAAGCCGTACATTTCGGCTTCGCCGCTTTCCTCATTCACAAACGAGGTTTGGCTTTTGGGGTTTAATAAATACTTAACCGATAAAAGCGAACGAAGGGCAGGGTATTTGGTGTCAGGTCTGCTGCCAACACTTCGCTCAATGCCGATATATTCATAAAAATCCATAATAGAAGCTGGCACAACCGAATGGAAGCAGTTTATCGAACTGTAACCAAGGTACATACCTGTATTGTCAACACCGTCGAAAACGTCGATTCTGAATTCGTCGGGGTTGCCGTCTAAGGTTACTTCACCTTCAATTAAGGAATCTATCATCATTTCCTTAACCTCGTGTGAATGAAGTCTGCCCGTTGCAATAAATACATTACCGTATATTATGGAAATTATTGCAATAAGCACAACGGAAGAACGGTAAAAGGCTTTGGGGTTACGCCTAATAAAGCGTAAAATAATACCAAAGATTATAAGGCTTATAATGGCAATTGCGCAGGCAACCCAATAGCGCACCATATAATCGGTGGTTTGGTTGTTTGAAAAAAGACCAAGACTTATATTGCCGTCGCCGTCCTTTTGCGGAAACAAACCTATAACAAGGGAAACGGCAATTGTAATACCAAGCGTCCATTTATAGCCGTCATTCCAGTCAATTTTAGTATCTTCAACACAAATTGAGGTTGCAAGGCACATTAAAAGAATGGGCATATAAAACCAACGTGCGTAATACGAAGCGTTAAAGGCATAAAATGCGCTGTTTAAAATGGGTACAAGCGCCATAAAGATGCAAATGCCTATCATTCTCTTAAGCCAGTTTTTCTTTTTATTAAAGAACCATACAAACACACCCGTCATACTGAAAAGGGGCAGCCAGCCGCCAAGCGACGACCATTTAACCTCGGCCCCCGGGAAGAACACGGGACGTGCGGGAATGTCAGGCGGGAAGAAAAAGCACTGCAGAATATTGCCGTAAATTTGCTCCTTGCCGTACATTAAGGCGTTCCAGCCCATAAGCGTGTCCGAAACACGAGAATTTGTTAAAATTGCACTTATTGCAGGCAGTAAAATTGCCGCCGACAATAAAAGACCTAAAACTGCTTCAAAAACGAAGGCGATAAAGCGGGCGGGTGTAACCGAAATTGCTTTTGAAAACAGCCTTACAAAGAAGTAAATTATTACGAAAACAACCATTCCGAAAAAGAAGAAATAGTTGGTAATAGCGCAAAGGCAAACCATCAACGCAAAGAAAAAGCGTTTGTTTTCGGTTAAAAACAGCTCTACTGAAAGTAGTAAAAGCGGAAAAACAATAAAGGCTTCGTGAAAGTGGTTAAAGAAAATGTTATAAACCGAAAAGCCTGAAAAAGCGTAAAGCAAAGCGCCGATTTGTGCGGCACGTGGTGTGCGGGTAAAACGACGAATGTAAAGGTAACCCGTTAAAGCGCACAGCGCAAATTTTATTATCAAAAGAGGACCTATAAGATAAGGTACAACAAAGGTGGGAAAGGGGACAGTCAGCCAAAAGAACGGACTGCCTAATAGATAAAAGCTGTAAGAGCCAATGAAATTTGCGCCTAAATCTGTTCCGAAATCCCAAAAGAATTTACCGCTTCGCACCATTTCGTGACAGTGCATATAAAAAGGTATTTGTTGGGCATTAAAGTCACCGTAGAAGGTGAAATAGCCTTCACTTAAAATGATATACGGCACAAAAAGACAAGCGCCGATTAAAAGCGCAATTAAAAAGGTTGAAAGCCGCTTTTCCTTTTGTGGCGAAAGGGTGGTCGCTTTAAGCTTTGAAAAATTCATTCCATAAATTTCCTTAATTTTTAATATATATTTTATTATATCATTTTATTAAATATTATTCAACAGTAAAAGAAAAAACTTATAACTTGTAAATTTATATTTAGTATGATATAATATTATGAATAAGTTTTTAAAGGCGGAATTATTATGTGTGAAAACATTGAAAATATCCCAAAAAAGCGTGTGCTAAGCTGTATTCAGCCAAGCGGTATGCTAACTTTAGGTAACTACCTTGGCGCGCTTAAAAACTGGGTTAATATGCAACAGGAATTTGACTGCACCTTTGCGGTAGCGGATTTACACGCAATTACTGTAAGACAGGATCCCCAGAAGCTTCGTCAGCAAATTTATTCTACCTATGCGCTGTTATTGGCTCTCGGCATTAACCCCGAAAAGAACACTGTATTTATTCAGTCACACGTGCCTCAGCACGCACAGCTTTCGTGGCTGCTTTCTTGTAATACACAGTTTGGCGAAATGTCGCGTATGACACAGTTTAAGGATAAATCGGCAAAGCACGCAAACAATGTTAACGTTGGCCTTTTCTCATACCCTGTGCTTATGGCGGCTGACATTTTACTTTATAAGCCCGATTTAGTGCCCGTTGGCGCCGACCAAAAGCAGCACCTTGAAATTGCACGAGATATTGCAATTCGTTTCAATAATCTTTACGGCGATGTTTTTACCGTGCCCGATGCGTATATTCCCAAAACAGGCGCTCGTGTAATGTCGCTTCAGGACCCATTTAAAAAGATGTCAAAAAGTGACGAAAACCCAAATGCTTGGGTTGCAATTTTAGACGATAGGGACACGGTTATTCGCAAATTCAAGCGTGCTGTTACCGACAGTATGGCACAGGTGCATTTTTGTGAAGAACAGCCCGGAATTTCAAACCTTATTACTATTTATTCGGCTGTTACGGGAAAGTCAGTTGCCGATATTGAAAAGGAATTTGAAGGCAAGGGCTATGGTGACTTTAAGTTGGCCGTTGGTGAAACTGTGGCTGATGCATTAGCCCCCATTAAGTCTGCTTATGACGAGATTATTACTGACAAAAAGGCTTTGGAAGCCCTTTACGTTGAGGGTGCTCACAAGGCTGAATACGTTGCCCGCAAGACCTATACAAAAGCAATGAAAAAGGTTGGCTTTGTGGTATGATTTTTCCGCTTATTGGAAACGAAAAAACTGCGCTTACCGTTAATAACTTTATCAAAGAGCAACGCATACCCCACGCTATTTTAATTGTGGGGGAAAGCGGTGTAGGTAAGCACACCTTGGCTGATTTTTTGGCGAAGGCTATTGTTTGCGGTAAGGACACAGCACCTTGTGGCGAATGTGAAAACTGCCGTGCGGCGCTGTCAAATAACCACCCCGATATTACGACAATTGCACCCGAGGATAACAAGAAAAATATTGCGGTTGATAAGGTTCGTGAGCTTAGGCAGGAAGCCTTTATAAGACCGCATAAGGCGCAAAAAAGGGTTTTTGTTATTGACAAGGCTGACACAATGAATGCAGCATCACAAAATGCGCTTTTAAAGGTGCTTGAAGAACCGCCCGAGGCTGTAATGTTTTTGCTTATTGCCGAAAACAACGCCGCTTTTTTGGACACGGTAATTTCACGCTGTGTTGCGCTTAATTTAACCGTGCCCGAGCGTGAAAAGGCTGTTGCACTTTTGAGTGAAAACCGCAAATACAGCAGGGAAGATATTATTTCAGCTTTGGATTCTGCACAAAATAATATTGGTAGAGCCAAGCGTATTTTAAGCGGCAAAGCAGGCACTAAGGCAGAAACCGCCGCTGAAGAATTTTTAAAATATCTTTTTGACAACGACCAGTATAATATGCTGCTTGTTACAAACGCTTTTGCTAAAAAACGGGTGGACAGCGATGCCTTTTTAAAGGCGCTTAAAAATGCCGTTGCAAAGAGGATTAAAGCTGACCCCAAAAGCCATTTTGCAAAGCCGCTTATGGCTTTTTATAACGAAATTTTAAGTTGCGAGCAGCAACTGCTTTTTAACATAAATTTAAATTTGTTTTTTAGCAATTTGGTATGCTCGGCAATTCAGATTCTTTGGAGGAACAAATGACTGAGGTTATATCCGTAAAATTTAAAGAAAACGGTCGTTCGTATTACTTTTCACCCGACGGAAAAACCGTAAAGGTTGGCGACAAGGTTATTGTTGAAACCCAAAACGGTAACGAATTTGGTCTGGTTAGTGAAGCAAATTTTCAGGTTGATGAAGATAAAATTGTCTCCCCCCTTAAAAAAATGCTTCGCTTTGCAAATGAAAAGGACTTAAAAAGGGTAGAGGACAACAAGAAAAAGGAAGCTGAAGCCTTTAAGGCTTGTGAGGAGCTTGTCGAAGTACACAAGCTTGATATGAAGCTTGTTGAGGTGGAATATTCTTTTGACGGCAGTAAGGTTGTGTTTTTCTTTACTTCTGACGGTAGTGTTGATTTCCGCGAGCTTGTAAAGGATCTTGCAGGTCGCTTTCATACAAGGATTGAGCTTCGCCAAATCGGTGTTCGTGACGAAGCCAAAATGCTTGGCGGCATTGGTATTTGCGGTCAGCCCTATTGCTGTAAGCAGTTTTTAAGTGATTTTCAGCCCGTTTCAATAAAAATGGCAAAGGAGCAGGGCTTGTCCCTTAATCCAACCAAAATTTCGGGTAGCTGTGGTAGACTTATGTGCTGTCTTAAATACGAGCAGGACGCTTACGAATATCTTAATTCCTTTACACCCCATGTGGGCGCAACAGTTAAGACCGAAAACGGTACGGGCGTTGTTACTGACGTTAATTTAATTACAGGTAACCTTTACGTCAAACCGCTTGAAACCGATTCTATTCCTTTTAAAACACATAGGGATAACGTTAAGGTTGTATCATCTGGCAAAAAACGACCTAAAAATGACAAAAACGACGATTAAACCGAAAATTTTTACTAAATGCATTATTTTACTTGATTTTTATATTAATTGTTGATACAATATTAAACAGTAAAAGCTACGGAGGTGTTTTTGATGGCTTACAAAATTACTGATGCTTGCATTAGCTGTGGTGCTTGCCAAGCAGGCTGCCCTGTTGATGCTATCTCTGAAGGTGCAGACAAGTATGTAATCGATGCTGACGCTTGCATGGACTGTGGCGCTTGCCAGGCTGGTTGTCCTGTTGATGCTATCGTTGCTGACTAATCTTTATTTACATAAAGGTTATAACACTTGAGAACTAACGCCTTTACTTGTCGGTAAAGGCGTTTTTCTTCCCTTAAAGCGACAAAATCCTTAACTGTCTTATGGTATATTTTTTGTAAAGGAGGGGCAGTTTTATATTATGGAAACAAAAACAATAACAACTAACAAAAAGGCGTTTCACGAATATTTTGTGGTAGAAAGCTTTGAGTGCGGAATTGCCCTTTCGGGTACGGAAATTAAGTCTATCCGTCAAGGCGGGGTAAACCTCAAAGACGCTTGGTGCAGTATTGATAACGGCGAAATGATTATTAAGCAAATGCACATAAGCCCTTATGACCATGGCAACCGCTTTAATAAGCCACCCGCAAGGGATAGAAAGCTACTTTTGCACAAGCGTGAAATTATGCGACTTTTGGGCACAGTTAAGCAAGATGGTATGGCATTAGTGCCGTTATCTCTTTATTTTAAAGGCTCACTTGTAAAGGTGCAGTTGGGGCTTTGCAAGGGTAAAAAGCTTCACGACAAGCGTGAAACTGCCGCTAAACGTGACGCCAACCGCGCAATTGACAGGGCACTAAAAGAACAAAACCGTTAAATCCGTTCCGCTTGCGGAACACATTAATTTTTCATTCTTCATTCTTCACTTTTCACTAAAAATTCGCTTGCGAATTTTTATATATGGGTGTGTAAAGGTTTCGACAGGGACTTTGCAGTATCGGAAGCGAGCAGTGGCGCAAAACCACTATAAAATTTGCATAAAAAATTAACTAACAACAATAAAGTTGCTTTAGCTGCCTAATTAGGCGGCTCATCCGAACCCGAACTACCGCAGTCGGGGTAGGGTGTCATTTTAGCGGTGAACGTGAACATTGGGTTTCTCCACCCATTGTCACGCAGTAGGAGATACTGATTACAGCAGTCCGACATTCGACGGCTGTAAAAGGGAATGTAAAGATATGTCTGCGCTCGGAGATGCCGGTATGAATAGGTTTTTGGACAGGAGTTCGATTCTCCTCACATCCACCAAAAACAAACACCCCACTTTTGTGGGGTGTTTGTTTTTTATCATGGAGAATCGAACTCGAGAGAGTCTGAACGTAAAAAAAGTTGCCGGTGGCAAGTTTTTAGTTCAGAGCGGTGAAGTCAGGTACCGAAGACGCAGTCTTGGGTCGACGAGCCCCGAGTATGTGAGCGAAGCAAAACAGACGGCGATTCTCCTCACATCCACCAAAAATGAACATCCCACTTTTGTGGGGTGTTTAATTATTTTTATGAAGAATCGAACTTGAAAATTTTTGAATGATTATATAAAATTTATGCCAGATTGATTGTATGTCAATATTTCATTAATCCTTGCACCTTGAATTCTATTATGCTATACTTACTATATAAAGCCTTAGGGGGATGTTTATGTTTTCTCACGAACTTTTAGAAAAAGCTAAAAATGGTGATATGCTTGCACAGTATCAGCTTGCCTGCGCCTACAGGGACGGCAAGGGAACTGAAAAAGATGAAAAAGAAGCGTTTAAGTGGTATATGGAATCCGCAAAGCAGGGTTATCCCGATGCGCAGGCTTATGTCGGTTATTTTTACCGCTGGGGCAAGGGTGTTAATGAAAACGATAATGAATCGGTAAAGTGGTATACAAGGTCTTATAATAACGGATGCGCTTGGGGCGCCAGAAACCTTGCTTATTTTTACAAGTGGGGCCGACAGGTTAAAAAAGACCTTAATAAAGCCTTTGAGCTTTTTATCTTTGCTCATGAAAACGGTGACCGTGAAGCAACATACCGTCTGGGCTTTTGTTATAAAAATGGTGACGGTGTTGAAAAGAATTTAGCCACCGCCTTTAAAATGTTTGAAAACGCCGCCGCAAGAGGATATAAAGATGCTTCCTACGAGCTTGGCTTTTTTTATAGGGACGGTTTATCGGTAGAAAAAGACCTTAAAAAAGCTTTTGAATGCTTTATGAAGGCTGCAGAGGGTGGCAGTGCAAAGGCAATGTTTCAGGTCGCTTATTATTATAAATACGGCAAGGGTGTAGAAGCTAACGCCGAAGAATCAATTAAATGGTTTAAAAAGGCAATTGATAATGGTGATATGGATGCCTGTTATTCGCTTGGCAGAACCTATAAGGACGGCACAGGCGTGCCTAAGGATATGAAGGAAGCCTTTAAATATTTTATGCTTGGGGCTTTGAAAAATCATGCCAATTGTCAAAACCAAATTGGTCTTTATCACGAATACGGCTATGGCGGGTTAGAGGCTAAAAATTATGTTGAAGCGTCGCGTTGGTATAAATCTGCTACCGAACTTGGACACGATATAGCACCGTACAATTTGGCGCTTATTTATGAATATGGCCGCAAAATAGAACAAAATTATAATGAAGCAATGCGCCTTTATCAGCTATCAGCCGAAAGGGGATATGCCAATGCATTTTACCGCATTGGTAGAATGTACAGGTATGGCTATGGTGTTGAAAAGACTGACGTTAAAGCCTTAGAATATTTTCAAATTGCCGCAGATAAGGGACATGCCACCTCGCAATATGAGGTGGGACGTCACCACCGTTATGGCTGGGGTGTTGAAAGGGATATGAAAAAGGCTGTTAAGTTTTATACCTTAGCTGCTGATAATGGCAATACTGATGCGATATATTATTTGGCGGATATGTATTATAAAGGTAATGATATACCTCAGGATTATGAAAAAGCGTTTTATTATTTTGAAAAGGGCGCAAATTTAAATGATGGCGCTTGCCTCAACTCACTTGCTATAATTTACGGCGCCGGTAAGGTTGTTGAAAAGGATATTGAAAAGTCAATAATGCTGTTCTACAAGGCAGTGGAAGCGGGCAATAAATACGCAATGTATAACCTTGGCTGCCGTTATTTTTCGGGTAACATTATTGAACGAAATATTGATGAAGCAATACGCCTTTTGAATATGGCGACTGAAAAGGATTACGGTGATGCCGCATATAAATTGGGCACCATTTATATGAACGGTGAAAACGGCGTAGAAATTGATATTTCCAAGGCATATAACTATTTCCTAAAGGCCAAGGAATGCGGTTATGAATGTGATTTCCCACTCTCCTTTACCGAAAAGTCGCTTAATATCACACCATCTACTGCTGACGATATGCGAAAATATGCACACGAAATGCGAAATTTGGACGTTTACACGGTTGAAAAGGTTGAAATGGACCTTAAAGCCGATTTTGGCGATTATTGGAACATTTTAGCACCGGAATCACAGGTGTGCCTTATTACAGGTCTTACAGTTTATCTTGATTTCTTTAACAAGTACGGCGATAACCGCAAAATTGACTATTCATCATCCATAACACAGCTTTGCAAGGCGATGGAAATTTTGTCCTACGACCTTTTTAGGAAAAAGTATGTTAAATATCTTATGGATAATGGAATACCGCCCGAAAGGCATACAAACATTAACGGTATGGCAGTAAAAACTAAGGACGGCAAGGCGTTTTACCCTGAAGAATCTTCTGGCTTTACCTTGGGAAGCGTGCCCCGTGTAATAATACATAATTACAGTAGCGACCACACCGAAACGGGAAACAAGAAAAAAGCTATTTCGGCTGACTTTTTGGATTACTGCCAAAAAGTGTTGTTCAAGGGCAGCTTTAAAGACCAAAAGGAATTAACCGAATATTTAAGTGATTTCGTTAAGGGCATTGAGGATATAATTCTTATCCGCAACCCATCCACCCATGACGAAATAATGGATATTATCCGTGTAGAAGCCTGCGGCGACCTGCTTTTAAAGGTTAAAAAGATGATTTATCACCTATTGGAAAAAATCAACTTAACCGAGCTTGAAAAGAAAAGCTATAAAGTAAAAAACAAAAAGTCCTGACTTTAGGCGTTGTACCCGTAAGGATACAACGCCAGTTTTATTCGCCTTGCGGCGAGTTATATTGCTTCGCAGTTATATTCGGCTAAAAGCCGAGTGTTATTCGCTTCGCGAGTTTAGGGGCGAATAAAATATCACTGAAACCGCAGGTTTCAATAACACTTTGTCGTTAGGCAAAATATCACTGTGAGACCTGTCTCACAATATCACTATTAAAATATTTTCTCTTGAGATAGTAAAACGGATGTGCAGAAATTCTACACATCCGTTTAATATTTGTCTCATACCGTAGCAAGCAGGGAAAATGTACAGCACATTTCCCAATCTTTAGGAGAACCTAAAACCCTTTTTAAACAAATATCATCTATTCGATAAATTGGAATTTATCTAACAAATCCTCTAAAACCACTTAAAAACAGCAGTATATGGTGGTTTTTCGCTTGTTTTGC
>JAGAQV010000020.1 GCA_017622555.1 Clostridia bacterium
TACTTTTGCGACATTACCTTGAGGAATTTCAAGGTCGGTTTTAGTGTATCCGTTAATAGAGTAATTGAAGTAAATTACTGCGCCATTTTCCTTGTAGATATCTTTGAGTAAATCTTCGCTGTAGGCTAAAGTAATAGTTAACTTATCGTTAGCAAATTCTTCTTTGCAGTTAGCTTCATCAAGTGCAATGTTAGTTGCATCAGCTTTAGTTTCAGAAACGGTTTCGCCACAATCGTCACAAACAACGGTTACCATACCATCCTTAAAGTAGGTTGCGGTATTAGTTGTTGTTGTATTTTCGTGGGTGCATTCTTCTTTAACTTCAGTTAAAAGAACGTTATCAATAAAGGTATATGTCTTAGGTGTGCCGGATGCAGTTTCTACTGTTAATGCCAAGCCGTCAAAATCATCTGTAATCGTAAACTCAACAGCATCGGGAGAATGCCACTTTGCAGTACTATGATTTGCATCACTCTTTGGAACAATAACCAAATTGGCAATTGCTTCACCTAAAGTCCTGTTACCTTCGCCATCAACTGTAACAGGTCTTATATTAAACAATAGATTTGTGGTTCCCGAAGCTTTGACCTTATACTGAAAACTTACTTTATAAGTTGAACCTTTTTCGGGGATAAAACTATGAAGCTTGCCATCTGTGCCAAGTCCCTTACTGTAATCATAAATTTCATAACGAACAATCTCATTCGCCGAATCACCCGCATATCTTGCAGCTCTAAAGCCAAGTGTGCCATTTGCTCTCAAAGTGTTGGCGTTTGCGGAACCTGCTGAATTGGTGTTGTAACCAGTTGTAAACGTATTATAGGAGTTGTTCTTGTAATTTAGGGTATTTGTTCCAATATTTAATGTAGTTTCTGTAACATTGTCTTCTTCAAAAGCATTGAACAAAACATAATTTTCAGAAAACTTTTCAAGTTTTACATTGTCAATAGTAACATTAACGCCTGTACTGTCATTGGCACCGTTCCATTCAACCGAAATTGCCAATGCATCTAAATCGGTTTCAGGTGTTGTAAAATATGCTACTGCATCTTCCCATACGTAAAGCTTGGTTTCGCCATCAGCTTCATATAACTTTAGCCATTTTTTAACTGTAACAGCTCTAGTTAATATATCGCCTACAGTGTCATTCTCAACACCTCTAACATTTACAAATATACTATTTCCTGCGAGGCTTGTTGTATAATAGCGGAATGTTATTTTATACGTAGTGTTAGCAGTTGGCTTATAGTCAACAAATTCACCCGAAACTTTTTCAGGGTCATAAATTTTGTAATGACGCACCGAATTACCTGTAGGGGTAGCAGTAGAACTTGTTGCCTTATTTAATTTTAGGGCATTTCCGTTATTTACTTCAGATGTTTCCAAAGACAAATTTGCATCGTTTGGAGTCCAACCGTCATCAAAAGTATTGGTTATAATGTCATTTGCGGTAGTATTAGCAAAAACTACGGGGAAGGTCATTACTGCCGATAATACCAAAAGTGTTGCTAATGCAACCGAAATGATTTTTTTCATTTTTTATCCTCCAAATTTTAAAATATAAATTGTTTTATAAGAGGAACGCCGGATATGTCCCCCCAAAAGCATTTAACCTTTGGGGTGCATATCATTTAAATATAATTATTTAAGCTTTGAACTAAGTGATTCAACAGCACTGTCAAGCTCGTTCTTTTTAGAATCAAGCAAGCCGTTAATTTGTGCCTTGCCGCTGTCGTCTACCATAATGAAAGTGTTGCTGTCTTTGTTCATATAAGAGCATGCGGTATCATAGAAGCTATAGTTGATGCCTTCTTTTTCAATAAGCGGAACGTACGTGTTGTAGTAGAAGTCCTTAACCGCGTCGTTCTTATAAACCTTAACGCCTGCTTCTTCATACTTTGAATAATCAAGGAACCAACGAAGGAAGTATGCCGCACCTGAGGGGTTCTTAGCATTTTTAGCTATACCGTAACCACGGTAAAGACCAACCTGCTTTGTGGGCTTGCCTTGGTATGATGAGGGGAACGGAACAGCAGCAAGTGCGCTGTCTTCAATTGTTGAGAAACGGCCGTTAAACTTAATAGAATATACGTTACCGTCATAAACACCAACGTTACCGTTGTTAAAGTGGGTGTACCACATACCTGTTTCCCAAATCTTTTCTTCCTTAATGGTTGCATAGAACTGGTAAGCCGAAAGAACGTTTGCGGCAGTTATGTTATTTGTAAAACGAGAGGTTGCAGGGTCATAGGAAACAATAGGTGTGCCCATAGAAGCAGCTACAAGGTCAGGCATAATTACGCCGCCGTAGTTGCCCGAAATTTTTGTAATGTCACGCATACATTTAAGTGCGTTTTCATAAGTCCACTGACCACGCTTATAGTAGTCGCCGGGGGACATAATAGAATGGGTTGCAAATAACTTTTTGTTGTAAACGATGAACTGATGACCTTGCCAGCAGCTCTTGTTTGAGTTAACCTCGTATGTATTACCCTTAATTGTAGAAATTTTAATAATATTAGGGTCCCAGAAAGGATCTTTAAGATCTATAAGGTTTTGAAGAGGCTGAAGAATTTCAATTTGAGTTGCAAAGTTGTAAACGTCAACCAAAAGGTCAGGTGCGTTACCTGCAGCAATTTGCTGTGTTACGGTAGCAACATAGCTGCTTTGGTCAACGTTGCGAATTTGCACCTTAATACCGGTTTTCTTTGTGAATTCCTTATAAACCTTTTGATATTTGTCGTGACCCTCGTCACCCCAGCAAGCAAAGGTAACTGTTGTGCCCTTAAGTCGCTTTGGAATATTTGCAAATGGGTCGGTGCTTGAAAGGTCTACCTTGTCATCGTCGGTAATGGTAACGCCCGAGCCGATTTGGTTTAAAAGTTCGGAATTTGCTTCCTTTTCAGGAACTTCAAAGCCGTCGCCCTTTTCGTCACCGAAATCAAGGACTTCGCCGCCCTTATCGCCACCACAAGCACTAAGTGTAAACACCATAGCAAATGTAAGCAATAAAGCTAGGATTTTTGAAATTTGTTTTTTCATGATGCTATTTCTCCTTTATATATATATTAATTTTTAAAAATTAACCAGTTATACCCACGCGGTCGATACTCTTTACAAACTTTCTTTGAAGTATAAGGTATACAACCAGCGGTATGGCAATAAATAAAAGACAAGCCGCAAAAACTATTGTGGTGGCTATAGGCTGAGTACCAAGCCATAAGCCATCCTGATGAAGTGGTACTTCAATTTGTGATATCATAACCGAAAGCGGTCGGGTTTCATTTGTAAAGCAAAGCTGAGCTAAAAAGCTTTCGTTCCAATGCCATACGATTGATAAAACTATAACCGTTACGATTACAACTCCTGAAGATGGCAGCGCAATTTGCAAAAATGTTCTAAGAGGTCCTGCGCCATCAACATAAGCAGCATCCTCTAGTTCCTTTGGTAGCCCCTTGAAAAACTGCATATAAATATATATCAGCATACCCGAACGGATACCAACGCCGAAAATTGAAGGCAACCAATATACTAGGTCGGTGTCAAAAACATTAAGTCGTAAATCAAGACCTGTCAGACTGTCGATAAGACCTAAAATTCCAAGAAAATCAAGCTGCCTGAAGTTTACCGAAAGCGACAAGCTGTACATTGGAAGGGGTACCATAAGCGATAGCATTAAAAATGCTGTTGCTATTCCCTTTCCCCTAAACTCAAACCTTGAAAAACCGTAAGCAATTGCGGCACATATAAATACCTCAATAAATGCCGAAACAATTTGCAAAGTAAAGGTTCTGGTCAGTGACGGGATAAAGTCAAGATATTCAAATGCGGTTTTGAACATATCAAACGAAATATAACGCGGCACCCATATAAACCTTACATCAAGGAGCGCTTCCAAGGGCTTTATTGAGCCGCTTACCATATATATAAGCGGGTAAATTACTATGTAACCTATAACGGTAAGCATAAGATACCGAAAACCGTTAATGCCAACCGAGGTCAAGCCCTTTTTAAGCTTTGCAGGTGAAATCTTCATCATGCGCTTTCACCCCATTTCTTAACGAATACTTTTTGGTAAATAAGGAATATTATAACCATAATGGCCGCAACAAAAATGTAATAAAACCACAGCATTGCCGAGCCTACACCGTATTCAATATCGTTGAATTTTCGGTACGCTGCTGATATAACCTCATTTGTATTGGCGGCACATACCTCAATTATTGAGAATATTACAACCAGCACCATTGTTCTTATTAGCTGCGGGAAGGTTACAAACCAGAAGGTTTCCCAAGCGTTTGCGCCTTCAACACGGGCAACCTCGTAATGAAGCTCGGGTATAGACTGAAGACCTGCAATGATTAGTATGGTTTGTATACCGCTTTGCCACACCAGCATAAAAATTTCACTAAGTGCAAGGGACAAATAATCTTCAATAAACGACGGAAGATTTAAGCCACTAAGCACCGCATCAAAATCAATTAAATCAAAGCCTGCGGCATCTGAAACAGCCGCTTGTGTAGCATTGGTTGAGCCGGCTGTTAAAAAAAGCTGTAACACCGTTCCGCTTGCAATAATAACGGGTAAGAAATAAAGGCCTCTGTAAAAAATTCTTCCCTTATAGCTTCCGTTTAATAAAAGCGCAAGCACCATACTTACAACCAAAATAAACGGTACCGAAACAAACATACTTTTAAAGGCTTCTAAAACACTGTCAAGATAATCGGGATCGGTAACAAGAATTTTATAATAATTCTCGATACCAAGAAACTGTGTTATAACACCCTCAGTACCAATGCTCATTTTTGAAAAGCTAAGATAAACGGAATGAAATATCGGATAAAGAAAGAAAACTATCATTCCAAATATCCAAGGAGAGATAAACATATATGCATAGCGTTCTTTTAACCGTTCAAGGCTTTTAGGTTTAGATTTACCAAACATATTTTATCCCTCCAATATAATGTAATTATTTGCGTCAACCTGTGTTCCCTGATAATCGACAGCCTTTTCGCTGTAATTTACAGCAACTGTGACGCCGTTATCAAATTTGGTTACACGAAGTCCGTTTTCATAGATCTCATGCTGAGAAATAGTTGCATTGGAAATTTTTTCTAAAGCTTTGTTTACTTCACTTACGGTTTCAACAATTTTTTCCTTTTGACCGTTAAAGTTGGAAACGGGAATAGAAGAAAACTTTGAAGAGGCAAAACTGTTATCGTAATTAAAGCTGAGTGTAAATGATGGGGCGATACCCGCCTCAATACACTTCAAAACAGCGGTTTTATAGTCAACCGAAATATTAAGTGATGTACTGCTCATAGGAACATAGCCCTTAAGTACAATTTGATAAAAAGGAACGTCATAGCGTGTAATATCAAACTGTGATGAAACTACGGGCGCTTCAGCAATATAATCTGAAAGACCTGCCGCATAAATATTGGGGTTGATTGTTAGAATATCTGTATTCTTTGTGTTCCTTAAAATTTCTGAAACGTCAGCAGAAATACCACCCGAAACGCCTGCACCCTTTAAGGAATAATCCGAATATGCGATACTTGAAAGCGACGAAAGGGAAACACCGTTAAAGCCATAATTTTTGGCTGTGCTTACCGCCTTTTTAGCCGCTGCGCCAAGTTTTGCACGTTCTAGCAGCATATACTTATCTTGACCGCTACCGTTACGGGTAATGTTGTTATAAAAACTAAGATAAACGGTTTGCCCGTCAAACGATTTTGCGGTATCACCTGAAATAGAAAAGCCACTACCGTTCTTATTAAAGCCAATAATATCAAAATCCATAAACAGCTTTATGTTACTTTCTTTACAAAAGGCTGTAAGTGATGATATATCGGATTTTTTGCCCAGCTTTGACGAAATTTTAAAACCGCCGCCAAGCTTTCCTATATCAAGTCCGCTTTGTCCAAAGCCGACAAGAGAGATAAGAATGTCGCTATCTATTTTCTTATCAAAATATCTTGCGATTTCCTCTGCCTCGCTTACTGTGGTAAGTGCCGAAAGCTTAGTGGAAGGAATGCCGAAATTAAAGGTTTTTTGGTTTATACCGCCAAGTATTCTGATGGCTGCGCCAACCTGCTTTTGACTGCTTTTTGAAAGCTGACCGTTTTCAATTAAATACTTGCGGTAGGTTTTAGCCATACCGCTGTAATTTGCATCCTCATCGCTAAGGGGATAATACTTAACCGTAAGCAATTCTTCGGTTATATAATCATCATAAATCGGGATTTCCGCCAGACTCATTACAAAGCCTGCGGGTCTTTTAACAATATTGTGTCCTCTTACCCTGAAAAACGGATAAATTGAAGAATATTTCTTTGCGGAAGAACCGATATCCCAATTTAAATATGCCCTTTCAGCAGAGGAGGTTATTATACCCAAAATGGCATTGTCGCCCTGCTTTTTACCGAAAATCGGCATATTTATTTTTTCGGTATAGGAGGTAAGGGTAAAATCACTTATGGTAATATCCTCACCATATACACGAGTACTTCCCTGTCGGCCGATCATATCAATTGTTTGCGGTTTCATAAGAGCTCCGCTACCATCGGGAATAAAGAAATAACTGTCATCACTGTCATTTTTAAGTGAGCACAAGAAGGGTGCTACTGCAACACCTGCTACAAAGCTTTCCCCGTTATCGTAAATTTCCTTAGGGTCTACCGAAATTTCAAAATTATCCTCATTAAGCTTATAATCCACCGAAACGGCAATCTCCTGCGAGGAGAAAACATAAGTTATCTTAATACCGTTCGGGATAACCTCACCAAAAATCTCACCGCCGTCAATTGCATCCAATGCAGCAAACGCAGTGGTTTCCGAAAGAGTTTTTGAGTTATAGTAGTAAACAATAATGGGGGATTCTATTTGAACATTGTTTTCAATTTCATAGCCCTCTTCATCGTATTGTACCTGCATAGCTTCGGTAGGTATTGTGCTGTAAACCTCACCGCTTTGCTTATCGGTCACTACAACCTGCTTATAGGTGTCATTCCACGACATAATAAAACGTTCGTTTTGACAAATTTCTCCATCGGCTAAAGCATCATTTTTATATTCCAACGTTGAAAAGTCCAACGCTGTTCTAAGCGATGCCTTTTCGCCCCCTTTACAGCCTGTAAGGAGTGATAACATACAAGAAAACACAAGTATTATTCCAATTACTTTAATAACTGCTTTTTTCAAAAATTATCACCCTCTATCTGTATATCAGTTCAATAAATATTGTGCTTACAAGGTTTAATGCCTGCTGTATGAGCATAAATACAAGGAACAGCAAGAATACAATTATCATCATTCCGATAACCGTAACAACCGTTGTGGCAACAAATTTACCAAACTCGTAATCGTGAATTTTCATTATGCCTATTATTAGCATAAACAACGAATAAAGTAAGCATGCTACAGCAAAAACATCAAGGAAGGCTCCTTCACTAGGTACAAGAATATGCGTAAGTATTAGCCTAACTATTCTGAAAGCCACCATTGGAATAAGGCTGTAACAGGTCACTATAAAGATTTCCTTAAGTGTGCCTATACCGCTTGCAAGCGAGCAGATAAGCCAGTTTGTAATGCTGAAAAGCATTACAAGACCTATAGTGCTAAGCAAAACATAAATTGCACTATAGTTTTCCGAATCGAAAACTGTAAAGGCAAAGCCGCCGCTCGTATCGTTAAGCACGGTAACAACATAGAAAAGCACAAGTATTACAGCGGCAATTATTGCCGAGCCCTGACCCTTTTCCTTTACAAGTCTAAAGCTTTCAACGGGGTGTGCCACACTCGAAAGCGCAACCTTAAGCCGTTCATTTTTTATTAACACAGGCCTATTTTTCCCTAGCTTAAGCTTTAGCACAATTGCAAGCGCCACTATAACAGCAATTGCAATAAAAATTAAATAAAAGTATTTTTCCAAAAGCTCGGTACGCTTAAGCTCAAAGGCTTTGGCATAGGTGTCACGGTCAACACCAAGCTTTGCGTATTCCATAGCTTTTTCGTTATTGCCCAAATCGTAATAGGCTTTACCAAGACCTCTGTATGCAAGCTGGCAATTACTGTCCTCAGCTATTACAGCAGTCCAGCTATCAAGTGCTGCTGCAAAATCACCCGAAAGTGTGGTAAGCTGTGCCGAACGAACCGCCGCACCGTATTTGGTAAGCTTAAATACCGTGACGGTGTTTTTATACGAGTCGCTTACAAGCACATCTAAGCCGTTTAAAGCAATTGCAGAAGGTAATGAAAAGGTTCCCTTTTGCTCGCCCTGACCTGCACTGCCGCCAAAAACGGAAAACAAATTGCAGTCGCTGTCGTACCAAAATACCCTACCATAAGTTTTATCAAGGGTATATATCATTCCGTCAGCATCAACATCCAGGTTATTAAGGTTTTGGGAAAGTGTAGCAAAAAGGTGGTAACCAACCTTATAGTCGGCAAAGTTTTTGCCGTCACTTGCAATAACATTCTTGCCGCCCGGATTTAACACACAAATTTGACCCGTTTGAACATTACTTTTTACACCCTTACCTGTAGAGGTGTAAACGAAATCATTAGGACCTAGAACTATATCCGTAAATGCATACGGAAGCGAAATTTCATCTGCCGCACGCTTAATGTCGTTTGATGTAAGCCTTTTCCAAAGCTTTGTGAGAACGTCCAATGCGGTTGCCTTTACGGTATTAGCACCGTAAAAACCCAAAAATTCCATTTCGGGTGAATAAAGTATTGCGCCGTAATAAGAGCCTTCGCTTGCAATATAGGTATAACCCTTAGAGTCAACCGCCACTTTAACGGGGCGGTATTTAAAGCCTGTTGGAATAAGCTCAGACTCGGGAAGGGTTAGCATATCGGTCACCTTACCGACTTCATCAAGGCAAATAACACGGGCATTTTCGGTATCGCAAACATAAATAACACCGTTTTTATCAACATAAATACCCTGTGCATCGGTAAAGACAAGCGGTTGACCTTCATAGCTCATATCCTTAATTGTGGATAAAAGCTGATAATTTTCATCAAGTATGTATATCCTTGAATTACCGCTGTCAAGCACATAGGTTTTACCGCTGTTATCTACCGCAACATCGTTAAGCTTGCTGTTTTCATCAGCGCCGAGTATTGCCGCCGAAACAATTAAATCGGTTTTATACATAGGCTTTGAATAGACAGGCATTTTTTCGCTTGTATTATAATCAACCCAATATGTATAGCTTTGGTAAGGCACTTCGTTTGACTGTGCCGAGCCCGTTTCCTGCTGAACTGCCGAAACCGTAAAGGAAGCGGTAAGACAGGCAATAATTATTAGGGATATTAAGATTTTTGCAATTTTCTTCATAAAAACCACCTATCCCTTTATACCTGCGCTACCCATTGTTTCCTTAATACTGCTTTGAGAAATTAAGTAAACTAGGATAGGCGGTATCATCATAATTACCGAAACAGCCATTGACGAGCCTGTTCTTGCAAGACCGCCTGTAGCTATTGTTGACATTACTGTAGGCAAGGTTTTTAACTGTTCGCTGAAAATTGTACCTGCCGAGCCAACATTCCAAAGCCCTAAAAATGTAAATAAGGTAAGTGTTAAAACACAAGGCTTTATAATAGGTAAAATAATTTTACCGAATATTTGGAACCAGTCCGCACCGTCAATATGGGCGGCTTCAATAAGTGCGTCGGGTACGTATCCGTCCATATACTGCTTCATAAGGAAAACGCCCATAGATGAAGCAAGGGTTGGAAGCAAATAAACAAAATATGTATTTATAACCCCTAAGGTTGAGTAGATTATGTACTGCGGTATAGCTAATGTATAGCTGTTAAACAGCAACGCAAACTGAATTACCGTAAATATTAAGCCCTTATGCTTAATATCGGTTTTTGAAAGCACAAATGCTGACATTGCCGAAAACAACACACAAAGCACAGTACCTACAACTGCAATAAATACACTGTTAAAAACATACCTTGAAAGCGGCACCGAAAGACTTGAAATAAGGTCGGGCAGTGCTAAAAAGTTTGCTATTGTGGGTCTTTTAACCGTAAACAGTGTTGGCGGGAAAACCAACAATTCATCCAACGGCTTAAATGAAGTTACCACACAATAAATCATTGGTAAAAGCGAGAATATACCTGCCGCAAAAAGAACAACAAAATACATTACGTTACCAAACTTGTTGCGGGTATATCTTTTGGCTTCGTTACCTCTTGGAAGGTGTAATAATTTTCTCAATTTTTTCATATTATCACCTTCCTGTTTTATTTATCAGCTTATTGGTTACCCAACGTGTTGTAACCATAAGCAAGAACAGTATAACCGAAAGGGCCGATGCATAGCCCATTTCATATTTAACGGTACCAACGTCGTTAAGATATGAAACAATGGTGTCTGCAGCGTAGCCAACTGTCGGATAGCCTGCAAGCTGAGTAATAATACTGCTTATCGAGAAGGCTGAAGCAATTTGCATAACTGCCGAGAACAAAAGCATATGCTTCATTCCCGGAAGGGTTATGTACCACAGCTCCTGCCATCTATTGCGGATACCGTCAATAGCGCCCGCTTCGTAAAGCTCGGTGTTGATATTTTGAAGACCTGACAGATTTGAAAGGAACGAAATACCAAGGCTTGACCAAAGCTGTACTATTACTACAATGGGAACTATATATGACGAATTTGAGAGCCAAGCTATAGGCTCGGTTATAAAGCCTAACGACATTAAAAAACTGTTTATGTAACCGTAGCTGTCGCTTGAAAAAAGTATTTGCCAAATATAAACGGCATGACCCGCCAAGGACGGCGCATAGAACATAAAGGAAAATAATGTTCTTGGTCCCCTGCCGAATTCGTTTATAAACCAAGCAAGCACAAATGAAAGTAAGAAGCCTGCGGGGCCTGTAAGAATCGCCAACAAAATGGTGTTCTTTAAAACAACGGGAAAAATATCGTCGTGTAAGAACATGCGGATATAGTTGTCAAGTCCTGCAAAGGTCGGCATAGACACCATATCAAAATTGAAAAAGCTCAATACCATTGATGCCAATACAGGCAAAACCATCATAAGTGTAAAAATGGTAAGAAAAGGAGCAAGCAAAACATATAACTGCCAGCGACTGCTGCTAAACAGTGACTTATTTTTTTCTTTAGTCATATTCCCTACTCCTTAATATTTTTTGTTAGCATATTCTGCTATTTTGCGCTTAATTTCCTTATCAGAGGTTCTTGCCCAGTCGGTTATAGCCTCTTTTTCAGTGGCTTCACCGTTATATACAGCCCAGAACGCCTGGTCGATTGAACGGGATACATAATAACTGCCCGGCACCTCGGGAACCTCGGTAACATTTTTCCATTGGTTAAGTATTACTTCAAGACTTTCCTTATCCCAAGAAAGTCGGCTTAATGCCTCAACATTGGCGGTAGCGCTTCTACCTGACTGACCAAGCACCGCTTCACAGTTAAATGAATAAGAATACTGTGTATCGGCGCTTACCCACCACTTAAGGAATTCCCAAGCGGCATCCTTGTTCTTGCTAGACTTCATAATTGCACAGCCGGTACCTGCACCTGCGCTCACACGATTAATTGTACCATCGGCCTGTCTTACACCGGGAAGCTCATACACTGCCCACTTGCCCTCAATTTCAGGTGCGGCAACCGCAAAGGTAAGGTACTGTGTATATGCCGCAATACCCAAAGGAATGGTGCCCACACGGAAGCGTTGATAGAAGTTAGCATCGGGGTTAAGCTTATATCTTGTATAAAAATCCGTCCAGAACTTAAAGGTCTGAACCGAAACGGGAGATGCAAGATTAGTAGCATCAAGCTTACTGTTATACATACTCTCGTTATTTTGCATAAGCATTGTTGGGAAAATGCTCAGTCCGCCTGCGCCCGTATTAACGGTTGTAGCGGCAGTAATTTTAATATGCGGTAAATATGAATTCATATTTTTACGCTGAATAACCGCTGTTGCTGACAAAAATTCATCCCAAGTTTGTGGAATTGATAAGCCTAATTCCTCAAAAATGTCGGTACGAACATACATTACTTTAAAAGACTGTGTGTCGGGTAATGCGTAGGTCTTACCTTTATATATATAGGGCTTTTCAGCGCCTTTTTGGAAGTTTTTCAAAACCTCCTCATAATCATCAAAGCTTGAAAGGTCGTAAAGCACGCCGCGCATTGCAAGGTTTACTGGCTCGGTTCTTGCCATATGCAGATAAAGGTCGGGTGAATTGTTTGAAACAATACCCTGAACAACCGATGCGTTAACCTGCTCTACCTTAACGTTAATTTTACGGTTAGGTGAAAAATCCTCCTGAATTAAGGTGTTTAACACTTTCACCTGGTCACGACCCCAGTTTACCCAAATTTTAATTGTGGGTGCGTCAGGGTCATTTAGACTTTCGGTTGAATAATCACCCACAAATGAAAGCAAAAATCTAACAATGCTAAAGCGCAAGCGTTCAAAAATGTTTGCTTTTCCGCTGTCAACCTTTGCATCGGGTGCTGAAACAATTATCTTATCAAGCGATAAGGACATATTCTTCATTTCGAAAAGCCAGGATGACAAGGTTTGATAGTAAGAATAATATGTATCTAAATGTAAGTGGCTTTCATAACGGCTGTCGTGCATAGTTTTGGCAACTCGTGCCATATTTTTAACTGCACCGTCAAGCTCGCCGTTAATATCCTTGTTTGCATTTAATTCTTTGGAAATATTGGTTAAATCATCATAAAAGCCTTGAAGCTTTTCCTCAAACTTAGGAATTTGCTTATATAATTCGTAATCGCGGTTAGCGTCGGGTGATTCACCCGTAATCATTACTATATCAAGGTACAAATCGCCAATATCAGCACAAATTTTATTTAACTTTTCATAAAGGGCGGCAACATCAGCTAAGGTGACGCTAAGTGACAGCTCATGCTTACCTTCGGTCAAATAGAAAAGATAAGCGTCTCCGTTTGCATCGGCAATATCCTTATACTGCCAAGCAGTTTTATAGCTAAAGCCTATTTTGGTAGCTTCGGCAAATGGGGTTTTACCGTCAATTTTAAGCCAACGGTAAGCGTTACCGTTAATAATTGCATTTTGCTTAAAGTTAAAGCCAAGCTTATAAAGTCCATCCTCAGGAACGTCTATTTCCCATACAAGCTCCTGAAAGGGTGAGCTCCAGTTGGATCCACCGATATAATTTATAAGTGAATGCGAAGCGCTTTTGGGGCTTATGTCTGCACTGCCGTTATCGGCCTTGGCGGTCAGTGAATAATCATTGCGATATAAAGGCTTTTCGGCTTCTATTACAATTTGCTTGCCGTCATATTTTTTATACCGTGAATATTCATCAAGTAAATCCTTATAGCTTTTTACCTCTTCGGGCTTTGATAACAAAACCTTTGAAAGCTCGAAGCGATCACCTAAGTTTTCAATTGTTACGGTGTGCTTGCCTGCGGTTAGGTTAAAGCTGTATGGCGCAAGTGTAACACCTGTTTTATCGTAAGCAGTTGAAGTAAAATAACCTTCCTTAACCTTTTGGGCGGCGGCAGTTTGGTCGCCGTTTGAAAGGGTACGCTTTTCACCGTCATCCTCGTAAAGCACGGGAGCTGTTAACAGTTCAGCACCCAAAAAGGGATATTCCCCATCCACCTTAACGGAATATTCTACCGCCTGTGTGTTTTCCTCAATTGGCTTAAACACAATTGATATTTCATATTCACCATCAGCAGTTACGGTGATATCCTCAGTTACGGTTTTACCGTTTTCAACTATTACGCCCGTTTCTTGCGGTATTTTTTCTACCTCTTTTGCTGATACGCTCAGCATAATAGTTAAGATTTGTAAAACCACCAAAATTGCAGCTGTAAATTTAATTGTTTTTCGCAATTGGTTTCACCATTCCTTTCAGATGGGATAATAAAATTATATCTGTCAAAAATTATTTATTCTATCGGTAAATATTGGTTTATTCTATCCTTTAAAGACTTGTAAATGATGTGCCGTTTAAAACAACATTTTCAACCATAGTGAATATTTTGTTGTTTATAGGTCTTCCCCAAGAAGCGCCGTGTTCTTTATAGTTTGGAAGCTCTTCATCAGACACTTTTTTAAAGGTACAGTTACTTAAGGTTATGTTTTTTATTATGTTTTGCTTTCTGCCCTTGAAATAAGGAAATTCCAAGCCTCTCGCGTGTATATTGCTAAAATGTATATTTTTGATTGCGTTACACCTCGTTGCCCTACTGTCAGCAATATCTATTGCTATCGGTGTCGCATATATATCATCCATCACAATGTTATTAAATGATAAATTTTCGATTAAAGTATCTTCTCTGCCCCTGTCCACAAGATGAAGCGGCAGGTCTTCGGGACAATTTCCAGGCTCGTATTCTGTATCACCTGCAAAAGGAAGCTTTATTGCAATACCAACGTTAGTATCGGTCATAACAATATTTGAAAAGGCACAATTTTTAATAACACCGTCGTTAAGCCAACCTATCCTAATTCCGCTGGCATAGCTTGTTAAATTGCAGTTTGTAACAACAACCCTTTCGCAAGCCTTGTTTTCAGAAAGAGAAGCATTGTTTGCCCTTACAACCAAACAGTCATCGCCGCAAACGATTGAGCAGTTTGAAACGGTAACATTTCTGCTACTGTTAATATGAATACCATCGTTATTAGGATATTGAACGTCCGCATTTATTTTAAGGCGGTCACAGGTAACAAAGTCACAGTCGTGTATCCAATAGCTCCAGCCCGCAGGCTGATTCACCATTGTAATATCCCTAATATTAACATTCTTACATCCGGTGAAGAAAACCACTCTTGGTGGGGTTGGTGCATCTATTCTTTCATAACGCCAACCGCTTTCATAATTCTCTTTTTCTTTAATAAACGAAAGTCCGTTACAGTCAATTTTACCCATACCTGTTATTGATATGTTTTCACATTCTTCGGCAAAAATAAGGCAAGCATTTCTTCTTCGCGGAAGCATCGAGCTGTCTACATGCTTAACATCGGGTCTTTCGGGATAATCGGAACAGTCTGGCGAGCCTAAAAGCACAGCGCCTTCTTCAATATGCAAATTAACATTACTTTTTAAAATTATGGTACCAATACGGTATACTCCATTTTTAATAATTACCCTTCCGCCACCCGCTGCAGCGCATGCATCTATAGCGGACTGTACAGCTTTTGTACACTTTTCTTTATCACTTGATAAATTTATATAGTTAATAATATCAAAATCCATAAAACCTACTCCTGCTTATACAATTCTATTGTACACTATTCACAAACATCAATTCAATGCACTACACACTTTATTTTAATACAATATCGCACTAACACAGATGTTGTTATTGAAATTTAAATTTGCAACTGATATAATGCTTTCAAGAGGTGATATAGATGATTGTTGACCTTGATAAACCCGTTAACGTTAAAATGTTTGGTAAAACCACACAGCCCAAAGGCTTTTGGATTGACCAAAAAAATCAACCGCAGGAATCACAGTCGATTTCTTCTAATCTTCTGCTTTATGTCACAAGCGGTTCCTTTAATATGCGTATCGGTGACGATATTTACAGCGTTTCCGAAGGAGATGTAGTTCTTATCCCTGCTAAAATGGTCTATCAGCCCCGCGAAACCGAGGGCTCATCCTACTATTTTGTGCATTTTTCGGCTACGACTCTTGAAAACACACCCCCTTCCGATATTGAAAAATCTCTGCTAAGATTCCGAGAGGTTACAAGTAGCGGCTATGCATATAACTATTACGGTAATACTTATAGCTCTATTATTAACCTGCCTATCCATATCAAGCAAAACAACTTTAAAGCATATTATCCCCTTCACAATGTTTTTGAACGTGCCACAAAACTTAATATTTGGCGTAATAACTATGAAAAGCTTCTTCTTGATAATATAATCCGTGAGCTTTTAATTCTTATTTCAACCGAGCTTTCAACATACCAAACACCAAACCATACCCTACAAAAAATACTGCATTACATAAACAAAAATTATACGAATGACATAACCCTTACTTCTATTGCCGAAACCTTTGGCTTTTCGACATCCTACATTACAAAGCTTTTCCGCAATTTTTTGGGTAAAGGAACTGTGGATTATATTAACGATTTAAGGCTAACCGCCGCTTGCGAATATCTGATTTCATCCAACTTTACAATTGGTGAAATTTCTAATAAAATTGGTTTTACAAATCAATATTACTTTGACCGTCTTTTTAAAAGAAAATACGGTGTCACGCCAAAGGAATTCAGAAAAAGCAATAATAGCAATAATTTCTAAAATTTCTTTAGTTATGTAGTTAAAGTATATAAAAGGCGTTACTGATTATAAAATCAGTAACGCCTTTTGCATTATAAGATATACCAGTCATATCTACAAAGACAGTTTTCAAAACCGTCTTTGTATTTTCATCCATACTTGTACTTACTTCATGATTATCAGTTAAAAATGTGATTTTATCAATTATAAATCAATTCACTATTTACAATTTCAGTAGCGCGTTGTCGGATATTGTTCATTCTTTTGACCCATTCCATTTGGTTTTGATCCTTGAATTTTTCGATAATGCTTCCATTTTCCAATATTTGATTTATAAGATTTAAAAACATTTCTTCGGCATCTCTGTCAATCAGTAATAAATACTCGTAAAACTTGCCTTCATTTAACATTTTGTCTTCCTCCTTAATTTGTACATACACTTTAGTTAGCATATACATTTTATATCTTTATTTTCGAAAACACTAATATGCGTTTTTATACAGTAGTAATATATGTGCTATTGTCGGTTTTATAATTTGAATTTTATTGTTTAGTTATGAGCTACCATAGCAAAAAAACAAGGATGGCAAAAGCCATCCTTGTTTTTATTTAATCCTTCAACGATTGCATATACTTATGCATTGTTTCGGCAACTACCTTACTGTGAGCTACTGCCTCTACAACCGTTCGTGGTCCGTGAACTACGTCACCGCTCGAAAAAATACCGGGTCTTGAGGTGTTGCCAAATTCATCGGCAATAAGTAAACCGTTATCGTTAGTAACAAGTCCCGTAGTTGAATTGACGATTACGCTTTGCGGACCTTGGCTAATTGAAATTATAACGCTGTCGGCCTCGTAAAGACGATTTGTGCCCTCAACGTCTGTGAAGCTACCGTCTTCATTTTCAATAACATCACAGAATATTACACCCTCGTCAACAATTTCAACAGGACGTTTGTTATATTCAAACTGTGTTCCCTCAAGCTTTGCATAGGTGTATTCATATTTACTTGCCGCAACCGATTTAGTAAGCGAAAAACAGGTTAAATATTCTACACCGTGTCTTATGGCTGTCCTGGAAACATCCATAGCGGCATTTCCCGCACCTATAACAATAACCTTTTGTCCAAGCTTAAAAGCGTCGGGGTTATTCAAATAATTAATACCAAAATGAACGTGACCGAGTGTTTCGCCCTTAATATGCAAGGCGTTGGGTTTCCACACACCTGTGCCGACAAAAATTGCTTTATAATCATCTCGGAAAAGATCATCTATACCAATTGAGCCACCGATATGTGTGTTAGGTCTAACCTTAATGCCCTTCATTTCAATATGGCGGTACTGAATATCATCAAGCACGGTTTTGGGAAGGCGAAAATCAGGAATGCCGTAGCGAAGAACGCCGCCGATTTCACTCTTATTTTCAAATATTGTAACCCTATAACCATAGCGTGCAAGTATAATAGCAATGGTTATTCCGGCAGGTCCTGAGCCAATTATTGCGGCTCTCATACCGTTCCATTCGGCAGGTCCCTTTACCATTTTGGGCGCATAGGTGCGTGATACATACTGTTCAATATCCGAAAATTGTATTGGCGCCCCTTTTTTGCCAAGAATACAATGCCCTTCGCATTGCTTTTCGTGGTTACATATAAGACTGCAAACTGTTGTAAGCGGATTATTTTCAAAAAGCAGCCTGCCCGCTTCATCAAGCTTGCTTTCTTTTAACAGCCCAATAACCTTGGGAATAGGTGTGTTTATTGGGCACCCCTTCACGCATTGTGGATTTTTACATTGCAAACAGCGGTTAACCTCATCCATTATGTGTAATGCCATAAACACACTCCTTTTTAATAAATTTGCATAATAATTATATCATTTGACCATATTAAAATCAAGCAAATGCAAACAGTCAAATATTTGCAATTTTTTAAAACCAAACCACTTGATTTTTAATTATTTTTGATATAAAATAATTAAAAATAATATTTTATCTGCCACCGGGTAGAGAATGTCTGACATTCACTTGCACATCGTTAGGTCTTTGAAGATGTGTGGTGAATGTTTTTTAGTATAAGGTGAATTTATGAAATTTTTAAAACAATTTAAAGCCCTTTCAAAATTTGAGCTTGCACTATGGCTTTTATCAGTCGCTGTTGTAAGCATTTCGTTTTTGCTTTCACCCGATAAGGATTATTTATCGCTTTGCGCTTCAGTTATAGGGGTAACAGCCTTAATTTTCGTTGCAAAGGGGTATCTTTTAGGTCAAGTTCTAACCATAATTTTTGCACTTTTTTATGGTATTATTTCATTTTTCTTTTCATATTACGGCGAAATGATTACCTATGTTTTTATGACAGCACCCATGGCGGTAATGGCTTTAATTCAGTGGTATAAAAACCCTTATAAAGATACTGACGAGGTTAACGTACAGTCAATAACCAAAAAGCAAATAACCGTTATGCTGACTTTGGCGGCTTTGGTCACCTTTGTGTTTTACTATATTTTAAAATGGCTTGGAAACGCCAATTTAATTATCAGCACACTTTCAATAACAACCAGCTTTTTAGCTTGTTACTTAACCTTTTTGCGTTCCCCATATTATGCATTAGCCTATGCCGCAAATGATATTGTACTTATTATTTTATGGGTACTTGCTTCAATCCGTAGCCCGTCCTACATACCTATGATTTTTTGTTTTATAATGTTTTTCGCCAACGATATTTACGGCTTTATAAACTGGAAAAGAATGAAAATGCAACAAAGCATAGAGTAATCTAGTTGAATTTAAAGCACGTATATGCTATACTGACCGCAAAGGACGTGAATGTGTGAACAAAAAAATGAATGTTTTTTCAATTATTATGATTGTTTTGCTTATATTAGTTAATTTGGCACACCTTATTTGGACTTTTGGGTTAGTCAGCGAACAAATTAAAACCGGATTTGGCTTTGGTACGAATATGGAAATTGGCGTACTTTACCCTTGGATTACCGAAATTTTGTGTTCACCTGTTTTGATAAGCGCAATTGTTTATTTAATTATTTCAATTTTTAAACGTCCGAACAAAAACTTGTTGATAAGTAATATTGCTCTTTTCAGTACAATTCTTTTACAATATATAATAACAAATTTATTTATTTGGTTTTAAAATAAAAAGCACCCGTTTAAACGGGTGTTTTTTTGATATTAAGTATTTTTTTAATAAACCAAATACAAAATGGAATCGAGGTTATAAAGGTTAAAATGTCAGCCAAAGGCTGTGTCATTAAAACGCCATCCATTTTAAAGAAAAATGGCAAAATTAAAATTAGCGGAATAAAATACACACCCTGCCTGCAGGAAGCCAAAAAGGTTGCGCCCTTTACAAAGCCGAGGGACTGATACATCATATTAACGTAAGACGAAAATCCCAAAAACGGAAGCGCAAAGGCGTGCATAGCAAGAAGCCTTGCACCAATTTTTGAAACCTCGGGGTTTTCTGCCCCAAAAAGATTCATAACACCGGTTGGTACTGTCGCACAAAGTATTGCACCAAGGCCTGCCGCGCATGAGCCGAAAATTGTTGCCACAACAAACACCTTTTTAACACGGTCAAGCCGTTTTGCACCATAGTTATAGCCCGCAATAGGTTGAAAGCCTTGTCCAACACCTAAAACGATGGAACGAAGGAAAATATAAACCTTGTTTGCAAGGCTTACTGCCGCAACAGCGGCATCGCCGTAAATTTTAACCCGAACATTAAGTAAAGTGGTAGCTACACTGCCAAGACCTTGCCTGAACACAGTAGGCGCACCGGTTTTAATAATAAGCCAATAATCCTTTATGCTGTGGCTTATAAATTTGGGTGAAAGCTTAATTACACCCTTGCCTAAAACGTAAAACGCCATTGCAATTGAAAAGCTTATTGCCTGACTTATGGCGGTCGCAATTGCGGCGCCCTTTACACCAAGACCAAAAACAAAAATAAAAATTGGGTCAAGGCCCATATTTATAAGACCGCCCGAGAGACCGACAAGCATTGAAAATGTGGCTCGTCCCTCAGCACGAAGTAATGGGCCCAAAACAAAGGACGTGCACATAAGCGGCGCGGCAATTAAAATTACCGTTGCATAATCTCTTGCATAGGGTAAAATGGTTTCGGTAGCACCGATAAGTAATAACAGCGGGTCTAAAACCAAAAGACAAATTACCGCAATTAAAAGACCTAAAACAAAGCCCATTAAAACCGCGCTTGAAGCAAAGCGGTTTGCGGCATTATTATCCTTTTCGCCAAGCTTTCGGGAAACAATACTGCTGCTTCCCATTGAAACACCAAAGCCCACCGACTGTATGATTGATTGTATGGAAAATACAATACCCACACCGCCGATAGCACTCTCCCCCAAGCTTGTTACAAAATATGTGTCAGCCATATTGTAAATAGAGGACAGCAGCATATTTGCAACCGACGGTAATGACAGCGAAATTAAAAGCCGTGTTATTGGTGTTTCGGTCATTCTTTTGTGTTGTAATTCACTAGTTAGTGTTTTCATTTTAATCGCCTATATACTGAAATCTCTTAAAGGTTTTTCCATCACGGGTTATTTCCTCATCCCACATTGAAAGGGGTCTTACCCAAATTTCCCCATCCCCGTAAAGCGCTTTGTAAACAACCATTTTTTCAAGCGTTTCGCTATGGTTGGCAACTGCCAAAACCTCGTATTCATTACCCTTAAAGTGACGATATTTCCCTAGCTTCATTTTCAAAACTTCCTTTAAACAAAGCCACCCAAAAGGGTGGCTTATATTTATTCATTACATCTACAACGTGCAAAAAGCGCCGTAAATATTGCGGCAAGCAACAAAACTATACCCAAAATTACAATTGCTACAATGTTTTCAAGCACAAAGCCCGAAAAATACGAGCCGATTATTGCACCAACAACAAGTGCAACCACAAACAAGCTTATGCCAATTATCCAAGCAGTCACTTTACTGCGGCAGCCCATGCCACAACAATTACATCTGTCAGTTAACATACATCTTCACCTTTAAAATATTATTGACATTTAAGTCATTAACATTTTATGCAAAAGATGGACAACTGTTACTTCATAAATTCATACATTGCGCGGTAGCACATATAAACGTCAAACTTTGCGGTGGTTTCAAAGGGTGCGTGCATTGAAAGCACAGGAACGCCTAAATCAATAACGTCCACACCCATATTTGCAATATATTTTGCAACAGTACCGCCGCCGCCTAAGTCAACCTTACCAAGCTCACCCGTTTGCCAAACAATACCTGCTTTATCAAGAAGTCCCATAACAAAAGCTGTAAATTCAGCTGAGGCATCACTTGTCGAGGACTTTCCGCCTGCGCCTGTATATTTGGTAACCACAACGCCGTAATTTACAAAGCTTGCGTTTTTACGTTCCATAACCTCAGGGAAGGTGGGGTCAAGCGCGGCGTTAACGTCAGCCGATAAGCATTTGGAATTGCGAAGCGCCACGGTAGCGTCACCACCCTGCATTTTCGCAAGGTCGCCAATTAAAAAACGTAAAAAGTCTGACTGAAGACCTGTATTACCGCATGAGCCGATTTCTTCCTTGTCGGCCAAAATTGCAATTGCGGTTTTTTCAGGGTTTTTAACATTCATAATAGCAGTAAGCGCAGGATATGCACAAACACGGTCGTCCTGACCGTAACCGCCGATAAGTGACCTGTCAAAGCCAATATCACAAGCCTTAAAGGCAGGCACCATAGTAAGCTCGGCTGATAAGAAGTCGCCTTCGGTAATACCGTATTTTTCGTTTAAAAGCTTTAAAATATTAAGCTTTACAAGCTCACTGCCCTCATCATCCTTAAAGGGATGGCTACCAACTAAAACATTAAGCTCTTCACCCTTGATACCATCGTGAAGGGTGCGTTTGTCCTGCTCTTTTGAAAGGTGAGGAAGTAAATCGCCAATAACAAACTTGGGCTCATCATCCTTTTCACCAAGACTTACTTCAACCACACTGCCGTCACGAAGAGCAAACACACCGTGAAGCGCCAAGGGCATAACTGTCCACTGATATTTTCTTATACCGCCATAGTAATGAGTTTTAAAAAGCGCTAAATCGCTGTCTTCATAAAGGGGGTTAGGCTTTAAATCAAGACGAGGTGAATCAATATGAGCTGCAGTTATATTTGTGCCGTTTTCAACCGCCTGGTTACCAATAACCGCAAAAGCCACAGTTTTACCTCGGTTGTTAAAATAAACCTTGTCACCCGCATTATAGGTTTTACCTATCTCAAAAGGAACAAATCCGTTTTCCTCAGCCATTTTAATTGATTCTTTTACGGCTTCACGCTCGGTTTTAGCGGCATCTAAAAAAGCCTTATAGCCTTCACAGTATTCATCAGCCTTTGCCAAAACAATACTGTCTTCAACAAGACGGCCGTTCTTTTTAGTTAAAAAAAGCTGTTCCTTTAATTCTTTAATATCGCTCATAATTCAAAAATCTCCTTTAAAAGATTTAAAAAGTCATTATTAAAAGTATTCTCGTCACTGTTGTTATATATTACAAAATCGCATTTTTCTTTGTAAAAATCATCGCTTTTGCCTGCATTAATTCGCAAAAGCGCCTGTTCGGTTGTAATATTATCACGAGCCAAAATTCGCTTTAAACGTAAATCCTTATCCGATAAAACCGCTACCGTTTTACTGCAAATTTCATTCACACCGCTTTCAAAAAGTGTGGGCGCATCTAAAAGCACATTATCATCTTTTATTTCAGCCATAACCATTTTTTTAATTATGGGTAGGAGGGTTTGGTTTAAAAGGGCGGTGCTGTCCTTATCCTTAAAAGCCTTTTCGGCCAAAGCTTTACGGTTTAAGGTGCCGTCATTATTTAAAATATCATCGCCAAACGCTTTTACGACAGCCAAAAGACCTTCTTCACCCTTTTCGGTGGCTTTGCGGGCAATAATATCACAGTCAATATGCTTTATGCCAAGGCTTTTACAAAGCGTGGCGGCACTGCTTTTACCCGCGCCTGTAGGACCTGTTAATCCAACTATAATGCTCATAACTTTATCACCTTAAATGCGGCGGCGCGGATAAGTCGGTTATAAACCGCTAAACCCACACCCTCTTTTTCAGGGGCGTGAATAAACACACGCTCGGCGCCGAACTTATCCACCTCACGAAGTACTGCAAAAATCGAATGTGCAAGGCTTAGTTTATCATCCTTTTTACCATAAATAAGCTTTGGTATTTTTATATCATTAGCTTCTTCCTCAAAGCAAACCGCCACCGCATTTTCCTGCTTGTTTACAAAATCGGTAAAGGTATCACCCTCTACCAAAAAGGCTTCGGTTTTGGGAGCATAATGCTTATATTTCATACCCGGACTTTCTGCCTTGTCGCCGCTTTTAAGTTCGTTTAAAACCGCATCGGCAATTTCAAGTGTAGGTAAAAATTTAAGTAGCTGTTCATAGGTTACCGCACCCGGTCGAAGCAGTATGGGCGTTTGGCCAACAAGGGTAATAACGGTCGATTCAACACCAAAATCGCAGTCATCCCCCATAATTACCGCATCAATTTTACCGTCCAAATCACCGACAACGTGTTTAGCGCTTGTGGGGCTGGGTCTGCCCGAAACATTAGCCGACGGTGCGGCAAGGGGTAATCCGCTTTTTTTAATTACATCAAGTGCGATTTGGTTTGACGGCATTCTGACCGCCACAGTTAAAAGACCTGCCGAAACACTTTCAGCCACATTTTTGGTACGGTGAAGCACCATTGTCAAAGGTCCCGGCCAAAAATTTTCAGCCAAAGTATAAACTATTTCGGGTATATCCTCGGCAACGTCACTAAGCATTTCCATATCACTTATATGAACAATTAATGGGTTGTCCTGCGGTCTGCCCTTCGCCTCAAAAACCTTTTTAATGGCGTTATTATCATAAGCGCTTGCGGCTAGACCGTAAACCGTTTCAGTAGGCACACCAACAACACCGCCGTTTTTTAAAATTTCGGCAGCGGTGGTAATGCTGTTTTGATATTCGGTTTTGCTTACTGCAAGCTTTAGGGTTTTCATTTTTAATTTTCTTCCTCTGATTTTAAAGCTTCGGTACGGTAATATGTGATAAGTCCATCAACGATTTCATCAATATCACCGTTTAAAATTTGGTCTAGCTTATAAAGGGTTAGGCCAATTCTATGGTCGGTTACACGGCCTTGTGGGTAGTTGTAGGTGCGAATACGTTCACTTCTATCCCCTGTGCCAACCTGACTTTTACGGTCAGAAGCAATTGCTTCGTCGTGCTTTCTTTGTTCTTCATCAAAAAGGCGGGCACGCAAAATGCGAAGCGCCTTATCTTTATTCTTAAACTGGCTTCTTTCGTCCTGACATTCAACAACAGTACCTGTAGGAATGTGGGTTACACGAATAGCTGAAGAGGTTTTGTTAATGTGCTGACCACCCGCACCGCTTGAGCGGAAGGTATCAATTTTAAGGTCAGCAGGGTTAATTTCAAGCTCAACCTCGTCCGCTTCGGGAAGCACCGCAACCGTAACGGTAGAGGTGTGAATACGACCTTGAGTTTCGGTGTCAGGCACACGCTGAACACGGTGAACACCGCTTTCATACTTAAAGCGTGAATATGCACCGCTACCCTCAATCATAAAGCTGATTTCCTTATAGCCGCCAAGCTCGGTTTCGTTAGCATTGCTAATTTCAATTTGCCAACGCTTTGATTCGGCATACATTGAATACATACGGTAAAGGGATGCTGCAAAAAGTGCCGCTTCCTCACCGCCTGCACCACCACGAATTTCAATAATAACGTTTTTATCATCATTCGGGTCTTTGGGCAATAATAAAATTTTAAGCTCGTCAGCAAAAGCCACAATGTTTTCTTTTGCTTCTTTGAGCTCTTCTTCGGCAAGCTCTTTAAAATCCTTATCTAAATTTGGTTCACTTAAAATTTCAAGCGCTTCCTTTTCAGCGTTTTTTGCCGAAACATACTGCTTATATTTTTCAACAATGGGGGTGAGCTCGCTATATTCCTTCATCAGTTTACGGAACAGTTCATTATCCGATGCAACGTCAGGGCGGGTAAGCTCAATACCGATTTGTTCGTGGCGGTTTACAACCGATTCTAATTTATCAAACACTATTCTTCACCTTTAATAATTTTCTTCACACTTTTTTCGGCCTTAGTGCGCGGCACCATAAATTCCCTGCCACAGCCCTCACACCGAAGCTTAAAGTCCATACCAATGCGGGTAACGGTAAAAATATCATTTCCGCAGGGGTGTTTTTTCTTCATTAAAAGCTTATCACCGACTTGTATATCCATTACCGCACCTCTTTTGCATAATTATACAGTATATATTATATAACATTTTTATCCAAAAGGCAATACGGAGGAAAAATAAATTGGGGTTTATCGCTTAGGCGAAATTCGGAATTCGTAATGCGTAATTCGTAATTATACAACAATTTAATTGTGCATTTGTAGGGGAACCCATTGGTTTCCCGTTAATTTGGCGAATTACTGACGGGCGACCACTGGTCGCCCCTACATGTATGCATCTCCCCTATAAACTATAATTTGAAATAATATAACTAAGGCACCTCCCATTAGGAAGGTGCCTTAAAGGTGGCTGCTTTTATTTCATTTCAACAATATTTTCGTTTGATTTTACAATACACTTTTCAGGATAAACGCCCCTAAGGCAGTTCATTGGGTAAACCCTTGTACCCTTACCGATTATCGTGCCGGGGTTTAAAACACTGCCGCAGCCAATATCAGCACCATCGCCTAACATTGCACCGACTTTGCGCAAATTTGTAACGTAATCGATATTGCTGTGAATTACAATATTTGAACCGTCGCCCTTGAAGTTAGAGCATATTGAGCCTGCACCCATGTGAGCCTTGTCGCCCAAAACCGAATCACCAACGTAATTGTAATGCGGCACCTGAACGCCGTCACACAAAATACAATTTTTAAGCTCGGTTGAATTACCAATAACACAATTTTGACCAATAAGGATATTTCCTCTTAAAAATGCGCCGGGTCGGATAACGGTGTTTGAACCTATAATTGTGGGTCCTTCAATAACTGCAGTGGGATATATTTTAACATTTTTACCCACAAGCACATCTTTTTCTAAAAAATGATAACCCTCGATTCCAGCTTCAAGTAATTCTTTAATATATTTTTTAATGTCGGATAAGGCTTCCCACGGATATTCAAATTTTTCTAAAAACGGCTTTATATATTCGTTTTGTGTGTTAAACAGTTCTTTTGTTTTAACTAATTTATTCAACCAAAAAACCTCTTTCCTCAACCGTTTTTGCTACAATTTCAGCATAATCGTGACACTTTTCTTCGGTTTCGGCTTCAAGCATAATTCTTATAACAGGCTCGGTACCACTTTGGCGAAGCAGTACCCTGCCATTGCCATCAATAAGCTTTTCAACCTGTTTAACGCTTTCAAGCACTGTACTGTCATTGACAACTAAATTCTTATCTTTAACACGAAGATTTTTAACATACTGCGGGTAAAGGAAAACCGCATCACACAGCTTTGAAAGTGGCTGCTTGCTGTCGCAAATTTCTTCAAGGAGCATAATTGCAGTCAAAATACCGTCACCTGTGGTAGCATATTTCTTAATAATTATATGTCCCGACTGTTCACCACCGAGCGAATAATCCTTATTTTGCATACATTCATACACAAAACGGTCACCAACGGCGGTTTGTTCACATTTGATTCCTGCCGCTTTAAGCGAATTAAAGAAGCCGCTGTTAGACATAACGGTAGCTACCACCGTATCGTTATTAAGCATTCCTCTTGACTTTAAACGCTTACCGAGAATATACATGATTGCATCTCCGTCAACAAGGTTGCCGTTTTCATCCACCGCAAGACAGCGGTCAGCGTCACCGTCAAAAGCAAAGCCAACGTCTAAATGGTTTTCTTTAACCAGCTTACACAGCCGTTCAATTTTGGTAGAGCCGCAATCCTCGTTAACGTTAAGACCGTTCGGCTCGTCACCAATTACCTGAAGCTGTGCACCAAGCGCACCGAAAACCGACGGCGCAATATTCCACGATGCACCGTTTGCGCAGTCAAGACCGATTTTTAAATTTTTATATGAGTTTGAAGCCAAAGAAATTAAATAACCTACATAACGGTTTCTGCCCGAAACGTAATCGACAATGTAACCTATTTTTTCTTTAGTCGCAAGGGGTAAATCGGTATCATTTATACCCAAAGCCGACATATCACCGTCTATATACGCTTCAATATAAGCGGTGGTAATGTCGTCAAGCTTTTCACCAAAACGGTTTATAACCTTAATGCCGTTATCATAAAACGGATTATGCGAAGCAGTTATCATTATGCCGCAATCGAACCCGTCAATGCGCGTTACGTAAGAAACACTTGGGGTTGTGGTGACGTGAAGTATATATGCGTCCGCACCAGATGCCGTTATACCTGCTACTATTGAATATTCCAGCATATAGCTTGAACGACGGGTGTCTTTACCGATAACAATTTTCGGGCGGTAACCCTTTTTTTGACAACCCGAAAGCGTCGAAGAATAATACCAGCCTAAAAAACGACCAACCTTATATGCCTGAATTGAAGTAAGGCCTATATTGGCCTCGCCACGAAAGCCATCCGTACCAAAATATTTATTATGTCCGCCGCTTTTCACGTCAGCTTTGATTTCAACAGTATCACGCAAAAGCTCGTCAGCGGAGATTTTAAAATAATCGCACATAGCAAGTATTTTATCAATTTGTGGAACCGCCTGATCCATTTCCCATTTTGAAACCGACTGACGTGAAACCGAAATTATTTCGGCCAATTGCTCCTGTGAAACACCGTTGGCCGTTCTCATTTGTGTTATTTTTTGTCCAATAGTCATAATAAATTACCTCATATTTTTTATACGCCAAAATTACGCCTTATATTCATAATAGCAAAACATTCCAGCCGTGACCACCAACCGTACATTGAACATTTTCTGCAACTTATGGTTGCAAAAAATCTAATTAATTTTATTTTTTCTCTTAAATTATAATTAAAAAATAATTTTTTGTAAAGTATAATTGGCATCAATGCTTAATTTTATACAAAAAAAGCCCTTTAAGGTGATTAACCAAAAAAGGCTTTTAAGCTTTTATGCTCCCCAATATTTTCTATCAAGGCTTCTAAATGATATTGCCGAAAAAATATGGCGTTTTTCAATTGTTTCACAGCCGTCTAAATCGGCAATGGTGCGTGCAACCTTTAAAATGCGGTCGTAAGCACGGGCTGACATACCAAGCCGTTCAAACGCAAGGGCTAAATACTGACTTGCATCGTCAGTTAAAATGCAATATTTTCTGATAAGCGACGGGGTAAGCCTTGCATTACAGGTTATACCGTCGTTTTTATATCTTTCGGCTTGAATATGACGGGCTTTATTTACACGTTCTTTAATTTGGGCGCTGGTTTCTTCCTGCCCCTTACCGCTTAAATCACTATAATCAACGGGCGGCACTTCAACGTGCAAATCAATACGGTCAAGCATTGGACCCGAAATTTTACCGAGATATTTGTGTACCGCTTGCGGTGCACAGGTGCATTGACGTGTAGGATGCCCGTAAAAACCGCAGGGGCAAGGGTTCATTGCCGCCACAAGCATTATTGAACTTGGGTAGGTTAAAGTGCCCGCCACACGAGAAATTGTAACCTTGCCGTCTTCAATAGGTTGGCGAAGCGCTTCCATAACGTCGCGACGGAATTCGGGGAATTCATCTAAAAACAACACACCGTTGTGGGCTAAAGAAATTTCACCAGGTTTTGGCATTGTGCCGCCGCCCGCAATTGCTGCGGGTGATACGGTATGGTGGGGTGAACGAAATGGCCTTGCCGATACAAACGGCTCGTTTTTATCGAGTATTCCCGCCACCGAATGAATTTTTGTGGTTTCAATTGCTTCGTCAAAGGTCATATCAGGCATAATGCCCGGAAGACGCTTTGCCAGCATACTTTTACCCGAACCTGGAGGACCCACAAGTATGATATTATGTCCACCCGCAGCCGCAATTTCCATCGCCTTTTTAGCCGCAAGCTGACCCTTCACGTCCGAAAAATCGGGTACGGGAAGCTTATTATCACTTTTAATTACAGTAAGTGGTTGCTTATCTATTAGCTTTTCACCCTGCAAATGAGCAATAAGCTCTTTAATATTTTCAACACCGTAAACGTTTATGCCGTCAACAACAGCGGCTTCAACAGCGTTTTCTTTAGGGACAAACAAATTGCTTATGCCGTTTTCCTTGGCGGTAATGGCAATAGCCAAAACACCGTTAACCGAACGCAACATACCGTCAAGGGCAACCTCACCTATCATAACCGTGTCAGATAAATCCACCTTAACCTGTTCGCTTGCCTTTAAAATTGCAAACAAAACGGGCAGGTCATAAATTGAGCCTTCTTTTTTACGGTCGGCAGGGGCAAGGTTTACGGTTATGCGTGAAACGGGAAATTTAAAACCGCAGTTTTTAATAGCGGCACGTACACGGTCACGCGATTCTTTAACCGCCGTGTCGGGAAGACCTACAATATCAAATGCGGGAAGCCCGTTAGAAATATCGGCTTCAACCTCTATCATATAAGAATCAATACCGAAAAGACCTACGCTGTTTATCCTTGAAAACAAACCGTTTCACCTACTTTGCTACGTTATTTTGGGGGTTGCCGTCTAAAAACGCCTGAATATTGTCACACACAATACCCAAAAGACGCTGACGGGTTTTTAAAGGCGCCCAAGCTGTATGGGGTGTAATTATAATATTTGGTGCATTAAGTAACGGGCAGTCACTGCTCATTGGTTCGCTCTTTAAAACGTCAACCGCCGCGCCTGATAACTTGCCGCTTTTAAGCGCATCAAAAAGGGCGAATTCATCCACCACACCACCACGGGCAGTATTAATGAAAAATGCACCATCCTTACATTTTGCGAAAGCATCAGCGTTCATCATATCTTTACTTTGTTCAGTCAAAGGGCAATGCATTGAAATAACGTCACTTTGACTTAAAAGGGTGTCAAAATCTACAAATTTTTGGTCATCCCTTGGAGTGCGGGTATGCACCAAAACACGCATACCTAAAGCCAATGCAATTTTTTCAACCGCTTGACCTATTGAGCCGTATCCGACAATACCTAAGGTTTTGTCATACACCTCATCAGTTGCAAAAACAAGCGGCGCAAAGCATTTAGACTTAAGCCAACCACCCTGTTTTACAAATTCATCATACTGTGAAATTTTGGTAAAATGCGCCAAAATATAACTGATTACCTGCTGTGCCACTGCATTTGTGGAATAACTGCCTGCATTTGCAACCACTATTCCCTTTTCCTTAGCGGCAATAATATCAATATTATTATATCCCGTTGCAAACAACCCGATATAACGAAGCCGCGGGGCATTTTCCATTACCTCGCGGTCAATTGTTACTTTATTAGTTAAAATTATGTCCTTATCCTTTACTTCACGCAAAAGCTCTTCACGAGTAAGGTTGTCAAATTCCGAAACCTCACCAAAACGGCTTAAAGCATCAAGGGACAAATCGTTATGCGATTTTAAACTAAGACTGTCAGTTACTAATATTTTCATCTTTAGCAGTTACCTTTGTTTTGGTGCCGTCGGGGTTTACAATATAAGTGTTTTCAAGCTGAGAAACCAAACTCATTTTAAAGGAATCAATATATTCACGTCTTAAAATGTATTGCTCCTGCTTTTCTTCTTCGGTAAGACCGACTGTTTTTTGCTTTCTTGCAAGCTCGTTTATGCGGTCAATTTTTTCCTGTGTCATACTAAATCTCGTTTCTGCCCTGTAATGCACGGGCTAATGTAAATTCGTCGGCATATTCCAAATCGCTGCCAACAGGCACACCGTAAGCCAAGCGGGTAACCTTAATACCCATTGGTTTTACAAGGCGCGAAATATAGCTGGCGGTTGCCTCACCCTCAACGGTGGGGTTGGTTGCCATAATTATTTCCTTAACATCTTCTGACGAAAGCCTTGCCATAAGCTCCTTTATGCGCAAATCATCGGGTGTGATGTTATCCATAGGTGAAATAACACCGTGAAGCACATGGTATGTTCCGCCAAATTCACGAATGCGTTCGAATGCAATAACGTCCTTTGCTTCGGCCACAACACATATAACCGATTTATCACGGTTAGGGTCAGAGCAAACCGAACAAACCTCGCTGTCGGTAAGGCCCTGACACACACTGCAAAAACGAATTTTTTTACGCGCGTTTATAAGTGCTTCGGCAAATTTTTCAGCACGTTCGGGCGGTTGCTCTAAAATATTAAGCGCCAGCCGCTGTGCAGTTTTTTTGCCAATACCGGGTAGGCGTTCAAACTGAGCAATAAGCTCATTTAAAGGCACAATGTTAAAACCTGCCATAATTAAAACATCCCCGGCATATTAAGGCCGTTTGTAATAGCGCCCATTTCCTCATCGCTTTCAGCAACAGCTTTACCGATAGCTTCGTTAACAGCAATTGTAATAAAGTCCTCAAGCATTTCAATGTCATCAACATCAACTGCATCTGGGTTAATTTTAACAGCCTTAACGGTATGTTTACCGTCAACGGTAACCTCTACCAAGCCGCCACCTGCATTAGCTGTATATTCACGCTGTTCTAAATCGGCCTGTAATGCCTGCATATCAGCCTGCATTTTTTGTGCTTTTGCAAGCATTTGTTGCATATTTCCGGCACCGCCGTTATTGGGAAGTCTAACTTTCATAATCCTTATCTCCTAAATCAGTTAATTTCAAGTGCTTTTAATTTATCGGCTAAAGCTGCCAAGGGGTCACTTTCGGCCGCAGTCGTGGGCTTTTTATAAGGCCCCAACTTATAGGTTGCACCAAGCACACGCTGTGCCGCAGTGCGAATATTTTCCTTATATATACCGTTTGACTGGTTAATAAGTGTTTTAAATTGCGAATTTGGGGCATCAATAAGTAGATATTCACCCTTAATATATGCCCTAGAATCTTTAAGAACACCCGCAATAAGCGGACAGGTTTTAGTTAAAATTGCAACAACCTCGTTCCACTTAATAACCTCACCCTCATCATTAGGTTTGCTGTCCTCAACAATTTGAGTTGGTGCTTCGGGCAAAGGAATATCGTTATCGTCGGGAAGAGGTGGGATGTCGTCATCCTCTTCAATAATTTCTTCTTCAATAACTTCAGGCTTTACCTCTTCTGCCTTTTGCTCAACAACAGGTGCCGCTTTAACCGTAACTGCACCGTTTTCTAAAGCAGAAATTCGGCGGTCTAAGGATGCCAAATCAGCCGAAAGCTCAGGGTTGCAAAGCTTAACAACCGTCATTTCCATTTCACAGCGCCTGTCCCCCGTTTTCATTGAGGCGGTCGCAGACTGCAAAACATTAAGGGTATAAATAATCTCCTTAATGTCAAACTTTTCGGCCTGTTTTTCAAGGGATATAAGCCTTGTTTCCGAACAAACAATTGGTCGTTTTTGACCCTTAACGGTTTTAATTATCATTAAATCACGGTAGTGTGCAATAAGCTCGTTTAAAAGCCGTAGCATATCAACCGATGAATTGTGAAGCTTGTCTATCATTAAAAGAGCGTTTTGTGTGTCCTGCGCCTTTATACAGTCACAAAGCTCTAAAAGATACTCATCCCCTGCCATTGCGCAGACGTTTTCAACGGTTTTTTCGTCAATATTTTTACTGCTTGAAGCGCACAAATCTAAAATTGAAAGCGCATCACGCATACCACCGTCAGCCGCAGCGGCAATTAAGGTTGCCGCATCATCAGTTAGGGTAAATCCCTCGTTTTCAGCAACATACTGAAGACGCTGACAAATTTTTTCGTTATCAATTCTTCTGAAATCAAACCGCTGACAACGGGACAAAATAGTAGCAGGTAATTTGTGTACCTCGGTTGTAGCAAGTATAAAAATAACGTGCTTAGGCGGTTCTTCAAGCGTTTTTAACAGAGCATTAAACGCACCAGGAGACAGCATGTGCACCTCGTCAATAATATAAACACGGTACTTCGATGAAGCCGGTGCAAAGCTTATAATTTCGCGAAGCTCACGAATATTGTCAACACCGTTATTAGAAGCGGCGTCAATTTCCACAATGTCAGTATTTTCACCATTTAAAGCCGCCTTGCAAGCATCACACTCGAGACATGGGTCACCGTTTTTGCTGTTTAAGCAGTTAACTGCATTTGCCAAAATTTTAGCGCAGGTGGTTTTACCCGTACCACGTGTGCCCGTAAACAAATAAGCGTGAACGGTTTTGCCTTCATAAAGCTCGTTTTGAAGGGTTTTTGTAATATGCTCCTGCCCGATAACGTCCGAAAAGGTTTGCGGACGGTATTTGCGGTATAAAGCCTGATAAGCCATTTAAGCACCTCTTTTAATATGAGATAAAAAACTTGCGTACCCGAATGTACGAATGAGCCGATTTGCTGCGGCGCACAGAAAAATCTACTTAATGCTGCTCGGTTCCCCGCCTGACATGGTTCGTAGCATCCCGTCGCACAGGACCCGCCCATCCGCACATTCCGATACGCAATGTGCATTTTGCAAAACTTATTTTAACATAAATATATTATTTTTACAATAGCAAAGATATAAAATGTTGAAAAAAATTACCCTATTTGCTATAATGGATATGATTAGCCGTAGCAGTATTTAAATTTACTGCCGAAATAAACTGTAAACGTTTTGTAATTGTTGTTTACAGTAACGTAATTTAGGAGAAAAATACCGTATAATGAATAAAGAAATTTGGGACATTTTTAACGAAAAAGGTGTACCCACGGGCAAAACTGCCGTTAGGGGCCGTGGCTTTTTAAAGCCGGGCGAATACCACCTTGTCGTTCATATTTGGGTTGTTTCACCCGACGGTCGCTTTTTAATTCAGCGCCGAAGTGAAAAGAAAAAGCTTATGCCGGGCGAATGGGCCGCAACAGGCGGCGCCGCCATTTCGGGCGAAAGCTCGTTTCAGGCCGCAAACCGTGAGCTTTTTGAAGAATTAAGCATTGAATCTGATGAAAAAACGCTTAATAAAATTTTTCGTCTCAAAAGGCGTAATTCCTTTTTGGACGTTTATTTGATTAAGGCCGAGCCCAACCCCGAAAGCCTTACCTTACAGGAAAGTGAAGTGGCCGAGGTTAAATGGGTTACCAAGGCCGAGCTTCAGCAAATGATTAAAACAGGCCGTTTTCACAATTACGGCCGTGAATATTTTCAAAAGCTTTTTGAAAACACTTATCTTTTAGAGGGAGCATTTATATGAGCCTTAAAGAACTTAATAAATCCTGTGTGTTGTGTCACGCACATCTTTTCGAAGAGGATGACGTAGTTTACTGCCCCGTTTGCGGTGCACCACACCATAGGGAGTGCTACAATTCCATAGGCCACTGCGCACTTGAAGAAGCACACGGCACCGAAAACCAATATGACAAGCTTTTAGAAAAAAACAACCAAACTAAACAAAACAGCAGGTCACAAGCCCCTGTAAATGATGCTCAAAACGACGTGTACACCCCTGGGGATGAAATCTTTCAAAACCTGCCCCCTGTTGACTTTTTGGGTGGTGTTCCTGCCGATTATATTATTGAGGACGGCGTGACCGCAAAGGAAGCACGCAATTTTGTTATATCCAACACACAGCGTTATATTCCAAAGTTTAAGCAGCTTTCTAAAAAGAACAAATCATCTTGGAATTTTATGGCCTTTTTCTTCCCTTGCGAATGGCTATTGTCCCGCAAAATGTATAAAAAAGGCATTATTGTTGGTCTTTTTACCGTTATTGCAACCTTGGTTTCAATACCGCTTAATAACACACTTTTAAACCTTGGTTTTTTTGACATTAAAAACAATGCCGATATTATGAACTTTTTTGGAAGTAACCTTGCAAATATTCATTGGGGCGCATTGCTTGCCGCATTTTTGGGATCTATACTTGATTTCGTTTTAAGAATTGTGGTTGCACTTTTGGGTGACTATTGGTACCGCTGTCACGCAATTGCAAAAATTAAAGAAATCAAAGAAACCAGTGACAATATTGCCGAAGACTTTAGAAAGCATGGCGGCGTAAGTCTTTTTCTGTTTTTAGTTGGTCTTTTGGCAGTTCAGTATTTACCGTCGATCATCGCATTATTTATTTGAGGTTTTTTATGAAATACACTACCCTTTTTTTAGATTTAGATAACACCCTTTTGGACTTTTCAAAGGCTGAGGCTGTATCTATACGTCGTGTTTTATCAGAGCACGGTCTACCCTACGATGATGACGCCATTGCAGTTTACTCTAGAATTAACCGCAGCTGGTGGGAACGCTTTGAAAACGGCGAAATTCCTAAGGATTCAATTTACGAAGGCCGTTTTAAAAGCTTTTGTGAACATTATAGCCTTACAGCCGACACTGCAACAATGGCGGTAAAATACACAACCTATTTGGGTCAAAGCAACTACACTATAGACGGTGTTTTCGAGGTGCTTGATTATTTAAAATCAAAGGGCTATTATTTTTGTGCCACCACAAACGGCCTTTGCACCACACAGTACAGCCGTATTAAAGGGTCGGGGCTTGAGCCTTACTTTGACGGGGTTTTCGTTTCAGAGGATGCAGGCAGTCAAAAGCCCGATAAGGAATATTTTGATTATGTAATTTCCCACATTCCCGAAAAGGATAAAAGCAAAATGCTTGTTGTTGGCGACAGCCCAACTTCTGATATACTGGGCGGCATTAACAGCGGTATTGACACCTGTTGGTATAACCCAAACAAAATGGAGAGCAAATATAAGCCCACCTATGAAATACGCGCCTTAGAAGAACTGAAAAATATTTTATAAAAATTATACCCTATGGTAAATTTACCATAGGGTTTCTTTTTTATTCAACCGTTAAAACAACCTTACCAACGTTTTCACCACGATATAAAATGTCGTGTGCGGCTTCGGCTTCCTGTATAGGTAAAACCTTATAAATTGTGGGCTTTACTTCACCCGTTGAAACCTTGGGCCAAACATTTTTAACGAGGTCCGCTAAAATTTGCGCCTTTACTTCGGGTGTACGTGAACGAAGGGTACTGCCGATTATGCGTACGTTACGAACATAAATGTTTTTAAGGTCAATTTCGGTTTTTTGTCCTGCAAGGGCTGCTATCATAATCCAGCGTGCGCCGTGCTTAAGATAATGGATACACTTACCCATTATTTCACCGCCGAGGCAGTCAATTGCAACGTCCACAGGATGACCGTTTTGAAGTTCTTCCTTTAAAACCTCTACAATATCCTCTTCGTTTGTTGCAACTACTCTGTCGGCATTAAGATGTTTAATATTTTCGGCAATTTCTTTTGTTAAAACAGTTGTTATAACTCTGACACCGAAAGCCTTTGCCATAGGAATAATAACACTTGCAAGACCACTTGCACCTGCATTCATAAGTAATGTATCGCCTGCTTTTATGCCGCCCTCAATAAAGAGATTAAGATATGCCGTTGCAAAAGCTTCGGGCATAGCCGCAGCCTCTACCATTGAGCAGTTTTCGGGCACGGGCATTAACATATCATACTTAATATTTGCATATTCTGCATAACCTCCACCGCCCAAAAGTGCGCAAACCTTATCACCAATTTTCCAATTAGACTTTTCCTTTGCGCCGTCGGCAATTTCTACAATTTCTCCTGCAATTTCAAGACCCATCCATTCGGGACAGCCTGCAGGTGGCGGATAGTCACCCTCACGCTGCATTAAGTCAGCACGGTTAAGGGCTGCGGCCTCAATTTTCACAAGACAGTCGTCGTTTTCTAAAATCGGGTCGGGTACGTTATCCCATCTTAAAGATTTATCATCGTTTACAAGTATTGCTTTCATTTTATTCACCACAACATTTTAAAATTGTTTTGTAAAGTTCTAATTCATAATCATAAGTATAAGGGTTTTCAACTTCGCCCCTGACCATTTTTGCAAAGGACTGAAGCATTAAATCATAGCGGTTATAAATATCGCTTGTTGTCTTGTCGCCCTTAACGTTCCAACCCAAATCGGTATATTCAGTTTTATCGGTAACCTGCATATAATTTGGTGCGGCGTTAATTTCAAAGGGCTTTACTTCAACTGTGGCATTTTCGGCATTGATTACAAGCTGACGCCTTAAAAAACCGCCAATTTCGGTTGAATTTGATTTTATAAAGCTTGCGCCGTTATCATATTCAAACACAACAAAGCCGCTATCGGTTACACTCAAACCATCCTTGCCGCTTGTTTTATTAAAAGGAATAATATTTTTGGGTGTGCCCTTAATTTGAAGCATTAAATCGACAAGGTGACAGCCGAGATAAAACATTATGCCGCCCGGAAAAGCCGACAAAAATTCTCTGTGCGCCTTTTGATGCGGGCTGTTCATTTGAATTTCAACTGAATAAATTTCACCAAGCTCACCACTTTTAATGCGCCTCATAATCTCCATAACGGTTGGGTTGTAACGGTACATATAACCCGTGTGGAAAACCTTACCGCTTTGCTTCATTTCGTTAATTAAAGCCTCGAAATCCGAAAGCTCAATACCGCCCGGCTTTTCCATATGTATGTGCTTGCCCGCTTTTGCGGCCTGTAGCGCATATTTTGTTAAGTAAACCTCGTCAGTTTCAATTGCAACCGCTTCAATTTCAGGGTCGGCCAAAATTTCCTCAACCGTCATTTTTTTATAGTTTTGTAAATATGAAGTTTTATTCGCCACACGTACCTCTTCATTTTCAGGAAGCGCATAGCCAACAATTTCAAAATAATCGCTTTGCTTTTCAAGTGTTCTGAAAATTTCAACTGAATGGCTGTAGCGGTTAACACCAATTTGCGCAATTTTTACCTTTTTCATTTTAGCACACTCCAATCAAACTGAACTATTGGGAAGGTTTTATCGTTACATAAGCGGTTGTAAATTTCTGTAGCTTTTTCAGGTGAGTGAGTTTCATCCACTAAGCTTGACAGTTTAAGTCTTCCCATTTCATGAAGCTTCATAACTGCCTGCATATCGTCAGCCTGTGTCCACCAGCCGCCGCTTGAATCAGCATTGGGTCGGGCATCGGTATGAGCACCCACAAGTGTAATACCAGGGCCGTGCACCTTGCGGTAATAGTCAATTGAAAAGTCACTACTGCGGGTACAACCCAACAGTGCCACACGGCCAAAGCGTGCCATACAGTCCAAAATACCGTCAAGCCCTGCGCCTATGCCCGTTACCTCGATACCAACCTTTGCGCCACCGTTTGTAATACGCTTTGCGGTTTCGGCAAAATCGGGCGAAAAGGGGTCGAGTGCAAAATCAGCCCCGCTTTTTAAAGCCTTTTCACGCTTTAAGGGGTTGGGGTCAACCGCAATAATGGGTGCGGCACCTGCCGCCTTTAAGAGCGAAAGAGCGCAAAGCCCTAAAACACCCATTCCCATAACAATTGCGCTTTCGCCAATTTCTAAACGGCATTTCCTAATTGCCGCCAACGGAAAAATCGAAATATGAAAAAGGGCTGCATCTTTAAAATCAATATTGCCTATTTTTGTTACTCTCGATTTATTAATATTTAAAACGTGGGTATGGGTGCTCCAACTAAGCGCAACCCTATCACCAACAGCAATATCCTTAACATTTTCGCCAACCTTTAAAACCACACCTGCCGAGCTATAACCCGCATAGCGTGGAAAAACAGCCTGTTCGGCTTCGGGCACCTTCCAGCTGGTTGTTTTGCTGCCCATAAGGTTTGCCCTTTCGGTGCCGCTACTTATTGTTGAAACAAAAAGCCTTACCTGAACTTCATCTGCTGACGGCTCTTTAACGCATGTATCAACAAGCTCGGCTACATTTGGTCTTGAAAAAACTATTCTTTTATTATTCATAAAACATCACCCTTTTTATTTTAACTGTTGACAAGACTTGTTACAATGTACTATACTTTACAAAAAGAGGTAATTTTCCTTAAATTTAGAGGTGTTTTAGGCTTGAACGATATAAAATTCTTTAAAAGCTTTAGGTTTTATCTTTTTAGGCACAGACAATATCATCATACTGATATGACAAGTGGCTCGCCATATCATTATTTAGCGCAAATGGTAAACGGCAGCGGCAAAATTGTGGCAGACGGCATAACACTCAATCTTAATAAAGGTGACGTGTTTTACATTCCCAAGGGGCTTTGTTATCATTCGCATTGGTACCCCGAAAATGAAAGTGTAGCCTTTTATTCGTTTGGATTTGAATTTTTCCCTTTGCGAAACAGCAGCTTTAAGCTTCAAAAAATCGAACTTACCCACGGGGAAACAGCGCTTTTTGATGCCTTAAAGGAAAATCTTATTCGTTCCCCTCAAACCATTGGGCGACTTTATTACCTTTTAGGTGAAATTTCACCCCGCCTTTTAACCGACAAACGCATAACCTGTAAAACGGTAAATACCGCACTTGAATTTATGCGAAACAACCCACAAAGCAGTATTAAAGAGGTTGCCGAATTTTGCGACGTTAGTGAATCAGGGCTTTATATTAAATTTAAAAAATACTTAAGCAAAACCCCCGTAACAATAAAGCAGGAAATTTTGACCGACAAGGCAAAGGAACTGCTTTCCAACACCGATTTGCCTATTGAACAAATCAGCGATAGTTTGGGTTTTTCTTCTTCATCGTATTTTAGAAAAATCTTTTATCAAAAGACCCAAAAAACACCTACCGCCTACCGAAAGGAAAGCAGGAATATATAAACGACAAAAGCACACCCGTTTGGGTGTGCTTTTAAAATTTTAAAGTCCTAATTCTTTTTTAATTTCGGCAACGGCTTCACGCTCGTCAAAGTGGTATTTAACACCCTTTATTTCTTGATAGGTTTCGTGACCCTTGCCAAGAAGCACAATAAAATCACCCTTTTGGGCATTTTCAATTGCGTACTTTATAGCTTCTTTACGGTCGTCAATTTCAATATATTTACCGTTAGACCTTGCTAGACCGATTTTAATATCGTTATTTATATCTTTAATTTCTTCATCTCGTGGATTGTCACAGGTTAAAATGCATAAATCCGCCATTGCACCCGTAACCTCGCCCATATCGTAACGGCGAAGCTTTGAGCGGTTACCACCGCCACCGTAAACACAAATCATACGGTTTGGTTTATACTCCGCCAAGGTATTCATAACGCTTTTTGTGCTGACTTCGTTGTGAGCATAGTCAATAATAACCGAAAAATCAGGTGAGCAAGGCACTAATTCTACCCTGCCACGAACTTTAACCTTTAAAAGACCGTCGGCAATGTTTTCTTCACTTACTCCCAAAAGCTTACAAATAAAAATTGTAACAAGTGAATTATAAACCGAAAACATACCTGGGGTGTAAACAGTAAATTCATAATCGGTTGCGCCTATAGTATTAAATTTCATACCAAGACGACCATTTTCCTTAATGAACTGGATATTTTCGGCCTTTAAATCGGCGTTATTATTGATGGCATAGGTTACAACCTCACAGGTGTGACCGCTTAAAATTTTATCTATGCTTTCATCATCCACATTCACAACAGCCTTTTTGCAGTTGCGGAAAAGTATGCCCTTTGAAGCGGCATAATCATCCATATCGGTGTGCTCGTTAGGGCCTATATGGTCAGGTGAAAAGTTGGTAAACACGCCGATATCAAAGTTAATACCTGCCACACGATCATATTTTAGACCCTGTGACGACACTTCCATAACAACGTATTTACAGCCGTTATCCACCATTTTTCTAAAAAGGCGATGAATTTCATAACTTTCGGGGGTGGTATTTTTGGCGGGAAGCGCTTCATCACCAATTAAAATACCTGTTGTACCGATAAGCCCCGTTTTATTACCCGCCGCCTCAAGCACGCTTTTTACCATAAAGGTTGTGGTGGTTTTACCCTTTGTGCCTGTAAGACCAATTGTTGTGAGCTCGTTTGCGGGATAGCCAAAATACGCCGCTGACATAAACGCCAAAGCACGACGTGTGTTTTTAACCCTAATAACTGCTATATTTGCAGGTACATTTTCAATCGTTTTTTCAACAATAACGGCCGCTGCATTTTTTTCTACTGCTTGGTTTACAAAGCTGTGGCCGTCGACATTAGCGCCGACCAAGCACACAAAAACACTATTTTCGGTAATTTTACGTGAATCATAAACCAAATCGGTTATTTCGACGTCAATATTACCTTGCAAAAGGTCATATTCTATATCCTTTAAAAGTTGTGAAAGAATCATTTTAATCTCCCAAATGACTTACGTCAATTTCACCCTCAAAAACATTATGGCTGGAACCCGTCATAAACATTGTGTTTGTTTTTTCGTCCCAATTTATATCCAAAGGTCCGCCAATTTGCTCTACCGTTACGTGTCTGTCGCAACGACCTGTTAAAAAACCTGCCACAACGGCGGTGCAACAGCCTGTACCACAGCCAATAGTCTCACCCGTGCCACGTTCCCATTCACGCATTTTTATGTAACTGGGGTTTATAAGCTCGGCAAAAGTAACGTTGGTTTTATTAACGAAAAGGCTTGTCATATTTTCAATTTCTTTTCCGTATTTTTCAACGTCTAAATCGGCGACATTATCAACAAACATTGCAACGTGTGGATTTCCCCAAGAAACCGCCGTAATATAAAAGGTTTTATCAAGCACCTGTACAGGCTGTTCAATAAACTGCGCCAAATCAGTATTAACAGGAATAACCTTTGTATCAAGGCGGGGCTCGCCGATATTTGCCTTAATGTTTGAAACAAATCCGCGGTTTTCATAAGGCATAGCCTTTTCACCGTCTTTGGCTTCCCTTTTTTCAACAAAAAGCTGAAGCTTTTGCATACCGCCTAAGGTTTCAATTACCAAATCGGTTTTGTCGGTCAAACCGTGGTCATAAACGTATTTGCCAACGCTTCTGAGTGCATTACCGCACATTTCCCCTTCGGTTCCGTCGGGGTTAAACATTCGCATTCTAAAATCCGCCTTGTCAGACGGGCAAATAAGCACCATACCGTCAGAGCCGATAGCAAAATGCCGGTTGCTTACAAATTTTGCAAGCTCCGGCAAATTGGGCAAGGACTGATGTATGGCGTCAATATAAACATAGTCGTTTCCAAACGCCTGCATCTTAGTAAATTTCATTTTATCACCTATGAATTCATTGCGCGGTCTAAATCGGCAATAATATCGTCAGCATTTTCAATACCCACTGAAAGCCTTAAGAAGCATTCGGTAATACCGAGTTCTTCCTTTAAGTGCTTGGGGGTGTCTTCATGAGTTTGTGTTGTTGGGTAAGTGATTAAGGTTTCAGTACCGCCAAGGCTTTCGGCGAACATTACTAAATCAACACCCTTTAAAATCTTTTTAACGGTGTCGAAGCTGTCAACCGCAAAGGAAATCATACCGCCAAAGCCGGTGGTTTGCTTTTTGGTAACGGCATAATCACGGTGGTCCTCAAAGCCAACGTAATAAACCTGCTTAACTTTAGGCTGTGTGCGAAGCCAATGCGCAACCTTATAAGCGTTTTCGTTGTGGCGGTCCATTCGAAGATGAAGTGTCTTAATACCACGAAGCAAAAGCCAGCTGTCCATAGGCGCTAACTGACTGCCGTGTGACTTCATATGAACACGAATTTTATTTACAATTTCCTCATTATCCTTAACAACCACAATACCCGAAATAGTGTCGTTATGACCGCCAAGGTATTTAGTTGAAGAATGGGTAACAATGTCGGCACCGAGTGATAACGGTTTTTGGAAATAAGGGGTTAAAAATGTATTATCAACAACTGTTAAAGCCCCAATTTCCTTTGCAATTTTTGAAAGTGCCTCAATATCCGCAACCTTCATAACGGGGTTTGTAGGAGTTTCAATAAATATCATTTTTGTGTTTTCATTAATTGCGGATTTAACGGCAGCTAAATCGGCCAAATCAACACTTGTGTGATTAATGCCGTATTTTCCGAAAACGTCGTTAACAATACGGTGTGTGCCGCCGTAAATATCGTCTGACATAATGATATGGTCACCGGGGTTTAAAAGTGAGAAAACCGACATATTTGCAGCTTGTCCGCTTGAAAAAGCAAAGCCCTTGATACCGCCCTCTAAAATGGCCATGGTGCGTTCAAGCTCCTGCCTTGTGGGGTTTTCAAGGCGGCTGTAATCAAAGCCGGTGGAATTGCCAAGTTCGGGATGGCGGAAGGTTACCGACTGGAAAATAGGCATACTTACAGCGCCTGTAAGCGGCTCGGTACCCAATGCGCCGTGCACAGCCTTAGATTCAAAGTGCAAATCTTCCTTTAAGCTATAATCTTTATAATTGCTAAAATTTTTCAAAGATGTCATCCTCCCGAAAAATGTTATAATTCGTCATATTACTTTTTTATTTTAACAAAAGGCAAATACAAAGTCAAGATATACAACTTTATTATTGGCTATATTAAATTATATATACAATAAATGGCGGTTTATAGAGCCGAAGGCCCAAAAGAATAAAGAAGAAATAATAAATAATAGAAAATGTGTGCCTACGGCACGATATATAAATTTGTCGGCAGAGCCGACACCAAATTTATTCTTTATTCTTTCTTATTTATTATTTCATCGCGTAGCGATAAACTATAATTTGAAAATAAAAAAACTGCGGTGGCTGCCGCAGTTTTTATTATTATCTCTTTTGACCCATAAAGAAAACAGCCAACGTGCCGGGACCCGCATGCGAAGCAATTACGGGGTCAAGGCAGTTTATAACAATGTCCTTTACACCATATTTGGTTTTAACCGCCGCCGCAATAAATTTTGCGTCTTCATAGCTGTCGCCATGAACAATAAACACGGTTTGGTTTTGAATATCAACAGCCTTTTCACCAATTGAATTTATAAGATGTTCAATTGAAGCCTTGCGGCCACGCGCCTTGCCGGTAGCATAAAGCTTGCCGTCGTTTGCCATGTGCATAAGAGGCTTAATGCCAAGCACCGAGCCCACAACCGCGGTCGTACCTGAAAGTCTGCCGCCGCGCTTTAGGAAGAATAAATCATCTAAAGTGAAAATGTGGTAAACACAAAGCTTGTTTTCCTCAACCCAAGCGGCAACCTCTTCAATTGATTTGCCCGCCTTTTGAAGCTGTACCGCATAATGCACAACCATACCCTGACCCATGGACGCCGCCAATGTGTCAACAACAATTATTTTACGGTCGGGAAAAGCTTCTCTATAATCCTCGGCCGCTAAAACAACGTTTTGGTAGGTTCCCGAAAGGCCCGACGAAAATGCCAAAACCAAAACATCTTCGCCATTTTGCAAAAGCGGAATAATTACCTTGTCGCATTCCTCACGTATAATAAGCGATGTAGTGATTTTTCCTTTTTCCCGCAAAAACTTATATACGTCGCTAAAATCGGGTGCGGCACCCTTTATGTAGCTGTCAAAGCTTTGACCGTTCATGTGGTACTGAAGCGACATTATTTCAACATCAAATCCCTTGATTTGCTCATCCGTTAAATTTGCGCATGAGTCGGTTACGATTTTAAAACTCATTTTTTGCCTCCGAAAAACATGATATTGAAATTATAGTCATAACGTCAGAAATAATTCAACCTACTGTCAAATTTTTAAAATCTAAAATAAAAAACACGGCAGTAGAGTTTTAAAATTTAACTCTACTGCCGCGAGAATTTGGCTTATTTAAGCGTTTTACCAAGAATATAATTAAAAGCTTTTGTGATTGGAATGTACAAAATTGCGGTTAAAACAGTATTGCCGATACAGTGCGGAATATCAAAGCTTATACCGCTGATTATGTATGCAACTCCCATTGAAATGCCGCCTGTAATAAAATAAGGAATTGAACAAAGTGTGCCGAAAGCCATTCCAAAAATTCCCGAAACTATGGTATAAAGCACTACGTTATCAATTTTCCTTAAAGGTATAACAACTAAAACCAAAATTGCCCAAACGTAAAGATAATTTATTGACCAAATGTGAAAGCCATAGGTCATAATTTCCAAAAAAGCAAAAACATAAACCGAAATAAGCGATTTAAAGCCAAAGTGCCTTGCGGTAATTATTATTAAAAAGCTTACAAGCTCAATGTTTGGAAGCGGTGCCATTATAACCTGCGAAACATACATTAACACGCCCATTAGGACGAGTATTAGTAATTCAACAAGCTTAAGCCGGCGTGTTTGTAATTTCAAAGGTATCACCATTTGCAATTTCCAATTCGTTAGCGCCAACCATTACACTTTCGCCGCCCTTGGTAAAGCACCACCAAGCACCATCCTTGTTATAATCCGCCCTGACGCCGTCTATATAGGTGTAAAAGCCGGATTTGTGTTCATCTTCGGTTACAAGACCTTTTTCTAAAAGCGCATCACCGAGATTTTTCTTGCCAGTTTCAATAGTAAAGGTTTTTTCGGTCTTATCAGCAGCAATTACTTTGACCGTGATACTGATGGTTTGTGCGGGGGTGCTTGTACCCGAATTTGTGTCTGAATTTGTGTCGACAGTACCGCAAGCCGTTAATGAAATAACTGCTATCAAAATGACCAACGCTAAAGCCAACAGTTTTGTTAAAATTCTTGTGTTTTTCAAAATGAAAACTCCTTTTGTATTGTTGTCAAAACAACGTTAATACAAAAGGAGATATAAGTACAAAAAGTGCGCCACAATACAAGGCCATTTTCCGCAACATACACCGTCAATTACTCGTGACACATTTGTATTAACCACCAAAAGCGAGTATTCCGACTTATTATGCGGGTGTTTCGGGTTACCCCGGTCCTTCGCCTTCCCACTTAAAAGCAGTGACATAATGAAAGACCTTAACACAAATTACGGCGACGAGTTCGCAGGGGAATTTCACCCCTATTCCAGTTTAAGAAAAGCAAGGCTTTTCACTTTTGGGTTTGCTTTGCCATTAAATTTTAGCACCGTTATATTATATTGTCAAGTTTTAATCAAAAAGGCCTTCCCATTCATCCATTGCAAGCATAAGCGACTCTTGAAGTTCTGCTTGTCTTGTGTTAAGTTCGCTAAGCTTTATATAATCTGAAAGGTTTTCTTCCTTTAAAAGTTCTTCTTCAATTGAAGCCAGTTCTTTTTCAAGGTTTTCAATTTTTTCTTCACATTTTTTAATTGCTTTTTCTTTTCTTGCCTTTTCTTTTAAGGGCGTTGTATAGGCTTTCTTTTCCCTGGGCTTTTCTTCATTTGCCACAGTCACAGGCTTAACTGTTTTTTGCTTTTCCAAATATTCGCCATAGCCGTATTTATAAAAGCTTACGTCGCCTTCGCCAAAAGACAGCAAAGAATTTGAAACCTGCTTTATAAAATAACGGTCGTGCGAAACAAACAAAAGTGTGCCTTCAAAATTTTGAAGCATTTCCTCAAGCGCTTCCTTTGAAGCAATGTCCATGTGGTTTGTCGGCTCGTCCAAAATAAGAAAATTAGGGCGTTTTTTGAAAATTTTGCAAAGCGCCAAGCGAACACGCTCACCGCCTGAAAGCATATCAACCGTTTTAAAAACCTCTTCACCCGTGAACAAAAAGGCGCCCAAAGCGCAACGTGCTTCAAAAGGGGTAAGGGCTGGGTATTCTTTTAGAAAATCGTCAAGCACAGTGTCATAGGAAGAATACTGCGCCATTTGCTGATCAAAATAACCTATTTGCACCCTTGGCCCAAACTTAAATTCACCGCCAAGGGCTGAAACCTCGCCCACAAGAGTTTTAATGAATGTGGATTTTCCAAGCCCGTTACCGCCAATAATGCCGACCTTGTCGCCACGCTTCATTTCAAGGCTTACGCTTGACAGCACCCTGTCATAACCGATTTTTAAATCCTTAACCGACAGTACGTCCTTTACGCCAATATCAAGCGGTGTAAAGTCGGCACGAAAGGTTTTAAGGTCTTCATATTCGGGAGCTTCAACAATTTCCATTCTTTCAAGCTCTTTGATTTTCGACTGCGCCATTGCCGCTTTTGTTGCCTTATAACGAAAACGGTCAACTAAATTTTCAAGACGTTCTCGTTCATTTTGCTGAGCCTCATATTCCTTTAATTGCTGTGCACGGCGCTCCTTTTTAAGCTCGGCAAAGCGGGTGTAATTACCAACATATTTGTGGGTTTTGCCGTTTTCAATTTCGTAAACGGTGTTAACCACGTTATCTAAAAACATTCTGTCGTGTGAAACCACAACAAAGGCTTTTTTATAGCTTTTTAAATATTCCTCAAGCCAGAGGGTTGCTTCGATATCAAGATGATTTGTAGGCTCGTCAAGTAAAAGAATATCAGGCTTTGATAAAAGCAGCTTTAAAAAGGCAATTTTTGTACGCTGGCCGCCTGAAAATTCATATAATTTGCGCTGCTTTTCGATATCACTAAAGCCAAACTTTTTAATTGCGGCTTCATATTCTCTTTCAAAATAAAAACCGCCCAAATTTGTAAAGGTATCTAAAAGGTTAGTATATTCCTTAATGTCGTCTTCATCGTTTGTAAGCGACATTTTTTCCTGAGCTACCGCTACAGCTTGTTTTAATTCTAAAATATCCTTATAAGCCGAGCGCACCTCTTCTAAAAGGGTACGGTTATCATCCTCAAAGGTCATTTGGGACAAAAAGCCGATGTTGGGCCTTCCTGACACCGCCACAAAGGAATTTTGGTCACTGTCAAGCTTGACGATTTTATGCTCGCCCGAAATTAACTTTAAAAGTGTGGTTTTGCCGCAACCGTTACGACCGACAACCGCAATTTTAGAGTTATCGTTAATTTCAAAATTTATTTGCTTTAAAATCGGCTCACCCGATAATTCAACCACACCGTTTTGAATTTTGTACTGCATACCACACCACCTTACTAATAATTAAGCGGGGATAACACCCCGCTTAATTATTTAAGAAATTTTTGCATTTTTTGTTAAAAGCTCGATAACCTTTTCCTGAATGTATATAAATTCAAAATAGTCTTCGCCATAGGTTTCCTTAAGAGTTTTTTCAGTAACCTTATCGCTGTTATAGGAAGCCACAATTTCCTTAGTTTTCTTTGTAAGGGCTTCCTTGTCAATTGTCAATCCGGCATCATCAAAAATTGCGTAAATAACCATTTCCTCCTGCATAAGCGGTTCGGTATAGTTGGTTACAACGTATTCGTTAAATTCCTCTTCGGTTTGACCGTTTGAAGCAAGATAATCCTTTAACGTTACGGAAGAGCCGTAATACTGCTGAAGATTTGTTTCAAAGGATTTTATACCCTGAGCAGTAACAAGCTTCTTTTCTTCTGACGGGTATTTATTAACCTTAGAATCGGTTAAAACCTTGGTCATAAGAATGTTATTGATGGTTCTTTCCTTTACGGTTTCGTAATATTCTTCAACACTTTCACAGCCCACATCCTTATAGAACACTTCGGGCTTTAACGTTTCTTTCGATTTAACATAATTAACCTTAACTGTAAATACAACGTCCTTGCCGTTAAGCTCTTCTTTGCCGTAATTATCGGGAAATTTTAAATCAAGGTCAACCGTTGAACCAATTTGAACGCCAACAAGCTTTTCTTCAAAGCCGTCAATAAAGCTGTTAGAACCTAACTCCAAATCATAACCCTTTGAGGTACCGCCTTCAAAAGCAACACCGTTAAGCTTACCTTCAAAGTCAATATTTGCAACGTCGCCGTCTTTAAGCTTGCCTTCAGTTATTTTTTCATAAAGGCCATAATTTTCAACGTCGGCAGCAATTGTATTATCATAGGTTTTCTTGTATTCTTCGCCGTCAGTATCAATTTTAATGCCGTTATATTCACAAAGCTCAACAAATTTTTCTAATTTTAAATTGTATTTTACACGGCCTTTATTGGCTTTAGTACAGCCCGTAAAGGCAAAAATAAAGGTAAGCGCTAAAATTAAACTAATTACTTTTTTCATCATTCATTTTCTCCAATTTCGTTATTTAATTCACCTTTGGAAGCCGCCTTCAAATAAGCGTTTATAAAGCCGTCCAAATCTCCGTCCATAACAGCGTTTATGTTGCCCGATTCAAACCCTGTGCGGTGGTCCTTTGCCAAGGTGTAGGGCATAAACACGTACGACCTTATTTGACTGCCCCATGCAATTTCCTTTTGAACACCCTTAATATCATCAATCTTTTCAAGGTGTTCACGCTCTTTAATTTCCAAAAGCTTGGATTTCAGCATTTTTAACGCCTTATCTTTGTTTTGAAATTGACTGCGTTCATTTTGACAAGCCACCACAATGCCTGTGGGTATGTGGGTTAGTCGCACAGCAGATGAGGTTTTGTTAATGTGCTGACCGCCTGCACCGCTTGAGCGGAACACGTCCATTTTAATGTCCTCTTCCCTGATTTCAATGTCCATATCGTCAGTAATTTCGGGCATTACTTCAAGGGATGCAAACGAAGTATGTCGCCTGCCCGAAGCATCAAACGGGGAAACACGCACAAGGCGGTGCACACCCGATTCACTTTTTAAATAACCGTAAGCGTTTTCGCCCGTGATTTCCAAAACGGCGCTTTTTAGACCTGCTTCATCACCGTCCAAAAAGTCAAGAAGTGACACCTTAAAGCCGTGGCGTTCGGTCCAACGGGTATACATTCGCACAAGCATTGAAACCCAGTCCATCGCTTCGGTACCGCCCGCACCTGCATGAAAGGTGATAACGGCATTGTTTTTGTCATATTCACCTGTCAAAAGTGTGGTAAGTCTAAGCTCTGCAAGACCGCTTTCAAAATCATTAATTCCGCTTTCGATTTCCTCAATTAAGGAAGTATCCTCTTCCTCGTTGCCAAGCTCAATTAAAACGGTTAAATCGTCATAGCTTTGGCAAAGCGTGTCATAACGAGCCACCGTATTTTTAAGCTTACCTGTTTTTTGCAAAATCTTTTGAGAATTTTCAAGATCATCCCAAAAGCCAGGGGCGGCAGCCTTAGCTTCAAGCTCTTCAATTTCACGACAAAGTGCGTTATAGCCCAAAGCGTCCTTTAAATCGCGAAGCTCGGTATCAAACGACTGAAGCCTTAACCCCAACTGCTCAAATTCAAGCATAAATTTCCTCCGAAAATTATTTTGTTAATGTAAATGCACACCAGTTATCCTTATAGTTTTCTTCCAAAATTTTAAAGCCGTGTGCCAAAGCAGAATTTAAAACATCGTCTTTTCTTAAATCAATAATACCCGAAATAATTAAAACCGCATCGTTTTCCATAAAATCAGCCACGTTGTCAAACAGCTTTATAATTACGTCGGCCACAATATTAGCGCAAATAACGTTAAATTTACCGCTTATTTTGTCCGCCAAATCACCAACAATAAATTCGCATTTATCCGAAACACTGTTAATTTCGGCATTTTCCTTTGCGGTTTTAACCGACTGCGCATCAATATCAACACCGATAGCGCTTTCGGCACCTAAAAGGGTTGAGGCGATAGCCAAAATACCACTGCCCGTGCCGATATCAAGCATTTTAACACCGCTGTTTATGTGCTTTTCTAAAAGAGTAAGGCACAGCGAGGTTGTAGCGTGGGTGCCAGTACCGAATGCGGCGCCGGGGTCAATATTAAGCACAACCCTGCCCTGCTTGTTTTCGTATTCCTCCCAGCTTGGAACAATAACCAATTTTTCGCCAATTTCACTTGTGTGGAAATATTTTTTCCAGTTTTCGTTCCAGTCGCTGTCATCTACACCGATAGAATTAACCGTAAAATCAATATTAGCCGCACGGAAGCGTTCCTTTAAGAATTCAACCGCTTCCATAGCGTTGTCACATTCACTTATGTAAATATGAATAAGCGAGGTGGTGCGGTCCTTGGCGATAAGCTCTTCATCAATTAAGTTAATGTGAGCAATTTCCTCGGCCTTTTCCTCTAAATCGGAATAATCCTCAATATAAATACCGTAAGGCACCGTCATATTGGCAATTGCCGCCGCTTCGTCAGTGTCCTTTTGGGGTACGGTTATAGTAATTTCAGTCCAGTTCATAATTTCTCCCGCTTAAATTTTAACCCTTGCATTATAACATATAAAGCAGTTATTTTAAAGCATTATTTTAAGTATTTCGTCCCTTTTGGCAAAAACGGTGCCCTGCACCATACTGCCCCTGCCGCCGCCGCGAATATTAAGCGACTGCTTCATTTTTAAAAACAAATCCATAAGAGGTGCTTCTTCGCCTACAATTGCAAAGAAGTATTCGTTTTCCTTGCCCGAAAATACCGCCCTTATACCGCCCGCTTTTTTATAAAGCGCATCGGCATAGTGCTGTAATTCCTTAATATCCATATCGCATTCAAATTCGGCCGAAATACGGCTTTCACCGTTAAAGCTTTTTACCTTTTCTTCAATCAAACGGCGCTTCAAATCGGTAATTTTGTATTTTAAATTACCCTCAATTTCAAGCTGTTTTTCAACCGCTTCGGCAATGTTATTTTGCTCAGCACATAAAAGTGATGAAATTTTAAGCGCGTTTTGGTATTTTAAATTATAGTCCGCCAAAGCATCCGTACCGCATTTAACCCAAAGGCGCACACCGCCCTTGCATTTTTCAAAATTTAAAATTTTGATAACACCAATTTCACTTGAAGTATTAACGTGAGGCGCACAGCAAGCGCATCGGTCATAGCCTTCAATTTCAACAATGCGAACGTCTTCCGATAAATCAAGCTTGCTTCGGTATTCAAGCCTGTCAAGACTTTCAGGGTAATAGCAGTTAAATTTAACGTTTTCCCAAACGGCCTTGTTTGCCAAAAGCTCGATTTTATTTAAATCATCACGGGAAAGCATTCCGCTAAAGTCCATTGTCATTTCACTTTTGCTTAGGTGAAAACCAACGTTATCATAGCCGTAAAGTGAATGCACCAGCCCCGAAATTATATGCTCACCCGAATGGTTTTGCATTTTTCTAAAGCGTTCATCCCAGTCAATTTTACAGTTAACCGTTTTGCCAACCTCAATATCGTTTTCAAGGTAATGGTAAATTACGCCGTCTTTAATTTGAACGTCCTGCACCTTAACGCCGTCAATTTCGCCCGTGTCAGAGGTTTGTCCCCCGCCTTCGGGGAAAAAGGCAGTTTTATCTAAAACCGCTACCGCATTTTCACAAGAAAGCACGGTTGCCGAAAATTCGCTTAAATGCGAATCGAGGTCATATAGTTTTACTGTCATCCTAATTTTTCCTTTACAATATAGGCAGCCTTGTAGATATCGCCGCCGCCCATAGTAATTACAATATCGCCGTCCTTGGCGGTAGCAATAATTTCATTTGCGATGTTTTCAAAGCCGTCAACTATAACACAATCTTTGAGTTCTTTTGCCAAATCTTCCGAATAAATATTAAAGGTATTTACTTCACGTGAGCCCATAATTGGTGTTAAAATAACCTTATCCGCAACAGACAGCGCTTTAATAAAATCATCCTTTAAAAGTGCTGTGCGTGAAAAAGTAAAGGGCTGGAACACCGCAATAACACGGTTATAGTCTAAATTTTTAGCGGCAGTAAGGGTTGCGTTAATTTCGGTTGGGTGGTGGGCATAGTCGTCCGCTAACACAAAGCCATTGAATTCACCCAAAAATTCAAAGCGTCTGCCCGCACCCGTAAACTTTTCAAGCGCATCTTTAATGCCATTAGGTGAAACGCCCAAATCATAAGCCACAGCAAAGGCCGCCAAAGCGTTTAAAATGTTGTGGTGACCGGGAATTTTAAGGTCAAGACGTATAAGCTTTTCATTGCCCTTCATAACGTCAAACGAAAAACCAAATTTGCCTGCCACTTCGTTTGCGGCATAAAAATCGTTTTTATTATCAAAACCAAAGGTTGTAGTTTTAATATTAAGCCCTTGGGTTGCCGAAACCGCCAACTTGTCGTCACCGTTTACATAGCAAGTTTTGCCCATACCGATAAACTTTTTAAAGGAAGCCACCATATTTTCCATTGTTTTGAAATAATCAAGGTGATCGTTATCAATGTTTAAAAGCACAGTAATATCGGGCGACAGCTGTAAAAAGGTGTCAACAAATTCACAACTTTCGCAAACCATAATTTCGCTTTTACCGGCAATACCGTTAGAATTTATAAGAGGCAACTTGCCGCCGATAACTGCGGTAGGTTCCATCTTGTTTAAAATTAAAATTTGTGTTATCATAGAGGTAACCGAGGTTTTGCCATGAGTACCGCATACACCAATAACGTTATCATACTTACGGGTAATGGCGCCCAAAAGGTGTGAACGCTCCATTGTGGGAATGCCACGCTTTTCGGCTTCAATAATTTCGGGGTTTTCCTTGGAAATTGCGGCTGAATAAACAACCAATTCAGCGCCTTCAATATTTTCAGCGGCATGGCCCATAAACACCTTAATACCCAAAGCCTTTACACGCTTTAATGGGTCGCTTTCGTTATTGTCAGAGCCGGTAAGAACATAACCCTTGCTGTGTAAAATTTCAGCAAGCGGACACATACCGCTACCGCCAATACCTATCATATGGATACGCTTTACATTATCAATAATTTTATCTTCATTACGTTGCAGTTTCATAAGATTCTCCTTACAACCTTTATCTATCTAATTAGTATACTACTTTTATAATAAAAAATAAACACTTTTTTGGCAGGTGAACACAAATAATGTTTAAAATACCCCCAAAAATAGAATATGTTATTGAAAAGCTTACAAAAAACGGCTTTCAGGCGTATATTGTTGGCGGCTGTGTTAGGGATATTCTGCTTTTAAAAACACCGCACGATTATGACGTTACCACCTCCGCCACACCCGAAGAAATTATATCGGTTTTCGAACGTACCGTACCAACAGGCATTAAGCACGGCACGGTTACGGTTTTAATTGATAATGAGCCGATAGAGGTTACCACCTTCCGCACCGACGGTAAATATAGTGATTCACGCCGACCCGATAGCGTTCGTTTTGTTCGCAATTTAAAGGACGACCTTTCCCGTCGTGATTTTACGGTAAACGCAATGGCATATAACCATAATAACGGGCTGTGCGATTTGTTTGAGGGACAAGAGGATTTAAAAAACAATACGCTTCGTGCAGTCGGGGACCCCGAAACCCGTTTTAATGAGGATGCGCTTCGTATTTTAAGGCTTTTCCGCTTTGCTTCAACCCTTAATTTTAAAATTGAAAAAGAAACCTTTGCCGCCGCAATTAAATGCGCACCGCTGCTTAAAAATATCAGCATTGAACGTGTTATGGCTGAGCTTAAAACCGCAATTACGGGCGATAATTTTGTTGTTATAAAGCCCCTTATTGACTGTGGCGGGTTAAAATTTATCGGTATTGACACCTGCCCCGATTTTGATTTAATTAAAGCCCACCGCCAAAGTCCAAATTTATGCCTTTATTTACTGCTTTCGGGTAAAATTAAGGTTGATTTAAAGCTTTCAAACAAAGAAAAAGCATATATTGAAGGGCTTAATAAAATAGTGGATATGCCAATCACCACAAAAGCGGATATTAAACGCTGTTTAGCGGCAACTAACCAAGAAATTACACGTGATTTTTTAAGACTTCGAAATTCTGATTTTTCTATTTTAAACGAAATTTTAGAAAATAAAGAGCCATACCTTATTGGTCACCTTAAAATAACGGGTAACGACCTTATTGAAAAAGGAATTAAGGGTGAAAAAATCGGCGAAATTTTAAGCCATTTACAGCAAAAGGTTATTGACGAGCCCACCTTTAACACAAAGGCAAAACTTTTAAATGAAATAAAGTAACACATAAATTTAAAGTGCCATAAACTGTAATGTACAGCATGGCACTTTATTTATATTTCGGGGGAATTTATGTGAAGCGGGTTTTAATTATTGGCGGGGACAAACGGCTTAAAATTGCAAAAAAACAGCTTGAAAGACATGGCTTTTATGTTGATACTTTGGGACTTTATCCAAACGACAACGGCACAGTTGAAGGTAACGACGTTATTTTATTACCCGTGCCCACCACAAAAGACAGTCAAACGGTTTTTTGCCCTTTAAGTGATAGAAGGATTTATTTATGCGATATTGAAAGCCAAGTAAAAGAACAGCTTATTTTATGCTGCAATTATAAATTTGAAGGTAAAAACTTCATAGACTATAACACCCTTGACAGCTTTGCCCTTTTAAATGCCGTTCCCACTGCCGAGGGTGCGCTTGCGCTTGCCATAAACGAAACCGATTTCACCCTTTGGCACAGCAAAGCGCTGGTTATAGGCTATGGCCGTGTTGGCAAAATTGTGGCCGACCGCCTTAAAGCTTTGGGCGCAGACGTTACCGTTTCCGCCCGTAAAACACGGGATTTTGCCACCCTTTCGGCCTTGGGATTTAAATATATAAATACCGAAACGCTGTGCGATATTTACCTTGATTTTGATATTATTTTTAATACGGTCGATGCTACCGTTCTTTCCAAAACAGCGCTTGAAAACTGCCCTGCGGACGTAATTATAGATTTATCCTCCAAAGGCGGTTTTGATTTAAATTATGCCAAGGCACTTGGCATTAAAGCCTTTAAGCCAGGCGGTATACCCGGTGTGGTTGCCCCAAAAACCGCAGGAGAGATTTTAGCAAAAACCGTAACGGAACTTGTTTAAGGAGAATCAAATTATGCAAAACATAACCTTGGGGTATGCTATGACGGGTTCCTTTTGCACCCTTAAGGCATCGCTTTCGGCTTTAGAAGAGCTTGCAAAATACCCCATAAAAATTAAACCCATTATGTCGGAAACAGTTTACAGCACCGACACCCGTTTTTTCAAGGCAAAAGACCTTATTGAAAAGGTTGAAAACCTTTGCGGTGAAAAAATTATTCACAACATTGTCGGCGCTGAGCCGATAGGCCCTAAAAATTTACTTGATATTTTAGTGGTCGCCCCTGCAACAGGTAATACCCTTTCGAAAAATGCGCTTGGCATTACCGACACAAGCGTTACAATGGCAATTAAAGCCCACCTTCGCAACAATAAACCCGTTGTGCTGGGTATTGCTACAAACGACGCTTTAGGCGGCAGCGCAAAAAACATTGGCCTTTTACACAACACCAAAAACATATACTTTGTGCCCTACCGCCAAGACGACCCACATTCAAAAAACAATTCACTGATTTGTGATTTTACGCTTATTCCTAAAACGGTTGAAGCGGCACTTAAAGGCCAACAGCTTCAGCCCGTAATTATTTGACAAACACATCCTTTTGATATATAATATTTTTCGTATTATATTCAAAGGGATGTTTTATTTTTTGAACATATTTGAGTTGTTTATTTTGGCTGTCGGGCTTTCGATGGACGCCTTCGCAGTTGCCATTTGCAAGGGCCTTGCAACAAGGGAGCTTAAACCCCGCCACATGTTAACCGTTGGCGCATGGTTTGGCGGCTTTCAGGCAATAATGCCGCTTATAGGTTATTTTGTGGGCACCGCCTTTGCAAAATACGTTACCGCAATTGACCATTGGATAGCCTTGGTTTTGCTGTGTGGTATTGGCGGCAATATGATTAAGGAATCTTTCGAAAAAGAAGAAGAGGAGCAATGCGACAGCTACGGCTTTAGAACAATGCTTGTGATGGCTGTTGCCACCAGTATTGACGCTTTAGCTGCAGGTATTTCACTTGCTATGGATTTAAACGGCAACAATACATACGCCTTTATTGCTGTGGCATTTATTGGTATTATCACCTTTGCCCTATCGGCTATTGGTGTTAAAATCGGTAATATTTACGGTGCTAAATTTAAATCCAAAGCCGAATTTGCAGGCGGTTTAATACTTATAATTTTAGGCATTAAAATTTTGCTTGAGCATTTAGGCGTAATTAATTTTTAAAATAAAAAGAACTTGGAAAAAATCCAAGTTCTTTTTTGTTTTTACATTTTACCTAAAAATTCATCAATTGATACGTCTGACTTAAAATCAACCTCGCAGGGCTTTTTGTTAAGTGACCAGAATTCAGTAATTTCGTTAGTACCGCCGTTAGGAACGTTTTTAATATCCGAAAGGCTTTCAACCTCTATCATAACATTGTTTGTATAGGTTTCAAACGAACAGTTTTCATCGGGATAAGGCAATTCGCCGTGCTTTGCATTATAACGCTTTGTGAAAATGTCGTCGCCTAAAACGTAATGAACGGTACCGTCGTTAAGGTCAAAGCCAAGCTTTGCAGGACAAGTTGCGTTAACGTCCTGAGAAACCACAACGTACTTTTTGCCAAAGCGCAAACGGCTGTCGCCGAGATCGGTATAAGGCCAAACAGAAATTGAACGGTTATGTAAAAGACCTGTGTCGTTAGTGTTCATAGGAATAACAAGGTTACCGCCTGCGGCGCAAACCGCAATTACCCAAACTGCAAATTCCTTGTCCTTACCGCTTATGTTTTTTACTGTTGCATTAACAGTCATATTAGCGTCATCGGGGTCCATTTTAATGGTAACAGTCTTTAAAATGCCCACCTCTTCATCGGGAAGAGCGGTAAACACAACACTGTCGGGATTAACAGTAAAGCTTACAGGGCGGTCGTCGGGTGTGTAGGTTTCGGGGTAGCCTTCGGGTGTAACCCAAACACGATAGCCGCCAAAGCTTTCCCAATGCCTGCCCTCGCCAAAAAATGCGTGATAAGCGTCGTCATCCTTCCAACCAAAATCACTGCGGTTGTCGTTCATAAAGTTTTGACCGCCTACGTAACCAAAGCGAATAATACGAGGACCGATATCAACAGTAACAAAAGCTTCAATAACGCCGTTAGAAATGCTTACTACCTTGCCATAATCCTTATAGCTTTCAATAACGTTTACATTTACCATAAAATTAACACTCCGTTTTAATTAAATTTGCTTTATATTCAAGTCCGCACACGGCGGGCTTTTTTAATGATAACGCATATAAATCACTTGCTTTACTTTCAAGCTCAAACATTTTTTGCGCCTTTTCAGACAACTGCTTAACCTCGGTTGCCTTTAAAACTAAAGGTATTTCAGAAATTTTGCGCCTTTGGCTAATAATTTCTTCACCCGCTTTGTTAAAGCCTAACACACGCACATATTCAGGCTTTTGCATAAAAAAGCTGTTATCTATCCCTAAAAATGCCGATAAAACCATTCTTCTTATACGAGCCAAGGTATAGCGCTTGCTTTTAACGTTATTATAAACCTCATTGAGCGAGGTTGCAACCCTAATAGATGAAAAAAGTTTATTTTCTACACCTTCGCTTATATCGGGAAGATTTTTAAAATCATCAAGCGTTTTGGTGCGAAGACTTGCTAAAATTGCGGTTTCAAGCCGTGTTATATCAGAGATTTCGGCTTCACTTATTAAATTAAAAGCTTCTTTTGGCATATATTTTTTTGCAAATTGGAAATCGCCTGAATAAAGCTTTTCTCGAATTAAGGACGCTGATGCAAAGCCATTATCCTCTATGCCGCTATCATGCCCTACACCCTGACGTTTTACAGTTTTAAAGGTCATTTCAGCCCCAAGACCTTTAGCGGCAATTATATATTCAATTGCCAAATTGTTGTTTGCGCCCTGCAAAACATCCTTCGGTGCGCCGCATTCCTCGGCGGCTTCTTGCCTTGCCTTCGCAAAGGTAATACCGCTTTTTAATTTATCACTCAAAATTTGCGAAAACTTATCACTAATTAAAATTTCAGCAGTTTTTAAAAGGACGTTTATATTCCCCGCTTCACTGCCAAACATAAGGGTGTCACACCCTGCAACCGTTAGTGCTGAAACACCGCAAAGCGCAAAGCTTTGCGCAGTTGACATTGAATAACAAACCGGCATTTCTAAAACGAGGTCTGCCCCACAGTTAAGCGCCATTTGTGTGCGAATACGCTTTTCAAAAATTGCTGTGTCACCACGCTGAACAAAGTTTGACGAAACCGCACAAACAACTTCGCCCTGCTTTTTTGCTTCATCAATTAAGTATTTATGCCCTAAATGTAGGGGATTAAATTCCGCAATAATGCCTATTCTGGCCAAAAAATCACTTCTTTTATAAATAAACTTGAAAATATTAGAAATTTATTGTATTATATATTAGTTAATATAACATATTTTATTTTTTAATTCAATATCTTTTGACGGAGGCATTTAAAAATGAAAATTTTCGTTGTAAACGCAGGTAGTTCATCTTTAAAATATCAGCTTATTGATATGGAAAACGAACAGGTTTTGGCAAAGGGACTTTGCGAACGCATTGGTGTAACAGGCGCTATTTCGCACAAAGCGGCTGACGGCAGAACATATTCTGCTGAAACCCCCATGCCCACCCACAGTGAAGCATTTGAAGCTGTTGTTTTTGCTTTAACAAAATCTGATGCTAAGGTAATTGATTCTTTTGACGAGGTTTCAGCTATCGGTCACCGAATTGTGCAAGGCGGCGCCATCTTCAAGGGCTCTTGCCTTATTACCGAAGACGCTTTAAATAAAATTGACGAGCTTGGCGCTTTGGCACCTCTTCACAACCCTGCACACGTGCTTGCTATTAAGGCTTGCATTAAAACCTTTGGTACAGAAAAGCCCCAGGTTGCAGTGTTTGATACATCCTTCCACCAAACCATGCCTGAACACGTTTATATGTTCGCCCTTCCTTACGAATATTATGAAAAGTACGGTGTTCGTAAGTACGGCGCACACGGTACAAGCCACCACTTTGTAAGTGACCGCTGCGCAGTACTTGAAAACAAGGACAAGAAGGACCTTAAAATTATTACCTGCCACCTTGGTAACGGTTGTTCAATTACCGCTGTTAAGGACGGCCTTTGCTATGACACATCAATGGGCTTTACCCCTCTTGACGGCTTTATGATGGGTACCCGTACAGGTACACTTGATCCTTCAGCCTTAACCTTTATTGCTGAAAAGGAAAACCTTACCCCTGCTGACATTAACCGCATTTGCAATAAGGAATCTGGTGTTTACGGTATTTCAGGCGTTTCAAACGACAACCGTGATGTTGCTGCAGCCGCTGCACAGGGTAACCACCGTGCACAGCTTTCAATTGATATGCAGCGTTACCAAATTCTTAAGTTCGTTGGTTCTTACATTGCCGCTATGAACGGTGTTGATGCTATTGTATTTACAGGCGGTATCGGTGAAAACGATGGCGAGCTCAGAAAATACGTTTGCGAAAACCTTTCATACCTTGGCGTTAAGATTGACGACGAAAAGAACGCTGTTCGTGGTGAAGAAATTAGAATTTCTACCGACGACAGTAAGGTTAACGTTTACATTATTCCCACTAATGAAGAGCTTGCAATTGCACGTGACACATTAGCTATTATTTCAAAATAATTTAAAGGTTGTTTTAAAATGAGAATTGCCGAAATTAAAAACAAAATCCAAAACGGTGGCTTTGATAACGACTTTTTAATGCTTTACGGTGAAACCGAAAAGTCAAAAACCCGTTATTTTGATGCCGTTTGCGAATTTGAAAAGCTTTTCAAAACCGAAAATGATATTCGCATTTTCTCCGCTCCGGGCAGAACAGAGGTTGGCGGTAACCACACCGACCATCAGCACGGCTGTGTACTTGCAGGCGGCGTTGATATGGACGTTATTGCCGTTGTTGCTTTAAACGGTGAAGATGTTGTTCGTGTTAAGTCCCGTGGCTATGATATGGACACCATTGCCCTTAATGAGCTTCAGAAACAGGAAAAGGAAATTGGCCGTGCAGCTTCTCTTATTCGTGGTGTTTGCCACAAATTTAACGAAATGGGCGTGAAGCTTCAGGGCTTTAACGCTTACACCACATCAAACGTTTTAAAGGGCTCTGGTCTTTCATCGTCCGCTGCATTCGAAGTACTCATTGGCAACATTTTAAACGGTATGTTTGCTGACAGCAAGGTAGAAGCAATTGAAATTGCAAAAATTGGTCAGTTTGCTGAAAGGGAATATTTTGGTAAGCCCTGCGGTCTTTTGGACCAAATGGCAAGCTCACTCGGTGGCTTTACATACGCTGATTTTAACGACCCCAGCAACCCCATTACCGAAAAAATTGACCTTGACATAAAAAAATTCGGCTATACCCTTTGTGTTGTTGACACAGGCGGTAACCACGCCAACTTAACACAGGATTATGCTGACATTACCATTGAATGTAAGCAAATAAGCAACGCTTTAGGTGTTGACTTCCTTCGTGATGCTGACGAAAACGAATTTTATAAGAACATTCAAACCCTTCGTAAAGAATACGGCGACCGCGCTGTGCTTCGCGCATTCCATTTCTTTAATGAAAATGCCCGTGTTTTAGAGCAAAAAGCCGCTTTAAAGGAAGGTAGATTTGAAGATTTTCTAAAGCTCGTAAACGCTTCGGGTCAGTCATCATATGACTATTTACAAAACCTTTATTCCACTTCGGCCGTTAAGGAACAGGGCTTATCCCTTGCCATTGCCTTAACAAAGCGGTTCTTGGGTGACAAGGGCGCTTGCCGTGTTCACGGCGGTGGCTTTGCAGGCACTATTCAGTGCTATATCCCAACCGAAATGCTTACCGATTATAAGACAATGATTGAATCAGCCTTTGGTCTTGGTTCCTGCAGTGTTTTAACCATTCGTCCCGTTGGTGGATATGAAGTTAAATAAAAATTAAAAAATTAGCACCTAACAGAAGTTAGGTGCTTTTGTTTTGCCAATATAAATTGGGGGTTATCGCTTAGGCGAAATTCGGAATTCGTAATGCGTAATTCGGAATTATAGAACAATTTAATTGTGCATTTGTAGGGGAAACCATTGGTTTCCCGTTAATTTGGCGAATTGCTGACGGGCGACCACTGGTCGCCCCTACATGTATGCATCTTCCCGATAAACCATAATTTGAAATTATTTGTTTTTAAAAACATTATACGCAAACGCAAATACTTCCTTTTGTTTCGGTATGGATAAATTTCTATACAAGGTCAACATTTTGGCTTCATGTCGATTTAATAAATAATATTGAGGTGAATATTATGGAAGAAAAACTTATAATTAACAAAAAATCCCTCAAGGGTGAAGATGGGTTTAAAACCTTTTCTATAAGAATCAAGGATGAAACTGTAGAAAACCTTGATAAGCTTTCAGAAAAGACTAATCGTTCACGCAATGAACTTATAAATATTCTTTTAGATTATGCAATTAAAAATGCAGAGGTTAAATAACAAAAAGAGCAGTCTTTCTGAAGTGAACCCCAAAGTTTAGACAAAATTAAATATTAAAATGTTAGTGAATGAGTTCGGTATTGTACTGGACTCATTCCTTTTAGTTTTAAGGAAATTCTTTCGTTGTTGTAGTAATGAATATATTTCTTTAATTCGTCA
>JAGAQV010000021.1 GCA_017622555.1 Clostridia bacterium
GCAAGGCTTCCCCTTGAGGGGAAGCTGTCACGTAGTGACTGATGAGGTGTAATTTTCAGTAATTAAATAGTTTTCCACCTCATCCGCCTCGTATACTCAGCACCTTCCCCTCAAGGGGAAGGCATAGATAAACCCCAATTTGCCTCACTTAATTAAAAACTCTTGCAAATTTTTATATTATATAGTATTATATATTAGTTATCGAATAAAAGGAGAATCAGTTTATGCCAAGCTATTTGGAAATGACTAAGCCTGAGCTGCAAGAAGAATTTTCCGTTGTTAAGACGGAATATGAAAAGCTTCGTGCAATGCATTTATCACTTGATATGTCACGTGGTAAGCCAGGCTTTGATAATATGGATATTAGCCAAAAAATGTTCGACCTTGTTGGAAACGACACAGGCTTTAAAAATATTGACGGTATTGACTGCCGCAATTACGGCGGGCTTGACGGCTTAGTTGAGCTTAAAAAGCTTTTTGCCGAAATTTTAGAGATTGACGAGCATCAAATTATTGTTGGTGGCAATTCATCACTTAATATGATGTTTGACACCATTGCCCAGGCTATGACACACGGTATGGGCGGTGAACCGTGGTTCGAATGTAAAAACCGTAAGTTCTTGTGCCCCGCCCCAGGTTATGACAGGCACTTTGCCATAACAGAATATTTTGGTTTTGAGCTTATAACCATTCCCACAAATGAAAACGGTCCCGATATGGACGAGGTTGAAAAATGGGTTAAGGACCCGTCGGTTAAAGGTATTTGGTGTGTTCCTAAATATTCAAACCCCGTCGGTATTACCTATTCTGACGAGGTTGTACGCCGTATGGCAGCCTTAAAGCCCGCAGCCCCCGGTTTTAGAATTTTTTGGGATAACGCTTACGTTATTCACGACCTTTATGACGAGGGCGACAAGCTTTTAAATATTTACACTGAATGTGTAAAAGCCGGTAATCCCGATTTACCGTTAATTTTCACCTCCTCTTCAAAAATCACCTTCCCCGGTGCCGGTGTTGCAGTGGAGGCAGGTAGCCCCAACAACGTTGAACTTTTGAAGGGCAGAATGAAATTCCAAACCATCGGTCCTGACAAATTAAACCAGCTTCGCCATGCACGTGTTTTTGAAAATGTTCACGCTGTAAAAGAACATATGGCAAAGCACGCTGAAATTTTAAGACCTAAGTTTGACGCTGTGCTTAAAGCACTTGATACGCTTGAAGATAAGGGCATTGCCACCTGGACCAGACCTAAGGGCGGCTACTTTATAAGCCTTGACGTTATGGAGGGCTGTGCAAAAAGGGTTGAAATGCTTTGTGCAAATGCAGGTATGATTTTAACCCCTGCAGGCGCTACCTACCCCTATGGAAAAGACCCCAAAAACAGCAACTTAAGAATTGCACCGTCATATCCGTCGGTGGCTGAAATTGAAAAAGCTTCCCTTATACTTTGTACCGCTGTAAAATACGCGGCACTTGAAAAGCTTTTAAAGGATTAAAGCAATTGACTTTAGTAGCAAGATTTAGTATAATAAATCAATAAATCACTTTATTGGAGGATTATTATGAAGTCCAAAAGAAAAGGCATTTTGCCGTTTTTCTTAGTTGCCGCCTTGATTTTAGCGTTAACCTTTACCGCTTTCTTCGGGGTTAAAAACTATTACGGCGATACAGAACTAGTTTATTTTAAGGGTGCAAACGATATCCGTTGGGGTATTGATATTCGCGGCGGTGTTGAAGCCGTATTTTCACCCGATAAGGAAGGCGTTAAAATCACAGATGACGATATTGACGCCGCAAAGGCTATTCTTGAAACCCGTCTTGTAAACCAAAACATAACCGATTATGAGGTTTATGCTGACAAAAACAACAACCAAATTATCGTTCGCTTCCCCTGGGCTGCCGACGAAAGCGATTTTGACGCAGCGGCTGCCGTACAGGAGCTTGGTGCAACCGCACTTTTGAAATTCTGTAAGGATGAGGATGCCGAAAAAGTAATTCTCACCGGTGCAGACGTAGATAAGGCAACACCCGCTTACCAAGAAGTTGCTGAAGGCCAATTCCAGTATGTTGTTCAGCTTGAGCTTAAAGCAAGCGGCAAAGCAAAGTTTGCTACTGCTACCAAGGAACAGCTTAACAAAACAATTTCTATTTGGATGGACGATAGTATGATTTCGGCCCCCACAGTTAACAGCCAAATTACCGACGGTAAGGCAATTATCACAGGTATGGCGAACGCTGAAGAGGCAGAAGCTCTTGCTGATAAGATTAATGCGGGCTCACTTCCCTTTGCCTTAACCGTTGACGACAGCAAGCTTCAAGTAATTTCACCTACTCTCGGTAACGATGCACTTAAGGTAATGGTAATTGCTGGCTCTATTGCATTTGCACTTGTTTGCGCACTTATGATTATTCGCTACCGTCTTAACGGTGTTATTGCTTCCCTTGCACTTTTAGGTCAGCTTGCAGGCTCTATTGCTTGTATTTCTGGCTACTTTGCCGATTTTGAAAGCTTCACCTTAACCATTCCCGGTATTGCAGGTATTATTCTTTCTATCGGTGTGGGTGTTGACTGTAACGTAATCGCAGCAGAGCGTATTCGTGATGAATTCCAGAAGGGCAAGACCATTGACGGCGCTATTGATTCGGGCTACAAAAACTCACTTAGCGCAATTATCGACGGTAACGTTACCATCGTAATCGTTTCCATTGTGCTTATGGGCGCTTTCGGTACACCCGACAGCTTGCTTGCACAAATCTTCTCACCCCTTATGTCACTCTTTGGCACCTCTATTACCGGTTCTATCTACTCCTTCGGTTACACCTTGTTAGTAGGTACTATCTTCAATCTTATCATGGGCGTTCTTGCTTCCAGAATTATGATTAAGAGCATCTCGAAAATCAAGTTTTTGAGAAATCCCGCTTTGTACGGAGGTAAGAAAAATGCGTAAGTTTAATATTGATTTTAATAAAGCATTAAAGCCCGTTTTAATTGTTTACATTGCAATATTTATTATCGGTATTTTGTGGTCAGTAATATTTGGCGTTAAGCTTGATATTAACTTTTCAGGCGGTGCTAAGGTATCTTATTCCTACACAGGCGAAATCGCCGATAAGGACATTGACGCAGTTGTTAAGGAACATATTAAAAAGGAATATTCTTTAAGAAAATCCACCTCCCTTGCGGGCGACACTCAAACCTTTGAAATTTCACTTTCAGGTAAAAATGCACTTTCAGCAAAAACACAAGAGGCTATGACAAAGTCCTTGGTTGAAAAATTTAAGGATAATAAAATTGAGCTTTACGACTCTAACTCCGTATCTCCTTCAATTGCGGGCTCGTTCTTTGCTAAAAGTATGGTTGCCGTTTTAATTACCGCTGTTTTAGTTGTAATTTACGTGGGCATTCGTTTTAGAAAAATTGGTGGTGTTTCAGCCGGTATTACCGCACTTGTTTCGTTGGTATTTGACGTGCTTATCACCTTCTTCACCTGCGTTATTTTCGGTTTACAAATTGACTCAAACTATATCGCTGTTGTACTTACAATGCTTGGTTATTCACTTAACGATACTATCGTTATTTACGACCGTATCCGTGAAAACAAAAAGTACAATCCCGATATGGAAATCGGCGACCTTGTAAATACCAGTGTTAACACCGTTGTTATTCGTAACATCGTTACTACTGCAACAACCCTTTTGGCTGTTACCACCATTATTGTGGTTTCTGAAATTTTTGGTCTTACAAGTCTTCGCACCTTTGCTATTCCTATGGTATTTGGTTTGTTATCAGGTGCTATTTCTTCACTTTTTGTTTCAGGTCCGCTTTGGGTTATCTGGCGCCGCCACCGTATTGCCAAAGGCAAGAAATAAATTTAACGCTAACATTAAACTCGGTAGATTTTCTACCGAGTTTTTTTATTTGCATATTGACAAACGCAAAAGCGTATGCTATAATACATTTAACAATTAAGTTAAATGTTAAATAAGGAGGTTGCTATGGCTTTACAAAACACTTTAAAGGCCTTGGCTGATCCAATACGGCGTGATATACTAAACATGCTGAAAAAGGGTCCGCTTTCGGCAGGTGAAATTTCGGCTGACTTTTCGGTTACTGATGCTTCAATTTCACGGCATTTGTCAGTTTTAAAGGAGGCCGACTTAATTCGTGATACCCGCAAAGGCAAATTTATTTATTATGAAATCAATGCTTCCGTTTTGGAAGAAGCTATGCTTTGGCTTGCTGATTTAAAGGGAGGAACCACCAGTGATTAAAAAGAACATTTTTAAAATTATACTTTCATCCTTATTTACACTTTCCCCTATTGCCTTTGGGCTTGTTATGTGGGATGAGCTGCCCGCTCTAATGGCAACGCATTGGGGTGTAAACGGTGAGGCTGACGGTTTTTCAAGCCGCACATTTACGGTTTTCGGTCTACCTATTATATTATTTGTGTTAAACCTTGTTTGCTTTTTCATCACTTCGCTTGACACTAAAAACAAGCGCCAAAACAAGAAAGCGCTTAATATGATTTTTTTCATTATGCCGATAATTTCAATTTTTGCAAGCTCGGTAATATATGCGGTAGCCTTTGGCAAAACCTTTGACTTAAGCATTGCTTTTCCAATACTTTTAGGCTTACTGTTTATCATTATGGGTAACCTTATGCCTAAGGTTCGCCAAAACAACACCTTAGGCTTTAAATTTAAATGGACGCTTCAAAGCGAAGAAAACTGGAACGCCACACACCGATTTGGCGGTAAAATTATGGTTTTATCAGGCTTTTTAATGCTGTTTACAATGCTTTTACCCGCAGCTGCTATGATGATTACGGCATTTGCAATTATTCTTGTTTCCCTGATTTCTGTTGTAATTTATTCATACCGTTATTGCCTAATTGAGCTTGAAAACGAAGATACCGAATTTGAACCAATTTACAACAAAAAATCATATTTTATTGCAGGTATTATTTCGGCCATTCTTGTTCTTGTTATTTTGGGTAGTACGACGTATGTTATGTTTAGCGGAGACGTTACAGTAACCTATACCGATGACGGTTTTACCGTTGACAGCGATTATTCCGACCCATTAAGCCTTAATTTTACCGATATTAAAGACATTGATTTTTATGACGAAATGGAAGTTGGCGACAAGGTAATGGGCTTTAACGGCGCAACTCTTTCAGTAGGTAAATTTAAAAACAAAGCGCTTGGTGAACACACCCGTTACACATATAATAACTGCAGTGCGGCTGTTGTTATTAAAAGTGATGGCAAATTGCTTGTAATTAACGCAAAAACAACAGAAGCTACAAAAGAAATATATGAACGTATTTCAAGCAAATTGCACACCGACACTAACAACAACACTAATAATAACGCCAACAATAATGCTAACAATAACAATGGCTTTAGCAGTAACGTTGGCGATATCGATATCACCGTTTCAGGCGAGGGAGAAATAATTTAAAACAATATTTCCGTAATTGCATCAACAATTTCTGAAACCAGCTTATGTTCGTTTATCATATGCTGAGCACCCTTATAAAAGCTGTCCGACAAAGTGGGCTTTACAGTGGCCGTAAACACTTTGGGACTACCGCTTTTGGCCGCAATTAAAAAGGATAAAAAGCTACTATTGAGCTGACGAAAGCTATTAAAAATTTTCGTCAGCTCTTTTTTCTTTGTTTTACCCATTCCTGATAGCGAAAAGCAAATTGCATTGAAGCTGTTTGCCGTATCACGTAAATATTCTTTAGAATACCCGTTTATAGCAGTGGCAAAGTCATTATTATTAAGCAAAAGTGACGGATGCATTGCCCCTATAACCGACCAAAAATACATCTGGTTAAAAACACAGTTATTATTGTAAAACGGCATAAATTTCACTGTAATAAGTGGTGAGTTTTGCGGTACCGATATACCAAAAATGGCATTAATATAATTTTGTTCTAAAATATAGTGGTAAACCGACTGCTGTAAAATCGGATAACCCGACACCGTTTCTAGCTTAATTCTTTCAAGCAACGCAATAAAACGTGTGTTGGTTTTAAACAAAATTGCAGGGCGTGACGGTAAATTACCCTTTTCTGAAGAATATTCATTTAAAATACTTTTAAAAATCAAGTCAATTTCCTTAATTTCTTGCAAAAAATCATTTTCTAAAACCGCCCCACTTCCCTTTATTGCCGATAAAAAAGACGCTATATGCTGTATGGAATTTTCACACCAAAAAATAATAGTTTTACGAACAGTTTCAGGCGGAAGATTGTTTTTGCAGTTAATGTAATTCATAAGCTTACCCCTTTGTTAAATTTTTGGAAATTTGTGCCTTTAATTATTGATATTTTATATATATTTAAGTATAATATATTTATATGCTGAATAAGTATGTCAAAACGGAGGTAGTCTTATGGATTGCAAGCAGTTTTTTGAACAAATAAAGGGCAAAAAAATCGCAATGTGCGGTATTGGTGTCAGCAACACCCCCTTAATTTTAGATTTTCTTAAAAAAGGCGCAAAGGTTTACGCTTGTGACCGCCGCAGCCGTGAAATGATTGGCGACATTGCCGACAAGCTTGAGGCGGCAGGCGCAGAATTATGCCTAGGGGAAGGTTATCTTGATGATTTGGAAGTGGATATCATATTCCGCACCCCAGGTATGAGCTTTAATTTACCTGAGCTTGAAGCCGCCCGTAAAAAAGGTATTGCCGTAACAAGCGAAATGGAAGTTTTTTTTGATTTGTGCCCCGCAACCTTATTTGCAATTACCGGCTCTGACGGTAAAACCACAACCACCACACTTATTGCAAAAATGCTTGAAGCCGAGGGTAAAAAGGTTTTTGTTGGAGGTAATATCGGTAAACCCCTACTTCCCGAAATTGAAAACATTACCGCTGATGATTTTGTAGTGGTTGAGCTTTCCTCCTTCCAGCTTATTTCTATGAGAAAAAGTCCCGACGTGGCAGTTGTTACAAACCTTGCCCCCAACCATTTGGACGTTCACAAGGATATGGAAGAATATATTGACGCTAAAAAGAACATTATTCTTCACCAAAATGCTTTTTCACGCACAGTTTTAAACCGTGACAATGAAATTACTAACGACTTTAAAAAGTACGCACGCGGACAGTCGTTGTCATTTTCTATGACCGAGCCCCTTAAAAACGGTGCTTGGCTCGAAAGTGACGGCACCATTCATATGACCTACCGTGGTCTTGACGCCCCCATTATGCACCGTGACGACATTGCAATTTTGGGCGACCACAACGTTGAAAATTACCTTGCCGCAATTGCTGCTGTTTGGGGCTTTGCAGGTATGGATTCAATTAAAAAGGTTGCAAAGGAATTTATGGGTGTTGAACACCGAATTGAATTTGTGCGTGAAGTAAACGGTGTAAAGTATTATAACGACTCTATCGCTTCCAGCCCCACCCGTACAATTGCAGGACTTAAAGCCTTTAACCAAAAGGTACATCTTATTGCAGGCGGTTATGACAAGCATATTCCTTATGAGCCGCTTGTACCATATATTTTAGAAAAGGTTGAAAAGCTTTACCTTTGCGGCGCAACTGCAAACAAAATTGAAGCCGCTGTAAGAAACGATAAAAATTATAACGGTACACCCGAAATTATAAGATGCGAAAGCATTACCGCCGCAGTTTTAAAGGCAAATGAAATTGCAAAGCCTGGTGACGTTGTAACCCTTTCACCTGCAAGCGCAAGCTTTGACGCTTACCCCAATTTTGTGGCAAGAGGAAATCATTTTAAAGAATTGGTAAATAAATTATAATGAACATTAAAGATTTACTTTTTAAACTATCAAGTCTTGATGCAGTGGGCAATATTACCGCCGCTTCGGACTTTGCATACGGTATACTTTCAAAATATACTACTGCCGAAAAAATGGACAATTTAACTGTTATTGGTTTTTTAGACGGCAAAAGCGATTACACACTTATGCTGGACAGCCACATTGACCAAATTGCAATGGTTGTAACTGATATTGACAATAACGGCTTTTTAACTGTTTCGAATGCGGGTGGTATTGATATTCGCACCCTGCCTTCCCGTATGGTTAATGTTCACGGCAAGGAAATTGTACCAGCTGTATTTTGCGCCACACCGCCTCACCTTTCAAAAGGCGAAGAAAGCTTTGAAGATATTGCTAACATTAAGCTTGATACCGGTCTTGGCAAAAAAGCCAAAGAAATTATTAGCCTTGGTGATTTTGTTACCTTTTCGGGCAAGTGCGGTGAGCTTCAAAACGATTTGGTTTATGGCCGCAGCTTTGATGACCGTGCTGCTGTTGCCTGTCTTTTAATGTTAGCTCAAAAACTTAGCGGTAAGAAGCTTCCAATAAACGTCGCCTTTGTTTTGAGTGACAGTGAGGAGCTTGGTATGCGTGGTGTTCGCACCGCCGCTTTCCGTGTAAACCCCAACGAAGCAATTGCAATTGACGTTAGCTTTGGTAACGGTATTGGTATTAAAGATGAAGAATGCGGCGAGCTTTCAAAGGGCGGTATGATTGGCATTTCCCCTGTCCTTTCAAAAGTGGTTTCAAACAAATTAATTGCAGTTGCCAAAGAAAACGACACACCCTATCAGTTAGAGGTTATGGGCAGTCACACGGGTACTAATGCCGATATGATAAGCATTAACCGTGAGGGTGTAAAAACCTGCACACTTTCTATTCCGCTCCGCAATATGCACAGTGAAACCGAAATTTTATCACTTAGCGATTTAGAAAGCGTTTGCGATTTGCTTTACGCTTATATAATGGCAGGAGGTGTCCTTAATGCTTGATTTACTTAAAAAGCTTTGCCTTTTGGATGGCACCTCAGGCAGTGAAGATAATATCCGCAATTTTATAATTGAAGAAATTAAAGGACATTGCGAATATAAGGTGGACAACCTCGGTAACATTATTTGCTTTAAAAAGGGCAAAAAGCGTAGCGATAAATGCCTTATGCTTGACGCCCATATGGACGAGGTGGGGCTTATTATAACCGCTGTTACTGCTGACGGTTTTTTAAAATTTGAAACTGTGGGCGGAATGGACGCATCGGTTTTAATGTTTAAAACCGTTAAAATCGGTGAAATTACAGGTGTTATAAGTGGCAAGCCCGTTCACCTTATTTCTAAAGAAGATGCAAAGAAAGCTCCCAAGACCGATGCACTTTACATTGATATCGGCGCCAGCTCTAAAGAAGAGGCGCTCTCCCTTATAAGACTTGGTGATACGGCCGTTATTCAAAGTGATTTTACCGTTATGGGCGAAAGCGTTAAAGCAAAAGCCATTGATGACCGCATTGGCTGTGCGGTACTTATTACACTTTTAAAAGAAAAAGCCGAATATGACTATTTTGCTGTTTTTTCTACTCAAGAAGAAATTGGAACAAGGGGCGCAAGGGTTGCTACCTTTGCTATAAACCCTGATTTTGCCTTAGTGCTTGAAGCTACCACAGCTGCCGATATTGCGGGGGTTTCGGAAGATAAGTCGGTTTGTAATTTGGGATGTGGTCCCGCCGTTTCTTTTATGGACCGTGCCACCGCTTATGACCGCACACTTTATAATGCTGCACTTAACAGCGGTCTTTCCGTTCAGCCAAAGCGCGCTGTTGCAGGCGGTAATAATTCGGGCGCTATACACCTCAGCTGTGAGGGTATTCGCACCCTTGCAATTTCGCTTCCCTGCCGTTATATTCACTCTCCCTCGTGTGTTGCAAATATAAGCGACATAGAAAATATGATAAAGCTCACAAAATATATGCTAAACGGCATTTTAAGTGGCGAAATAAAATGATAAGTCTTATTAATCAAATACCTGTTACACCAAATCTCTCGGCCGAAATGGTTAAAATTAACTGCCTTTATGACAGTTATAAAAGCGACCCGTCTGTTATGTTTTGGGCACAGGATAATGATAAATGCGTTATTGCTATGACCGACGGAAATATGATTATACACAACAATAACGCCGATATTTTAGAGCTTTTAGAATTTGTTGACGTACTGTCCCCCGCTTGTGTTTTTAGTGATATTGACACATTAAAGGCAATTAACCGCATACCCGATGAAAACATAAACGTTGTTTATCGAAAAGCGGATGTTGAGGGTTTTACCCCCTGTGACGAGCTTAAAAGTGATGAATTATATGTCCTTTTAGATGTGGACGGGCTTTCCTTGCCTGATTATCCACACTTTGCGGTGGATTACTGCCGAAGAAAAAATTTGGGGTTTGCAAAGTCATTTGCCATAAAAGAAAAATGCGCTGTTATTACCTTCAATTCAGGTAATAATGCTATAATAAACGGTCTCGCAAGTCACGAAAAGGGCTACGGCAGTATTGCAATTAAAGGAATCTTACAAAAAAATTACGGCAAGGACTTTTTTGCCTGTTGCCGTGACAGCATTTTGCCGTTTTACCTTAAAAACGGTTTTATAAAACTTTACAATGCAGGATATTGGGTGAAAAACAAGTGAATATTAAAAACTTTTTTCAAATTGATGACGAACTTTTAAATTTAGACAAGGAGATTTTAACATCCCTTAAAGACCGCTTTGCCGAAATTGACGATATTGCCGAGTACACACAGCTTAAGGTGTTAAAGGCGTTTATTGAAAACGGTGTAAGCGAAGCTACAATGGCAGGCTCAACCGGTTATGGTTATGACGACCGTGGTCGTGAAATATTAGAACGTGTTATGGCCGACATTATGGGCGCTGAGGATGCAATTATGCGCCACAATTTTGTTTCGGGCACACACACCTTAACCGTTGCTCTTTTTGGTGTTTTGCGCCCTAATGATAAGGTTTTAGTGCTGACAGGCCGCCCTTATGACACCATTACAGGTGTTTTTGGCATTGACGAAAAGAACGACGGCTCACTTAGTGACTGGGGTGTCGATTATAACGAGGTTGAGCTTTTAAGTGACGGCACAACCGATATTGAAGCCATTAAAGCAAGGCTTTCACAGGATAAGTTTAAAATGGCTTATATTCAGCGCTCACGTGGTTATTCCACACGTCCAAGCCTTGTTATTGAAGATATTAAAAAGCTTTGTGAAATTGTTAGAGAGGTTTCACCCGAAACTATTATAATGGTTGATAACTGCTATGGCGAATTTGTTGAAAAATTAGAGCCGTGTGATGTTGGTGCCGACCTTATAGCAGGTTCCCTTATTAAAAATCCCGGTGGCGGTATTGCCCGCACAGGCGGTTATATTGCAGGCCGACACGATTTGGTAGAAAAATGCGCTGAACGCCTCACCTGCCCCGGTGTTGGTAAAGAGGTTGGCGCAACCCTTGGTATGAGCCGCGAATTATATTTGGGCCTTTTCCAAGCGCCTCACGTTGTTGGTGAAGCGGTTAAAACCGCCGTTTATACATCGGCCTTATTTAAAGCAATGGGCTATGCCGTAACACCTGAGCCCAATGATCCGCGTGGCGATATTGTTCAGTGCATAACACTTGGCACAGCCGAAGGTCTTGTGGCCTTTTGTCAGGGTATGCAAAGCGGCGCCCCCGTTGATGCCTTTGTTGTACCTGAGCCTTGGGAAATGCCGGGCTACACCGACCCCGTAATCATGGCGGCGGGCGCCTTTACGCTTGGCGCTTCTATCGAGCTTTCAGCTGATGGCCCCCTTCGTGAGCCTTATGCCGCTTGGATGCAAGGCGGTATAAATTTCCACAGTGCCAAAGCAGGCGTGCTTTTGGCAGCACAAAAAATACGAAACGGAAGATAATTAAATGAAACAAATTTTCGAAGGCACCGTTTTTGACGTTTTATCAACCCAAAACGGTATTTTGTTTTCCTATCATAAGGACACATTAGACGACAAAATTGTTATTGGCTATAAAATGCTTTCCTTTGATACGGGGAAGTTTTCCGACGTGGCGAAAAACGTTTACCTCGTAACCAAATACGGTCACAATTATAAGGCTGTAATTAATTATTGCAACAACTACATTTTAACACGTGCAATTGTTTTGCCCAATTCCAAGGTGTTTATTTTAAAAACTAACGGTGAAGCAATGCTTTTAGATGCCGACGCATCACCTATTTGGCAGGGTAATCTTGCGTACCGTGGCTGTATTGCAAACGATATTACCGTTTATAAAAATGCGCTTTGGGCGGCTTATAGTGAATGCAACGTTTTGCTTCGTTATAATCTTTTCAATATGCGAGAAGAACTTAGAATCGGCGGCAACCACTCCCCGTTTGATAAACCCAAAAGTCTTTATCTTAAAGGTGATACAGCAATAATTTGTAACCAAGGCTCGCGAAAGCTGGTGGGAGTAAACCTTGATAGCTATACCGTAAACGAAATGGATGAGTTTAACGAACCCGTTTTACAGTATATAGAATCCGGCAAATATCAATTTGTTTTATTACAGTCAGGAATATATGCAATTTAAAAAGGACGGCTTAAGGGTCGTACTCTAAAGGACAGTAAAAAAGGAAGCACGAAAATTTGAAGTGAACCCCAAAGTTTAGACAAAATTAAATATTAAAATGTTAGTGAATGAGTTCGGTATTGTACTGGACTCATTCCTTTTAGTTTTAAGGAAATTCTTTCGTTGTTGTAGTAATGAATATATTTCTTTAATTCGTCA
>JAGAQV010000022.1 GCA_017622555.1 Clostridia bacterium
GGATTGATTGGCTGCGATATAACAGAAATCAGTGATGATTCTGTTTGTATGGATAAAATTGTTTGCTGGCTCGCCAATGGACAGGTGGTCCAAAAAGAAGTGGTTTTGCCGTTTTTAACAAAGCTGGATGAATTTGATCTTAACGAATTTATCCGCAGTATCCATTTTGACGAACTGAAGGTCCCTTCCGTTCCATTTCAATTACCGGCATCCAGAAATTATTATGGAATTGAGGAAATGTGCAAAGGAACATTGGACTTTTTCAAAGCAACGGTTTTATCCAAGTCGAAAGAAGATTTGATCGCCAATGACGACACGCCAATGGCTGACAAGGCAAACGGCACTGATTTTAAGAAAAAATTCATATTCGCCGTTGCTATGACGCTGAAAAAAGGTTTGCATATCCATTTCATCCATAATATCAATCGTCCATTTGAAGAAATGATGATGGGTCTTGAGGGCTGGATCCCCATGTATATGACAGGACAGATTTCTCCGTATTATCTAAAAGGTGTTCACAACAAGATTTTCGGGCATTTCCTTTATTCAAGCGGAGCGGCAGCATTATCCGGTGAGTGCATAATGGATCATCACCAAAACGGCAAGATGTATCTCACAAACAACAAGACCGAGCTTGCCTATTACAGACAAAGAGCACTCGATCTCCTGTCAAATGCATCTCCTCTTATGGATATTTACCGCATAGAATCCGAGAATGCTTTCAGCGCATTTGTAAAAAAAGACTGCATGACTTCCGGCAAAAGAAGATCCATTCTTTCCGCATTGCCCATCCACACGCTTTCCGAAGAACTGCTTTCGCAGATTCTGGAACATAATTCTGTTGATGAGGCAGACAAGAATCGTATTCTTGCTTATGCGGCAGAGCAACGGCAGCTATACAAAACTGTTTTGGAAGAAGGCAGCATGACCGATGAGATTCCTGTCATCAGCGAATCGGAATTTGAAGAGCATCCCATGCTGCTGCCTCTTTCGGAGATCTTCTACGAAAAGGACATTGCGTATACTTACGAAGAGTATTTGCTGCATATGGATCAAACACTTCGCTACAGTCAGAAACAAGAAAACTATATTATCAAGCAAAACAGCAACTATCCGTTTAGAAATATACAAATTCGTATTCTTGAAGGGAAATGGGTTATCATATCTAAGAACAAGGCACCTGCAATTCACTTTGTCATTCACAATCCGCAGCTTCGGGGTGCTTTGGAAAATATGACTATTCCAGTTTACGAAGAAAATATAGAAGAATAAATAGTAGCAAGCAGAAGGCACTTCAATTAGTTTGAGGTGCCTTTTGTTTATTAAAATTTAAAAACAATTGGAAATTCTACTCATAATTTCTACAAAAAGTGTGATACTAACAAAGAACAAAAAAACAACAAATCTTCCCAAGTCCTTAATGAAAAAGGGACCTTGGCAGAGTAGTCATTACAAAAAGCCCGAAAAACCGCATAAACACTGGTTTTTTCGCATTTTTTCAAAAATCATATGTTCAATAAGGACAAAAATGCTTTTATGACATCTGCTTGGAGAAGGTGAAATTTTGAGCAAATCCAAAACGCTGAAAACCCGCATAAATACTGGGTTTTTGGAACATTTTAGAGTAGAGAAAAGGAGTAAATATATGAAAGCAACTGGAATAGTTCGTAGAATAGATGACCTTGGGCGTGTTGTTATACCCAAAGAAATCCGCCGCACTATGCGAATCCGTGAGGGAGACCCGTTGGAAATTTTTACCGATGCGGGTGGGGAAGTAATTTTTAAAAAGTATTCGCCTATTGGTGAAATTTCACCTTTTGCGGCGCAATGTGCTGATGCTATGAGCGAGGCGACACGTTTAGGCGTACTTATTTGTGATCGTGACCACTGTATTGCGGCGGCGGGGATATCTAAAAAAGAAGTGCTTGAACGCCGTGTAACCCCTGTGCTTGAGGATATAATGGAAAAGCGCAAAACGGTTGTTTTTGACGATGAAAATCACCAAGCGCTTGAGGGTGTAAGCCGCAAAATGTGTGTGGCGGCGCCAATTATTATTTCGGGTGACGTTAGCGGCGCGGTTGTAATGGTTGAAAGCGACACAATGACAAAATCGAGTGAAAGTGACGAAAAGCTTGTTCGTGTTGCGGCAGCATTTTTAGGAAAACAGATGGAAGAATAAAAAATGACGGTCAGTAATGACCGTCATTTTTAGGTAATAGTTAAAAAGTAATAGTGAAGAGGTAAGGAGTCGCTTCGCGACAGATATAAATTGGGGTTTATCGGGCTTACACCCAAAAGAATAAAGAAGAAATAATAAATAATAAAAAACGTGTGCCTACGGCACGATATATATTTGTCGGCAAAGACGACACCGATTTTATTCTTTTTTCTTTATTATTTATTCTTTAACTTTTTCGCAAGAAAAAGTCCCCGATAAACTATAATTTGAATATCAAACAAAAAAGGAACGGCAAAGCCGTTCCTTTAAATTATTTTAACAATTCGTCAATAAAATATGCGTTGGTGCAGGCGTGGCGGCCGTGGCTGTCGGTAACGGTCAGACGGAAGTATATGTCCTCCTTGCCCCAAAGCGCAAATTCGGCATGCATGGGGCCATCCGCTGTCTGTTCGGCGACACTTGCGTGACGGCGGCCTGTATTAAAGGTAATGCGGCAAGCGTTGGGGGTGGTAATGTGCACCTTGTTGTCATCAAACCATAGTTCGTCAATAAGCGGGCCTTGTGAACAATAAAAATCACCGTTTAATAGCGCTTTTCCAATAAGTGTATGGTCCAATTTTTCGGCCTTAATCATTGTAAAGCCCTTGAATGAATCATAACGGGGGTTATCTTCAGCGTGGGCGTTGTGATTATCGTCAGCGGCAATGCAATAAATACGCTTACCAGCACGAAGCATATCATCATAAACACGGGGGTTGTAGTCGTCATAGCCCGATGCAAAGCTGCCGCCGTTAATAATTTCAAGCGCATGCATACCGTTATAGTTTAAATATTCGTTAGCGCTTTCAAGCGACCAGCCCGGATGGTTATAAGTTACAAAAAATCCGTTTTCACGACCAAGGCGCATCATTTCACTTATACATTCAGGGGTGTATTCACGCTCGAAATCGGGAACGTTGGGGTCATAAGCTGCCTTGTCCCAAATAGGAATATTATGTTCAATATATTTTGTGCGGTGAAAGCATACCTGATATTCAACATCAGGGCGAAGCGCTACAAAGCAAATGTGGCAAACCTTAATGTCGTCATAATTCTGCCCTTCTTGCTTTTCCTGATTAGCGTAAATTTCAAAGCCTGAAAGAGCAAGAAAGCTGTTGTCATTAAGCTCACGGTGGTGAAACATCAAGTCGTGGTCGGTGTAGGCCACAATAGAATAGCCGTGGCTTTTATATAAATCCTTCATTTCCTGCGGGGTAAGCTTACCGTCCGAAAAGGTGGAATGCGAATGCAAATTTGCTTTAAAAAACGTACCGTTTTGTGGTAACAAATATTTTTTCATAAAACCGCACCTCCTATTTGTGCCATAATTATTATATCACTAATTGATAAAAACGCAAGACATCAATATATACTTTTACATAAAATTATTACATTTTACAAGTTGTAATATACGGAGTGTTTGTGGTACAATAAAATTGAGAAAATGAGGTGTTTTTAATGCTTAGAAAAACCAAAATTGTTTGTACTTTGGGCCCTGCAAGCCAAACTGAAGAAATTGTAACCGAAATGGCTTTGGCCGGTATGAACGTTGCGCGAATGAATTTTTCGCACAACACTTATGCTGACCACAAATTAAGAATGGACCTTGTAAAAAAGGTGCGTGAAAAGCTTGGACTGCCGATAGCAATTTTACTGGATACAAAGGGTCCTGAATACCGCATTAAAACCTTTGAAAACGGTAAGGTTATTTTAAACGAGGGTGACACCTTTATTTTCACAGCTGACGAAATTGAGGGTGACGAAACAAAGGTTTCGGTTAATTATAAGGGCCTTGCGAAAGATTTAAACAAAGGCGATAAAATTTTACTAAATAACGGACTTTTAAGCTTTGAGGTTGTGGACACTACCGAATCTGACGTTATTTGCAAGGTTACTATTGGCGGCGAGCTTTCTGATCGTAAAAGCATGAGCTTTCCCAACAAAACCTTGAAGCAGGTGTATCTTAGTGAACAGGACAAGCAGGATATTTTATTTGGTATTGAAAACGATATTGATTTTATTGCCTGCTCGTTTGTTTCCTGTAGACAGGATTTATTGGACGTTAAGGAATTTTTAAAGGCAAATGGCGGGGAAGATATTAGCATTATTGCTAAAATTGAAAACCGTTCGGGTGTGGATAATATAGACGAAATTTGTCAGGAATGTGACGGCATAATGGTTGCTCGTGGCGATATGGGTGTTGAAATTCCGTTTGAAGAATTGCCCGCAATTCAGAAAAAGCTTATCACCAAATGCCGACTTCTCGGCAAGCGTGTTATAACCGCAACCGAAATGCTTGAATCTATGATTCAAAACCCACGCCCAACCCGTGCTGAAATTTCCGACGTGGCAAACGCTGTTTACGATGGCACAAGCGCTATAATGCTTTCGGGTGAAACTCCTGCGGGTAAATATCCCGTTTTGGCGGTTAAAACAATGGCGCGAATTGCCAAAAACACCGAGGATAACATTCATTATGAAAAGCGTTTTTTGACCCGTGAATTTAAAATTAAAAACACCGTGGACGCAATTTCTCACGCAACAAACGGTATGGCAATTGATATTGGCGCAAAGGCAATTGCGGTGTGCTCACTTTCGGGTGGAACAGCCCGAATGGTATCACGTTTCCGCCCTGCAGTGCCCATAATCGGCATTACAACAAGCGAAAAAACCTGGCGGCGCCTTGCACTTTCGTGGGGTGTAATACCCATGATGTGCGAAAGCTTTAATTCTACCGAAGTGCTGTTTTACAGCGTTGCTAAAATCACCAAAGAAACCCTTGGTCTTCAAAAGGGTGATAAAATCGTTATGACCGCAGGCGTTACCAACGGCCAGTCGGGAAACACAAATCTTATTAAGGTTGATGTTATTTAATGAAATAAAAAAGCAGTCCATTTGGACTGCTTTTTATTTTTATTTACTTTCAATTTTTTCTTTACCGCCCATATAGGGTTGTAATGCTTTGGGAATTGAAATGGTGTACTTTTCACCGTCGAATGAAAGGTTGTTTTCAAGGAAAGCGATTAACATTCTTGGGGGTGCAACAACGGTGTTGTTTAAGGTGTGCGCAAGGTACTTCTTGCCGTCTTCACCCTTAACGCGAATGCCCAAACGGCGTGCCTGTGCGTCGCCAAGGTTTGAACATGAGCAAACCTCAAAATATTTTTGTTGCTTGGGTGACCAAGCCTCAATATCGTAAGATTTAACCTTTAAGTCTGCAAGGTCGCCCGTACAGCATTCAAGTGTACGAACGGGAATATCCATACTTCTGAAAAGCTCAACCGAATAATTCCACATTTTGTTGAACCAGTCCATACTTTCCTCAGGTTTGCAAATAACAATCATTTCCTGCTTTTCAAACTGGTGAATACGGTAAATGCCACGTTCTTCAATACCGTGGGCGCCCTTTTCTTTTCTAAAGCAGGGTGAATAGCTGGTTAAGGTCAAGGGAAGCTTTTCTTCAGGTGTAATTGTGTCAATAAATTTACCAATCATGGAATGTTCGCTTGTACCGATGAGATAAAGGTCCTCGCCCTCAATCTTATACATCATAGCGTCCATTTCTTCAAAGCTCATAACACCTGTTACAACGTTGCTTCTAATCATATAAGGGGGAATACAGTATGTAAAGCCCTTATCAATCATAAAATCACGCGCATAAGCGAGCACTGCCGAATGAAGCCTTGCAATATCGCTCATAAGATAATAAAAGCCTTCGCCTGCAACCTTGCCTGCGGCTTCCTTATCAATGCCGTTAAAGGCTGCCATAATATCAGTATGATAGGGGATTTCGAACGAGGGAACGGTTTTTTCGCCGTACTGTGTAACCTCAACATTTTCGCTGTCGTCCTTACCTACGGGTACGCTGTCATCCACAATGTTCGGAATCTTCATCTGAATTTCCAAAACCTTTTTGGCAAGCTCATCCTCTTTAATTTCAAGAGCCTTCAATTCTTCAGCCTGTTCGGTAACCAAACGCTTTGTGGCTTCAGCCTCGTCACGCTTGCCTTGTGCCATAAGCATACCAATTTGTTTACTAACCTTATTGCGATTTGCACGAAGCTCGTTTGCACGGTTGTTAACGGCGCATTTTTCATTGTAAAGTTCAATAATTTCGTCAACTAAGGGAAGCTTAGAATCTCTAAACTTCTTTTTAATGTTTTCTTTTACTAATTCGGGATTGTCACAAATAAATCTAATGTCCAGCATTTTTTCTCCTCCAAAGGACATAATATACCCATAAAGTATAACACATATAAAAAATTATGTCAAACCGAAAGGGAATAAAAAATGGAAAAATTTAAAAAGGTTAGCAATAAAACCGAAATGTCAATTGAAAATACACAAAAACCGCCTGTAACGGCTGAACAACAGGTTAATTGCTACGGTACCTATGAAATTCAGCCCACGGCAGATAGGGAGGATATGTATCCTGCAATTGCGCAGGGTTTTAATGAGAAAATCATAAAAACCGACCGTGAAAACGAAGAACGGCGCGATGAAGCCCAAAAAAGTGGTAAAAAGCGTGACTAATTCTTGACAAAGTCGGCGGTAACATTTATAATATACAAGTAAAAATTTGTTTTTCTGGAGGAAAAATTATTATGATTAGTGCCGGCGATTTTAGAAATGGCGTTACCTTTGAAGAAGATGGCAACGTGCTTCAGGTTATTGAATTCCAGCATGTTAAACCCGGTAAGGGCGCTGCTTTTGTAAGAACCAAAACCAAAAACGTTATTACCGGTTCGGTTATTGAAAAATCTTATAACCCTACCGCTAAGTTCCCCACCGCTTTCATTGAAAGAAAGGATATGGAATATTCTTATCAAGACGGTGACATTTACTACTTTATGGATCAGGAAACCTATGACCTCGTTCCCATTAATGCAAGTGATTTAAGCGACAACTTTAAGTTCGTTAAGGAAAATATGGTTTGCAAAATTTTGTCCTACAAGGGCAAGGTTTTCGGTGTAGAACCTCCAACATTTGTTGAGCTTCAGGTTACTCAGACCGACCCAGGCTTTGCAGGCAACACAGCCACCAACGCTACCAAGCCCGCAACTCTTGAAACCGGTGCCGAAATTCGTGTGCCTCTTTTCATCAACGAAGGCGATATGGTTCGTATTGACACCCGTACAGGCGATTATATGGAACGCGCATAAGGAGGATTTTTATAATGGATATTTGCGAAAAGATTGCTTATATTAAAGGCTTGGCTGAAGGTCTTGGTATTGATGACGCTACCAAGGAAGGCAAGGTTTTAAACGCTATTATTGACTTACTTGGCGATATTACTGAAGAAATTTGTGACATTGAAGACGGCTGCGACGAGCTTATGGAACAAATTGACGCAGTGGATGAAGATCTTTCCGCTTTGGAAGACATTATCTATGAGGATGATGATTGCGATTGCTGTGACTGTGATTGTGACGACGATTGCTGCGAGGACGAGGTTTATGAAATTGAATGTCCCGCTTGCAATGATATTATCTATCTTGATGGCGAAATGTTAGAAGAAGAGGGTATGATTTGCCCCAACTGCGGCACCGAGCTTGAGTTTGATTTTGACGGTTGCGACTGTGACTGCTGTAACTGCGAAGAAGCCGAAACCGAAGAATAATTCTTAAAAATTTAAAGGCCGTGCCCATTGGTACGGCCTTTTTGAATATGCGAGGAAGTTTATTATGAAAAAAAGTAAAATTATTGCAATTTCTGTTTTGTCGGTAATTTTTGTTACTGTTTTCACCTTAATGCTTACGGGTGCGCTTTCGGGCATTGAACCCGCTACAGGCAAGCCGCTTTTACATACACTTTTAAACCCCAATGCTGAAATGAGTGAATTTATGCATCATTTCACCATTTTTGGTGACACAATTTTGGACGTATTTATTATTGCGGTTTTAGTGTTTGTACCTGTAACTACTAAACAGGTTGGTATTCCCGTGGCATCCACTGCAATTGTTTCGACCGTTTTAAACAAGGTTATCAAAGCAATTGTTGCACGTCCCCGCCCCGAAGCTGATTTTCGCCTTTTAGAAATTCACAGTCCCAGCTTTCCAAGCGGTCACGCTATGAATAATGCGGCAATTTATGTTGCTATAATGATGTGCCTTTTACCCCTTTGCAAAACCAAATGGCAAAAGGGAATTGTAATTGCAATTTTCACAATTATTCCACTTGTAATTGGTATTACACGTGTTTACTTTAATGTTCACTATGCTTCTGATGTGGTTTGCGGCTGGTGTCTGGGTGCCATTGTTGCCCTTGTTATGACCGAGCTTGTAAAACCCGGTCTTACTAATTTTTCAAAGCTAAAAAAGGGTGCTTAATATGAATATTACCAAGCCCTCGCTTCAGTATGAAGTGACAAGCGAAAAAACACAGGGTATTCCTGTTATAGTTGTTGCGGCGGGCTCGTCTACAAGAATGGGCAAAAACAAGCAGCTTATAAACGTTTGCGGGCTGCCCGTGCTTGTGCGCACCTTAAAGGCCTTTGAGCAGTGTGAGGGTGTTTCAAGGATGATTCTTGTGGCTTCAAGTGATATGGTTTTAGAATACCAAAAGATGTGCGACAGCTATATGCTTACAAAGGTCAGCGACATTGTTGAAGGTGGAAGTAACCGTCAGGAATCGGTACTGTGCGGCATTAAACAGCTTAAAGACGATGACGAATTTGTGCTTATTCACGACGGCGCACGTCCATTAGTGAGTGAAGCCATTATAAACCGTGTTATAGACGGGCTTAAAAAATATTCCGCCGTTACACCCGTTGTTAAGGTTAAGGACACTATAAAGGAAATTGACCAAAACGGTGTGGTTATAAAAACGGTTAAGCGTGACGCTTTGGTACAGGTGCAAACCCCACAGGGTGTTAACGTTAAGCAGTACCTTTCAGCCGTCAAGAACAAGGATTTAAGCATTTTTACCGACGATGTTTCAATATTTGAGGCGACGGGATATAAGGTTTTAACGGTTGAAGGCGACTATAAAAACATTAAAATTACTACACCTGACGACGTTTTAATTGCTGAAGCTTTTTTGAAAGGGGATAATTCCGAATGAGAATAGGTCACGGTTATGATGTGCACAAATTTTGTGATAACAGAAAGCTTATTATCGGCGGGGTTGAAATTCCTTATGAAAAAGGGCTTTTGGGTCACAGCGATGCCGACGTTTTGCTTCATGCTGTAAGCGATGCGCTTTTGGGCGCTGCAGCGCTTGGAGATATCGGCAAGCATTTTCCCGACAATGCAAACGAATTTTTAAATATTGACAGCCGAATTTTGCTCAGACGTGTTGTTGGTCTTTTAAAGGATAACGGCTTTATGGTGGGTAACATAGATGCCACCGTTATTGCCCAAAAGCCTAAAATGGCGCCCTTTATTCAGCAAATGCGTCAAAACATTGCGGATGATTGCGGTATTGACATTAATTTTGTAAACGTTAAGGCCACCACTGAGGAGGGACTTGGCTTTACAGGGGAATTATTGGGTATTTCAGCCCATGCGGTTTGCATTATTGAGTAATAAAAAATAAAAAATCATCATACCCTTAAACGAGGGGATATGATGAAGCCTTATTTTATTTTCACAAAAAGAGGACTGGCCGTGATGTTGGCGCTTACAGTTTTGGCGCTTATAATTCTCGGCCAATTTTCAACCTTGAATTACAGTTTTTCTGATGGGTCAACCCACCAAAAAAGAATGGAGTTTTTAAGCTTTATTGGTGTAAATGTAAACGAGACGGCGGTAGCGGTTAAGAAAACCGTAATACCTCAGGAAATTGACGGTAATACTTTGCAATATAATGAAATTCAGAAAAAAGCAGGGTTTGATTTATTAAAATTTCGTGGAAAGGCCGCTACTATTTACAGCTATTCGTTAATTGAAAATTCACAAAAGGTTGTAACCATTGTTGTGGTTGACGACAAAATAATTGCAGGGGATATAACCGATTATTTAAGCGGTGAAATAGCCCCTCTTACAAAGGAAAAATGAATGAAACAAGAACGATTTGACAAAATAATATCGACACAGTTTAATATCTCCCGCAGGGATGCTAGAATTGCCATTAGGCGTGGAAAAGCCACATTAAACGGTAAAATTTTACGTGATTTCGGCGCCCTTGTAGACGTTGATGCCGACATTACGTTTAACGGACAAGCGTTAAATTATAAGCAATACATTTACATTTTAATGAACAAGCCCAAGGGAGTTTTATCAGCAAGCAGTGACAAGAAAAAACAAACCGTGGTTGACTTGGTGCCCGAAAATTTAAAGCGAAATGGTCTTTTCCCTGTTGGGCGACTTGATAAGGATACCACAGGCTTTTTAATTATTACCGACGACGGCGATTTTGCACACAAGGCAATTTCCCCAAAATATGAGGTATATAAAAGCTACCTTGTAACCCTTGACGGCAAATTAACCGACGAAATGGTCAAGGCTTTTGCCGACGGTATAGTTTTGGCCGACGGTACGCTTTGCCGTAAGGCCGTGCTCACAATACTTGGTGAAAACACTGCAAGGGTTAAAATCTGCGAGGGCAAATATCATCAAATTAAAAGAATGTTTGGTGTTGTGGGCCTTGGTGTAAACGAGCTAAAACGGGAAGCTGTAGGCGGGCTTTCACTTCCCCCAAAATTGAAGGAGGGCTGTTGTGTGGAATTGTCTTTGGAAGAAATACAGGCAATATTCACCAATAGTTAACATTTTAACAGCAAAATAACCAAAAGATAATTTGTAACATTGTTTAGATTTTGCATAGCATTTCGATAAAGTATTTGTTATAATAATTGTATAAAATTTGGAGTAATATGCCCCACATAAAATAAAACAGCACAGGAGACATTAAGTATGGCAAGTTTATCACTTCGTAATGTTTACAAGAAGTACCCCGGCGGCGTAGTTGCCGTAACAGACTTCAATCTTGAAATTAAGGATAAGGAATTTATCGTATTCGTTGGTCCTTCAGGTTGTGGTAAGTCCACCACTCTTCGTATGGTTGCAGGTCTTGAAGAAATTTCTGAAGGCGAAATTTACATCGGTGACCGTCTTATCAATGACGTTGCTCCTAAAGATCGTGATATCGCAATGGTTTTCCAGAACTATGCGCTTTATCCTCATATGACCGTGTTTGATAACATGGCATTCGGTCTTAAGCTTCGTAAAACTCCTAAGGATGAAATCAAGCGTCGTGTAGAAGAAGCTGCTCGCATTCTTGACATTGAACACCTTCTTGAGCGTAAGCCCAAGGCTTTGTCTGGTGGTCAGCGTCAGCGTGTTGCTTTAGGTCGTGCTATCGTTCGTGAACCTAAGGTATTCTTACTTGACGAACCTCTTTCAAACTTGGACGCTAAGCTTCGTGCACAAATGCGTACCGAAATTTCTAAGCTCCATCAGCGTTTGGGTACAACCTTTATCTACGTTACCCACGACCAGACTGAAGCTATGACCATGGCTTCTCGTATCGTTGTTATGAAGAGCGGTGTTATCCAACAGGTTGACACACCTCAAAATCTTTACCTCTATCCTTGCAACCTCTTCGTTGCAGGCTTTATCGGTTCACCTCAGATGAACTTTATCGAAGCAAAGCTTCTTAAAGAAGGTAACGATTTCTTCGTGGAATACGGTACTGAAGATACCAAGACCCGTGCAGGTGTTAAGTTTAAGGTTAAGCTTCCTGCAAGCAAGAATAAGGACAACTGTCTCGAAGCTTATGCTGGTAAGGAAGTTATTATGGGTATCCGTCCTGAAAACGTTCACAACGAACCCGAACTTATTGCTGCTAATAAAGACGGTATTGTTGAAGCAACTGTTGAAGTTACTGAACTTATGGGTGCTGAAACCTACCTTTACATGAACAGTGAAGAACAGGCAATCAATGCACGTGTTGCTCCTACTAGCACTGCTAAGCCCGGCGACAAGATTGAAATTGCTCTTGAAACCGACAAGATTCACCTCTTCGATAAGGATACTGAGCTTACAATTTGCAATTAATTTAAAATTAATTACATTCACCCCAAAGGCCAAAAGTCTTTGGGGTGCTTTTTATATAAAAAAACCACCTGATATAAGCCAGGTGGGTTTAGCGGAAGTTATCTATACGAGATCCCGTTTTGCCGTAAAGTGCTTAATGATAACCTGCAGTACAGCAGGTGGGTGCACACCGCGTAACTTCGAGCTCCCTTCTTCCGAACTCGGCACAGCCGCGGGAGGTCTGCATTCCCATTACACGAGAGTATTGCCCCAAAAATTAAAAGTGTAGGGTTATATAAGCAACGGTCCGCGAACAAAACAGGACCTTAAATAATCTTTTTGATTTTAAGTTTGTCTTAACACCTCGAAGTACTTATAGTACGTCTTCGGCGTTGTAATTCCAGTAAAATTTAATAATAGTATTACTTGTTATCAATTTCAAAAAAATCTTCTAAACGGTCAATAAAAGCATCAGCGATGGTTTCATATTCGTCATCGTCTTCAATTTCGTAAAAATATTCTTCGCCGTTTTCTTCGCCAACCTTAACAATTACCAATTCTCCGCTTTCGCTGAGCATTTTCTGGGGGTCGTCATAGGTGGGGAGAAGCGCTAAATACCTTGCTTCATCGGTTTCAATAGCGTCAAGCACCTCAAATGTGTATTCCTTACCATCATCATCTGAAAGGGTTATTAAGTCGGGGTTATATTCCTTTTCAATTTCAGCCATAATAAATTACTCCTTAAATTATATTTTATGTTTTTTAAATTCAAAAATACAAAGGGGTATAAATTTATCCCTTTACTGTCTTCTATTTTATCACAAGTGACTAAAAAAGCATAGATTTTTTGAACAATTTGTAAAAATTAACAAAAGTTATTAACTTTTACTTGACTTTTTGTGCACTATACATTACAATAAAGACAGAAAAAGAAAGGAGGAGTCAAAAAAATGAAAGATTTAACTCCACCTGAAAGTTATCTTAAATAAACGAAAGGCGTGATTCCAATGAAGTAAGAATACTTAAATAACAAAATTTTAAGTTTGTGATCTTTTAAATCTTTAAAAAAGGTTTTCAGAAAACTGGTTTAAAAGTGTGAATTTGGTTTTGATATTTAAGCGGGCCCGAAAGGGACTTTAAAAAATATAAATTTTAAATGTTAATATGGTCTTGTAAATAATTTAATAAAGGCGGGAAGAGTTTTCATTTAGGTTAGTTTTTTCCAGTAGGATTTAACAGATTATAAACCCCCGGTGATGCTTTATGAAAGTTAAAATTTATTTTATCAAAAAATAAACTGATAAGGTGAGACCAATGTACAGTTAAATGTTAATCTGAAAAGATAGCATATATTAAAAAAGTTCGGTGATTTTAATGAAATTAAGATTTTATTCCATTAAATAAACTGTAAGGGTGAGTCCAATGTACAATTTAACTTTAAAAAAGGTTTTTGTTCCGTAAAATAATTTTTAACTTGGGGAACGCCCCATGATATGCAGGTGCCGCATAGGGCATTAAAAACGGAAAAACGAAAGAAGAATTTTAAAAAATGAATATTGAAATAATTTAACCGACTGTGTAAAATATTAGCTTACGCAGTCGGTTTTTTATTTATAAAAAAGCATCCGCCAATTTGGCGGATGCTTTAACATTTATTATTGATAAGAGGGTTCTTTAATTTTCTTAACCTTAAAGCGATCAACTGCGTAGCTGCTAATATCAGTCTTTGCGGTTTTGAAAACCTCGGCCATATCCTTGTTGAATTCGTCGTCCTTTAAAAGATGGCGAACAGCACTATCCATATTTTCACGGTAATAGGGGTCAGCCTTAATATCCTTTTTAATAACCAGAATGTAGCCGGCTTTTTCTTTCTTTTCAATAATCTTAACTTCGTTGGTTGCCATTTTGTTAATGTCATCGAAGTAGTCGTGGTCATAGCCTGTATCTTTAGCGCCAAGGATTTGAGCGTATTCATCAATTGGCTTAAGCTCTTCTTCCTCTTCCTCGCCTTCCTTGTCGGTTTCTTCCTTTTCCTCTTCTTTTTCCTCTTCAGGCTTTATATCGTTATAGTCGTTATAAACCTCTTCAAAGGTCTTTTTGCCTGCGTTAAGGTCTGCAAGGTAACCGTCAAGCTTGGTTTTAATTTCGGCTTTTTCAGTGTCCTTTTCGCTGCTGAAGGTAACGTCAATTAAATCAGCAATTAAAAAGTCCTTATAAAGCTTTGCTTCAACGTCAGCTGCAGCAATTTCCTTTTCGCCGCCCTCACCGTAAATATGCTGGAAATATAAGTCAGCATAGAAGGTGTCAACGTTGAATTGTAAGTAGGTGTTCCAACTTACGCCGTTAGGTTCAAAAAGCTGACCATAGCCGTAATAATACCAAGTGTAGTATGCCATATTTTGTGCTTCGCTCATTTGGTCGTCGCTAAGCTCAAGCTTAGCATCCTTGCAAAGCTTTTGGTAGGTGCCAATTTCTTCAAGAATGTCAATTGCACGGTCCTTTACCCAAGCGTCAAACTTCTTATCATCGATTTTTTGCTTGAAGTAATCGGTTTCAGCGGTGAATTTGTCACCCATAGCGGTTTGAACTTCGCTTTGACCTTCAGTGTAAGCGTTAATAAGTGCACACATATAGTAAGCTGAGGTATACTCAAAGCCGTTAACTGTAACAGCAATTTCATTTTTCTTGTGGCAGCCTGTTACCGATAAAGCCAAAATTAAAACGATAACAGCAGCAACGATTTTTTTCATTAACTTCATTTTTAATCCTCCGAAGATTTTATACAATATAAATATTATATATTAACTTAACCGAAAAGTCCACAAAAATTTTGTTAATTAAAGGGCATTTATAAGTTCGCCCACAAAATCGGACAAATTTTGATTTTTTAGCAGCTTAATTGTGTAAACAGGTTTATCAGTAACGTTAAGCCTAAAGCGGTTACCGTACTTTTCGGAAAGCTTATGCATAGTATCAGCATTAATAGAATTAATTTTTAAAACTGCTACGTCTGAGTTTGCGGTAATTTCGGCGATTTTGTTGTTAGCCGCCTTGTTGCGCAAGATAGCGATATCAATAAGACCCATTACAGCCTTTGGCGGTTCACCAAAGCGGTCACAAAGCTCGTCAATAACGTCGCTTGCGTCGTCACCACTTCTTATTGCGGCAATACGCTTATAAATACCCAAGCGTGCGGGCAACGATTCAATATAATTTTCTGGTATATGCGCTGAAACGTTAAGGTCGACCGTGCAGGGAATATCATCATCGGGCACAATGCCGTTTTCTTCATTAACAGCATCGCTTAAAAGCTTTAGGTACATATCGTATCCAACCGATTCCATATTGCCGTGCTGTTCACCGCCCAAAATACTGCCCGCACCTCTAATTTCAAGGTCACGCATGGCGATTTTAAAGCCCGAGCCAAATTCGGTGTATTCCCTTATAGCTTCAAGACGCTTTGCGGCAATATCACTTAATTGCTTATTTGGGGTAAAGCAAAAATAAGCATAGGCACGGCGTGGCGAACGGCCAACACGGCCACGAAGCTGGTGAAGCTGTGAAAGCCCCATTCGGTCAGCATTTTCAATAATAAGGGTGTTAGCGTTAGGCACGTCTACACCGGTTTCAATAATTGTGGTACAAACAAGCAGGTCAATTTCGTGTTCTAATAGCTGCTTCCACACGTTTGAAAGCTCATCCTCGTTCATTCTGCCGTGGGCAATACCAATGTTAATTTCGGGCAGCTTTGCCTTAAGCCGCGCGGCACAGCGTTCAATTGTGTCAATGCTGTTGTGTAAATAATAAACCTGACCCCCACGTCGAATTTCTTTTCTTATGGCATCAACTAAAATACCCATATTTTGTTCAAGCACATAGGTTTGCACAGGATGACGGTCGCCTGGCGCTTCGTCAAGGCTTGACATATCCCTTAGTCCCGACATTGCCATATTAAGTGTTCTCGGAATAGGGGTGGCCGAAAGGGTTAGTATATCAACCGAGGGGTAAAGTTCCTTAAAGCGTTCCTTTTGCGCCACACCAAAGCGCTGTTCCTCGTCAATTATTACAAGACCTAAATCCTTAAAGCTTACATCCTTCGAAATAAGGCGGTGGGTACCCACAACCATATCAAGTCTGCCGCATTTAAGGTCGGTTATAATTTTTTGTTGCTGTTTAGGTGTTACAAAACGGTTTAAAAGCTTAACTGTTACCGGCATTTCACCAAAGCGACGCACAATGGTATTATAATGCTGAAGTGCCAAAATGGTGGTTGGCACCAATAAAGCACATTGCTTACCCTCACTTATGCACTTGAAGGCGGCACGAAGGGCAACCTCGGTTTTGCCGAAGCCAACGTCACCACACAAAAGTCGGTCCATTGGAACATCACGTTCCATATCGGCTTTAATTTCGTTAATGCACCTAAGCTGGTCTTCGGTTTCGTCATATTCAAACCTACGCTCAAAATCGTTTTGTAAATCGGTATCGGGTGAAAAGGCATAGCCCTTAACCGCCATTCGTTTAGCGTAAAGTGCGGTAAGCTGCTTTGCCATATCTTTAACAGCGGCTTTAACACGTTTTCGGGTTTTTTGCCATTCACTACCGCCCAGACGGTTAATTTTTATTTGTGAATCCTCAGTTGCGGCGCCAATATAACGGGACACCAAATCAAGCTGTGTTACTGGTACGTACAAAACGTCACTTTTAGCGTATTTAATTTTAATATAATCCTTGGTAACACCGCCGTTTGTAATGCGGTTAATACCGTCAAAAATGCCAATGCCGTGGGCTTCGTGAACAACATAGTCGCCTTTTTTAAGCTCATCAAGTGAACCTATTTCCTGTCCTTTTTTAGATTTCTTTTTAAGGCGTTTTTTGTCGGCGGCAATATATCGGTGGGTTATAAGTATAAACCGTTGTGACGGAATTTCAAATCCATCTGAAAGACCGCCCGTTGTTACATAAACCGCCCCTGCCTTAATTTCGGGGTCTTCACTTAAAAGAGCGTTTATGCCTTTTTCCTGTAAAGAAGCGGTCAGCACCCGTGCGGCACGGTTTTCGCCTGCAAGTATAACTGCCGTACCTTTATTTTCTAAAACGTAAGAAATATCCTCAAGCAAAACGCCAATATCGCCGCCCCATGCGGTAGAGCGTTTAAAATTAAAGTTAATAATGTTTTTAACCGTTAACTCATAGCTATTACGGCTAAAATTATCCATTATTACAGCGCTTTGGCATTTTTCGTAAAATTCCGTTTTTGTAAGCCATAGCTTTGCGGTTTTTTTATTTAAAAAGCCTTCTTCCAAAAGGTTTTCGGTGTCCATTTCGTTTTGGGAAGAAATGCTTTTAAGCCTTTCGGAAATATTTATACTGTCGGATAAAATAATAAGTGTATCATCTAAGTAATCAAAAACTGTTGTGTTAAAAAGCAGGGGAATATAACGGTCAGGCTGAATTGAAATGCCGTTTTCAAGGGCGTTTATATCTTTTTCAATTTGTTTTGCCTGATTTTCGGTTATACTTTTGCTTTTTAAAAGCTTTGCAAGGGATGATAAAAGCTCATCATTATTAAAAAGCACCTCGCAAGCAGGGGTAATATCAATAGCATCTATACGGTCAGTGCGGCGCTGTGTTTCGGGGTCAAAAAAAGATATGCTGTCAATTTCGTCGCCCCAAAATTCAAGCCTTACGGGGTCCTTTTGGTTTACGGGAAAAATATCAAAAATACCGCCACGCAACGAAAACTGACCAATGCCCTCACACAATTCACTTCGCACATATCCGCTGTTTAAAAGCTTGTCACAAAGTGCGCCAATTTCTATACAGTCGCCGCTTTTTAACATAAAGTTTGCGGCTTCTAATTTTTGAGGTGGTAGAGTGTACTGTAATGCCGCATCTAATGATAATGTAAGCACGTCAAAACCCCCGCCTAAAAGCTTAGACAGGGTGTCGGTACGTTTTTGCTCATATTCTTTTGAGTAACCTTGCATATTGCAAAGGCAATAGTCCCTTGACGGAAAGTTAACGGCATTAACTTTAAGTGAAACAAGGTCAGAAAGCAATGCATCAGCCGTAGCTTCGTCAGGGGTGATAACAGCAATTTTTTTGTTTAAATGACCGTGAAGAGCCGAAACAATTGCCGCCTTGTGCACGTTTGAAAGCCCTGTGCAAAGTGTGGGCAGGTGATTTTTTTCACAGTCGTTTAAAAGGCTTTTATAATCGCTGTCACATTTAAGAACATCGCTTATAAATTTCATTTTCAGTTGTTGTATTTATTCATTGCTGAATCAATACCCTTTGTAATAATTTCTTTAGCAGCTTTGGTGGCTTTAAGCAGGGCGGCATCAAGATTTTCTTTATCGCTGTCAGGGAATTTTGAAAGCACCCAGTCGGCCAAATTATAATCGGGGTGGGGCTTTTGACCAACGCCAATTTTGATTCGGGCAATATTACTGTTGCCAAAAAGCTCAATAATATCCTTCATACCGTTGTGACCGCCGTGACTGCCGTTTCGTCTCATTCTAATTTTGCCGACGTCAAGTGAAATATCGTCAAAAATAATAATTATTCTATCAAGCGGAACTTTGTAAAAAGCGGCAATTTGGGTAACCGCACGGCCCGAATTGTTCATATAGGTTTGGGGCTTTGCAACAAGCACACGGCTTTTGCCAACACTGCATTCGCCAAAAACGGCTTCAAACTTGTGCTTATTAAAGTCACCGCCGTTTTCCTTCATAAAAAGGTCAACGGCCATAAAGCCGACGTTGTGGCGGGTGTTTTCATACTGAATACCCGGGTTGCCAAGTCCGACAACCAACCAGTCAAAAGTGGGTTTTTTAGAAAAAATCATTTAATCACCGACTGTATTTTAACATATATATGCCCCATATTCAAGCAAAAAACACTTGACACCTATAAAATAAAGTTGTATTATAATTTTAAGAAAAGCGTTGATAAGGACATTAGCTTAAACGTGACGTTTTTAGAGAATGCGGGTCACCGGCTGTAAGCCCGCTAAACCGACTTTAAGTGAAACCGCCTTTGAGCTGTTCGGGGGTCAAAAACCCGTACCGTTTAGCCTGCGTTAAGGGTGCTGAGTGCCGATTTTTTCGGAATTTGGGTGGAACCGCGGAGAAATTATGCTTCGTCCCTTTTGTTAGGGACGAAGTTTTTGTTTTTTTAGGAGGAATTAAAATGATTAAGGTTACTTTAAGGGATACTGTTAAGGAATTTAACGACGGTATTAACGCTTATGAAGTGGCAAAGTCCTTTGGCGGCGGCTTTTACAAGAACGTTTGCGCTGCAAAAATTAACGGTGAAAACTGCGACTTACGCACCGTTTTAAAGGATGGCGACACACTTGAGCTTCTTACTTTCGAGGATGAATACGGTCGCTGGACCTTCCGTCATACTGCTTCTCATATTATGGCACAGGCTGTAAAGCGCCTTTATCCAAGTGTTAAGCTTGCAATTGGCCCCGCAGTTGATGACGGATTTTATTATGATTTTGATATTGATGAAAAGTTTACTCCTGACGATTTAAAGAAAATTGAAGAAGAAATGAAGAAAATCGTTAAGGAGGATTTGGAGCTTACCCGTTTCTCGCTTCCAAAGGCTGAAGCGGTTGCAAAGTTTGAAAGCGAAAACGAGCCTTACAAGGTAGAACTTGCAGAAGGTATTGCCGACGGTGAGGAAATCAGCTTCTATTCTCAGGGTGATTTTACTGATTTGTGCGCAGGCGCTCACCTTATGAGCACAGGCGCTGTTAAGGCGTTTAAGCTTACCTCGGCAACAGGTGCTTATTGGCGAGGCGACTCTTCCAAAAAGATGCTTTGCCGTGTTTACGGCACTGCTTTCCCGAAGGCAAGCGAATTGGAAGCACACCTTACAATGCTTGAAGAGGCTAAAAAGCGTGACCACAATAAATTGGGCCGTGAGCTTGAAATTTTTACAACTGTTGACTGTATTGGTCAGGGTCTTCCCATAATGCTTCCAAAGGGCACTAAAATCCTTCAAATTTTACAGCGCTTTGTTGAAGACGAGGAAGAAAGAAGAGGCTGGCTTAGAACTAAAACTCCGCTTATGGCTAAGAGTGACCTTTATAAAATTTCAGGTCACTGGGACCACTATTTAGACGGTATGTTTGTTTTGGGCGACCCGACTGATGAAAGCAAGGAATGCTTTGCCCTTCGCCCCATGACCTGCCCGTTCCAGTACCAAGCATATTTAAACCGCGCACGTTCTTACCGTGATTTACCTTTACGTTATGGTGAAACTTCGACCCTTTTTAGAAATGAAGAATCAGGCGAAATGCATGGTCTTATCCGTGTTCGTCAGTTTACCATTTCCGAAGGTCACCTAATTTGTACCCCCGAACAGTTAGAGGACGAATTCCGTGGCAGTTTGGAGCTTGCAATTTATATGCTTAAGACCTTAGGTCTTTATGAGGACGTTTCTTACCGCTTCTCACAATGGGACCCCAATGATAAGGAAAAATACATCGGCACACCTGAGCAGTGGGCTGAAGCACAGGATATGATGGGTAAAATTCTTGACCACCTCGAAATTCCTTACAAGGTTGGTATTGGTGAAGCCGCATTCTACGGTCCTAAGCTTGACATTCAAATCAAGAACGTTTACGGTAAGGAAGACACCCTTATCACCATTCAAATTGACCAAATGCTTGCCGAAAAGTTTGGTATGGAATACGTTGACCGTGACGGCCAAAAGAAGAACCCCTACATCATTCACCGCACCTCTATTGGTTGCTATGAAAGAACTTTGGCACTTCTTATTGAAAAATATGCAGGTGCATTCCCGATGTGGCTTGCTCCCACACAGGTTAAAATTTTACCCATTGCTGACAGACATTTTGATTACGCTTACGATGTTAAAAAGCAGCTTGAAGCAAAGGGAATGCGTGTAGAAATTGATGACAGGAATGAAAAAATCGGTTATAAAATTCGTGAAGCCAGACTTCAAAAGGTACCTTATATGCTTGTTATCGGTGACAGCGAGGTAGAAGCAGGCGCAGTTGCTGTTCGGCAGCGTGGTGAAAATGGCGACCTTGGCGCTATGCCTTTAGCACAGTTTATTGAAATGGCAGTAAACGATATTGAAACAAAGGTAATTAAATAATGAAAAAGCACCCTTCGGGGTGCTTTTTGTTTTAAGTAAGAAGTAATAGTGAAGAGTGAAAAGGTGAGGTGTGCCTGCGGCACGGATATAATTTAACTAAATATTTATAAAAATTTTTGCGTGATTTTTTTGAAAATTTATGCTATAATTAAGGTGTAGTCGGGTGACTGCCACGGGAGTGCTTCGAAGCGGATATAACGTAAAGCTATATCTTTAAGTAACGGTTATCGTTTGGACATCTCTCTGTCAAAACATAAACCGGAGGATATATTTTTATGACCGCAATTGAAAAAATAAAGGCTCGCATTAACGAGCTCTTTAAGGAAAACAACGCAATTCACATCACCATTACGCTTTCACACCCTCGCATCTATTTAAACGATACGCCCGTAATTATAAGAGGTGTTTACCCACACGTTTTCAGGGTGGAGGAATTGGGTGTCGAAAACCCGAAAAGCTATACACTTCAATATACCGACCTTTTAACAAACAGTGTAAATATTAAGGAATTATAAAAATTAAAACCGACCATTAAAGGTCGGTTTTTTTATTCTGTCATTTCAATTTTTTCAATAATGGGTTGGTCCTTTGGGGCAACCTCACCGTTTGTGCCAACGGTTTTAATTGAAGCCATAACAGCGTCAATTACGTCCATACCTTCAACCACTTTACCAAAAGCGGCATAGTCGCCATCAAGTCGGGTTTCATCACCCAACATAATAAAAAACTGACAGGAGGCGCTGTTATAGTCACGGGAGCGTGCCATTGATATGACGCCACGGGTGTGGGAAAGACTATTTTCAAAACGGTTGTTTTTAAATTCACCGTAAATGCGGGGTGCGCTGTTACCCGTGCCGTCACCGTTGGGGTCGCCGCCCTGAATCATATAACCTTTTATTGCACGGTGAAAGGTTAGTCCGTCGTAAAAGCCTTTGTCTATAAGCCTTACGAAATTTGCAACGGTTACGGGCGCAATATCACCGTAAAGCTCAATTTTGACCTCGCCAAAATCCTTAACGGTCATAATAGCAGTATGTGTGCCGAAAAGCTTGGCTTCCTTTTCGTAGGGAAGTCCGCTTTCGCAGCCGCAAAGGCAAATCAAAAAGCAAGCGCAAATTAAAGCGGCTAAAAATTTAGTCCTTGTCATTTTTATAATCTCTTTCCTTATACGGAATGTACTTTACCTTTCTTTTTTTACGTGGCCAGTTAAGCTTTATCATAACTAAAATAAAGCCCACGATAATAGCGACTATAATAAGGTATACAGCCTTCATATATTTGCTTGTGAAAATATCCTTTATAAGCTCCCAAAACTGTAAAAGACCGCTGACCTTAACGTCCTGTCCTGCAATTAAAGCCACCTTGCCAATAACTTTTTCGGCATACATAACCTCGGCATAGCCCAGCACGTCACCTTTTTTAATTGGGGCGGTAGCGGCTTCGTTTTCAAAATGGGTTTTAATAACTATTGTTGAATCGTCGGCCTCATTCGGTAAAACTGAAATAAACGGTTTTTCAAAATAAAGGGGTAAAAAGTCGGTTTCAAGGGACATTTCAACAGGAATTTCACAAACGGGTTCGTTCGATTTTGCAATTTCCCCAAACGAAAAATTGTTGAATGCCCAACGGTAAAGCTCACGACTTTCAGCAAATTCAAACCTCTTTTGCGGACTGTTGGGGCACTTAAGTAAAATGCACATATAGTTATATGTCTGGCCGCCATATTTTCTTGAAGCGGTGCTTACTAAGCAACGTCCTGCCGCATTGGTAAACCCAGTTTTAAAGCCTGATGCATATTCATAAAAGTAATTGGTTGAACGGTCCAGTAAAAAGTTTGTGGTCGAAAGGGTGCGTGTGGTGCCGTTTGTGGTAACCAGCTTATAGCGTGATTTTCCACATATTTCGCTTATAATATCGTGTTTTTTAGCGTAAACGCAAAGGTTATAGGTATCGCGCGCGGTGGTGTAGGTTTCTTCCTCGTGAAGACCAACAGGGTTAGAATAATGCGTGCCGTTAAGACCAAGCTCTTTTGCCTTGTCGTTCATCATCTGAACAAAGCCTTCAAGACTGCCGCCATAAATATCAGCTGCAAGGTATGCGCAGTCACCAAAGGATGATAGAAGCACCATATATAATAGGTCAAGCTGGGTAAATTCTTCACCCTCGGTTAAAAGTGAAACGGCAAGACCTGTGCCAAGGGTTTTATCAAGAGCCGCTTTTGTAAGGGTAACCTTGGCTTCGGGGTTCCATTTGTCGCTTTCAACCATTAAAACGGCGGTCATGATTTTGGTAATTGACGCCGGATACATTTTTTTGTCAGCATTCTTTTCCCAAAGCACTTCACCCGTATCAAGCGAAATAAGCATACCTGCTTCGGCAGTAATTTCAAAGCTTGTCACCTCATAAGCCGAGGTTGAAATAGGAACAAAAACCGATGTTATTATTAAAAAACATATAAAAAATATGGAAAAAATCTTTTTAGGCATAGAAATCTACCTCGTAATGTAGTATAATGTGTTATGTACTAAAGTTATTATATCAACAATTGTTTTAAAAATAAAGTGTTATTTTGAAAAAAAGAGGTGATACGGTATGGTTTATGTAACGGGTGATATGCACGGCGAGCTTGAACGCCTTTACGACAAAAACTTCAGAAAGCTTAAAAGTGGTGACGTGCTTTTGGTTTGCGGTGACTTTGGGTACATATTTTCGGGCGGAAAAACTGAACGAGAGGTTATAGATTATCTTGCTACCCGCCGTTTTGTAACCGCTTTTATTGACGGCACACACGACAACCTTGACCGTATTAACAATTCTCGTATAACCTATTGGCACGGTGGTATGGTGCACCGTATAAAAGGCAATTTAATTCACCTAATGCGTGGGCAAATCTTTAATTTAGAGGGCAACACATTTTTTACCTTTGGCGGCGGTGAAAGCACTGATCGCGAAATGCGTCGTGAACAGGGCATGTGGTGGAGTGATGAAGAGCCTACTGCTTTAGAAATGGCGCAGGGCGCAAAGGCATTAGATGACGTTGGCTGTAAGGTTGACTATTTTATAACTCACGAGCCGCCCGCCTTAGTAAAAAGCGCAATTCTTTTGCGTCATGGTAATGCTGACCGTATTAATAAGCTTAACGGCTATTTTCAGGAAATTGGCTCGGCTTGTCAGTTTAAGCATTGGTATTTTGGCTCACTCCACGAGGATAGGGTAATCACCCCGCACCACACTTGTGTTTTTAGGGGGATGCTTGCTATACCTCCGGGTAATAAAAAGGCCGAAAACGATGCACGACTTGACAATAGTGGTATAATTATATAAAATGATATAAAATTTTTGTTGGAGGTTGTTTATGATAAGCACCGACAGACTTTGTATGGGCTGTATGAATGATAACGGCGGCGAGCAGGTTTGCTCAATTTGCGGTTTCGATTCAAAGTCAAAAAATCCCAAAAATGCAGTTCCGATTAAGACAATGCTGTGTGACCGTTTTGTTGTGGGCAAGGCGCTTACGGCCAACGGTGAGGGTATTGACTATATTGGCTGGGATACTTTGAACGATGCAATTGTTCAAATTCGCGAATACTTCCCTACGGGTGTTGCAAAGCGCAATCCGGATAAAACCGTTTCAATGCTTAAGGGTAAGGAATACACCTTTAACGAAGGCCTTTTAGAGTTTTTGGAAATTAATAAGGCTATTAAGGGCAGTGATCTTCCATCCTTAATTCCTGTAGTCGAAGTTTTTGAAGAAAACGGCACGGCCTTTTCGGTTATGCAAAACATTCAGGGTGTTACCTTAAGTACTTTCCTGTCACGCAACGGTGGCACATTAAAGTGGGAACAGGCGCGTGCGTTGTTTTTACCTCTGATTGATACAATTAAGGGTATGCACGACCTTGGGATAATCCACAAAGGCATTTCTACCGATACGGTTATTGTTGGTCGTGACGGTAAGCTTCGTTTAACAGGCTATTCAATAAATAAGCTTCGTTTTGAAAATGATGAGGTTCAGTTTGAAATTTTGGACGGCTTTGCTGCGGCTGAGCAATACAAAACCGAGGAAGAGCTTCGTGTGGGTCCTTACACCGACGTTTACGGCTTTTGTGCCACACTTTTTAACGTGCTTATTGGTACACTTCCTGCAAAGGCTACTGCACGTCTTGAAAACGATTCAATGTCAATTCCATCAAAGTTTGCAGAGGAATTGCCCCGTCAGGTGCTTTCTTCCTTAGCTAATGCTTTGCAGGTTAGACCGCAAGACCGCACACCCGATATGGAAACGCTTAAGAACCAGTTGGTTTATGGCGAAATTCCGGGTACGGCCGTTACTGTAGCTGATAAAAAGAGCAAGACTGCTGAAAAGAAAAAGTCGGGCAGCGGCAAGGTTGTACTTGTTACAACAATTGTTACTGCAATTTTTATTTTGCTTTTAGCTATTGTTTTAATTTTCACCGTTTTCCGTGATGAAATTTTTGGAAACAAAAATCCCCAGCCTGATACTCCTTCAATCAGCACACCCGTTATTGACAGTTCGAATGAAAACACCAGTGGTGACGTTGACCCCGAAAAGCTTTACCTTGTGCCTGATTATATGGGTGAATATTATTCTTCCGTTATTGAAAATGAAGAAAATGAGAATTTTGTTTTTGTAATTAAGGGCAAGGAATATTCAACACAGCCTCGTGGTACTATTTGCAGTCAGTCAGTTATAAAGGGCTCAAGCGTTAAGAAGGATACCGAAATTGAAGTTGTTATAAGCCTTGGACCTAAGGATTTTAAAATGCCAAGTGTTCTTAACATGACTGAGCAGGAGGCTAAGTTAGAACTTTTGAAGGCGGGCTTCTTATACGCGAATATTGAAGTGCTTGAAAAGTATGACGAGGAATATGCCCCCGAACAAATTATTGAGCAATATCCCGCTGTGGGCGAAACGGTTAACGCCGAAGCAGGCATTAAGATTTATGTAAACACCTACGAGGGTGACGAGTACTATTATTAAAAATAATACTTGATTTTAGTAACAGTTTGTGTTATAATCCATTTGTAATATCTAAAAGAAAGGTGAGTGGCTGACAGCCGCTCACTTTTGTTTTGCAAGGAGATGAATTTATGGCAAGTGCTGCTGAGAGAGTTTATGACCTCATTAAAGACACGGTTGAGGCGCAGGGCGTAACCCTTTGGGACGTTCGTTTTTTGAAAGAGGGCGCATCATGGTATTTAAGAGTGTATATTGACAAGCAGGGCGGTATCAATATTGATGACTGCACTAACGTTTCCCACGCTATTGACCCCGTTATTGATGAGGCCGACCCGATAGATAAATCTTATTATCTTGAGGTTTGTTCCTGTGGGTTCGAGCGTGAGCTTACCCGCCCCATTCATTTTAAAGCAATGCAGGGTGAAAAAATTAAGGTAAAGCTTTACAAGGCTTTAGACGGCGTTAAAGAATTTGTGGGTATACTTCACGACTTTAACGAAAATGTGGTTTTGGACGTTGATGGCAAGCTTTATGAATTTGCACTGAAGGAAATTTCCAAGGCAAACGTATGTTATTTTGATTAAAAAACTTAAAATATTTTAATGGAGGAATTTGGAAAAATGGCAAGAGCAAAAAAGGTTAAAAAAGACGAAGTGAATTATGCTGAATTTTTTGAAGCATTAAAGCTTATGGAAGAGGAAAGAGGAATTCCCAAGGAATTTATCGCTGAAAAAATTGCAGATGCTATCGTTGTTGCTGCCCGTAAGGATTATGGCGGAAACGAAATAGTTTCCTGCACAATTGATGTAGAAAAAGAAATTTTTAACGTATCGGTACGTAAGACCGTTGTTGATGAGGTTATGGATCCTTACACCGAAATTTCTAAGGAAGATGCTGCCGCAATTGATACAAATTCAATTGAAAACGGTTTTGTTGACATTAAGCTTGACCCTAGAAAGTTTGGTCGTGTTGTTGCGCAAAATTCAAAGAACAACTTCCGTCAGGGTGTTCGTGAAGCTGAAAGAGGACACACCTTGGCTGAATTCCAAAGCCACACTCGTGAGCTTTTAACAGCAGTTGTTCAAAAAATTGACCCCCGTACAGGTAATGCAATTTTGACCATTGGTCACAGTGATGCAACACTTCCCAAAGCTGAACAGGTGCCCGATGAGGTACTTGAAGAGGGCGATCATATCAAGGTTTACGTTGTAGATGTTAAGGAAACCGAACGAGGAGCCCGTGTAATGCTTTCACGTACACATCCCGGTCTTGTAAAGCGTCTTTTTGAAACCGAAGTACCCGAAATTTTTGACGGCACTATTGAAATCAAGTCGGTTTCACGTCAAGCAGGCTCACGCACAAAGCTTGCTGTTTATTCGGCTAATCCCGAAATCGACCCCATTGGTGCTTGTATTGGCCCCAGAGGTGAGCGTGTAAATAAAATCGTTGAAGAGCTCGCCGGCGAAAAAATTGACATTGTTAAATACAGTGACGACCCCGTTGCATTTATTTCTGAGGCATTATCTCCTGCAAAGGTTACTTCGGTTGAAATTTTATCCGAAGATCCCAAGGCCTGCAGGGTTAAGGTGCCCGACGCACAGTTGTCACTTGCAATTGGTAACAAGGGTCAAAATGTACGCCTTGCGGCTAAGCTTACAGGTTGGAAAATTGATATTCATCCCGAAAGCGGTTACTATGGCGAATAATTAAATTTTAAGAGGAACTTTTATTATGAGTGTTAAAAAAATACCTATGCGTATGTGCACAGGATGTCACGAAATGAAGCCCAAAAAAGAGCTTATAAGGGTTGTAAAAACTCCCGAAGGTGATATTAAGGTTGACTTTACGGGCAAGCTAAACGGCAGGGGCGCATACCTTTGCAAAAGTGCTGAATGTTTTTTAAAGGCGCAAAAGCAAAAGGCGCTTTCCCGTGCGTTTGAGTGCCAAATAGCCGATGAAATTTATGAGGACCTTAGGAGGTCTATTGAAAAAGGTGAATAATAAATTACTAACCCTTTTGGGCTTTGCCGCAAAGGCAGGTAAGCTGTCTTACGGTATGGATATGTCACAGCTGGCGGTAAAAACAGGGAAAAGCTTTTTGGTTATAGCCGCTTGTGACGTTTCCGAAAAAAGCAAAAAGGAAATCACCTTTCACACAAATAATAAAAGTGTTCCGTTTATCGTTTTAGATGGTGTAAACATCGAAACCGTCAGTAAGGCGGTTGGCCGCAAATGCGGTATTCTTTCGGTAAATGATAAGTCGTTCGCCGAAGCAATTAGAGGAGGATATGCTAATGACCAATAAATATAAAGTCAGTGATCTTGCTAAAGACCTTAATATGAGCTCTAAAGACGTTGCGGTTATTGCTACTGCTGTTTCAGGCAGTGAAAAGAAATCAAGCGCAACCCTTAATGAAGAGGAAATCGGTCGTTTTTTCAATAAAATTACTAAGGATAATGCAGTGAAGGATTTTACTGCTTACTTTGCAACAGGTGCCGAAGCTCGTGAAAAGGCTAAAAAGGCACGTGAAGAAGAAAAGAATAAAAAGCTTTTAGAGCAAATGGCTATTTTGGAACAGCTTAAGGCAGCAGCTGCCGCACAGGATGCCGCAAATGCACCCAAGGCTGAGCCTAAAAAAGAAGAGCCAAAGAAGAATGATGCTAAAAAGCCTGAAGTAAAGAAAGAAGAACCAAAAAAGGCTGAAGCTGTAAAGGCTGAGCCCAAAAAGGCAGAAGCTAAAAAGGTTGAAACCAAAAAAGAAGAGCCTAAAAAGGCTGACGCTCCAAAGGAAGAGCCCAAGAAAGAACACAAGCCTTCCGACCCACAGCCCTTTGTTTCTAAAAAGAAGGATAAGGTGGCAGGCGATGCGCCCAACCGCGGCCCTGCTGAAATCCGCCGTGTTGATACCCGTACATCTAATGTAAATATCGATAAGTATAACGAAAAGTATGAAACAATTGCACCTGCAAATTCTATGCAGGACAATTATTCACGCAAGCAAAAAATTAAACAAAAATCTAAAGATTATAAACGTCCGCAGGGTGCTAAGCGTGAAACAGAGGCAGACAAGATGCGCAGAATGCAGCTTGAACGCATTAAGAAAACCCCTATCACCGTTACTGTTGGGGATGAAATTACTGTGGGCGAGCTTGCAGCGGCAATGAAGAAAACTGCTGCCGAGGTTATTAAAGAATTATTAAAGCTTGGTATGATGGCTACTGTTAATCAGGTTATTGATTATGATACAGCTGAAATTGTTGTTACCGAAATGGGCGCAAAGATTCAAAAGGCTGTTGTTGTAACCATTGAAGAACAAATTATGGATGATACTGAGGATACTGCTGAAAATCTAAAGCCACGTAGCCCCGTTGTAGTTGTTATGGGTCACGTTGACCACGGTAAAACGTCACTTCTTGATGCTATTCGTGACACGGCCGTTACCTCAACCGAAGCGGGCGGTATTACACAGCACATCGGTGCTTACCGTGTTAACTGCAACGGTGAGGATATCACCTTCCTTGATACCCCCGGTCACGCAGCGTTTACTTCAATGCGTCAGCGTGGTGCTATGGCTACCGATATAGCAGTGCTTGTTGTTGCGGCTGACGACGGTATTATGCCTCAGACAATTGAAGCAATTAACCACGCAAAAGCAGCTAAGGTTCAAATTATTGTTGCTATCAACAAAATGGATAAACCCGAAGCTAATCCCGACCGCATTATGCAACAGCTTACCGAGCACGAGCTCGTTCCTGAAGAATGGGGCGGTGACATCATTTGTGTTCCCGTATCAGCTAAAACCCATATGGGTATTGATAACCTTTTGGAAAACATTCTTCTTGTTGCTGAAATGCAGGAATTAAAGGCTAACCCCGACCGTCGTGCAAAGGGTATTGTTATTGAAGCCCGTCTTGATAAGGGTCGTGGCCCTGTTGCCTCGCTTCTTGTTCAAAACGGTACACTTAGAACAGGTGATATTATCGTTGCAGGCACAGCCGTTGGCCGTGTTCGTGTAATGAGCAATGAAAAGGGCGTTGAGCTTAAGGAAGCTGGTCCCTCTGTTCCTGTTGAAATTACAGGTCTTGCCGAAACACCTAATGCGGGTGACGTATTTGATGCCGTATCCGACGAACGTCTTGCACGTCAGCTTGTTGAACAAAGAAAGCAAAAGGCTAAGGATGACCTTAACAATGCAAAGCAAAAGGTTACACTTGATAATTTGTTTGATAATCTTTCTGCAGGCGACCTTAAGGAGCTTAATATTATTGTTAAGGCTGACGTTCAGGGCTCGGTTGAGGCTGTTCGTGAAAGTCTTGTTAAGCTTTCTAACGACGAGGTTAAGGTATGTGTAATTCACGGTGGTGTTGGTGCCGTTAACGAATCTGACGTTACCTTGGCTCAGGCTTCAGGCGCAATTATAGTAGGCTTTAACGTTCGTCCCGATGCAGTTGCTAAGGAAACTGCCGAGCGTGAAGGTGTAGATATGCGTATGTACCGTATTATTTACGACTGTATTGAAGAAATTGAAGCCGCTATGAAGGGTATGTTGGCGCCCAAGTACCGTGAAAATATTATCGGTACAGCCGAAGTTAGAAGCGTTTATAAAATTTCAAGTGTTGGTACAATTGCCGGTTGCTACATTACAAACGGTAAGGTTGCACGTTCGGCTCAGCTTCGCCTTGTTCGTGACGGTATCGTTATTTGCGAGGATAAGATTGATTCTCTCCGTCGTTTTAAAGATGACGTTAAGGAGGTCGCTCAGGGCTATGAATGTGGTATCGGTCTTGAAAAATTTGCCGACATTAAGGAGGGCGACATTTTTGAAGCCTTTATTATGGAGGAGTATAGAGACTAATGGCAGGATTTAAAATAAACCGCATAACATCTGATATAAAGGTATGCCTGTCTGAATTATTGCGTGAGGTTAAGGACCCCAGAGTAAGCAAGCTTTTAAGCATTGTAAAGGTTGACGTTACGGGGGACCTTTCCTACGCTACCGTTTACGTTAGTGCTATTGAGGGGTATGAAGCAACCGTTGCTTCGGTTAAAGCCCTTAAAGGCGCTGCAGGCTATTTGCGTCGCGAAATGGGTGCAAGGCTTAAACTTCGCAAGGTGCCTGAGCTTCGCTTTATAGCGGATGATTCTATTGCTCACAGTGCGCATATTTCCCAAATTATTGAATCTTTTAAAGAGGAAAGTAATGATGAATAATAAAGATAATATCTCGTGCCGTGAGCTTAATTTGAAGCAAACGGCAAGATATTTAAAAAAGCATAATAACTATATAATACTAACTCATACTTCACCTGACGGTGACACCTTGGGTTCGGCTTATGCACTTTATTACGGCCTTAATGAAATTGGCAAAACCGCTTGTGTTTTGTGTCCGGACATTATTCCCCAAAAGTACGACTTTTTTGTTCGTCCGACAAACCACGTTCATCGTGAAAACGCTACCGTAATTGCGGTTGATATTGCTGACAAAAAGCTTTTAGGCGCTTTGGCAGAGGAATTTGGTGAGGTTGTTGATTTGTGCATTGATCACCATATCACCAACAGCCGTTATGCCAAGAACCTGTATCTTGACACTACTGCTGCTGCCACTGCTGAAAGCATTTTCGAGCTTTTAACACTTATGCGGGTTAATATCAACGATATTACTGCCCGTGCGCTTTATGCGGGTATTGCAACCGATACGGGCTGTTTTAAGTATTCCAACGTTACGGCTAAAACTCATATAATTGCGGCAATGCTTTATGATTATAATATCAATACCGGTGAAATTAATCGGCTTATGTTCGATACAAAATCTAAAAATCTTTTAGATATGGAACGCCGTGTTTTAGAGGGTGCAGAATACCACTTTAATGATAAGTGCATTATTTTAAGTGTTACTAGTGAAATGCAGGACATTACAGGCTGTTATGGCTCTGATTTAGAGGGTATTGCCCTTATTTCACGAAGTGTTGAGGGTATTGATATTGGCATTACCGCAAAGCAGATAGGTGAAGACACCTTTAAGGTTTCTTTCCGCACGTTTGAAAAGCTAAATTCCGCTGAAATTGCCAAACAGTTTGGCGGCGGCGGTCATAAATCGGCGGCAGCGGCTATTGTTAAGGGTGATTTAGCATCGGTTAAGGCTCAAATTTTAGAGGTTGTCGGCAAATATATGGAGGACTGCGATGCAGGGACTTCTGTTAATAAATAAGCCCAAGGGCATAACAAGCTTTTCGGTGGTTTCGGCTGTTAAGCGTGCCGCCCACGAAAAGCGTGTGGGACATACAGGTACACTTGACCCAATGGCGACGGGTGTTTTGCCCGTGTTTTTAGGAAGGGCAACTGCGCTTTCTTCCCTTATGCTCGATGCCGATAAAAAGTATATTGCTGAAATTCGGCTTGGTGTTACTACTGACACCTGTGATATAACGGGCGAAGTTTTACAGCAAAACAGCGTAAATGTTAATGAAAACGATGTGGAAAGGGTACTTGAAAGATTTAATGGTAAAATCAGTCAAGTTCCTCCAATGTATAGTGCCTTAAAAAAGGATGGCGTAAGGCTTTATGATTTAGCCCGTCAAGGTAAAACGGTTGAAATTGAGCCTCGAGAAATTGAGGTTTTTGGGTTATCAATTTTAAAGCCGCTTGATGAAAACAACCGTTTTAGCATTTTGTGCCATGTTTCAAAGGGCACTTATATTCGTTCACTTGCACGTGATATTGGCGAGGCGCTAGGCTGTGGGGCAACCCTTTCTGAGCTTCAACGCACCCAAACGGCAGGCTTTGACATTTCGCAATGTGTTGATTTGGATAAACTTAATGAGGAAAGTATTAACAGCTATTTACTTAATGAAGAAATTGCCGTTAAGCATTTGCGTGCATTAAGTGTCACTAAAAACCAAGCAATTCGCTTTTGCAATGGCGGACAGCTTGCATTTGAACGTCTTAACATAACTGATTTTAAAGATAACGAGGTTTTTAGAATTAAGTATAAAAATCAGTTTTTGGGCATTGGTGCTGCTGAATGTGAAAAACAGCAGGTGGCAATTAAATGCATAATAAATTATCCCGAGGTGAGTGTTTAATGAAAACCGCAGTTGCGCTTGGAACGTTTGACGGACTTCATAAGGCTCACCGTGAGGTTTTGGCATTACCAAACGGCTATAAAAAGGTTGCATTAACCTTTAAGCTGCCCCCTAAAATGCTTATTTTGGGACAAAATGAATTGCTTTTGGGCTATGAGGAAAAATGCCGTTATTTAAACGAGCTTTGCATTGATGAAATTATTGCTCTTGATTTTAACGAGGTTAAGAACGATTCCCCCGAAGAATTTTTGAGCTTTTTAAAAAATGAAATTGGTGCAAGCTATATTACCTGTGGCTTTAATTACCGTTTCGGTAAGGGCGGTGCAGGGGATACGGCAATGCTGGAAGCGTTTTGTAAGCAAAACGGCATAGAGCTTAGGGTTTCCAGCCCGTATCTATTGCCTGACGGCAGTACACTTTCGTCAACGTATATTCGTTCACTTTTGAAAAACGGCGAAATTAAAGCGGCAAATAAATATTTATATAAGCCGTTCTGTTTTACCGCAAGGGTAAATAAGGGCGACCAAAGGGGCCGAACTATTGGTTTTCCGACAATTAACCAAAAATATCCGAAAGAGCTTGTAAAGCTTCGTTTCGGGGTTTATAAAACTAAGGTTGTAGTTGAAGGGGAGGAATTTTACGGTATAACCGATATAGGTGTCCGTCCAACCTATGAAACCGATTATGTTATAAGCGAAACCTTTATAAAGAATTTTTCAGGTGATTTATACGGTAAGGAAGTTACAATTGTTCCAATAAAATTTTTAAGGGATGAAAAGAAATTTTCTTCTATTGATGAGTTAAAAAAACAAATTGAATTAGATTTAGAAAATTAAAACAGCAACACAAAAAGTGTTGCTGTTTTTTATATAAAATAAAAATTCGTGTCCCAAGCGGGAAGATATTTAAAATGGCGCATATATATTTTATAATCATCTCTTATGCCTAAAACCGCTTTTGGAATGGTTATAAAATCGTCAGTGCGGTGGTAAGCCGAAATCAGCATTTTTGGTTTACCTTTTAAAATTGTTTGGCTACCTCCCTTAATGGCTGCAACCTCCTCACCCTCAACGTCCATTTTAATGTATGTGGGGTTAAAGGTTAAAGAATCAATCGTTACGGCTTCAATTTGGTCCTTTCCGTCACCCAAAACGGAATTTCTGCCACCCAGCATTTTAAAATTAACCGTTTCGCATTTATCGGATATACAGGCGTTAACAGTGGTAAGATTTTTAATGTTTTCGGTGTTGCTTAAAAGCTTTTTAAAGGTTTTTTTATCGGGCTCGACTGCTAAAATGCTGTCATATTTTGGAAAGTTTTCGGTAAAGCCCAAAACCGTGTCACCGTTATAAGCGCCAAGGTCTAAAAAGCGTTCGTTTTCAAGCTTTAAAAAAGAGGTGTACGGTTCATTTTCATCAACTTGGCAGTTAAGCAAATAACTAATTTTACCACTTAATTTGTATTTAATTATATTTTCAAATGTGTGACGGGAAATGTCGTCAGCTAAGCGGTTATATACAAAATGAAGACTTTCGGCATTCTTTTTTAAAAAGTCGCTGTCAAACAGCCCACCGCCTATAACGGGTACCTCGGGTGCATAAAGCTCCTGTTCGCTTGCTATTTTTAAAATGTTTTCAATAACGTCAGGAAGGCTGGAGCCAAAGCACAAAAGCACAATCATATCGCCAAATTTTTCTTTAAGGGAAGAGTAGCTTGAAATTTTATGCCCGTGAAAAAGCTTATCCCTTACAAAGCCGTCACTTGCAAAAACGCCTTGAAACGAAATGCCCTTTTCGTTTAGTATGTTTATAATTTTATCAGCGCCGTTGCCCATGCCGTAAAGCACAATGGGCTTGTTGGCTGTTTTTAAATATTGCCAAAGCTCTGTTTCCATAAAAATTTCCTTTAATATTTTTTTATAATTATAGCATTTGAGCCTGAAAAGAGCAAGAAATTAAGAGGTTTAACCATAAATTTAATTGATTTTTTTGTGTTAAAGTGGTATAATGCAATGTATCTATGGCTCAAATTGTTTAAGGAGAAGGTTATGAACCGAAAAATTAGAGGACTGTTTAATTGGACTTTAAGCAAGCTGTATCCGACTGATGAAATTAAAGCGGAGATGCTTTCCACTTTCAGATACGGTGTGCTTTATTTTATTGCCTTGCTTTATTGGGAGCTTTTGCTTCGTTCACAAATCGGGTTTAAGGATATGACATTTTATTTCATTTTCTTCTTGCCAAGCATTGCCATGTTTTTGGCAACCCTTACAGGTTGGTTTAAAAATAAGTTATTGGGCAACCGAATTGTTACCCCCATTGTTATGGTGCTGCCATTTGCGTTTTATGTAAGTCAGCTTGTTTATTACCGCATTTTTGGTTCGCTTTTTTCAGTTTCTATGATGGGTGTCGGCGGTGACGCCATGAAGGATTTTGGCTGGGCCCTTTGGGACACTATTAAGGATTCGGTTTTATGGATAATCCTTTGTCTTTTGCCCGTTTTGGCCGCAATCGCTTATGCATATTGTGCACCGAAAAAAATCTTTAAAGGCTTTAGCCTAAAAATGCATGTGGTTTCGCTTTGTAAAGCGGTGGTTTTATGGCTTTTAGCTGTTTTAATGCTTTTACCTTTCGGCACGGGGGATTTTTCACCCTATCACGCATACTCTTCAAGCCTTATTGATACCGATACCGCTTCAAGCCGTTTGGGTGTTTTAACAAATTCTGTGGTTGAGCTTGGCTATAAGCTTTTTGGTGGCAGTGATAAGGAAGAAAACACGCTTGTTATTCCCGATGCGCCAGAAGAGCCCTCAATTGATACCACACCCAACGTTATTGATGGGCTGGATTTTGCTAAGCTTAAGCTTGCTACAACCGATGCGGGAAAGCAAAAGCTTTGCGATTATTTTGCAGCGCTTAGCGGCACAAATAAAAACGAGTATACAGGCAGCATGAAGGATTATAATTTAATTTATATTTGTGCTGAAGCCTTTTCTTGTTACGCTATTGATAAAACCGTTACCCCAACACTTTATAAAATGAGTCAGGGCGGTATCGTGCTTAACAATTTTTATAATTCCTTTAAAAACACCACCACGAATGGCGAATATGCTTTTATGACAGGTCTTTGGCCTGACGTTTCACGTGTTGCCAATGCAAACTCAAGTGCGGGCAGCTTTGTGCAGTCAAAAACAAAGCTTTTACCCTTTTCACTTGGTCATATGTTTGAGGGCAATGGCATTAAAACTCATGCTTTTCACAATTTCCGTGGTTATTACTACCAGCGTAACAAAACTCACCCCAATTTAGGCTATACAAGTCTTAAATTTATGGGACAGGGTATGAACTTCACAAGCTCTTGGCCGTCGTCTGACCTTGAAATGATGGAGCAGTCAATTGATGATTATATTAATCAAGACCAGTTCCATGCATATTATATGACCTTCTCAGGCCATGGACCTTATTCTAACGCAAATCCAATTGCGGTGAAAAATTATAATACCGTTAATGAATTGTTAGGTGAAAGGGAGCTTACCTGGGGTGCCAAATACTACCTTGCCGCTAATTACGAGCTTGAAAAGGCAATGACCTATTTGTTGGATAGGCTTGAAACTGCAGGTAAGCTTGATAAAACCATGATTGTTATTATCGGCGACCATTATCCCTATTATCTTGCCGATAACCACTTAAATTCACTTGCAGGCAAAACGCTTGAAGGTAATTTTGAAAAGTATAAATCAAGCTGTATAATGTACTGCCCCGGTATTGAAAGGGTAGAAATCGACCAGCCTGTTTGCAATGTAGATATTTTGCCGACAGTATTAAACCTTTGGGGTATGAATTATGATTCACGTCTACTTCCGGGTACGGATATCTTTTCAAATAATACACACATTGCAATGCTTTACAACAAGAGCTTTGTTACCGAGTATGTAAAATATAACGCACAAACGGGTGCGGCTGAATGGCTTCCCACAGCTGACAGGCTGACTGATGATGAAAAGCAAAAGCACCTTGATTATTGCGTGGCGGTTACCAAATCTCGTTACTCAGCTTCGCTTGATATTATGAATGAGGATTTTTACCGTTTTGTTATGGATAACATTGAGGTTAAAGCACCCGAAGATATTTCAAGCAACGAATCCACAATAGGTCAATAATATTAACACTCCACCCTAAAAGGTGGAGTGTTTTATTTTAGTTCGTGCCCCCTCGGGCTTCGAATCTCTTTCAAAATAACGAAAATAATAAAAAGCACCAACCTTACGGTTAGTGCTTTCTATTATTGGCACGCTGAAAGGGATTTTGTCTCGGCGCTACCCGCGCCTATCGCCTCGCTTTGCTCGTTGCCGCGCCTACCAAACAGTCCACTGGACTGTTTGTCTTAACGGCTTGTTCGAATCCCTTTCTACATATAAAAAATAAAGAAGCCACAACCTAAAGGTTATAGCTTCTTTATTGGCACGCTGAAAGGGATTCGAACCCCCGACCCTCTGCTTAGAAGGCAGATGCTCTATCCAACTGAGCTATCAGCGCATATGGCTGTTTATCACAGCAAAAATTATTATATCACAAGCCATAAAAATAATCAAGTAAAATATTTAATGAAGATATAAAAAAGCGGTAGAGATAACCTCTACCGCTTTAAAATTATTTATCACTTTTAATAATACCGATCGAAAGCTCCTCGAGCTGCTTTTCATCAACGGGTGAGGGTGCGCCCGACATTAATTCGCCTGTGTTGGAAACCTTGGGGAAGGCGATAACGTCACGAAGTGAGTCACAACCACACATAATCATTGCAAGTCTGTCAAGACCGATACCCATACCGCCGTGAGGGGGCGCACCGTAACGGTAAGCGTCAACGAGGAAGCCAAATTTTTCGGCCGCTTCTTCGTCTGAAAGCCCTAAAGCCGCAAACATCTTCTTTTGAAGCTCGGGGTCGGAGATACGGATAGAGCCGCTCGATAATTCAGTACCGTTAAGCACAAGGTCATAAGCCTTTGCAAACACCTTTTCGGGTGCTGTGTCAAGGTACTGAAGACATTCATCTAAAGGTGAAGTGAATGGGTGATGCATTGCATCCCAATTACCTGTTTCTTCGTTGTATTCGAAGAAGGGGAATTCAGTAATCCAAAGGAAGTTAAAGCCTTCAGGAATAATTTCAAGGCGCTTTGCAACGGTTAAACGAAGCGCACCCAAAACTGAAAGACAAATGTTCTTTTTGTCAGCAACAATAAGCACAACGTCGCCCTTTTCGGCACCTGTACGTTCAATAATTGCTGTCATTTCGTCTTCAGTCATAAACTTTGCAAAAGAACAGGTGGGTGTGTCTTCAACCCAACGGATAAAGGCAAGACCCTTTGCACCAATGCCCTTAGCATCCTCGGTTAATTTGTCAATTTCTTTACGGGTGTAAACGCTTGCGGCATTCTTTGCAGTAATTGCACGTACGGTGCCACCGTTTTTAACAGTATCGGCAAAAACACCAAAGCCGCAATTTTCTACAATATCTGACAAATCCTTAATCTTCATTTCAAATCGGGTGTCGGGCTTATCGCTGCCGTAATCGTTCATAGCCTCGGTATAAGTAAGGCGGGGAAGTGGGGTGGGAATTTCAACATTTAAAACTTCTTTAAATAAACGACTTATAAAGCCTTCAGCAATTGAGAAAATATCCTCCATTTCCACAAAGGACATTTCAAGGTCAATTTGTGTAAATTCGGGCTGACGGTCAGCGCGTAAGTCCTCATCGCGATAGCAACGTGCAAGCTGCATATAACGGTCAAAGCCTGAAAGCATTAAAAGCTGCTTATAAAGCTGAGGTGACTGGGGAAGCGCAAAGAAACTTCCTTTATGCACACGGGAGGGAACAAGATAGTCACGCGCACCTTCGGGTGTAGACTTAATAAAGGTTGGGGTTTCAATTTCAATAAAGCCGTTTTCGTCAAAATAGTCACGTGTAACCTTGGCAATTTTATGGCGCATTAAAATGTTGTTTTGAATAACAGGGCGTCTTAAATCAAGGTAACGGTATTTAAGGCGTAATTCCTCATTAGCAAGGCTTTTATCTAAAATTTCAAAAGGTGTGGTTTCACTTGCACCCAAAACCTTAAGGGTGGTAACCTCAATTTCAATATCGCCTGTGGGAATTTCGTGGTTGATGGAAGAACGCATTCTGACTTTACCTTTAGCCATAAGCACGTATTCGCTTCTAACGCTTGATGCTTTGTCAAAAATCGCTTTATCGGTATTGTCATCAAAAGCAAGCTGAACAATGCCTGTTCTATCCCTTAAATCAATAAATATAAGACCGCCGAGGTCACGCTGGCGTTGTACCCAGCCGCAAACCACAACTTCTTTTTCTATATCTTCTTTTCTAAGCACTCCGCAATAGTGGGTGCGCTTAAGACCTTCCATTCTATCAAGTTGCAAGAAAAACACTCCTATTCTGCTATAGCGTCTGTAAGGCTATCAAGTGCAGCCTTATTAACTGCTGAAAACAGCTCATCGCTTATATTTGAAAGCTTAATGGCAATTTCTTCGCCACTTTGCATATTTTTAAGTTTGGCACAGCCGTTTTCTAATTCGCTATCGCCCAAAACCATTGTAAAGGTTGCGCCAATTTTGTCAGCAAATTTCATTTGTGCCTTTAAACCACGGGCTGTAATATCGGTTTGAACCTTAAAGCCGTCGTTTCTTAAAGCACAGCAAAGCTCGCTTGCTTTAAGGGCGGCAGCTTGGCCCATAGTTGCAATATAAAGGTCACAGGTGTTGACCTTTGGAAGTTCGGTATTTTGAGCATCTAAAACAAGCATAAGCCTTTCAATGCCCATACCAAAGCCAAGGGCTGCAACATTTGGACCACCCATTTGGTTTACAAGGCCGTCATACCTACCGCCACCGCAAACTGTGCTTTGAGCGCCAATATCGCCTGAAACAAATTCAAACACGGTGCGGGTGTAATAGTCAAGACCACGCACAATGTGTGGATTAACGGTATATTTAATCCCGGCGGCATCAAGATGCTTTTTAACACCCTCAAAGTGCGCCCTACAGTCGTCACAAAGGTAATCTAAAACAACGGGTGCGTTTTTCGCTAAATCCGAGCATACGGGGGACTTACAGTCCAAAATGCGCATGGGGTTTCGGTCAAGCCTATCCTTACAGGTGGCGCAAAGAGTTTCAATATTATCGCTGAAATATTGCTTTAATGCTGCTTGGAAGTTTTTGCGGCATTCGGGACAGCCTATTGAATTAATTTCAAGCGATATTTTTTCAATACCAACGCTGTCAAGCACCTGTTTGGCGAGCATAATAACTTCAGCATCGGCATTGGGAGAGGCGGCGCCAAAGCATTCCACACCAAACTGGTGGAATTCACGAAGTCGCCCTGCTTGTGGCTTTTCGTAACGGTAGCAACCGCCGATATAACAAACTTTTAGCGGAAGTGCGCCCTGTACCAAGCCCTTTTCAATAGCCGCACGGACAACACCTGCGGTAAGCTCGGGACGAAGAGTTATAGAACGACCACCCTTATCGTCAAAGGTATACATTTCTTTTTGAACAACGTCGGTTGTATCACCCACACTGCGCTGAAACACTTCGGTATGCTCGAAAACAGGAACACGAATTTCTTCAAAACCGAACATACGGGCGGTTTCAAGCATTTTGCCTTCAACAAACTGCCATTTATAGCTGTCAGCGGGCAAAATATCATTAGTGCCTTTAATGGCACGGTTAATTTCACTCATAATAACTTATAACTCCAATTAGTGATTAGCTTTCACAATGTCACGCCAGTCAAGGTCGCCACGCTCTAAACCGTGAATAAGCATTTCAGCGGTGGCAATGTTGGTGGCAACGGGAATGTTATGAACGTCACAAAGGCGCAATAAAGCACGTTCGTCAGGTTCGTTAGGCTTGGGGTTGAGAGGATCACGAAATAAGAGCAAAAGGTCAATTTCGTCGCAACCGATACGTGAAGCAATTTGCTGTGAACCACCCTGTGAGCCGCTTAAAAACGAGGTAATTTCGAGGCCTGTTGCATCGGTAACAATTTTACCTGTTCCGCCTGTTGCAACAAGATTATAACGGCTTAAAATGCCACAGTAAGCAATGCAAAACTGTACCATAAGTTCTTTTTTTGCGTCGTGTGCGATAAGTGCTATTGTCATTTTTCATTTTCCTCTCATATTTTATTTATCTTAGGCAACAGTATTTGTTGTCCCATAAGTCGTTTAGAAATTCTGATTAGTGCCTTCATTGGTTTACCGTTTTTCTTAAGCGGTTGTCCCAAGGAAAGTAGTTGAAGCTCACTGCTTTGGGGCACAATGCCTATAAGCTGAAGCTGTGCTTCATCAATAATATCATCAATGTTTTTATAAACCTTACGTTTTGAAATTTTATAATCAAATCGGTTAATAATAAGCCGTGATTCGCATCCCTTTTCGGCTAAAAGGCCGCTTACTATTGCCGCATCACGAACGGTTACCGCATCGGGAAAGGCAACGGTTAAAAACAAAGCGTCTTTCGGGATCGAGGTATAAAGCGAAAAGTCAATACCTGCGGGAAAGTCAAATATCACAACATCATATAAAGCTTTAACCTCATTTGCAAAATTGGCAAGTGAAAAAGCATCAATCATGCCAAGCTTTTGGGGTGCGGGTACAAGGTATAGATTTTCCTGTACTTTGTAAACCGCATCGCTGATTTCACGTCCCTGCAAAATATCCGAAAGGTCTAAAACAACCTGATTATCAATGCCAAGCATTAAATCAAGACATCTTAGCCCCTCGTCCATATCAACAAGCAAAACCTTATAACCAAGTGAAGAAAGGGCTAGTGAAAGTCCTGCCGAAACGGTGGATTTTCCAACACCGCCCTTGCCTGAGGTTATTGCAAAAATCTTGCCCATTTTGTCACCTCACAGTTAGGTAATATTTTAACATAACAGTAATTTTTTGTCAATCAAGTTAATCCAAAACGGTAAAGGGTAAATCATATTCATCGGCGCTTTCTTTTGAGAAGAAGTGAGCGTCAAGAATATCACGTACAACCGAACCTGCAGTATAACCGTGACCGCCGTTTTCAAGTATTACTGCAATTGCTATTTGCGGGTTATCAAACGGGGCGTAAGCAATAAATATACCATGGTCCTCGGCGCCGTTTACCTGTGAAGTACCGGTTTTGCCACCAACCTTAATAGGATAGTCGCTTAAAGCCAAACGACCGGTACCCTCTTCAGTAACCGAAAGCATACCGTCCTTAACGGCTTTAAGTGTATTTTGGCTAATGTTTATTTGGTTTTTAACTTCGGGTGCAACGGTTTTAACTGTTGCCGACATATCATAGCTAACAATTTGGTTTATAAGACTTGCCTTATAATGTGTGCCGCCGTTTGCAAGGGTGGCGGTATAGTTTGCAAGCTGAAGCGGTGTAAAGGCGTTCATTTGTCCTATAGAAATTTGCAACGTTGTACCGCCCACACGGTCAGAATCGGGCTGAATTAAAAGGCCTGCGCTGTCGTTAACCTCAACGCCTGTTTTTACACCTAAGCCGAATTGCTTGAAGTAATCGGTAAGAGATGTGGCACCAATGCGCTTACCAAGCTCGAAAAAGAAGTAGTTACAGCTTTTTGAAATAGCTGTTTTAAGGTTAATATTGCCGTGGTAATGCAAACACTTTGGTTTATAGTCGGCAAAATAGTCATAGGTTTGAACACACCGAATAACTTCGCCGTTATTGTATTTATTAAGCTCAAGTGCGGCAACTGCAACACCCGGCTTTATAGTTGAGCCTATAGGATATACACCCTGAAATGCACGGTCCATAAGCGGCTTTGACGGGTCGGCTGCCAACTGGTTATAGTCCTTATTCATTGTGGCAGAATCGTAAGTGGGGTAATTGGCGGCCGCCATTACCTTGCCGGTTGTAACGTCAATTGCAACTGCGGTGGCGGCTTTACAGCTGCTACCTTTTGAACGAAGCTCTTTGACCTTTGTTTCCAAAGAATCCTGTGCCAAACGCTGAATATGCTTATCAAGGGAAAGCATAATGGTTTTACCGGCAATGGGTTCTTTGGTGATTTCACTTTTTATAATATTGCCTTTTGCATCTAAATAGTAGGTGATTTCACCGTCAATACCACGAAGATATTCTTCACCCCATTTTTCAATACCGCTTTTGCCAACCTTGTCGTTATAGGAATATCCACGCTCCTTGTAGTATTCCCAGTCTTCTTCAAAAATGGGACCTACCGAACCTATAAGGTTTACGGCTAAGGTGGTGTCAGAATATTCACGGAAGGGAACAACGTCAATTGTTACACCGCTGAGCATAAAGGCCGACTCCGTAACACGACGCATAAATTCGGTGGGGATATCCTCCGCAAAGGTGAATGGGTAGGAAATAGAAAAATCCAAAATTTCCATACTGTACCTAACACCCATAATTTTGCGTTGGTCGTTTTTGGAAAAGTCCTCAAGCTTATACCTTTTTACCATTTCATCAAAGCAGTTTTGCGCCGTGGCATAGTTTGCCAAATCAAGCGTTTTTAAAAGCTTGTCGGTTTTCTCTCCCTCAATAAAGCTATATGGAGAGGTGTTGGTAATGGGGAGCTTGTCTGTCCACTCAGCCTCGTACTCGTTAGCGAGGTTTATAAGCGTTAATATTATTGTGTTTAAATTATCCTTTACGTAAGCTTTGTTAAAAATTATGTTGTAACCATCACGGTTAACGGCAATTTGCCTGCCAAAGCAGTCAAGAATTTCGCCACGGGGTGCGGTTATTACCGCCTTGTGCGAGCTCGCCGCACCGTAGGGTAAGCTTTTTTGAAATTCGCCTGCCGCGGTAACCTGCAAAAAATATACCCTTGCGGAAAACAAAACAATTACAGCTATAAGTAAAAGGGATAATACATTAATTTCAATTTGGCTTTTTTTCTTAAAAGGCAAGATGAAATGTCCTTTCTGTTATATCTTAAGTTTAAGTTTTTCAATGTATTTGTAAAGATAGTAAAACGGGAATATAAATAATGCTGTTAAAACAGCCGACGGTAACGAAATTTGAAGTAAAAATGCGAGACCGTTGTTTACACCCTCGGAAAAAGTGTGAAAAATTGCCCATTGCGATACATAATAAACTACTGAGCATATAAGTGAAATAACAATTGCCGATGGTAAGTTTTTGTTAAAAAGTGTGCTCGATGCGACCGATACGAATGTGCCTAAAAGCAAAAGCACAATTGCATTAAAGCAATAGCTCCCGTGTGCTGAAGAATCCATAATCATTCCCGAAAGAACGCCCGCTATAGCTGAAGCTAAAGGTGAATGCCAAAGTGAAAAGGCAACCAAAAGGGGAATTAAAAGGGTTGTACCTACACCAAATATTTTAATATCTAAAAAATCAGAATAATGCAGTAATGAAATTAAGAAAAAAATTATTACATTAAAGGTGGCAATTAAGACTTTTTTAAGGTTTTTGGGCATATTAGTCACCAACCCCGTCTAAAACATTACCCTGACCGTCAAATTCGGTAATTATCATAACCTGACGAAGTTCGCTAATATCGGCAAAGGGGGTAACAGTAGCATAAATAGAGGTGTTATATTTGTCGTTACCTATGGCTTCGATTTTGCCAATAAGCAATCCTTTAGGGAAAATACCCTCGCCCGAGGTTATAACATAATCGCCTATGGCAACGTTACAAGACCGTGCAAGGTTATAAAACTTGGTTTTACCCGATTTGGCAATTTCAAGGTCCCCTGAAATAACGCCCGAATCATTAGTGCGGTTATCAAGTGCACCTAGTGATAATTCGGGACTTAAAACCGTTGTAACCTTTGAAGTGGTGAGCCCTACCTGTGAAATAAAGCCCACAAGACCGGCATCAGTAATAACAGGGTCATAGGCTGAAACTCCGTTAAGAGACCCTTTGTTTATAACAAAGCTTTGGTATGGGTCGTCATTATCGCGGGAAATAAGAGTTGCGGCGGTAAATTTAAAATCAGGGTTATTTTCAGCAATTTTTAAATATTTCTTATAAAATTCATTTTCAGCCTGAGTTTGATGATAATCGGCAAGCTGTTCACGTAAATCGTTAAGCTCAGCCTCAAGCTCGGCGTTTTCCAGCATAAGCTTGTTGCCGTCACGGTAAGCCGACACAAAATCCTCAATACCGCTGTAAATACCGTTAACAGCAGAACGAAATGGGGCAGTAATTGTGCCGATGATATTTGCTTGAGGAGATATGTGACTTCCGATTATTGAAAATATAACCGAAACCGCAATTAAAGCAATAAGGATTGATAAAATGACCTTAAATTGCTTACTGCGAAAGAAGAATCGCATGGTTTTACCTCCGAATAATTATCTAAAATGTTTTCCGCGGCGGAAAACATAATTTTCAAAGCCGCCGCTGCCTTCAAGGCGCTTGGCGGTACCCATAACCACGCAGTCAATGGGGTTTGCAGCAACTGTTACGGGCATACCTGTTTCTTCGGCAATAAGCTCAGCTAAGCCACGAAGTAATGCGCCGCCGCCCGTAAGTGTAATGCCACGGTCAATAATATCTGCCGAAAGCTCAGGTGGAGTCTTTTCTAATGTAGAACGAATAACATCAATAATTTGCGTAATTGTGTCGGACATGGCTTCGCGCACCTCTTCCGACGAAATAATAACGTTTTTAGGAAGACCGTCAACTTGGTTTCTACCCTTTATTTCAATGCTGGTTTCGTTTTCGTAAGGCTTTGCCGAGCCAATTTCAATTTTAATTTGTTCGGCAGTACGTTCGCCAATTAAAAGGTTGTGCTTTTTACGGATATAAGTGATGATAGATTCATCCAAATCGTCACCTGCTACACGGATAGACTGTGCAGTAACAATGTCGCCAAGTGATATAACGGCAACTTCACTTGTACCGCCGCCAATATCAACAACCATATTTCCTGTGGCTTCCCATACGGGAAGACCTGCGCCAACTGCCGCCGCCATTGGTTCTTCTACCAGGTCAACCTCAGTTGCACCTGCCTGCTTTGCGGCATCGTAAACCGCACGGCTTTCAACCTCGGTTACACCTGACGGTACGCATATAACCATTCTGACACGGTTAAAGAACGAGCCCTTAAGCGCAATTTTAACAAACCGTTTAAGCATTGCAGCCGTAACGTCAAAGTTAGCAATAACACCGTTTTTAAGGGGACGTACTGCTACAATAGAGCCTGGGGTACGGCCAATCATATCCTTTGCTTCCTGACCGACAGCTCTTACAGCATCGTTTCTTATGTCGTAAGCCACAACTGAAGGTTCACGCATAATAATTCCCTTACCCTTGTGGCAAACAAGTGTGTTGGCAGTGCCAAGGTCAACGCCTATATCTGTAGTAAACATAATTATCTCCAATCTTTAAATTTCGGGCACTATAAATGTAATAGCGCCGTGGATATTTTCAATAGTAACGGGACCGTCACCCTTGGCATATTCGCCGTCAAGTGTCCACGAAACCTCTTCATCGGCTTCAATAACAAGCTTATTTGTACGGAAAAATTCCATACCCTCACGGTCGAATTCGTGCTTTAAAATACCATCAACTAAGGGCTGAAGCTTTACAATATTGTCGGGGTTGCGAATAAGTATAACTTCGAAAATGCCGTCGTTAAGGCCAACGGGAGTTTTATCATATTTAACAATACCGCCAACCGACAGCGAATTTGAAATTGCGCCGAACAGAAAGTCACCCTCAACAGTAACGTCATCGCTAGTTATTTTCATATGAATTGGCTTAATTGTGCCAAGGCTTTTAATACCTTCAAAAAAGTATGCGCTTTGACCTAAAACATTTTTGACCTCCTGCGGTGCAGAATAGGAAGCACTTGTAAATGCACCGAAGGATGCGGTATAAGAAAAATATTTATTGTTAAAGCGGCCAATATCAAGCTTGATTTTTTTGCCGTTTATAATATCCTTTGCGGCAGTTTCAATATTGCGTGAAATGTTAAGACCGCTTGACCATTCGTTTAATGTGCCTGATGGAATGTATCCGAGAGGTATTTCGTTTTTGGAATTCATTATACCTTCAATTACTTCGTTTAAAGTGCCATCACCGCCGCAAACAACGATAAGGTCAAAATCCTCATGTTGAAGCTTTTCAACATATTGTGTGGCATCGCCCTTGGCTTTTGTCGGGTAAACCGAAACGAGATAATCGGCATATGAAAAAACCTCAACAACCTTCAAAAGCTCGGTATACATTTTAGCTCGGCCTGAGCATGGGTTTACAATGAGCAGTAATTTTTTGTTTTCCATTTTTATCACCTGTAATCAATTGGTAATGTTGCGGTTGCATTAAGGGATGTGTCCCCAATGTTGCCGTCAAGATATTCGTAAATGGCCTGTGCGCCTACCATTGCCGCATTGTCACCGCAGTATTTAAGCGGTGGGTAGTAAAGCGAATATCCTTTTCGTTTACACTCCTCATCTAATCTTCGGCGAAGCTCGCTGTTAGCTGAAACTCCACCCGCAACGGCGATTTTTGTATAGCCGGTTTTTTCGGCCGCCGCTATTGTGTTTTTTATAAGCAAATCACAAACACGTTGTCTGACAGTGGCACAAAGCACGGGCACGTCAATTTCAACGCCTTTTTGATTTGAATTGTGAACTAAGTTTATAACCGCAGTTTTAAGACCTGAAAAGCTGAAGTCAAATTCGCCGCCCGTAACCTTTGGGTGGGGAAGTGGATATTTTTGGTGGTCTGGCTCGGTTGCAATTTTATCAAGGGTTACACCGCCTGGGTAGGAAAGCCCCATTTGGCGCGCAACCTTGTCAAAGCATTCGCCTGCGGCGTCGTCACGGGTTTGACCGATAATCTCAAATTTTGTATAGCTTTCAACCTTGGCAATTACTGTGTTGCCACCCGAAACCAAAAGACACAAAAACGGGGGTTTAAGGTCGGGGTGGGCAAGATAATTTGCCGCAATATGTGAGCGTAGATGGTGAACGGGTATAAGCGGCACACCTAAAGATAATGCGAGACCCTTTGCAAAGTTAACACCAACAAGCAGGGCACCGATAAGCCCAGGTGCAAAGGTAACTGCAACTGCCTCGATATCGCTATAGGTGAGTCCTGCTCCCTTTAAAGCCTCATCACACACAGCTGATATTGCTTCGGTATGTCGGCGGGATGCAATTTCAGGCACGACACCGCCGTATATTTTATGTTCTTCAATTTGGGTTGAAACAATGTTTGAAAGAACGGTGCGGTCCTCAACGATTGCAACAGAGGTTTCATCGCACGAGCTTTCAATTGCTAAAATTTTCAAAATATCAAAACCTTTTTGTCATAATAAGGGCATCTTCGCGAGGTGCGTCGTAAAAGTTTTTGCGTACCCCTTCGGTTTTATAACCAAACCTTTCATAAAGTGAAATTGCGGTTTGGTTTGACTGCCTTACTTCAAGTGAAATAAAGCAAAGTCCTTGCAATTTTGCAAAATCATTTAGTTTAGTTAACAGCGCCGAGGCGACACTTTTATTGCGATATTCAGGAAGGGTGGCTATATTGGTGATATAACCTTCATCCAAAACCACTGTAATTCCAACGTAACCCATAACACAGCCATCTTTTTCAAACACAAAAAAGTGGGTGCGGTTTTGCTGGGCTTCAATTATACCGTCCTTAGTCCAAGGGTGAGAAAAGCAGACGTTTTCAATATTAACCACACCATCAAGGTGGCTGTTATCCATAACGGTAACCTTGCCAAAGCGGTTATTAAGAGCGTCGACAATTTCATCCCTGCAATTGCGGTAAGTGGTTATATCACAGCCATATGGGTCGCTTGTACCGTCGCCCAAAACCTCACACTCCATACCCAAGGATTTCAGATAATTACAATGACTTTTTGACATACAAATTATTGTGTCAAAATTTTTAACATCTTCAGCCGTTAATTGCTTTGAAATATGCTTTGAAATATCAATACCCATTTCTTGCATAACGGCGGCGGAATTTTCACTAACGGGGCTACCGTCAGCCGCAAGACCACGGCTTTCGCAGTCAAAGCCCATTGATTTCATATATCCCTCAGCCATAGGGCTTCGGCAGGTATTACCTGTGCAAACAAATAAAACCCTCATTAAATTTTGCTCCTAAGCCAGTTTTCACCGTATGCGGCATCGGCGGTTAAGGTAACTGCCATATTTGCGGCATTTTCCATTTCATACTTTAAAATGTCACAAACCCTTTGGGCATCTTCTTTTAAGCATTCAACAATTAATTCGTCGTGCACCTGCAAAATAAGCTTTGCGGTGGGCACTTCCTTTTCCAAACGGTTAAATACCTTAACCATTGCAAGCTTAATAACATCAGCCGCAGTGCCTTGAATTGGGGCATTGCGCGCAACACGTTCGCCAAAGGCACGAATCATACCGTTGCTGTTTTGAAGCTCGGGCAAATAACGTTTCCTGCCGAAAAGGGTGGTTACATAACCGTTTTGCTTCGCATCATTTATGGTGTTTTCCATATAAGCGGCGACCTTTGGGTAGGTGGCAAGGTATGATTTAATATAATCGTCGGCTTCCTTGCGGGTAACACCAATGTCTTTAGCAAGTGAAAAAGCGCCAATGCCGTAAACAATGCCAAAATTAACTGCCTTTGCACGACTTCTGAGCACGGGGGTAACCATTTCTATAGGTAGTCCGAAAACCTGCGCTGCGGTAGCGGTGTGAATATCAGCGCCACTCGTAAAAGCGTTTATCATATTTTCGTCGCCCGACATGCTTGCAAGTACCCTAAGTTCAATTTGTGAATAGTCGGCATCAACTAAAACCTTGTTTTTACCTGCAACAAAAAATTCACGAAGTCTTTTACCCTCGTTTGTGCGAACGGGAATATTTTGTAAATTGGGCTCAAGCGAGCTTATACGACCTGTTCGGGTTTCGGTTTGGTTAAAGGTGGTGTGGATTTTGCCGTCCGCTTGTACACATTCCTGAAGCCCGTCGGTGTAGGTTGATTTTAATTTTGCAAGGGTGCGATATTCAAGCAAAAGTGAAACCGCAGGGTGTAGGTGTTTTAAATCCTCAAGTACTTCAGCGTTAGTGCTGTAGCCGCTTTTAGTTTTCTTTTTTGCGGGAAGTCCCAATTCTTCAAAAAGGGCAACGCCCAATTGCTTTGGCGAATTAAGGTTAAATTCGTAACCTACTAAACCGTAAATTTCTTTTTCAATAACGTCAATTCGGTCAGCCAGTTCGTTTGACATTGCTTTAAGTCCATCAACGTCAACCGAAAAGCCAACAAGCTCCATATCGCCAAGAACTTTTGCAAGGGGCATTTCAATGGTTTCAAACAATTCGGTTTGACCGCTTCGGTCAAGCTCGTTTTGCAAAAGGTCACAGCAGTCATCAAATAAAGCCGCATTTTTTATTATTTGCTCGGCATCACCATCAAATTCGGGCAACGTTGCGCCGTATTCCTGAAAAAGACGGTCGGTGTCATAGCTCGAGGCTGAGGGGTTACAAATATATGCCGCAAGTAAGGCATCAAAAACAACGCTTTCGGTGTTTTTGAATTTTTTGTATAGGTTTTTATAATCGTAAACACGTTTTTTAATGGTGGAATCTTTTAAAATATCGGCAATATACTCTTCATCACATTTAAAGGCGTTGCCGTCACTTATAACCGCCCATTCACCGTTTTCACAGTAAAGGGTGGCGGTGTCGCTTACTAAAGGTAGCGCGCAAACTGAAAGCTTTTTAACGGTGGTGTTTTTCTCGGGCATGGGTGTGCTGTCAGCATGAAGACCCATTTTTTCCATAATTTTAAACAGCTCAAGTCCTGTCATAAAATGGGCAAGGCTTTGGGTATTTTGCTGTTTATATTTATAACTGTCAAGGTTAGCACTTATGGGGGCCGTCTTACAAATTGTACCAAGCTCACGGCTTAAAAAGGCATTTTCTTTATCGGCTAAAAGCTTGTTTTTAATGCCTTCTTTTATGTCAAGCTCGTCAAGATTTTCGTAAATATAGTCAATACTGTGGAAGCGTTCAATAAGATCACTTGCGGTTTTTTCACCAACGCCTGCAACACCGGGTATATTATCCGAACTGTCACCCATTAAGGCTTTAAGCTCAATCATTTCATTAGGGGTTAGGCCGTATTTCAAATCAAGCTCGTCAACTGTGTAATTAACAATCTCGGGCTTGCCCATTTTGGTGGTAGCAAGGAGTACGCGGGTTTTGTCGGAAATAAGCTGCAGAGAATCACGGTCACCCGTTGAAATTACACACTCATTATCGCTTTCTTCACAAAGTCGGGCAATAGTGCCCAAAATGTCGTCGGCTTCAAAACCTTCACATTCAAGCCTTACATAGCCTGCCAAATCAAGCCATTCTTTTAAAAGGGGCATTTGCTGGCGAAGTTCTTCGGGCATACCTTTACGGCCTGCCTTGTAGGCTTCATATTTCAAGTGGCGAAAGGTTGGTGCTTTAAGATCAAATGCAACAACTACGCCGTCAGGCTTTTCCATTTCTTCCAAACGGTGTAAAATGTTTATAAAACCGTATATAGCATTGGTGTACTGACCGTTTTTAGTGGTCAGCATTTTTATGCCGTAAAAAGCACGGTTTATTAAGCTGTTACCGTCAATTGCAAGTAACTTCATCATATTACCCCATTTTAAAATAATATATATACTAGATTATAACACCTTTTAACCAATATGTCACCATATTTTTATAAAAAAATTGACACTTTTTATCTTTTTAGGTATAATCGGTTTCATGAAGATAAAAAATATCGAAATTAACGGATTTGCTGCCCTTGCTCCCATGGCGGGTGTTGCCGACAGAGCAATGAGGGAAATATGTGTAAAATACGGTGCAGGCTTTACGGTTGGTGAGCTTACAAGCTCTAAGGGTGTGTCGCTAGGCGATAAAAAGTCATTTGGACTTCTTGCTTGTTCGGATAATGAACGTCCAACCGCTTCACAGCTTTTTGGCTGTGAGCCCGAAACCATGGCAGATGCCGCACAAAAGGCATTGGCTTTCAAGCCTGATTTTATTGATATAAACATGGGCTGTCCCGCACCTAAGGTTGCGGGGAACGGTGGGGGAAGTGCGTTAATGCGTGACCCTGTTTTAGCTGAAAAAATTGTAAAAGCAGTTGTAAATGCGGTGGATATTCCTGTAACAGTTAAAATGCGTACAGGGTGGGACAGCGACAATTTGACCGCTGTGGAATTGGCAAAAAGGTGCGAGAATGCAGGCGCTTCAATGCTTACCGTTCACGGTAGAACAAGGGTGCAAATGTATGCACCGGGTATTGATTTTAGCACCATAAAAGCGGTTAAAAATGCAGTTAAAATTCCTGTGGTTGCAAACGGTGATATTACTGACGGTAAATCAGCCGAAAATATGCTTAAAATCACGGGTTGTGACTATTTAATGGTCGGCCGTGCAGCACAGGGAAATCCCTTTGTTTTCAGTGAAATTAATGCCTTTTTAAATGGTGAAGGCTATACGCCGCCAACCCTTGAAAAACGCTTTAATGTACTGCTTGAACAGGTAAATTTAATGCTTAAATATAAGGACCCGCACAATGCAATTTTAGAATCCCGAAAGCATACCGCTTGGTATATGACGGGGCTCAAAGGTGCCGCAAATCTTCGACGTATGTGTGGGGAAATTTCAAGCGTTTCGGATATTGAAAAAATTATTGATTTAGCCCTTGAACAAAACAGGGATTTATGATATTATCATAAGGTTGAAAGGATGATATATAATGTCAGGACATTCTAAATGGAGCAATATTAAACGTAAAAAGGAAAAAACTGATGCCGCAAAGGCTAAGGTTTTCACTAAAATTGGTCGTGAAATTGCAGTTATCGTTAAACAGGGCGGTGCAAACCCCGCTGAAAACAGCAAGCTAAAGGATGCTATTGCAAAGGCAAAGGCTGCAAACGTGCCCAATGAAAATATTGAAAGAATTATTAAAAAAGCCGCAGGTGAGGGCGATGACGCAAACTATGAAGAGCTTATTTACGAGGGCTACGGTCCTTGCGGTGTTGCGGTAGTTGTTGAAACCCTTACCGATAACCGCAACCGTACTGCAGGTGAAATGCGCCATTATTTTGATAAATGCGGCGGTAACCTTGGTCAGTCAGGCTCGGTTATGTTTATGTTTGACCGTAAGGGTATTATTGTAATTGAAGGCGAAGGGCTCAATGAAGATACCGTTATGGAGGATGCTTTAGAAGCCGGCGCAGAGGACTTTGAATTTGACGGTGAAATTTTTGAAATTTCGACTTCACCTAACGATTTAGGCTTAGTTCGTGATGCGCTTGAAGAAAAGGGCTATAATTTCTTATCGGCCGAGGTTTCTTACGTTCCACAAACTATGAGCACTATTGATGACAGTGAAATGGTTGTAAAAATGGAAAAGCTTATTGATATGCTTGAAGAAAATGATGACGTTCAGGCTGTATGGCATAACTGGGAGATGCCCGAAGAATAATAGAAAAAGCACCTCTGCGGAGGTGCTTTTTGTTAAGGGTTGTTGTGATAAAATCATAGTTTATCGCTAACGCGATTAAATAATAAATAAGAAAGAATAAAGAATAAAATCGGTGTCGGCTATGCCGACAAATTTATATATCGTGCCGTAGGCACACATTTTTTATTATTTATTATTTCTTCTTTATTCTTTTGGGCCTTCGGCCCTATAAATTTGAATTTATCTTATCCCAAAAATTACATAATAAAATTTTTGCTTTGTGGTTGCAATTGAAAATGAGGTGTTGTATAATACAATATATAGTGTATTCAGCGGAGGTTTAATTTATGTTTAAAAAAATATTTTCGGCGCTTTTATGTATAGCGCTTTTACTGTGTATGGCGGCTTGCGGTACTACCGACACAAATTCGGAAGCTAGTAGTGATTCGGCGTCAAATAACGAGGTTGCGCCCGTAAAATATGTTAACCCCCTAACAGGTGTTCAAGATATTGAACAAGAGGAAGTTACATACCGTCGTCCAGTTGCGGTTATGATTAATAATATTAACATTGCACAAAAGGTGCAGACAGGTCTTTCTCAGGCCGATATTGTTTATGAAACCGAGGTTGAGGGCGGTATTACTCGTCTTTTGGCAGTTTATCAGGATATAACAAAGGTTGAAAAATTCGGCACAGTTCGTTCCGCACGGTACCCTTATGTTGACTTGGCGATGGGTCACAGCGCAATTTATGTTCACCACGGTCAAGATAATACATACTGTGCACCTCACCTTAAGGATACACAGGCCTTTACACTTGGTGAAAACAATGCGGGTGAGCGCATTAAAAACGGTTTAGCCATTGAACACACTCTTTACGGTGACGGTGCTAAGCTTTGGAACTGGTTTGGCAAGAAAACCAAGTTTGATTTGGATTTAGATGCTGTCAGAACCTGGCAAGATTTCACAAAGGAAGATGAAAGCCTTACACTTGAAAGCGTTGCTACAAAGGTTTCGGTTCCGTTCTCGGGCAGCTATAATTCTGTATTTAAATATGATGCAGCAAATCAAAAATACGTAAGATATTTCAAAAACACCGAACGTCTGGATTATTATACGAACAAAAACGAATGCTTTAAAAACGTTTTCGTGCTTATTACTGATATTACAAACTATCCCGACGGTTATCACAGAAAGGTTGCTCTTCAGTCAGGTAAGGGCTGGTACTGTGTAAACGGTAGCTATATGCCTATTCTTTGGAGCAAGGGCGAAGCTTCGGATTCATTTAAGTTTACCGATACAAACGGTAATCAAATAAAAGTTAATCAGGGTAATTCTTGGGTGTGCATTGCCAAGAAGGGTATAAACGTTACATTTGAATAAGTTTTAAATAAAAGTCGCAATTGCGGCTTTTATTTTTTTACTATTTTTTGTTACAAGTTACTATTGATATTTCGTACGCACGGGTATATAATCTATGAGTTAAAAATGTTTTTTTAGATAGAGGCGTATTATTAATGCAAATTTTAGTAACTCTTTCAGTAGCAATTGTGGCGGGTCTTTTAATGTCACGCATTACTAAGCTTTTTAAATTGCCTGCAGTTACGGCTTATCTTATTGCGGGTCTAATTGTTGGCCCTTTCCTTTTGGGCGGCATTGATTTTTCATTTTTAAATATAGGCTTTTCACACATAGGATTTTCTCCAGAGGATTTTGGCCTTACAGGCGGTGAAAAGAACGTTGCACTTGAAGTGTTAAGCAGTGTTGCGCTTGGCTTTATTGCCTTTGCAATTGGTAATGAATTCCGCGTTAGTGATCTTAAGGCTATTGGCAAGCAGGCCTTTGTTATAGGTATTTTACAGGCTGTTGCCGCAACTATTTTGGTTGATGCTGCACTTATTGGTCTTCACTTTTTAATGCCTAACGTTTTATCGGTTTCAAATGCAATAATTTTAGGCGCAATTGCTTCTGCTACAGCCCCTGCGGCAACCTTAATGGTTGTAAGGCAGTATAAAGCAAAGGGTAAGCTTACCGACTTGCTTTTACCTATAGTTGCTTTGGACGACGCTGTTGGTTTAATAATTTTTTCAGTTTCTTTTGGCGTGGCCCGCGCCATTGAAAGCGGCAAAGCAAACGTAATTTCAATGGTTGTAAATCCTTTAATTGAAGTGGTTTTATCGCTTTTACTCGGCGCATTTATGGGTTGGATTTTTACCGCTTGTGAAAAGATTTTCCATTCAGGCTCAAAGCGTATGTCACTTTCCATCAGCTTTGTTTTGCTAACCGTTGCAATTTCAATGCTTAAAATTGATTTAGGTGAAATTCATATTGGCTTCTCATCACTTTTGGTTTGTATGATGCTTGGCACGGTATTTTGCAATTTGTGTGATTTTTCGGCCGATATTATGGACCGTGCAGATAAATGGACAGCTCCGTTGTTTGTAATGTTCTTTGTGTTAAGCGGCGCAGAGCTAAGACTTGATATTTTGGCTGATGTCTGGGTGCTTATTATTGGTGCTGTGTATATCATCAGCCGTTCGGCAGGTAAATATATTGGCGCGTTTTTCTCGGCCAAGCTTGTTAAGTGCGAGTCAAAAATCCAAAAATATCTCGGTATTACCTTGTTACCACAGGCAGGTGTTGCCATTGGTATGTCGGCAATTGTTATCGAAACAATGGGCGCCGAAGGTGTTTTGGTGCGAAATATAATTTTGTTCTCGGTACTTATTTACGAGCTTATCGGACCAATGCTTACTAAAATTGCTCTTACCAAAGCGGGTGATATTAAAGAAAAGACCACCGAAGGCTTTAACCGTAAGGAATTTTTGGAAAAACAAAACATTAAATAAAATTAAAAATCCCGTAACAAGCGTTACGGGATTTTTGTTTATACATCAAGTGAGCATATATCTTCTATGGTTTCTCGTTTAACGGCTATATAATCGCCCTTGTCTGATAGCATTACAACAGGTGGGCGGGGGATGCGGTTATAGTTTGAAGCCATTGAATAGTTATAGGCACCGGTTGTCAGCACGGCTAAAATTTCGTTGCGGTTTGGCTTTGGAATTAAAACGTCGTTTTGAATAATGTCGCCCGATTCACAACACCTGCCTGCAATTGTTGCTTTAAAGTCAGCCTTATCATCTGCACGGGATGCAAGCATTACGGTGTAAGGCGATTCATAAAGCGCAAAACGAGGGTTGTCGGGCATACCGCCGTCAATTGATACGTAATTTTTATAGCACTTAATTTCTTTGACTGAGCCAACGGTATAAAGTGTCATACCTGCATCAGCTACAATGCTACGTCCGGGCTCCATCGCAATTTTGGGAACAGCTATATTAAGCTCGGTGCATTTTTTGTTAATAGCCGCCGCAACTTCACCGATTTTTTTATCTAAATTAAGGATGGGCTGTTCCGATAAGTATTTAACCCCAAAACCGCCGCCTAAATTTAAAATATCGGCTGTGTAGCCTAAAGTGTTTTGAATGTGAGCGATAAATTCAAGCATTAATTCGGCTGCCATAACGAACGGGTCAGATTCAAAAATTTGTGACCCAATATGACAATGAAAGCCGCAAAGGGTAATGTTTTCGCATTTTAAAACGGCTTCTACTGCCTCGTCAGCCATACCTGTTGCAATTGCAAAACCAAATTTAGAATCAACATTACCTGTTGAAATTTTTTGGTGGGTGTGGGTGTCAATACCGGGGGTTATACGAAGTAACGCCTTTTGAACAATACCTTTTTCTTTTGCGATAAGGTTTACGGCTTCAATTTCTTCAAAATTGTCAATCACAAAATAACCAACGCCACTGTCTATTGCGAAGGCAATATCACAGTCGGTTTTATTGTTGCCGTGGAAAAAGCAATGTGACATATTAAACCCAGCCGATTTTGCGGTGTGAATTTCACCCATTGATACGGCATCAATGCACATACCCTCATCTTGCATAATGCGGTAAATTTGCTTACATGAAAAGGACTTACTTGCAAATTCGGGGTTTGAGCCTAAGGGAAAATATTTGGCAAATGCAGTTTTATATTCGTTAATATGCTGACGGATTTTATTTTCATCCATAAGGTAAAGCGGTGTGCCGTATTTTGCGGCTAAATCCACCGTATCAAACCCTGCAAACTGCAGGTGACCCTTTTTGTTTACCGTGATGTTATCACAAATCATTTAAATGCTCCTAATAATTAAATGTTAATTCCTGCTTTTTTCATTTCTTCAAATAATACCTTGCGGTGATTTTCTTCCATAGGGGTTAAGGGGAGTCTTAAATAGTCCTCACACCAGCCCATTTTAGCCATTGCGGCCTTTACGGGAATGGGGTTAACTTCGCTGAAAAGGGCATTGATAAGGGGAATATAATCGAGCTGCATTTTGGCAGCGCCCTTAATATCACCGTCAAAGAACTTTTTGCACATTAAAGCGCTTTCTTTAGGTAAAAGGTTTGAAAGAACTGAAATACAGCCCTTGCCGCCAACAGACATAATAGGAATAATTTGGTCGTCATTACCTGAATAAATGTCAATTTTATCGCCGCAAAGGTGAATGGTTTCAACAATTTTTGAAATATTACCGCTGGCGGCCTTCAAGGCAACAATGTTGGGGTGGTCAGCCAAAACAGCAACGGTTTCGGGCTCAAGACCAACGCCTGTACGGGAAGGTACGTCATATAAAATAACGGGAACGGTTGAATAATCGGCAATTTGGGTAAACATTTTTATAAGACCATTTTGTGTTGCCTTATTGTAATAAGGGGTAACAACCAAAATGGCGTCGGCGCCTGCCTCACAAGCGCAACGGGTGAGGTCAAGGGCGTATAACGTGTCGTTCGAGCCTGCGCCCGCAATGATAGGAACACGCTTGTTCGCATGCTTTACGGCAAAGGCAATAGCATCGCGGTGCTCGTCGTCGGTCATGGTTGAAGCCTCACCTGTGGTACCGCAAACAACAATAGCGTCAATACCCTCATCAATTTGCCAGTCAATAAGCTTTCCGAAAGCCTCGTAATCAATACCGTTTTCGGTAATGGGGGTGATAATGGCGGTTGCCATACCTGTAAAAACTGTTTTTTTCATTTTTAAACACTTCCTTAAAAAAGTACAATAAAAAAATAGCCGATTGCTCGACTACCAAAAAACACAACAAAACATAGAGATATTGTTATAATTTTGATAGCACTCCGCAAATGCGACAGTAAAGCGGATATTATTCCGAATTACCAAGAAGCTGCCTGCCGACAACAACTTTCGGCGGCGACCCCTTTCACAGTCACATTTTCCTGCCGGAATTTGCATTAACTGCTACTTTTGACCTACCGCGCCTCTATCTTATTGTCAACAATGTACCACACAATTTTTGCTTTGTCAAGTTAAAGTAACTCTTTTGTAAAAAAAGTTTAAAAAAATAATAAAAAAATGTAGATTTTGTGATGTATATGTGTTAAAATATCTTGTAATATTTTTTTGATTCAAGGTGAAAATTAAATGGAAAGAAAAGTCGGTACAGTATCCAGGGGTATTCGTTGCCCCATTATTCGCCAAGGTGACAACTTGGCTGAAATTGTAACCACAAGCGTTATTGAAGCTGCTGATAGTGAGGGCTTTGAGCTTCGTGACCGTGACGTTGTTGCTATGACTGAATCTATAGTTGCACGTGCTCAAGGTAACTATGCTTCTATTGATGCTATTGCAAAGGATGTTAAGGAAAAATTCGGCGACAACACAATTGGCGTTATTTTCCCGATTTTGTCACGTAACCGTTTTTCAATTTGCTTAAAGGGCATTGCTAAGGGTGCTAAAAAAATTGTTTTAATGCTGGCATATCCCTCGGATGAGGTGGGTAATGAGCTTGCTGACTGGGATAAAATTGATGCTGCAGGCATTAATCCTTACGCTGATGTTTTATCACTTGAACGTTACCGTGAAGTTTTCGGCGTGCATCCGCTCAGATTTACAGGCGTTGATTATGTTGGTTATTATAAAGAGCTTATCGAAAGCTGTGACTGTGAGGTCCAGATTATCTTTGCTAATCAGGCCAAGGCCATACTTGATTACACCGACTGTGTGTTAGCTTGTGATATTCACACCCGTGCCCGTACAAAGCGTCTTTTAAAGGAAGGCGGCGCTAAAATTGTTTATGGCATTGATGAAATTTTAAACAAATCGGTTGATGGCAGCGGATATAACGCAAAATTCGGTCTTTTGGGTTCTAATAAATCTACCGAAGACACTATTAAGCTTTTCCCGAACGAATGTAAGGATTTAGTTCTTGAAATCCAAGCAAAGCTTTTTGAAAAAACCGGTAAACACATTGAGGTAATGGTTTACGGCGATGGTGCCTTCAAAGACCCTCAGGGCAAAATTTGGGAGCTTGCAGACCCGTGCGTTTCTCCTGCATTTACCGATGGTCTTATAGGTACTCCAAACGAATTAAAGCTTAAATATTTGGCTGATAATGACTTTAAGGATTTGTCAGGTGAAGAACTAAAGGCTGCAATTTCAAAAAGTATTAAGGAAAAGCAGGAAAATTTGGTTGGCAATATGGCTTCTCAGGGTACAACACCCCGTCAGCTTACCGACCTTATCGGTTCACTTTGCGACTTAACCAGCGGTTCAGGTGATAAAGGTACCCCCGTTGTTTTGGTTCAAGGATATTTTGACAACTATACAAACTAAGTGAAAGAGGTGCCCCTATGTCAAGTAATATCCGTCCTGAAAATATGGAAAGAATAACAAATTTCGAGCTTGCAAACGCTTTTATTGATGAACAGGTAAAGGAAATTCGTGCACAGGTTGGCGACAAGAAGGTGCTTTTGGCGCTTTCGGGTGGTGTGGATTCATCAGTTGTTGCCGCTTTGCTTATAAAAGCAATTGGCAAACAGCTTGTTTGCGTTCATGTTAACCACGGTCTTATGCGCAAGGGCGAAAGCGAACAGGTTATTGAGGTTTTTGGTAAAGCGCTTGATGCTAATCTGATTTATATTGATGCTACTGACCGTTTCTTAGATTTGTTACAGGGTGTTAGTGACCCCGAACGAAAAAGGAAGATTATTGGTGGCGAATTTATCAACGTGTTTGATGAAGAGGCCGCAAAGCTTGAGGGGATTTCGTTCTTAGCACAGGGTACAATTTACCCCGACATTTTGGAATCGCACGGTGTTAAAGCTCACCACAATGTTGGCGGTCTTCCCGAAGATATGGAAATGGAGCTTGTGGAACCTGTAAAGCTTCTTTATAAGGATGAGGTTCGTGTAGTTGGCGAAGCATTGGGTCTTCCTCATGCTATGGTTTACCGCCAGCCATTCCCTGGCCCTGGTCTAGGGGTTAGATGCCTTGGCGCTATTACCCGTGACAGACTTCACGCTTTAAGGGAAGCCGACGCAATTTTAAGGGAAGAATTTGATAATTGCGGCTTGGCCGAAAAGGTATGGCAGTACTTTATTGCCATTCCCGATATGACCGCAGTTGGTGTTATTGACGGCAAACGTCTCGACGGTTGGTGCGCAATTATTCGCGCGGTTAATACAACCGACGCTATGACAGCCACTATTGAAGAAATCCCTTATAATGTTCTCCACAAAATTACCGCCCGTATTACTAGCGAGGTTAAGGGTATAAGCCGTGTGCTTATGGATATTACCCCAAAACCCGTGGGAACAATTGAATTTGAATAAAGATAATATTTCAGGGTAACCCCTCTCATCCTCAATTTCTTCCAAAAGGGTAAAAATGATATCCTGAGTTGCCCTAAGAAAAAATAAGAAACAAACGACCTTGTGTAACACACAGTTACGTGTTACATGAGGTCGTTTTCTTTTGACTTTTTTACCTTGCTATACCTCAGTCTTTCTGTTTTTTCCACTTCGTGAGATTAACAGATTGACCCAGATAAGACTTCGTACTACTCTGGGTACTATCTATTATTTCGACCTATTTTTTTTATTTCAAATCCCTTTTATTTCCCCTTATTTCAAACATTTTCAGGGTGTTAGTGCATTGAGAATTGCTAGTGCACTGGCAACCGAGAACGAGGAAAAAGAAGGAGAAAAAGAGAAAATCTCGCATACTCTATTGCATTCTCATACTGCCAGAGCACTCTGCCCTGACTCTGGGATAATGAGAGAAAAAAGGATAGAGCGAGAAGGAGAAAGGTACAGGCAGAGATGAGGGAAAAATGGAGAATACGGGGAATTGCCCTTTTGAGAATATTGGGTTTTGCATCGGAACGCATCTTAAAAACGACCTTGAAAACATAGGCGGTTTTTGTTTTTTAACTCTAAGGTGTTATTACTTGGTTATATAATATTTTTGTCAAAAACGATACTTAAGTTTACAAATGCCACTGGATTTTTCTTTTTGTTTATATACCGAAATTTTTATGTGCTGAAGGGAGGGCGCACATTCGGTAAATAAAATTAAGGAGACTTTTGAATGGTAAATATTAAAATTTTGGAGGACGGCGGAATAGAATTTGCAGGACACGCTATTGCAGACGGTATCAATTTTGACAGAATGTTTTTTGAGTTTCCAAAAAGCTGGGAAGGATATGTAAAAACCGCTGTTTTTGGCTATAATAATGCGATTTACAGCGTAATTTTACAGCAAGGCAACCCGTTGTGTATTAGCGAAAACGAATGCTATATTCCGCACGAGGTATTAAAGGAAAATGGTTTTGAGGTGTCGGTATTCGGCACTTTGGGTGAAAGCAGAGCTACAACACAAACCGCAAATATAAAGGTTATTGAAAGCGGTTACGCCGAAGGGCAAGCACCAAGTGAGCCAACGCTTAGCGAGTATGAACAACTTGTAAATTTAGCAACTGAAACAAAACTGATTGCACAGTCGGTGAGAGATGATGCAGACAATGGTGCTTTTAAAGGCGACAAGGGAGATAGAGGAGAGAAAGGTGACAAAGGGGAAGCGTTTGTATATTCCGACTTTACTACCGAACAGCTTGAAGACCTGAAGGTTAAGGGAGATAAGGGCGATACCGGAGCGCAAGGACCCCAAGGCCCTAAGGGTGATAAAGGTGAACAGGGAATACAAGGTATTCAGGGTGTTCAAGGTCCTGTTGGTCCTATGGGACCTCAGGGTGAGCAGGGCATACAAGGCGAAAAGGGTGATATCGGTGAAGTAAGCCTCGAATATCTTCAAAATAGTACTGCTTCGGTTATCCGCGCCGAAGCAAGCGGTAGAGTGGTGGCACCCAACGATATTTCACCATTTGAACACGAGGTTGAAGTTTTGGTTGAAAGTGAAAACCTTATTCCTTTTCCGTATTATGACGGCGCAGCTAAAACAATGAACGGCATAACTTTCACAGTTTTGGATGATGGTGGGATAACCATAAGCGGTACCGCAACGGCTGATGCGATTTTTTGCTTGTGCTATAAGAACTTCGGTGATTCACATTTGTGGGGTGGCAATTCGAATGTCGTATACGCGGTTTCACTATGTACACACTTTTTTTATAACGGCACTCAAAAATCTACTGTTTTAAGTGTGCCATCGGGAACGGATTATTCTGAAAATTCAATTACAGTTTATCCGAAGGTGCAAAAGAAGGGTGCGTCCGATGATTATACAAAATGGGTTGACGTGACGGGTGTGAAGATTATTCGCGACAGTAAAAACAAATTAAACATTGCCGAAATGCTAATAGCGGATAATTGGAGAAAGGACTCTTCACTTAATTCAAGCGGTTATTGGAATTACCCAATTAAAAACCTTAAATATGGTGTTGCATATACTTTTTCTATGAAAGAAAACGGTTTTATAGGTGTGAACAATAACGGGCTTTTGGTTTCGGTGCGTTCATCTGTTGGGGAATTTAACGGAAATGCTGCTTTCGTGCATAACAGTGGGCAGACATCATATTGTAAGACAACGATTACAGAAGTCGCAAATGAGGACGGTATAATTTATATTTCGTTTTATAACCCGACTGATGAAAGGCTTGCAGAATTTTTTGAAAAATGTCCTGAAATGATGCTTGAAGAAGGCACTGTTCAGACAGCCTATGTACCGTATATTGAGCCGACGGAATATATACCCGACGCCGACGGTAACGTAAAAGGGATACTGTCGTCGCCTTATATTCGACTTTTAAGTGATACCGAAGGTGTTTATATTACGGCGAAGTATAATGCCGACACTAAAAAGTATATAGATAACAAGTTTGCCGAATTACAGGCACTTATATTGGAGGTTTAAGATGAGCAAAAGAGAAAAACGTGTTATTAATGCTTTTATCAACTGTGTAAAAAGTGGTGAATTCACTTTAAGCTATGCAACCACACTTATAGAGGACAGCGATAAATACGGTTATTTAAGCGAAGAAGCGAAAGAAGAATTTTATTCGGTGTTTAAACCGTAAAAAACAGCGTTAAAATTTTGCAAAAAGGGCAAGCGGTTTGTACTGCTTGTCTCTTTTAATATATATAATATATAAGTTAAACTCTATTGACTTTAATGTGTGCGTGTGATATTATTAAGGAGTATTATAGGTAATTGCGCCTATTATTTTGAAGAAGTCGAGGCGAATTTTATGTATATAAAATTCTTTAAAAGATTCCTGGATGCATTTTTATCTTTTATGGGGCTTTGTGTTCTTGCACTGCCGATGCTTTTGATAGCGCTTATAGTTAAAATTGATGACCCCGGCCCTGCATTTTTCAAGCAAAAACGTGTTGGAATTCACAAGACTTATTTCAGTCTTTACAAATTCCGTAGTATGAAGGTTAGCACACCCGACATACCGACACATTTGCTTGAAAATCCCGAACAGTACATAAGCAAGGTTGGGGCATTTTTGCGCAAAACCAGCCTTGATGAGCTCCCACAGATGTGGAACATTTTAAAGGGCGATATGAGCATTATCGGTCCGCGCCCTGCGCTTTGGAATCAGGATGACTTAATTGCCGAACGTGACAAATACGGCGCGAATGACGTGCGCCCAGGTCTTACGGGCTGGGCACAGATAAATGGTAGGGACGAGCTTGAAATTCCCGTAAAAGCGCGGCTTGATGGTGAATACGTTGAAAGGCTAAGCTTTGGCTTTGACGTTAAGTGCTTTTTTGGTACTATTTTTTCGGTGCTAAGGTCTGACGGCGTGGTTGAAGGCGGCACAGGCGAAATCGAAAAACAAGAAAAAGAAAGGGCAAGTGTTTGACAAATGAAACCATTGGCAAGTGTGGTTGTTGCTACATATCGCAGGGATGAAAGTCTTAAAAATGCGCTTTTATCTTTGCTTAAACAGGATTATGAAAATTTAGAAATAATTTTGGTGGATGACAATGCAGACACTGCGTTTAATACTCGTGTCGGGGGCATTGTTGCAGAATGTTCTGCTGAAAACAGTGCGATAAGCATTAATCTTATTGTGAATGACCAGAATTTAGGTTCGGCTAAAACTCGCAATAAGGGCATAGCCGCAGCTAAGGGCGAATACGTCACCTTTTTGGATGATGATGACATTTATTTGCCGCAAAAGGTGTCAAGTCAGGTTGAGTTTATGCTTAAAAACGGTGCGGATTATTCGGTTACCGATTTAGAGCTGTTCAATTCTTCAGATAAGCTTATTGAGCGCAGAACACGCGGATACATTCAAGGGACCGATTCTAAAAGCCTTTTGGGTTATCATTTCAAGCATCATATCACGGGCACCGACACAATGATGTTCAAGCGTGATTATCTTGAAAAAATTGGTGGCTTTGATGCGATAGACGTCGGTGATGAATTTTATCTTATGAAAAAAGCAATTGAAGCCGATGGCAAATTTGCTTATCTTAACCGTTGTGACGTTAAGGCGTATATTCATACGGGTGATAACGGGCTTTCAAGCGGACAAGGTAAAATTGACGGTGAAAATCAGCTTTACGAATTTAAGAAAAAGCATTTTGAAAAAATGGATGCAAAAACTGTCAGATACATTAAAATGCGCCATTTTGCTGTGCTGGCATTTGCGTATCTTCGAATGAAAAAGCTTAATTTGTTTTTACTTAATTCGTTTAAATCTTTCTTTAGCTCACCTTTTGAATGTGTGAAACTATTTTTAACTTTAAAATAAGGATGGAATTAATATGTCAGTTTTGTTTATCGGCGGCGTTTTTGCCGATGTGAACCAGGCTGAAATTATCGAAAATACAAAGGGCTATGCTGAATTTTCAGCAAACATTTTTCAGCAAAAGCTTATAAACGGTTTTTTGCAAAATAATTGCGATATTGACGTTATTTCGGCGCCGTTTATTTCTTCTTATCCAAACCGTTACAAAAAAATGACTTTCAAGGGGTTTGAAAAAGAGCAGACGGATTATAAATACGTTAATTTTAATAATATCTGGGGATGGCGCAATTTTTCCCGTGCAAATGCTGTAAAAAAAGAAATAAAAAAACGCTATAAAAAAGATAAAAAATACGACCTTGTGGTTGTTTACAGCGCGCATCAGCCTTTTTTGGATGCGGCGGTATATGCCAAAAAGCTTTTTGGGGCCAAAATCAATTTTGTCGTGCCCGACCTTCCGCAGTATATGAACCTTGATGTCAATAAAACCAAAATTTATGACCTGCTTAAAAAGGTTGACATTAAACGAATGAACAAATGCATAAGGTGTGTTGATTCGTTTGTTGTTCTGACCGAAGGAATGAAGGATATGCTTTCGGTTGGTGACCGCCCTTGCTTTGTGGCAGAGGGTATTATCGCTGAAGCTCCCGCAAAGGACAAGCTGCAAAATGCAAGTGAAATTAAAACAATTGCTTATGCGGGCAAGATGAATGATGCTTTTGGTCTTCGTGATTTGACCGACGCTTTTACAAAGCTTTCGGGTGATAATTACCGTCTTGTGCTTTGCGGTGACGGTGACAGCAGGGAATACGTTAAAGAAAAGGCAAAGCAGGATAAACGAATTGATTATAAGGGTCAGGTTGCACCTGACGTTGCAAAAGAAATTATGAACAATGCTTCGGTGCTTGTTAACCCGCGACCTAATGACAGTGAATATACAAAATATTCCTTCCCGTCAAAAAATATTGAATATCTTCAAAGCGGTAAGCCTGTTGTGTGTTATTTGCTTGACGGTATGCCGAAAATTTATGCGGATTTTATTTATGAAATTAAATCTAAAGAGACTTTAAGTCAGACTTTAGAAGCGGCTCTAACTGCAGATAACAGTGAAAAATATTCATTATTTTGCAGTTATGCCGAAAACAACCTTTTGGCAAGCAGTATTGCGGATAAAATTTTAAAGCTTTAAACGAAAGGGCGTGATAGCATGAAGGTAATGCATTATTACACTTATAAGGATGTTGCGGGCGGTCCGCTGACTTATCTTGAAAATATCGTTAAAAGCGAATATTTAAGTGAAATTGAATTTAATGAATGCTATCAGCAAAAGGCACTTTCTGCTTTAAGACCAAAGGACTTTAAGCGAATAGTTAATGAGATAAAAGCTTTTTCGCCCGACGTTGTGCACATTCACGGCTTGCAGGGCGAAGGGTTTATCGGTCTTTTAGCTGCTAAAAAAGCAAAGGTGAAATCGCTAATGGCGGTGCACGGTATACAGATAGATGCGCAGGACATCGGCAAAGTGAAAAAGCTTTTGTTTGGCAAGATTATTGAACCCTATACACTAAAAAAATCAAGCGCGGTTTACTGCGTTTGTCAAAAGACTGAAAAGCGTGATATTATTCAAAAAAATGCGAAGAAGCTTTTGCCTGCCCTTCACAATTTCGTGCCCGACAGTTTTTTGCAGTATGATGACATGAACGCTGATTTACCTGACCATAACGGCAAAACGGTTATATGCTTTGTTGGCAGGGTGACAAGAGAAAAGGGTATGGCTGAATTTGCACATTGCGTTTTAAATGACGGACGCGATGACACGCAATATTGGGTAGTAGGCGACGGGGAATATCTTGAAGAAATGAAGCAAATTTTAAAGGCACAAGCTGAAAATGGCAAGGTTTATTTTTTCGGTCAGCAAAGTGACGTGCGTCCCTTTTATAAAAATGCCGACATTTTTCTTTTTCCAAGCTATCACGAAAATTTATCGCTTTCAATTTTAGAAGCTTCAATTTTAAAGTGTTGCCCTATTGTAACAAGCGTTGGCGGCAATACTGAAATTATTGAAGATGGCGTCAGCGGTGTTGTTATACCACCGGAAAACCCCACCGCAACGCTTGCGGCTTTGCAAACAGTGCTTAATGATAAAGTACTTTGTGAAAAATATGCCGCCGCAGCTTATGAAAGAGTTAATACCGCTTTTTCGGAAAAGGTTATAACTAAAAGGCTTTATGATATTTATTTGAATTTAACTATGGAGTGAATTTATGGATAACAAAACACCGCTTATATCGGTTATTGTTCCTGCATATAACACCGCAAAATTTGTTGGCAAATGTATTGAAAGTATTCAGAACAACAGTTATAAAAACCTTGAAATAATTATTGTTAACGACGGCTCTGCAGATAATACGGCTGATGTTGTAAGTTCTTATGCTGCAAAGGATGACCGCATTGTTTTAATAAATAAAGAAAACGGCGGTGTGTCACGCGCAAGAAATACCGGTATTGATGCGGCAAAGGGTGAATATATAGCTTTTGTTGATTCGGACGATTATATAAGTGAGGATTTTTTAGAAACACTTATAAAACCTTGTATTGAGCATGGGGCCGAATCGGCTGTCAGTTCTTATCAGATGGTTACGCCTGATGGTAAGCCCTTGCCTTGCCCGAAAACCGGTTTTACTGATGATTTTTTTATCACCCCGCAGGAGGTTGCAGATAATTATTTTAAATATCTTGATATGGGTGTGGTGAATTTTGTAAACCGCATTCATAAAAGAAGTGTTGTTGGCGACATACGTTTTTCCGAAACCCTTAAATGGGGCGAGGACGGAAGCTTTAATTTAGAAGTTTTCAGAAGATGTAAAAAGATATATGCCACCCCAAGAGAGCTTTATTATTATGTTATGCATTCAAATCAGGCTACAGCTAAAAAAATGCCGGGTTATGCTGAAATGATAACCGAACATATTGGCGATATTGATAGATATTTAACAGATTACGGCGCTTACGATAAGTTAGAGACTCGTCAGGGAATGGGTAAGGTGTGGAATAGCATTTTTTCTGAAGCGGTTTACCACAGCTTTTCTTTAAAACAATACAAGGAAACGTTTTTTATGTTTAAGAAGCAACCTTGGTTTAAATTTGTGAAAAGCTCGGGCAAGCTTGATTTCAAGCGTAATCTTGTGCATTTTTCTGTACTGAATAATGCCTATTGGCTGCTTTATTTTATGGTAAGGGTTAATATGATTTTTTTAAAGGTTAAAAGGTTGATGAAATGACAATTGTTGTGACTTTACTTACTTTATTGGCACCGCTTGCAATGCTTCCCGTTAACGCGGCGTTGTGTTCAAAGCATAAAAAATACATTTGGTTATACTGCGGTTTAATTGCTTTGGGTTTGGCGGCAATAGGCTATAATTATGCCCCATTTTCGTGGGAAAATGCCGACCTTAACCGACATTTTTTGTATATGGAACGTGTGCAACAATCGGGAATGACCTGGCAAGAGGCGTCGGAAACAAAGATTTTTGAAGGTTTGCCGATTTATTTTGTATTAATTAAAATTTTCAGCTTTTTTTCTGAACCGCAGTTATTACCTGCGTTTACAACCTTTGTGGGTTATTTTATCTGTTTATATATTGTTTTCAAGCTTGACAGCAGTAATGATATAAACATAACCTTTCTGACGTTGTTTGTTGTTTTGTCATGCATATATTTTCTTGGCTTCAGCAGCGGTATAAGACAGTATCTTGCTTTCACGTTTTTTCTTATTGCATTTTATTTTGAGTCTGTGGAAGAAAAATACAAAAAGACCGCTTGGGTAGTTTATTTTGCAATTACGGGCCTGCATACCACGGGTGTAATACTTATTGCGCTTAGATTAGCAGGTGAGGTTTTATATAGGGCAAAAAACAAAACTATCCCAATAATGCTTGTTCTTATTTGGAGTGTTTTCCAAAATATGATTGTTGACATGCTTGGCAGTTTGTTTGGCGGTAACGTCGTAATTGACAAGCTGGTTGAATTGGCAGGTCACTACAGCGAGCACGGTAGTAAGGTTATTTGGCCTTTTTACGTATGGCGAATGTTTTTTGCTATTATTTGCCTTATTGCAGTTATAGTCATTATAAAAACAAGAAATGATGACGACAAGGTAACCGAAAGATATTTATATTTTTCGTTAACTGTCTTGCTGTTCACCTTTGGCGGCTTAACTTCTTATGACGTTTTTGCAAGGTTTTCCGCCTTTTCGTTTATGCTTGTATTACCGCTTATAAGTATTTATCTTAAAAAAATTCCCAAAGAATCTCGGGGTATTTTTATCTTCGGTCTTACAGCTGCAGGTGTGCTTGTTTTATTTGTAAACTTCTGGGGTTATTCACAAACGCATTTTAACAATTTGTTAGATATGCTTTTCACAAATATATTTACATTTATAAGAGGTATCATTGGATGAAGGTTGGCATCATAACTTATCATAATGCAATTAATTACGGTGCGGCTTTGCAGGCTTTGGCTACACAGGAAACTGTTAAGGGTCTTGGTGCAAATGCTGAAATAATTAATTATACTCCAAAAGTGATTTCCGACGTTTACAAACCGTTTGTTTTTTCAAAATATGGCAGAACATTTAAACGTTCCATTATCGAAGGGGTACGTTCGGTTTTATCCGACGTGTATTATTTTCCTTTTATTACCCGCAAAAACAATGCCTTTAAAAAATTTGGCGATGAGTTTTTTGATTATAGTGGCAAGGCTTTTGAAAAGCTTGAAACCGAGAGGGAAAGTTTTAAAAAATATGACGTTTGTTTTGCTGGCAGTGACCAGATCTGGAACCCTGATATAACAATGGGCTTTGACCCTGCATATTTTCTGGATTTCGGAAAAGAAGATATGGTGCGCGCGGCTTATGCCGCAAGCATCGGTCGTGATAGCTTTTCTGAAGAGGAAGAGCAGGAGTTGACTGCTTATCTTGAAAAGTTCGACTTTATTTCCTCGCGTGAGGCAACCGGTGCCGGTGTGCTACGGGGTATGACCGATAAGACGGTAGAAACGGTTTTAGACCCTACGTTATTGCTTAATTCAAATACTTGGGAAAAGGTTTTAAATATCAAATCGGGCAAGGGTGGTTATATTTTTGCTTACACCCTTTTCCAAAATGAAAAGCTTAATGAGTTTGTTGAAAAACTCTCAAAAGAAAAGAATTTGCCGGTTGTAACCATTAATCGCAGAAAAATATATTCGGCCGAAAAACAGTCGTTTGCGGGTTGCGACCCTAAAAAATTTGTTGAGCTTATTGCCAATGCTGATTATATTGTGACTAATTCATTTCACGGCACAGCTTTTTCGGTCAATTTTTCAAAGAATTTTATTACCTTTAAAAATTCGGCGCGAAATTCACGTATAACCGATATGCTTTCTATGCTTGGTATTATTGACCGCGCAGTTTTTGATGCAGATGCTGAAATGCTTAAAATGCCGGAAATTGATTATTCTTCGGTGCAGGAAAAATTACAGCACGAACGAGAAATGTCCATAAATTATATTAAAACAGTTTTAGAAAGGGCGAAGCCGTAATGATTTCGGTTTATGACAATAAAAAATGCTGTGCGTGTAATGCCTGTGCAGATATTTGCCCCCAAAAAGCAATTGTTATGAAGCAAGACCCTGAGGGTTTTGCATATCCCATTGTTGATGAAGCAAAATGCAACGACTGCGGGCTTTGCGAAAAGGTTTGTCCTGCAATTTCTCTTCCGCAGCTTAACCCCGAGCCTGAGGTTTATGCTTTGCAGCTTAAGGATGAAGAGGCGCTTAAAAAAAGTCAGTCGGGCGGGGCGTTCTGGGCAATTGCAAAGCCGGTTCTTGAAAGCGGCGGCGTGGTGTACGGTGCGGCCTTTGATGATAAAATGAAGGTTGTATATGACCGTGCCGAAACTATCCAGCAAGCGCAAAAATTTCATGGTTCTAAATATGTTCAAGGTGATATGGCTGGTATATTACCGCAAATAAGGTCCGATTTAAAGGCGGGCAGACAGGTACTGTTTACAGGCACCGCTTGTCACGTGGCAGGTGTTTATAAATATTTGGGTCGTGATTACGATAATCTTCTGACAATTGACCTTATCTGTCATGGTGTCCCCTCACAAAAGGTGTTGGATGGATTTTTCGACTTTGTAAATAAAAAGTATAATTCAAAGGTTTGTGACTTTAATTTCAGGTATTACGATGTTGATAAAAACATTGGCTGGAATGGTGACAAAAGTGAAAAATCTGTTTTGGAAAACGGTAAGGAAGTTATAACCAACGAATATTTGCGGGTCTTTTCTTCCAACTGGGCATTAAGACCTTATTGTTATACTTGTCCTTATGCCAAAACAACCCGCGTCGGCGATTTTTCAATAGGTGACTTTTGGGGTGTTGAAAATTTCAGTCAAACGTTCAATCCGGCTCGTGGTGTTTCGGTGGTGCTTGTTAACAGCCCAAAGGCCAAGCAAATGTTACCATTACTATCCGAAGCGTCAATTATTGAAAAAGCCGATATGGAAAACGTTAAGAAATATCAGCATAACCTTAAAATGCCAAGTAATGCGAATAAACGCCGCGGCAAAATAATGAAAAGGTTTATTGAAAAAGGCTTTTTATCTGCTTACCGTCTAGATCGGTTTTATTATATGCTTTATTGTTTAAAGCAGAAAGTGTTAAAAAGATAAATGAATAATGAAAAAAAGAATTCGCGAACTGCTAATTTTTTAAAAAACTCTTCTGCGACCTTTTTATATCAGGCAATTTTATTGATTTCAGGCTTTATAACTCCCAGGGTAATGCTTACCTTTTACGGCTCTGAAATTAATGGTCTTGTGTCTTCGGTTGCACAGTTTGTAGGTTATCTAAATTTGGTAGAGGCGGGGCTTTCAGCGGCGACTATATACGCATTATATAAGCCACTTGCCGATAACGATATAACCGCTATTTCCGCGGTGGTGTCTGCCGCTAAAAAGTTTTATTACAAATCAGGTTACCTGTTTTTGGGTCTTATTGCCGTTCTGGCAATGGCCTATCCGTTCTTTATTGATATGCCCAAGGGCATGGGGCACATTGACGTTCTGATAATTGTGTTTATCAGCGGCTTTGCAGGTGTGGTTGATTTGTTTACTTTGGCAAAATACCGTGCGCTATTAACGGCTGACCAAAAAACCTATATTTTAGCCGTTTCTTCAACCGTTTACGTTGTTTTAAATACGGCAATCATTGCGGTAATGTCTATGTTCAGGCTTGATATCGCACTTGTTAAAGGCATTGCATTGCTTGCAGTCGTGGTAAGAACGGTTATTCTGGTTATATATTGTAAAAAGAAATATCCCAAAATTAATTACAGCGAAAAGCCAAACTATGACGCGCTTTCAAAGCGGTGGGATGCTCTGTTCCAACAGCTTCTCGGTGTGGTGCAGAATGGTTCACCTGTAGTAATTCTTACCGTTGTAACGAGGGATTTAAAGCTTATAAGTATCTACACGGTTTATAATATGGTAATCGCAGGTCTTAACTCGCTGTTAAGTATTTTTATAAGCGGGCTTTCGGCATCATTCGGTGAGGTTATTGCCAAGGGAGAGCAAAAGACACTTCAAAAAGCATACAGCGATTTTGAAACAGCATATTACGTGCTTATTTGCATAATTTATTCAATAGCATTTATTATGATTTTGCCGTTTGTCAAAATTTATACTGCAGGTGTTACAGATACCAATTATCTGAACGCGTGGTTTGGCTTTTTGTTTGTTCTTAACGGTCTGCTTTACAACATTAAAACTCCACAGGGTATGCTGGTGTTGTCGGCAGGGCTTTATAAGGAAACGAGATATAGAAGTCTTGCGCAGGCAGTGCTTATTATAATTGTCGGTGTTCCTCTAACCTTTAAATTTGGTGTAATCGGTATTCTTTTGGGACTTCTGGCATCAAATCTTTATCGAGCAATAGACCTTTTGTTCTTTATTCCCAAATATGTGACAAAGATGTCTTTTATACACACACTTAAAAAATGGTTTGTTATGGCATTCAACATTGCCGCAATTTTTCTTATAAGCAGCAAGCTGCCAATATCACCGGACGGTTATATAACCTGGGCTTTATGGGCGGTAATTGTTGCGGTGGTATGTGTGGTAATAAATCTTATCACCTTTACAATTAGCTGCAAGGGTAATATGGGCTCACTATTCAACAGAATATTAAGTATAATAAAACGATAAAATTTTTCGAGAGGATATAAAAATGTCACTTTTTAAAAACAAAACATTACTTATCACAGGTGGCACCGGTTCTTTTGGTAACGCTGTACTTAACAAATTTTTGGCAACCGATATTAGTGAAATCCGTATCGTTTCCCGCGATGAGAAAAAGCAGGATGATATGCGTCACGAATTTCAGGCAAAAATGCCCGAGGTTGCTGAAAAAATCAAGTTCTACATTGCTGACGTACGCGACATTCAGTCGATTAAAAACGCAATGTACGGTGTTGACTTTATTTTCCATGCTGCTGCTTTAAAGCAGGTTCCCAGCTGTGAATTTTTCCCGATTGAAGCAGTTAAGACCAACGTTTTAGGTACTGAAAACGTACTTAATGCCGCAATTGAAACAGGTGTTAAAAACATTGTTTGCTTATCCACCGATAAGGCGGCTTACCCCGTTAACGCAATGGGTACAAGTAAGGCTATGATGGAAAAGGTTATCGTTGCAAAATCACGCACCGTAAGTCCTGAAAAGACCAAAATCTGTTGCACCCGTTATGGCAACGTTATGTGCAGTCGCGGCAGTGTAATTCCGCTTTGGATTGAACAGATTAAAGCAGGCAACCCCATCACCATTACCGAACCTTCAATGACACGCTTCATTATGTCACTTGACGAGGCGGTTGACCTTGTTTTGTTTGCATTTGAAAACGGTGTAAGCGGTGATATTCTTGTTCAGAAAGCGCCCGCATGCACAATTGAAACACTTGCAAAGGCTGTTACCGAGCTTTTCGAAAGTGATACTGAAATTAAGGTTATCGGCATTCGTCACGGCGAAAAAATGTATGAAACTCTTCTCACTAATGAAGAATGTGCAAACGCCATTGACCTTGGCAACTTCTACCGTGTTCCCGCAGATACACGTGGTCTTAATTATGATAAATACTTTAAAAACGGTGATGTTGAACGCAATCACTTAACCGAATTCAACTCAAATAATACCGAACTTTTGACTGTTGAAGAGGTTAAGGCTAAGCTTTTGACACTTGATTATATTAAAAACGAAATTGCTGCCTGGAAAGAAGAGAAGTAATAATGACTATAACACAGCGCGGGGTTATCGGTCTTATCCGCAGTGCATTAAGCGGTAAACCGATGGCCTTACCTGATGGTTTTGAATTGGAAAAAGCATTTGAAGTTGCGAAAAAACATCGGGTCGTTTCACTTATTTATTATGGCGCTTTGGTGTGCGGGTTTGATAACTCAAACCCAATAATGCTTCAAATGTTATCAATAACCTGCCGATATCTGTCAATAAGTGAACAGCAAACAAGGGTGCTTAGTAAAATTATGACCGCCTTTGACGAAAACAAAATTGACTATATGCCGGTAAAAGGGCTTTTGCTCAGAAACATATATCCCAAAGCTGATATGCGCGTAATGGGTGACGGTGACATTTTAATTCGTTTTGAGGATTACAATGAAAAAATCCGCCCGCTTATGCTGTCACTTGGGCTTGATGAGGGCAGGGTAAGTGATAACGAGCTTGTCTGGAACGAGTCGGTTGTTTGTGTTGAGCTTCACAGACGACTTATTCCGTCTTATAATAAGGATTATTATGCCTATTATGGTGATGGCTGGCGACTGGCCAAAAAATGCGACGGTACACGTTATGCCATGACTGATGAGGACCAGATGATTTATCTTTTCACTCATTTTGCAAAGCATTACCGTGATTCAGGCATAGGTCTTCGACATTTTGTTGACCTTTGGGTTTACAGAAATGCTAATCCACAGCTCGATGAAAAATACATAAAAACCGAGCTTAAAAAGCTTCAACTTTATGATTTTTATAAAAATATTCTAAAAACACTTCAAAATTGGTTCAACGACGGCGAAAGCAGTGAAAAAACCGAATTTATAACCAACGTTATTTTTTTAAGCGGTGTTTACGGTACGGCAGAAGCAAATGCACTTTCTGAAGCACTTAAGCTTTCAAAAACTACGGGTGAAAAATCCAACATTCATAACGAGAAGCTTAAGAATGAAATTTTCCCGCCGTATAATTATATGTGCAAGCGTTATCCGTTTTTGGAAAAATGGAAGCTTCTTTTACCGCTTTTTTGGATTGTGCGAATTATTGATGCCGCGATTTTTAGACGTGAAAATATAAAGCGCAAGCAAGAACGCCTTAAAGCTGTTAATAACGATGCAGTGAACAACTATCATAATTCCCTTAATTACGTAGGGCTTGACTTTAATTTTGAGGAGTAATCTATCTTGAAAATTCTTGTAACCGGTGCGCACGGCTTTGTTGGTAAAAACCTTTGTGCGACACTTAAAAATATTGCCGACGGTAAGGACAAAAGCCATAACATTGACAGCAATATTACGGTTTTTGAATATGATATTGATACCGACCCGTCGCTTTTAGACGGCTTTTGCCGTGAATGTGATTTTGTGTTTCATCTTGCAGGGGTTAACCGCCCACAGAATAATGATGAATTTATGCAGGGCAATTTTGGCTTTACAAGCACCTTGCTTGAAAATCTTAAAAAATATAACAACACCTGCCCCGTTATGATTTCATCTTCCATTCAGGCGGCGCTTGAAAATCCTTACGGCCTTTCAAAAAAGGCTGGCGAGGACCTTATCTTTCAGTACGGTAAGGAAAGCGGCGTTAGGGTGCTGGTCTACCGTTTGCCAAACGTTTTTGGTAAATGGTGTAGACCAAACTATAACAGCGCGGTTGCAACCTTCTGTAATAACGTTGCTAACGACCTGCCTATAACCGTTAACGACCGCAGTGTTTTAATGACCTTGGTTTATATTGATGATGTTGTGGACGAGCTTGTTGCAGCCTTAAAGGGTTGTGAAAACCGCGATGGTGATTTTTGCAAAATCCCTGTTGAACATAAAATCACCTTGGGTGAAATAGTTGACCTTATTTATTCCTTCAAAGAACAACCCGAAAATCTTTTAATGCCTGAAATTCCGCTTGGTAGCTTTGAAAAGAAGCTTTATTCAACCTATCTTTCATATTTACCAAAGGAAAAGGTAAGCTTTCCGCTTAAAATGAACGTGGATGACCGCGGCAGCTTTACTGAGCTTTTAAAGACCCAAAAATGCGGTCAGTTTTCGGTGAATATTTCAAACCCCGGCATCACAAAGGGTCAGCACTGGCACAACACCAAGTGGGAATTTTTTATTGTTGTTTCGGGTAGGGGGCTTATTCAGCAACGCAAAATCGGCACAGACGAGGTGTTGGAATTTTTTGTGAGCGGTGACAAGATTGAAGCAGTGCATATGCTGCCGGGTTATACCCACAACATTATTAATTTAAGTGAAAATGAAGATTTGGTAACTGTTATGTGGGCAAATGAAAGCTTTGACCCCAATAAGCCTGACACGTTTTTTGAAAAGGTTTAATTAGGAAAGGAATTTTGAAAATGAATATCAAAACCGATTATTCTGATATTAAGTTTAAAGACAACGGCAAATTAAAGCTGCTTATAATTGTGGGTACACGTCCTGAAATTATCCGTCTTGCCGCGGTAATTAATAAGTGCCGTAAATATTTTGACTGCATTCTGGCGCACACGGGTCAGAATTATGACTATAACCTTAACGGTGTCTTTTTTAAGGACCTTCGCCTTGATGACCCCGAAGTATATATGGATGCCGTAGGTGACGATTTGGGCGAAACTGTCGGTAATATCATAAACTGTTCATACAAGCTTATGAATCAGATAAAGCCCGACGCTCTGCTTATTCTGGGTGACACAAATTCTTGCCTTTCTGCAATTGCGGCAAAACGTCTTCACATACCCATTTTCCATATGGAAGCAGGTAACAGATGTAAGGATGAATGTCTGCCCGAAGAAACCAACAGAAGAATTGTTGATATCATAAGTGACGTAAATCTTGCTTACAGCGAACACGCAAGAAAATATCTTCACGAATGCGGTCTTCCTAAGGAACGCGTTTACGTAACAGGCTCGCCCATGGCTGAAGTTTTACGTGAAAACCTTGAAAGCATTAAGGCTTCAACCATTCACAAAAAATTGGGTCTTGAAAAAGGCAAATATATTCTTTTGTCGGCTCACCGTGAAGAAAATATTGATACTGAAAAGAACTTCCTTTCACTTTTTAATGCCATTAACAAAATGGCCGAAAAATATGATATGCCTATACTTTATTCCTGCCATCCGCGTTCTAAAAAGCGCTTGCAGGAAAGCGGCTTCAAGCTTGATAGCCGTGTAATTCAGCACGAGCCGCTTGGCTTCCACGATTATAACTGTCTTCAGATGAATGCATTTGCAGTTGTGTCTGACAGTGGTACCCTGCCCGAAGAAAGCAGCTTCTTTACAAGTGTGGGTTCTCCCTTTGCGGCAGTGTGCATCCGCACCTCGACCGAACGCCCCGAAGCGCTTGATAAGGCTTGCTTTGTGCTTGCAGGTATTGATGAAAAGAGCCTTTTGCAGGCGGTTGATACTGCGGTAACTGCAAATGAATGCGGTGATTACGGCATACCCGTGCCCGATTATATTGAAGAAAACGTTTCAACTAAGGTTGTAAAGCTTATTCAAAGCTATACAGGTGTTGTAAACAAAATGGTTTGGAGAAAATCTTAAAATTATAAAACTGGTATAAATAATTGCAAGCCCATACACAAATTGCGTTTTGTGTATGGGCTTGTTTATATTTTAATCTAATATTCTACCATCGGTTGAAATGATTACAACTCGCCAGGGAATAAACTTTCCGCTTTGCTGTAATGCGTGTTTAACAGCGTTTTCGATACCGCCGCAGCAGGGGACCTCCATTCTTACAACAGTAACACTTTTAATGTCGTTGTTTTTTATAATTGCGGTAAGCTTTTCGGTGTAATCACCCTCATCAAGCTTGGGACAGCCTATAAGGGTTATGTGGTTGCGGATAAATTCGTTGTGGAAATTACCGTAAGCATAAGCTGTGCAGTCGGCCGCAATTAAAAGGTTTGCACCATCAAAATACGGCGCGTTTATCGGTACAAGCCTAATTTGCACCGGCCATTGTGAAAGCTGGCTGTTAACTGCTTGATTTGCGACAGGTGCGGCTTCGCGGTGAATAGCTTTTGAATTAGTGCCCGGGCAACCGCAGGGCAGGGGCTTTGCGGCTTTTGCCTTGGCTTCAAGCACGGCGGCTTCGTTATAAGCGGGGGCTTCACGTTCTTCAAAGGTAATAGCGCCAGTCGGGCAAGCGGGCAGGCAGTCACCAAGTCCGTCACAGTAATCTTCTCTTACAAGCTTTGCTTTGCCGTTTATCATTTTTATTGCACCTTCGTGGCAGGCGGCGGCACAAGCCCCACAGCCGTTGCATTTTGTTTCATCTATTTTAATAATTTTTCTAATCATTATTATTTCCTCCTTGATTTTATGTTCTAATTATAATACAATTATAACATTAAATCGGTTGTTTTTACAACGAAATGGGGCAAAAATGAAGGAATATATTAAAATTTTAGAAAAATCACCGCTTTTTGCAGGGGTGGACGGTGAAGAAATTTTATCATTGCTTTCTTGTATGGGCGCAAGTAAAGGTCAATACAAAAAAGGCGAATATATTTATATTCAAGGTGACACGGTTAGTAGCATTGCAATTTTGGTTGAGGGTCAGCTTCATATACAAAGTGATGACTATTGGGGCAACCGAAGCATTATAAGCTTAATAAATGCAGGGGATATGTTCGGTGAAGCATATTTATCCGAAAACAGCGGACCTATTTTAAATGACGTTGTTGCCGTAAGTGACAGCACGGTGATTTTTTTAAATTTGCAAAAAATTCTTACAACCTGTCAATGTGGTTGCTCATTTCATTCATCGGTTATAAAAAATCTTGTTTTTGCAATTGCTGAAAAGAACCGAAGCCTTGTAAATAAGCTTGGCTGTGTTACAAAGCGTACAACCCGCGAAAAGCTTATTTGTTACCTTTCAAATCAGGCAAAGCTTCAAAACAGTTCAAGCTTTTCAGTGCCATTTAACCGTCAGCAAATGGCTGATTTTTTATCGGTTGACAGAAGCGCAATGTCAAACGAGCTTTGCAAAATGCGAGATGAGGGCTTGCTGATTTTTAAAAAGAACCAATTTACGCTACTTTAAGTTATTTCTTCAATTTTACAGCCTGTGTAATAATGGCATAAAATTTCCTTAAAATCGGCGCCCTGCTGTGCCATATAGTTAGCCCCGTTTTGACTCATACCCAACCCGTGACCGTAGCCATAAACCGTAAAGGTGAAGGTGCCGTCATTTTGTGTTATATCAAAGCAGGATGAACGCAAATCAAGGGCTTTTCTTATTTCGCTACCGCGTATTTCATTGCCGCAAACCGTCAATGTTTTTACGGTGCCCGCATCTGTTTTTTTAATGTTTTTGAAATAATCGTTTGGATTATCGGTTAAATTGAGCTTTGGAAAAAGTGCTTTTAATTCGGCCAAAGTAATGGTTTTGGTTGATATGAAATTAGGGGACAGCTTATCGCCAATGCTTGAAACCGATGTAAGATATGGTTGGTTGCCGCCCCAAACGTTTTGACAGTCTTCAGTTTTGCCAAAGGATATTGCGTGGTAAGCCGCAAGGGCAATTTCACCGTCGTATGTAAGGGCAAGGTTTTGTGTGTCATTAACGGCCGCCTTAATTTTTTTAACATATTCATCGGCATTTGCGCCCCATCTTTCACGTGCTTCGTTTTCGGTTATAAAGGCTTGGTCAAGGGTGAAATCGTCGGTTATATCGTAATCCTTTTCGGCATTTGCGGCTTTGCGGTGTAAAGCAAAGGTGTGGGCGGCCACGGCTTGTGCCTTTAAGGCTTCAACTTCGTAAAGTGCCGGCATTTCGGCGGCAACTACACCGAAAATATAATCCAAATAAGGAATATCTTCCACCTCATTTGTGTTAGTCCTTAAAATTTTAAAGGTTTTAACGGGTGTTATATCAATTATATTTATGGTTCGATCAACAGCGTTTTGAGGTTGTCCAATTACGGTCAGGGGAAGCAATAGTAAAAACACAACCATAACAAGTGAAAAGGCAATAATTTTCTTCATTTTAAACCCTTCTTTTTTACAATAAAGTTGACAATTTTAAAAACGCATATTATTATTAAATATAAGTTATATATTTATAATACATTTAATTATATGCGTTAAAATTGTGCTTAATTACTTTGGGAGTATTTTAAAATATGAAACAAAAAAAATCTACGCTGCTGATTGCGGCACTAATAATTGTGGCATTTTTGGTAAGAGTTATACAAATATTTTTAACGATTGATTTCAAGACGGGTTTTTACAAAACCCAGTTTTCAGCACTCGGCTTAGGACTTACAATTATCACCGCCATTTTGTGTGGGTCTGTCGCATTATTGGCACGCAATACATTGGATATTATTGATAATGGATGGGTTGTAAGCAAAGCAACTTCGGTTTTTTCGGGTGTTTTGTCATTTTCCCTTTTTTACGAGCTTTTTTCCGAAAAATTCTTTGCTCAGGGCGCAGCCTGGCAGGTTATTTTAATGAAGCTCATAGGCTTTTTGGCAGCGGTTTACTTTTTGACTTTTGCGCTTTTTAGGGTTTTAAATATTAAAATGCCTGATATTGCTCATGCAATACCTGCATTTTATATGATTGTAAGAATAATTTGCTCGTTTATAAATATTTCATCTCTTTCCTTAATCGCCGAAAACATTTTTCTCTTGGCTTCTTACTGCTGTATGCTGCTGTTTTTTGTTAGCTATGCTGCTTTTTATTGCATTGAAGACCAAAACATAGTTTCTCTTTACACAAGGGCGTCTTTAGCATTTGCCTTCGGCTTTTGTACAGCGCTTCCAAACATAATTGCCAATACTTTTTCTAAAAGCGGTTATACACACATACCCGTTCATTCACAGGTAGTGTTAATGTTTATGGCGCTGTTTATAGCGGGCTTTGTTTATGAAAAGTTTTTTAAGGCTGAAAAGCAATAATTAAAAGAGTATATTCTAAAAAGGATATACTCTTTCTTTAAAGCAAAATATAAAGTAAAGCAAACATTAGTCGCTTGTCGGCCTTTTCGTTCATTAATAGCAATAAAAGCCCTAGTATTAGTGTTAAATCGCCGTCGGCTTTTATGCGGTTTAAAATTGGTATATCCAAACCGCCTAAAAGGTTGTTTTGCTGTGGCTTTTGCGGTGGGGTTTTTGGCGGCGGCGCTTGCTGTTGCATTTTCAGCATTTCTTCAATAGCGCGTTGTTTTTGTGTATCAAAGGTGTTGCTCATAACAATTTTCCTAAAATGCCGCTTTCTTTAATAAGCGGTAATAAGTCCAAAAGCCGTAAAATTTTAATTGCGGTGTCAACCTTTTCCTGCTTTGCTTCACTTAAATGTGGCTTCAGCGCTGATAAAAGCGCGGCGCGGGGGTCATCGTTTTGGCTTTGAAGTCGTGATACAAGTCCCATTATTTGTGTAATGTCGCCAATGTCGGCAAGTGCGCTTAAATCAGCCTTGGGTGGCTCGGGCTCGGGGCTTTTATTTAAAATGCTTTCGGCCATTTCTTTTACACGGTTCATACTTTCGGGGTCGCTTAAAATTTCCGAAAGCTTAGCGCTTATATCATCCATTTTTGCCACCGAAAAGCTTTAAAAGCGCTTGTGCTTCAGGGCTCTTTAAAATTTCGTTCATTGCCTCTTTGTCGGACATAACCTTTAAAAGCTTCTGTTTGTCACTGCTTGAAAGGCTGTTTATAAGCTTTTGGGTATCACCCGTTTTTGCAGCGTTTTCAAGGTCCTTTTTATTAAGGCTTTTACCTTTTAGCATATCGTTTATTATCTTATCGTTTTGGTTCATAAAATCAGCTCCCATAATATATTTATGTCAAAATTTCTTTTTTAGAATAGAGGTGTAATCAGTGCGCATTTTGGTTATTTCAGACTCGCATAAGCGAGGTGATATTATTGAAAAAATAATATATGCTCAGCCTACAGCAAACCATATTTTCTTTTTGGGCGATATTGCAAGTGATATTGAGGATTACACCTATCTTTTTGCCGATAAAACCTTTCATATTTTGTCGGGTAATTGTGATTATTTTTCTAACTATCCGTCAAGTGCAATTGAAAATATAGGCGGTAAGAAAATTTTTTATACCCACGGTCACACCTTGGGTGTAAAATCATCAACAGCGCATTTGCTTAGTACCGCAAAGGCGCAAGGGTGCGATATTGCGCTTTTTGGTCACACGCACACGCCCTTAACATTATATGAGGATGGGGTTTGGCTTGTGAATCCCGGGTCATGCGGTCATCCGCGTGGAACAAAGGCTACCTATGCGGTAATTGATATTGAAAATAACGGCATTATGCCGATAATTGTAGAGGTTTAAAATGAAAATTTTATTACACACTTGCTGTGCGCCTTGCTCACTTTCTTGTATTTCACCACTTCAAAACGAAGGCTTTGAAGTAGAGCTTTTTTGGTTTAACCCTAATATTCACCCGTATACTGAATATAAAGCCCGTCGTGACTGTCTTTTAAGCTATGCGGAAGAAATTGGTTTAACGGCAAGGGTGAAAGAAAATTACGGTCTCCGTGAATTTGTAAAAGCGGTGGCAAATGATATTGATAACAGGTGCAAATACTGTTACTACATTCGAATGTATGAAACTGCAAAGTTTGCAAAGGAAAATGGGTATGATGCCTTTACCACCACACTGCTTTGCAGTCTTTATCAAGACCACGACGGTATAAAAGCTACAGGTGAAAAGCTAGAAAAAGAATTTGGCGTTAAGTTTTTATACCGTGATTTCCGCCCGAATTTCAGAGAATGCAATAATCTTGCGCGTGAAAAGGGCTTTTATATGCAAAAATATTGCGGTTGTATTTTTTCGGAAGAGGACCGTTACCAAAAACAAATATTAAAGGATAAGGAACGCTTGACAAATTAAATTTTAAGTAGTATAATTTGGTTGCAATTAGGGAGCTGGATGAAACTCCGGCTGAGAGGATGCCCGTTTTTAAAACTATGGCTTCGACCGATTACCTGATGCCGATAATGCGGCCGTAGGGAAATACAGCACGTGTATTGCCGCAGGTTAATTGCCTGCGGCTTTTTGTTTTGGCCAAAACAAGATGAAACATCTAAAAGACTTGTATTTCGGAACTGATTGCAATAATGACTATGTTGATGTCGAAATAGGGCAAAGCCTTATTTCGACTGCGAATTCAAAAAATTCGCAAACAATTACCAACGGTAATTGAACATATTCATTGAAATGATATCTATGTTGCAAAATAACGTTTTAATACGTTCTTTTGCAACATAGAGCCGATTTTTATCGGCTTTGTCGAGAAATTTAATTAATTTCTCGACATTCGATTATCATTATAAGAAAACAAGGAGAAAAACAAAATGAAAGAAAAATTTAAAAAACCAATTTACAAAATGTGTGAATCGGCTATGATGATTGCATTGGCTACCGCTTTGTGTGCAATTGAAATTCAGGTCGGTGTGTTTGGCGGCTCAATTGACTTTGTAATGATTCCGCTATTTATCATCGCATTTCGTCACGGTGTAGCTTACGGTGTGGGCAGCGGTCTTGTATTCGGTTTAATTAAGTGCCTTATCGGTAGCGGTATCGGTTATGGTCTTCCGTCAATCTTGCTTGACTATGTTTTAGCATACGGCGCAGTAGGTCTTGCAGGCATTTTCAGAAGAAAAAATTGGGCAATTGAGGTTTCAACTCTTGTTGGCTGTATCGCACGTTTTGCAATACACTTTATAAGCGGTGTTACAATTTATATGATTACTGTTCCAACTGAAGTTGAAAGCATTGGTGTTACCTTTGCAAACCCCGTAATTTATTCAATTGTTTACAATGCAATTTATATGTTACCCAACACTGTTATTGCAGTTGTGGTTATGGCGCTTTTAAGATATCCTCTTCAAAAGCTTAATCAAAAATTTTAATATGTAAATAAAGTGCGTCAGAACAATTTGCTCTGACGCACTTTTATATATACTTTCAATTTTGTTCAATAAAACCGTCGCTGATATATAGGGTTTTTATAATTGATTTATTTATGTAGTTGGTGTATAATAATTTTGTATTATTTATGGTGGTGATTTTTGTGTTCAATGCTGAAAAAATTAAAAACGAATGTATAGAATGGATAAAGAATTTTTTTGAAGAAAATGGTAAAGATTGTAATGCGGTTGTAGGCATTTCGGGTGGTAAGGATAGCTCGGTTGTGGCGGCATTATGTGTGGAAGCACTTGGAAGGGACCGTGTTATCGGCGTTTTAATGCCTTGCGGTGAACAAAGCGATATTGATTGCTCGGTTCAGCTTGTGAATTTTTTGGGTATTAAAAATTACACAGTTAACATTAAAGCAGCGGTTGACGGTGTTATGTCGGCTTTACCTGCTGATATGGAAATAACAAAGCAAACCAAAACAAATTTACCCGCCAGAATCAGAATGGCAACACTTTATGCAGTAAGTCAAAGCAATAACGGCAGGGTGGCTAACACCTGCAATTTGTCTGAGGATTATGTGGGCTATTCAACCCGCTATGGTGATGCGGCAGGGGACTTTAGTCCGATTTCTCGCCTTACGGTTGAGGAGGTTAAGATAATCGGAAAGCTTTTGGGACTGCCTGAAAATTTGGTTGATAAAACCCCGATTGATGGCTTAAGCGGAAAAAGCGATGAAGAAAATCTTGGGTTTTCTTATGCTGTTTTGGATAAATATATACGTACAGGTGTTTGTGAGGACAGTGAACTTAAAGCAAAATTCGACCGCCTTTATAAATTAAACCGTTTTAAATTAGAACCGATACCCGCTTATGAGCCTAATATGTAAAATTATTGTTAAATCCATAACAAATTTCTTGCATTATAGGTCGTTTTAGGGTATAATGTAAAAGGAAAAAATTTGATTTCTTTAAAAGGAGAATTGAAATGACAACTAACAAAACAGTGCTTAAGTGGTTGGACGAAATGAAAGACCTTCTTACACCTGATAAGGTTGTATGGGTTGACGGTTCCGATGAACAAACCGAAGAACTTCGTAAGCTTGCTGTAGAGCTTGGCGAATTAGAAGCTTTAAATCCTGAAAAGCTTCCTGATTGCTATCTCCATAGAACAAAGCCCAACGACGTTGCTCGTGTAGAAGACCGTACATTCATTTGTACCACAACTAAGGAAGAAGCAGGCCCCACAAACAACTGGTGTGACCCCGCTGAAATGTACAAAAAGCTTTATGACATTGCTCGTGGCAGCTACAAGGGCCGCACAATGTATGTAATTCCTTATTCAATGGGTCCTATCGGCTCACCTATTGCTAAAATCGGTATTGAAATAACTGATTCGGTTTACGTTGTTCTTAATATGCTTATTATGACACGTGTAAGCCCCAAGGTTATGGAAGTTCTCGGCGACAGCAATGACTGGGTACGCGGTTTGCATTCACGTTGCGACATCGACCCTGAAAAGAGATATATTTGCCACTTCCCGCAGGATAACACCATCATTTCTGTTAACTCGGGCTACGGCGGTAACGTTCTTTTAGGTAAAAAGTGCTTTGCGCTTCGTATAGCTTCATACCAGGGCTGGAAAGAAGGCTGGATGGCTGAGCATATGCTTATCTTAGGTCTTGAAAATCCCAAGGGTGAAGTTAAGTACGTTGCAGCGGCATTCCCCTCTGCTTGCGGTAAGACCAACCTTGCAATGCTTATTCCTCCCGCATATTTGCGTGAAAAGGGTTATAAGATTTGGACTGTAGGTGACGATATTTCTTGGATGAAGATAGGTCCTGACGGTCGTCTTTATGCTATCAACCCTGAAAACGGCTTCTTCGGTGTTGCTCCCGGTACCAACGAAAAGTCAAACTTCAACGCTCTTGAAAGCACCAAGAAGGGCACCATTTTCACCAATGTTGCTCATGATTTAAGCGACAACACTGTTTGGTGGGAAGGCCTTAATAAGAATTTACCCGAAAATGCAATTGACTGGCTCGGCAATCCTTGGGATCCCTCTAAGTTTGATAAGGCTGACAAGTCAACCTATGCAGCTCACCCCAACTCACGCTTTACTGCTCCTGCTGAAAATTGCCCCTGCATTTCAGAAGAATTTAACAAGGGTGAAGGCGTTCCGATTTCTGCAATCATCTTCGGCGGCCGTCGTGCTAAGTGCGCTCCGCTTGTATATCAATCAAAAGACAGGGTTAACGGTGTATTCGTAGGTTCTGCAATGGCTTCTGAAACCACCGCTGCTGCTGCAGGTGCTGTTGGTGTTGTTCGTCGTGATCCTATGGCTATGCTTCCTTTCTGCGGTTACCACATGGGTGACTACTTCAAGCATTGGCTCGAAATGGGTGAAAAGCTCGGCGACAAGGCTCCTAAGATCTTCAACGTTAACTGGTTCCGTACTGATGACGAAGGCAACTTTGTATGGCCCGGCTTCGGTGACAATATGCGTGTTCTCAACTGGATTATTGACCGTTGCGAAGGCAAGGCTGACGCTGACGAAACCGCTATCGGTTATGTTCCCAAGCCTGAAGATATCGACCTTACCGATTTGGATATGGATATCGAAACACTTAAGGATATCTTAACTGTTGATAAGGCAGTTTGGGAAAAAGAAGCAGCTGAAATTGAAGAACACTACAAGAAGTTTGGCGACAAGCTTCCCAAAGAACTCCGTCAGCAGCTTGAAACCCTTAAAGCAAATCTTGCTAAGATGTAATTAAAAAACTAAAAACCTTGCCTTCGGGCAAGGTTTTTGTTTTAATGAAAAATGAATAATGAATAATTTCGGTTTTTCGCAAGGCGAAACGTTTTATATCGGTCGGCGTAGCCGACACCGAATTTATTCTTTTTTCTTTATTATTTTTTATTATGTACTTTACTTAGCGGGTTGGCGTCAACTGCGCCTTTAATTTGGCTGTCGGAAACGTGGGTGTAAATTTGGGTTGTGCCAAGGTTTGAATGGCCTAAAATGTCCTTAAGCACACGAATGTCAACCTCGCCGTGCTGATACATAAGGGTTGCGGCGGTGTGGCGAAGCTTATGGGTTGAATACCCTTGGTCGCCAAGACCTGCCTTTTCCAAAAAGGTTTTAACCAAATGCTGTACGGTTTTAGGGCTTATGCGGCGGTGGTTACGGCTTATAAACAGGGCGTTACGGTCTTCGTAAACAATGTCTTCAGTGGGTCTTACCGCCAAATATTCCTGAATGGCAGTCATACAAGCGTCGTTCAAATAAATAAGACGTTCCTTGTTACCCTTACCCGTTACAACCATTGTGCTGTCGGGTTTAATATCGTTTATATTAAGTGAGCACAACTCCGCCAAACGAAGCCCGCAATTTAAAAATATGGTTAAAATGCAATAATCACGCTTTTGGTTTGCACCGTCAACCGAATTTAAAAGCTCTAACGAATCCTCAAGTGTTAAATGCTTTGGCAAAGACTGCTTAACCTTTGGTGATTCTAAAAGTAATGCGGGGTTTTGGTCAAGCTGGTGGGTTTGTTCGCACATATACCTAAAGAAAATGCGGAGTGTTGAGGTCTTTCTTGCACGGGTGGCGGTGTTGTTTCCACGTTCATTCTTGCAAAAAACCATATATGCGTATAAATCCGATATGGTGATGGTTTTTATAAGTGACAAATCAACCCCCGTAATAGTGATTTTTTCAAATGGGGTTTCCTTATCAACCATACCGCGAACGGTTAATATGTAACGGAAAAAGTTTTGTAAATCTAAAAAATAGCCCTCAACCGAAAGGGATGATTTGCCCTTAATGGTTTCATTATAGGTCAAAAAATCACGTATAACGGGTGGACAGGTTTGTAAAATTTCAAGCTTCATACAATACCTCAAAATATTTAGTATAATTCAAGTATAACACCTTGAAAACAATATTGCAACTTTTAATAATAAATGCTATTATGTAAAGGGATATTGCCCCAAAGGGAAGTGAAAATTATGACCGAAAGAAGTAAGAAAATTGTAAGCGCCTTAGTAATTGCGGCCTTTATACTGTTTTGTGCGGTTGTGGGCTGGTTTATTGGACGACCGCTTATAAGGTTTGTTGGCGAGCCTGAACAGTTTCGCAGTTGGGTACAGCAAAGTGGCGTTTGGGGCATGGTTGCCTTTGTCGGTATGACGGTTTTTCAGGTTATAATTGCATTTGTTCCTGGCGAACCGCTTGAAATTGGGGCAGGGTATGCCTTTGGCGCCTTTTGGGGCACGGTACTGTGTATTATTGGTATAACAATTGGCAGCTTAATTGTTTTTTTGCTTGTGCGCACCTTGGGTGTAAAGCTTTTAGAGGTGTTTTTCACCTATGAGAAAATCAAGTCGCTAAAATTTTTGCAAAACGAAAAAAAGGTGGCCTTAGTTACATTCTTCCTTTTCTTTTTACCAGGTACACCAAAGGATTTGCTGACTTATTTTGTAGGGCTTACAAAAATTGATTTTAAGGGCTTTTTGTTTATAGTTGCAGTTGCACGCATACCGTCGGTTATAACCTCAACCATTGGCGGCAGTCTGCTTGGCAATGAAAAATATATCTTGGCGGTTATTGCCTTTGGTTTAACCCTTATTATAAGCGCTGTTGGTTGGCTTGTTTACAACCGTATAAGTAAGAAGAATAAAGAATAAATTTAAAAGGAACGCAAAACCGTTCCTTTTTCTTGACAAAACATACTGTGTGTTGTATAGTATTATGTGATAGGAGGTATTGTATGGATATTCAGTTAAAGCGTGGGCTTTTAGACGTTGCGGTGCTTGCCGCAATAAAGAATGATGATTCGTACGGTTACCAAATTATTAAGGATTTAAAGCCTTGTATGGAAATTTCGGAATCGACCCTTTACCCAATTTTAAGGCGGCTTGAAGCGGGTGAATTTCTAACTGTTAAGGACACTATCCATAACGGCAGGGTAAGGAAGTATTACCATATAACAAAAAAGGGAATTGAAAAGATTGAAGCCTTTAAAAAAGAGTGGCAGGAAATAATGCTTATTTATAATTTTGTTGCAAGGGAGGAAGCAAAGAATGACAAGGGCTGAATTTTTAAACGAGTTAAAAGACAGACTTAAAGTGTTTGAAAAGCCGGAAATTGAGAATTGGCTTAATTATTATTCCGAAATAATAGACGACCGTATGGAAGACGGTCAAAGCGAGGAGGAAGCGGTTAATTCACTTGGCAGCATTGATGCGATAATTGATGAAATTTTACAGCAAACCCCAATAACAAGGCTTGCTAAAACCAAGCTTAACCGCAAAACCCTTCACGGTTGGGAAATCGCTTTACTTATTTTGGGCTTTCCGCTTTGGTTTCCGCTTTTAATATCGGCGGTTGCAGTTATATTGGCAGTTTATGCATCACTTTGGGCTGTAATAATTTCGCTGTGGTCGGTTTTTGTGGCTTTTCTTTCGGCAGGTGTTGGTGTTATTATCGGCGGTATAGTTTTCATTTGTGTTAGTAAAACACTTTCGGGCGTGGCTTCACTTGGCGCAGGGTTTATATGCATTGGGCTTTCTGTTTTTTGCTTTTTCGGCTGCAAGGCGGTTACGAGTGGCGCAATTTGGCTTGTAAAAAAGCTTGTTTTAATGCTAAAAAACAGCTTTATTAAAAAGGAGGCGGCAAAATGAATAGAAGTGTAAAAATTTGGCTTATTGTCGGTGCCTCGTTGGTTTTAATTGGTACAATAATTTTTGCGGGTGTTATGTCAGCACTTGAATGGGATTTTTCAAGCCTTTCAACCGCAAAATATGTAACAAACGAATATCAAATAAGTGACAGTTATAAAAATATAAAGATTTTAACTAATACGGCAGATATTAGTTTGGTGCCGTCGGAAACCACTAAGGTTGTATGTTATGAGCAAGCTAAAGTTAAGCATTCGGTTACTGTGCGTGATAACACCTTGCTTATTGAAGTAAATGATACACGAAAATGGTATGAACATATAGGCATAAATTTTGGCTCGCCTAAAATCACGGTGTATATTCCAAAAGGTGAATACGGCACCTTGACTATAAAGGGCGATACGGGTAACACTGAAATACCAAATGATTTTACATTTGAAAGTATTTATATTTTGCAAAGTACAGGTGATGTTAAGTGCTTGTCTTCTGCCGGCGGTGATATTAAAATTAAAACAAGTACAGGCAACATAAAGGTAAAAAACATAACCGCGGGCTCGCTCGAATTAAAGGCTTCTACGGGTGACATTAACGCAACCAATGTTGAAAGTGTCGGGGATTTTTTGGTTAAGGTTTCAACCGGTAATGCAAACCTTGAAAATGTAAAATGTAATAATATCATATCCACAGGCGATACGGGTGATATTACCTTAAATAATGTAATTTCAAAAGTAAATTTCTCGGTTACAAGAAGTACGGGTAATGTAAAGTTTAACGGCTGTGATGCAGGTGAAATTAGTATTACTACCGATACGGGCGATGTTTTAGGTACACTTTTAAGTGACAAGGTGTTTATTACTGAAACCGATACGGGAAGTGTCAAGGTGTCTGAGACCGTAAGCGGTGGCAAATGTAAAGTTACAACTGACACGGGTGACATTAAAATTGAAATTAAAAAATAAAAAAGTGCTCGAAAGAGCACTTTTTTATTGCATATTTTGTGTTTTGGCGCCTAAATCTTCAGCAGTGTCGCTGATATTTTTATGGCAGGTAAACATTATAATTTGGTTTTCTTTTGAATATTCTTTTAAATATTCAAGCGCAATTTTTTGGCGGTTATCGTCAAACTGTGTTAAAGAATCGTCCAGTAAAACAGGAAGACTGTCCTCACCGTCGGTCATAAGCTTATTTAAAGCAAGACGGAGACTTAAATACGCTTGGTCAACAGTACCGCTTGAAAGGTAGCCAAGCTCGTGGCTTCCAAAGCTGTCAGCCTTTTGCACCGTAATGTCAAACGATTTTGAAACGTTAAGGCTTTGATATTTACCACCCGTAATACCGCTGAAAATTTGTGCGGTTTTATTGTCCAAAACCGACCCATAGCTGCGCCTTACCTCACCAAAGCTTTCGGTTAATACCGTCATAGCAAGGTCAAGGTCGTTAATATACTGTGCCTGACTTTCGGTTTTTGCGGTTAAATCGGCAATTTGGGTTTTAAGGCTTTCGGGGTTTTCCATCACCTTTTCAGCGGCCTTAATTTCGGTTAAAATTGCTGTTGCATCGGTCTTCTTGGTGGTGATTTGGTCTAAAAGGGAAGTGTATTCCTGCTTTATAGCATCAAAGTTGTTATCCGCACCGTAGTTTTCAGCTTCCTTAATTTTTTCGGCCGCCTCTTCGTAAGAAATATTTCCGACGTCTTTAATAATGTAGTTAATTTTTTGCTTAATTTCCTTTTGAAGCCCTGCTTTTTGGCGAAGCTCTTCAAGTAGGGTACCGACCTCGGTTGCATTAAAGGTGTTGCCCAAAAGGGTGACAAGGTCATTATCGTAAATGGCCTTTTCGTTTAAAAGTTCATTAATTTTTTGGGTATTTTCTTTTAGATGGTTTTGCTGGTTTTCAATCATAGCCGCATTGGAATTAAGCGCGGTGGTAATTGCATTTAGGCTTGATTTTTCAAGCGCAATTGCTGTCATAAGCTCGTTAAGTTCAAGCTTTAGGTTTAAAAGTTCACCATCAAGGGCTTTTTTCTTAGAAGTGTTAGCGGTGGTATTAACCGTAAATACCGCACATAAGATAACGCCTATTAAAGCCACAGCCGCGCCTATATAGGTGTTAAAAGAACATAGCGCCGCGCCACCTAAGCCTAATATAATGCCCAATATGAGCAAAATGAGTTTAGGTGATTTTTTGCTCTTCAATGCTTTTTCAGTTTCATTATACTGCGCTTTTAATTTGGCTTGCTTTTCTTCTAAAACTTTAATTTTGCTTTCAAGCTCGGCTGATTTTTCAGGTGAGGCTTTTTGTGGGTCAAGTGCTAAATCAAGTCCCTGCTTAATAACCTTATTTTCGTTTTCAAGGGCTTCAATTTTACCCTTAACACCGTTTATTTTAGAAATTGAAAAATCAATCTTTTTAAGGAACATTTCATCAATTACGGTGCCGCTTTCAAGAGTGAGTGTGGCTGTAATTTTATCAAGTTCGGCCTTTAGCTTTAAAAGTTCACGAAGCTTTTCGGCGTTTCTAAAGTCCTGCTCTTTATCAATTTTAACCTTTAATTCGTTAGCATTTTTTTGTAAGGCTTCAATTTCAGCAACAATTTCTTTAGCCTTTTCTTTGCCTGCATTAATTTTTTGCTGTGTTTCGTTAGCTTTTAAAAGCGTTTCGTTAAGGGCTTTAAGGGTTGCCAAGTTTTTATCGTACGCACCTGCGCGGCCGCTTTTTGAAGCAAGCGAAAGCTTTGCTTTTTCAAGGCGCTTATAAACCTCATCAAAAGAAGCATCTTCTTCGCCCGTAAGTGCCAAATTTGAAAGCTTGGAATTTATTTCGCCCTCGGCATTTGCATTATTTTCGGGGAAGTCAAACTGCCCAATAAAAATGCTTCGTTCAAAGGCGGCGGCTGAAAGCCCCAAAAGCTTTGTGCCAATATCGGCTGAAACGTTTTCACGAGTGCCTAAATCGGTGTTTATAAGGGTTACCTTGTCGGTCGAGTTCGAATCCCCAAAAATGCGTTCAAGGCGGTAGTTTTTACCATCTTTTTCGAAATCAATACTTCCTGCCATTTGGCTGTTATCCCACGGTGTATATTTTTTACGTGGACTTTTTGCTAAATCATTTTTAGCACGGTCACTGCCGTAAAACATCATTTTAATAAAGCTCATAACGGTGGTTTTACCGTGCTCGTTTTCACCGTAAATAACGTTAAAGCTGTCATTTAAATCGAGTTTTAAATCCTTAACACCGCCGAAGGCTGAAATATAAATGCTATTAATCTTCATTATACTTCACCTCCGAATTAAAGGCGCGAAGCCCAACATTAAGCGCACGCCTTACAGCTTCAACGTCCTCAGCCGTTTTCATTTTTTCAAGCATATTTTTAACGAATACGCCTTTTAGGGTGGGGTCCTTTGCCAAAAGCTCAAAATCAATTAAAAATTCGGTTTTATCCCTAACTTTTACAAAGTATAAAACGCTTGAAAGCCTTGCGGTGATTTCGGCAAGGTTAATTTCGTTTTCGGGCGGAATGCTACCCACAAGCTCAATTTTATAAAGGTTATCAGCCCAGTTGCTACAATTGGCTTCAATATCATCTAAAACGGCTGTTACAATATCGGCACGGCCTGTAATATCAACACGTCTTACAATGTGCTGACGTTTGGAAACCGTAATAAATTCCAGTTCGCAATTGCCTTTTGAAATTTCGCCCAAATAAACGCCCTTTTGGTCTAATTCGTCAAAGCCTTGACCTTCGGGACAGCCTGGGTAGGCAAAAAAGGTGTTTTCAATTTTACCGACGGGGGTGTGGGCGTGCACGTGGCCAAGCGCAATATAATCCATACCGCTTTTCTTAACAAATTTTGGGGTAATGGAATTATAGTCCGACCCTAAATCAGCCCGAAGTTCGCCGTGCTGTAACATAATATTTATATAATCATTATCGGCCTTAAGGGTAAATTCCTCAACACCCTTTAAGTAAACGCTTTCGAACGAACGGCCGTAAACCTTTGTTTTAATGTCCTCAAAGGTTATAACGTCGTCACTGCCCTTTAACACAAAAAGGTTTTGGGGCAGGGCACGTGTTGTAAAAGGAGAATCAGCGTTAAGCGGGTCGTGGTTGCCCGCGGCAAAAATCACCCTAATTTCAGGTGTGGCTGTAATTTTATTAAAAACACCGTCTATAAAAGCGGGTTCAATGTTATTGCTGTCAAAAAGATCGCCTGCAATTAATAGAAGATCAGCACACTTTTCCTTTGCTAAATCAACAATTCGTTCAAAGGTTAAAAGGGCTTCAAAGCGGCGGCTTTCTGCGGCGGTGCCTAAAAAAGCATCACGGGCGCCGATATGCAGGTCAGCTGTGTGTAAAATTTTTACTGAATTCATCAAAATTCGTCCTTTTTCGTGTTTTACATATCACTATATTATCATTTTTTATATAATATATCAAGTCGCAAATTGACTTTAGCGCTTTTATGTGTTAAAATATTTTTATAGTTTGACATAAGGGTGATTTTTATGAAAAAAACTGATTTTGCCGACCAACTGTTTGATGCGGTTTTAACCCTTGAAAACAGGGACGAGCTGTATATGTTCTTTGGGGATATTTGCACCCCGAAGGAAATTGAAACCTTTGCGCAACGTTTTGTGGTTGCTAAGCTTTTAAATGAGAAAAAGGTTTACAGCGATATTGTTAAATCAACAGGTGCATCTACTGCAACAATAAGCAGGGTAAGCCGTTCTATGAACGAGGGGCTTAATCTTGCATTTGAAAGGTTAAAATAATGTACAGTATTTTTGCCGACTTTTATGACGAATTAATGTACGACGTTGATTATAAAAAGCGTGCGGCTTATCTAATGCGGCTTTTTAAAAAATATGGTAAAGCACCTAAGCTTTTGTTGGACGTTGCCTGTGGTACCGGCGGGTTTTCTAACGAATTTGCAAAATTGGGTGTTGAGGTTATTGGCACCGATATAAGTGAAGAAATGCTAAATATTGCGCGTGAAAATTCGGCTGATATGGGGCAGGACGTTTTGTATCTTTGCCAAGCGGCAGAGGAGCTTGATTTATACGGTACGGTTGACGGTGCGGTTTGCTGTCTTGACAGCTTAAATCACATAACCGACTATAAAACCCTTTGCAAAGCGTTTGAAAAAATTTCGCTGTTTTTGGAAAGGGACTGCCTTTTTATTTTCGACGTTAATACCGAATATAAGAACCGTGAAATTTTAGGTGATAACGTTTTTGTAATGGACAGGGAACAGGTTTACTGTGTTTGGGCAAACGAATATAACCAAAAGAAAAACACGGTAAACGTTATGCTTGACTTTTTTGTTAAAGATGGGGATAATTATTCCCGCTTTAGTGAAGAATTTTATGAAAGAGCATATACAATTGATGAACTGACCTCCGCTTTAGAAAAAGCCGGTCTTGAAATTGTAGGCATATTTGACGATATGACTGAAAAGCCCTTACAGGAAAAAAGCCAAAGGGCAATTTATGTTACTAAAAAGGTGAAATAATGGGTAAGCTTATCAGATGTATAACAAGCGAAGGCGCAATTATGGTGTCGGCTGTGGATTCGACCGACATTGTAGCCAAGGCTGAACAAATTCATAAAACCTCGGCTGTGGTTACTGCGGCTTTAGGCCGACTTTTAACTGCAGGCGCGATGATGGGCAATATGCTTAAGGGTGAAAATAATTCAATTACCTTAAAGGTTGACGGTGGCGGCCCTGTTGGCAATATTACTGTTGCGGCCGATTATCACGGTAACGTGCGTGGCTATGCGCAAAACCCTGTGGTTGAAATACCCTTAAAGCCCAACGGCAAGCTTGATGTATCAACTGCAGTTGGTACCGACGGTAGTCTTTACGTTATTAAGGATTTGGGGCTTCGTGACCCCTATAACGGCTTTGTGCCGCTTGTGTCAGGTGAAATTGCCGAGGATATAACCTCATACTATGCAACAAGTGAACAAATTCCTACCGTTTGTGCGTTGGGTGTGCTTGTTGATAAGGACTTAACTGTTAAAAAAGCAGGCGGTTATATTATACAGCTGTTGCCCTTTACCGAGGATGAAATTATCGATAAGTTAGAGGAAAATTTAAAGCATACACGCCCCGTTACCACCCTTTTGGATGAGGGAATGGACATTGAGGATATAGTTCGTGATGTGCTAAAGGGCTTTGACATAGAAGTAATATATACTGAAGAAGTTGCATATAAATGTAAATGTTCAAGGGAAAGGGTAGAAGCCACTTTAAAGGGTCTTGGAAAGGCTGAACTTGATGAAATTTTAGCTACTGAGCCCACGGTTGATGTGTCCTGCCATTTTTGTAACACAACATATAGTTTTGACAAAAACGATATCGAAAAAATTTTGAAAAAATAATAAAAAAATTAAAAAAATTGCTTGACAAACGATATTTATTGTGATAATATATTGCTTGTCGCCGGTGAGTTGCCATTGGCAAGCCAGCGCGGTCATCGTGGGAGCATAGCTCAGCTGGGAGAGCATCTGCCTTACAAGCAGAGGGTCACAGGTTCGAGCCCTGTTGTTCCCACCATGTGGCCTGGTAGTTCAGTTGGTTAGAACGCTAGCCTGTCACGCTAGAGGTCGTGGGTTCGAACCCCATCCAGGTCGCCACATTTGCCTCTGTAGCTCAGTCGGTAGAGCAGGGGACTGAAAATCCCCGTGTCGTTGGTTCGATTCCGACCGGAGGCACCATTTATTATGCGGATTTAGCTCATCTGGTAGAGCGCCACCTTGCCAAGGTGGAGGTAGCGAGTTCGAGCCTCGTAATCCGCTCCAAA
>JAGAQV010000023.1 GCA_017622555.1 Clostridia bacterium
AAAGAATAAATAATAAAGAAGAAATAAGAAAAAATGTGTGCCTACGGCACGATATATAAATCTGTCGGCAAAGCCGACACCGATTTTATTCTTTATTCTTTCTTATTTATTATTTCATCGCCTCAGCGATAAACCCCAATTAATAACACAAAAAATCACCCGTTTTCACGGGTGATTTTTTTATATTATATTAACTTATTGAGCTACTGCAGTACCTGCAAGAATAGCATTTACATTGTCAAGCTGAGTTTGAAGAGTAGGCTTATATCTTTCAATAACAGTTTGAACAGAAGTGTTTCTACGAATATCGCTCATAATGCTTTGAGCAGTGATCCAGTTAGCAGTCGGGAAATTAACACCATGAACGCCTTCTGAGTTGTGCTTAAGGCCGGTTTCAGCGAAAGGAACAACAGCTTCGTTAAATTCAGCTATACGAGCCTTTTCATCTTCATTCCAGTAGTAGTTAAGAGTTTCACGGGGGCTATCCTGACCGAGTTCAAGCCATACGGAAATAGCACATTCAGCCCAAGCAAGTGTAGCGTCCATATTGTTGGTACCCTTAACAGATGCTACAGAGGTGTGACCTGCGTCAGAAGCAAAGTATTTACCGTTAGCAGCAGGACCTGACGGGAAGAGGCAAAGCTCAGCTGAGCCCTTTGCCATACCATCAAGATAGAACTGTGCATAGCTGTCGATAGATACCTGAACCATTGCGCTGCGTTCGTTAAGGAAGTTCTGATAATATTTAAATTCAGACTGGTTCATTGACTTGTCAATGTTAAACATATCAGAATATAACTGATAGCATTCAAGAACGCGAGAATCTTCAAGGTTCAAGCTGTATTTATTATCGTGATACTTAACAGGCTGAACAGCATTTGATGAGAAGAAGCTACCAAATACAACAAGGTTAGCGTCGAAACCGAAAAGATCAACGAAGCCGTCATCGTCAGTATCCATTGTCATTTCAGCAGCAGTCTTGCGGAACTGGTCAAAGTCCCAATTGCCTGCTTTGAAATGTTCATAAGGTGTTTTAACGCCGTACTTCTTAAAGAGCTTAGCATTATAAACAAAAGGAATAAAGCGAGTACCTGTGGTATCGTTGTAGTTAATAGCGTAAACCTTATCCTTATAAGTAAAGTCACTATTCATAAGGTCAAAGTTAAAGTACTTTGAATTCTTATCAAGCTTATCCATAGGAATTTCATCCAAAAGACCTGAAGCTGCCATTGTAGGAACGTCATTAGTTGCCAACAAAACAACTTCACAGGGAGTACCTGCTGCAACGTAAGAAGAAATAGTAGAGGTTTTAGCGTCCCACTGCTTTTCAATTATCTTAACCTTGCCGCCGTACTTCTTGTAATAAAGAGCGTTGATTTCCTGAATGTCAGACTTGGGGGACCAGAAAATAAGAAGATCCATATTAGCGTCTTCAACAGTGCGCTCTTCAAAAAGTAAGCCTTCAACACGCTGCGGACCTGCGGGAGTTTCACCGCCGCCGCCATTGCCGCCACAAGCAGCCAACTGAAGCACCATTGTTAAGCATAAGGTTACCAACAATGCTTTTACCAATAAGTTGGTTTTTTTCATAAAAAATGCCTCCTAATAAAAAATAAAATACATGTTGTAACAAACCAAAATTCAACACATAATTTCATATTTAATAATATCATAGTGATTTTTGATAATCAATATAATATTTTTGCACTTTTATGAAAAAAAGCCCGTAAAAAAACGGAAACAACTCATTTAAGAATTGTCTCCGTTTAATACCGACTTTAATACATTATTCGCTATATTTTTTCTTTAAAAATTCTGCATAGTGACAAAGCTCACGCCAAAGTTCATCACTAACCTTAAAATCATCACCAAAAATAGCCGCTTTCACAGCCTCATCACTTAAAGTGATATGCTCTTCCCCGCAAAGATAACCAACACTTACATCAAAATAATCAGCAATTTTGCAAAGTGTATCCGCCGAAAGACTTTTAATTCTTCCCTTTTTATAATCGGTAAGCGAAGAGCGAGGAATTTTACATTCCCTGCAAAGTGCAGTAACCGTAATTTTCTTTTTTTGACAAAGTTCTTCAATTAAATCATAAACAAAAACCATTTTATCACCATTTTTACTAAATTTAGTAATTTTCGCTTGACTTTTACTGAATTACGAATTATAATTACAATTGTGTACGAAATTTCGTAATTTTGTTTTATTATAATTCCTTATTTCGTAAATGTCAAGCAAAAAGGAGAAATTTATGTATTATTGCAACAATTGCGAAAATAAATTTGAAAAACCAAAACGAACATTTGAAACCCACGGGCTTTCTTCCCCACCGTTTGAGGTGTTTTATTTGTGCCCGTTTTGTGATTCAACAAATTTTAAGGAAGTTGAAACAAAATATTGCCGTTGCTGTGGTGCACGCATAAAAAACAGCGTTACCGGCTACTGCAGTACGGAATGTAAAAAAACAGGTGAAAAGCTTCGCCTTGCAGAATACAAAAAAACAAAGCAATTAGCTGAAAGCCCACTTATTATGCTTATACGGGAAGTTGACAATTACAACAAGAGCCACAAAACAAAATATAGCTACGGTCAGTACGTTGCGCTGATAAAGCCACGAATCAAGGTAAAAAAATGAATAAAAAAGAATATTTAAGGCAGTATTTACTGCAACAAAAAAGAATTAATCGGCTAAATTATATGATAACGCTAAACCCCGAAAACAAAAAGAAATATCTTTCACAAATTAAGAAAAGTGAACGAATAAGAAAGGAAATTGAAGCCAAAATTTCAGCTGTGGATGATGACATTTTAAGAGAGGTTTTATTTTTAAAATACACCTGCGGTAAAAGTCTTATGGAAATTTCCTACATAATTAATTATAGCAGGCGGCATACCGAAAGACTGCACATTAAAGCTTTGGAAAAATTTAAATTCTAATTCCCCTTTACTTTTTTAAAGAACAAAGGTATAATTTGAACAGATGTTCAAAAGGAGGGGTGAAATTGGCTGACCGAATTATTCTTCACTGTGATTTAAATAACTTTTTTGCATCGGTTTCTTTGCTTTATAATCCCACCTTAAAGGATTTGCCCGTTGCAGTTTGCGGTGACAGTGAAAACCGACACGGTATTGTACTTGCCAAAAACGAAATTGCAAAGGGCTTTGGAGTTAAAACGGCAGAAGCAATTTTTGAAGCCAAGCGCAAGTGTAAGGACCTTGTAATTCTTCCGCCACTTTATAAGGAATATGAAGAATATTCACTGAAAGCCCGTGAAATTTACAGTCGTTATACCGATATGGTAGAGCCCTTCGGCATTGACGAATGCTGGCTTGACGTTACCGGAAGTACTGTTCTTTTCGGTAACGGTGAAGAAATTGCACACAAAATAAGGCGAGACATTAAGCGTGAGCTTGGCTTAACAATTTCGGTTGGGGTTAGCTTTAATAAAGTGTTCGCAAAATTGGGATCGGATATGAAAAAGCCTGATGCCGTTACCATAATTTCAAAAGAAAACTTTAAAGAAAAGGTTTGGCCGCTTAAGGTCAACGAGCTTTTGTTTGTTGGCAAAAGCACCTTTGACAAGCTTCAAAGTATTGGGGTAACAACAATTGGCGACATTATCCTTTGTGACAATAAAACCTTAAACCGACTGCTTGGCAAAAACGGTATTCAGCTTAAGGCCTACGCCTTAGGTGAAGATAATTCACCCGTTGTGCCCTATACCGCCGACCAAAAACCAAAAAGTATTGGCAAAAGCACCACAACAAGTAAGGATTTTGAAAACAACGAACAGGTTTGGGTTGCCTTTTTGGGTTTTGCAGAAAGCATAAGCGAAGCACTTCGTCAGCACGAGCTTTATGCAACAGGCGTGCAGGTGCATATTCGCACTTCTTCCCTAACGGTGAGGGAATTCAGCAAAACCTTTCCTGACGGCACAAACTGCGCCATTACCCTTGCAAAGCGTGGGTTTGAGCTTTTTAAGGAGCAATACCATTTTACTGAGCCTCTACGCTCGGTTGGGCTTAGAGCAATTAACCTTAGAGCCGATTGCCCAGCCCAACAAATTGATATGTTTGGCGAAAGCGAAGTTGATAAAAAAACCGAACAGGTTGAGGATTCACTTTACAAGGTAAGACAAAAGTTTGGCAAAAATTCTATTAAACGTGGAAGAATTATATAAATTGGCTTTGGTGTAATAATCAAAGCCAATTTTTTTATATTTAAAATTGAAATTGCTATTGATTTAAAAATCTTATTACTTTATAATAAGCTTAATAACTTACGGGAGTGATTACCTTGCGTTTTTATGAAAATCCTTTAAAAACAAGTGAAAACCGTTTGGCGCCAAGAAGCTATTATATACCGAAAGGCAAGTCGGAATATTTGCTTTTAAACGGCAAATGGAATTTTAAATATTTCAGCCGTGATATTGATTATTGCGGTGATATTACCGAATGGGATGAAATACCCGTTCCGTCCTGTTGGCAAATTTTAGGATATGAAAATCCAAACTATACCAACGTTAACTACCCTTACCCTTGTGACCCACCTTATGTGCCCAACGACAACCCTTGTGGTGTTTACGAAAGAAACTTTGAAATAGCTAACCTTTGGGGTAAATGTTATTTTATTTTCGAGGGTGTAGCCTCCTGCGCACAGCTTTACATTAACGGTCAATATGTCGGCTTTACACAGGGCAGTCATTTGCAGGCCGAATTTGATATTACCCCCTATGTAAAACAGGGCGAAAACACTGTTCGTGCAGTTGTTTACAAATGGTGCTGCGGCAGTTACCTTGAAGACCAGGACTTCTTCCGTTTTAACGGTATCTTCCGTGACTGCTATGTTTTACAGCGCCCAACCGACCACATTGTAAACGTTGATTTATCTACTGCTGACAATATTATAAACGTTTCAGCCGATAAGACCGCCGCTATCACCCTTATGGATGCCGATGGCAAGGTTTTGGGCACGGCAAACGGCGAAAAGACTGAATTTAAAGTAGAAAACCCTATTTTATGGAATGCCGAAAAGCCTTACCTTTATACTGTTCGCTTTGAAAAAGACGGCGAGGTTATTGAAAGAAAAATTGGTATGCGCAGTATTGCCATTTCCGATAAGTGCGAGCTTTTAATAAACGGTCAGTCGGTTAAGCTTCACGGCGTTAACCACCACGACACACATAAATATAACGGTTGGTGCCAGACCAACGAAGAGCTTCGCTTTGATTTAGAAAAAATGAAGAAGCTTAACATTAACTGTGTTCGCACCTCGCATTATCCCCCTACACCCTATTTTGTTGAGCTTTGCGATGAAATGGGATTTTATGTAGTTTTGGAAACCGACATTGAAACCCACGGCTTTATTCGTAGAAATGCCAATGTACGTTACGGCTATGACGTTGACAGCGGTGAATGGCCTGCCTGTTGGGAGGAATGGAAGCATGAACACGTAGAACGTATGCAGCGTGCCTGTCTTGTTTTCCGTAATCAATGCTCGGTTATTATGTGGTCAACCGGTAACGAAAGCGGTCACGCACAAAACCACGTTGAAATGATTAAATGGGCGCGCACCTTAAATGACGGCCGCCTAATTCACGCCGAAGATGCAAGCCGCAAGGGTGAATATGACAATATAGACCTGCTTTCATTTATGTACCACGACATTCCACATTTTATAAATAACTTTGCTGAAAACGACGAAATTAAAAAGCCTTATTTCTTGTGCGAATATGCACACGCTATGGGTAACGGACCGGGTGATGTTTGGTATTATAACGAAATGTTTTATAAATACCCCAAATGTATTGGTGGCTGTGTTTGGGAATGGGCCGACCACACCGTTGTGGTTGACGGCGTTCAAAAATACGGCGGCGACTTTGAGGGTGAACTAACCCACGACGGAAACTTCTGCAGTGACGGTATGGTATTTGCCAACCGAGATTACAAGGCGGGTTCTTATGAAGTAAAGGCCGCTTATCAACCCCTTCATACTGAATTAAACGGCAATGCTCTTACCCTTTACAACCGTTATGACTTTACAAACCTTAGTGAATGTGAGCTTTCTTACACAATTGAAACTGATGGTAAGATAATTTCTGAAAACAAGCTTATTGTTGACGTTGAGCCCCACGAAAGCAAGGAAATTAGAGTTGAAATTCCCAAAATCAGCTGTGAAATGGGTGCTTTTATCACCTGTCGCTTATATAAAGACGGTAATGAGATTGCAATTACACAGCACGAGCTTTCGGCTGAAATTATTAAGCCTGAGGTAACTAAAGAATATGCAAAGGCTGAAGAACAACGACTTGATATTATTTTCAGCGGTGAACGCTTTAGCTACACCTTCTCAAAACATTACGGCAACTTTACAAGTATAGTTGTTGACGGTAAGGAATACCTTGCTGACCGTATGGACTTTACCACCTGGCGCGCCCCCACCGATAACGAAAGAAACGTTAAAGTCTTTTGGGGTAATTATAACATTTGGCAGGGTGAAAACATTGACACCGCATTTAATAAAATTTATGAGTATGAATTAATTGACGGTGGCATTAAGGTGCGTGGATCTCTTAGCGGTGTTTCCCGTACACCTTATATGCAGTATAGCTATAAGGTTTTAGTTTTTGCCGACGGCCGAATTAATTTCTGCTTTGACGGCAATATTCGTGAAAGCGTTATTTGGCTTCCACGCTTTGGTCTTGAATTTTCAATGCCTGTGGACAATGCCACTTTCAATTATTTTGGCTACGGTCCGCTTGAAAGCTACTGCGATATGCACCACGCTTCAACCATTAACCTTTATAGTTCCAGCGCCGATAACGAATATGTTCCATATATTATGCCGCAAGAACACGGCAACCACACCGGTGTGAGAATGCTTAGCATAGATAAGCTTAAATTTACAGGTGAAGACCTTGACTGCTGTGTATCAAGCTATTCAACAGACGAGCTTCACGCCGCAACCCACACTGATGAGCTTCGCAAGAGCGGTAAAACCTTTGTGAGAATTGACTATATGGATTCGGGTCTTGGCTCCAACTCCTGTGGTCCGCAGTTGGCACCCGAATTCCGCTTTGACGATAAAGAAATTAAATTTAATTTCACAATGTCATTAATTTAATAAAATAATACGACAAGCCCCTGAAAGCATATATTTTTATATATACTTTCAGGGGGTTATTTTTTGTTTAATTTAATTTTAGAGTTAATATCTAGTGTATACTTTTTTGCCTTACACGTTGTAACAAAAGGGGCTTTCCCCCGTCCGCTTACAGCCCAAGAGGAAACCGCACTTTTAGAAAAAAGCCAAAACGGTGATGTTGACGCTCGCAACACACTTATTGAGCACAATTTACGCCTTGTGGCGCACATTGTTAAAAAATATTACGCCACAGGAGCCGATCAGGACGATTTAATATCAATTGGTACTGTAGGTCTTATAAAAGCCGTATCCACCTTTAAAAGTGATAAAAACATTCGCCTTGCAACCTACGCCGCCAGATGTATTGAAAATGCAACCCTCACACAAATGAGTTTTTGGTTACGAAAAGAACTCCCCATTGGAGAATTACCGAGCAGACTGCGGAAAATATGTATATAATGTCGCACACCGAAAACGGCGAAACAAAACATTCTCCCTTATTTGTTTTAAGCTTTAGACTTATGGCTCCGAGAAAACTGCTCGAAGCACAGTTATTTAACAAACAATATCATTCTTACGAGGATATTGATAACATTCCCGACCGCTTGAGATTTTGCCGACATAAGCTTGGTCTTATGCAAAAGGAAGTAGCGCAGATTGTTGGCATTGCTCGCAGCACATACATAAATCTTGAAACAGGCAACCATAACGGCTTTGATAAAACCGTAGCGGACAAGCTTTCCAAACTTTATAATATCCCCGTATATGACCTTCTTGACGATTACAATCGTTTTATAGCAGTCGGACAAGGTAAACTAATACGAGAACACCGAGAAAGTCTTAATCTCGGCAAAAGACCGTTTGCAAGGACCCTCGGTGTAGATGCCAATATGATTCGCTTGTGGGAAAGTGAACGAAAACAAATTAGTCTTAAATCTTGGGAGAAATATTTTAAGGATCGTATCACAGTTTAACGAACGACCGCCTCACAAAAATGCGAGGCGGTCACTTTTTTCAGACTACTTTTTCTGTTCGGCTTTAATCTGTTCTTTTGTATCTTTTATAATCGCATTAAGCAGTCTTTCCTTTTCTCTGATTGGGCAATCTAACTTAGAAATGCTATTAAGTACTCCATCGGCGTGAACACCGGCTACACGCCGTCTTAGTTCTCGCCATCCTTCTTCTGTCGTTGGATAGTGGACAATAACGTTAATCGGTGCAAATGTCTTCATACCGAGTACCTCCTATGTGCATAAACTATATGCGTGAGGTGTTGTCCGCTATTCCTATGTGTATTTACGAAAGATGCCCAAATCAGATGATGCATATAAAAATACATCATAAGATTTCCTTTCTACATATCTCAATTAAAACTTCTCCTTCTTGTCCTTGCCTTTGAGTTTTGCAAGGTATGTAAGATATGTATGCTTGCAGGCGGGCAACCTGCAAGTCTGGACTCTGTTAAACTTGTTTTTCCTTTACTTCCTTTGTTTGTCCCTATATATCAATCCTGTGAATTTTCGTCAGCAGGATATTGTCGTCAATTTAAATTCTTCCTTCTTCATTTTAATTAATAGCTTACTTTTTCTTCGGCTTATCAGCCAAGTAAATTCTTGTTACTTCGGTTCTGTGGTGACCTAAATTTTCGCTTACAATTTTCCGAGCTTTCTTTGGGCGCTCTTTTAATGCTTCTTCATAGGTGCGTTGTGCATAGGTGTGTCTCAGACTGTGCCAAGAGATTGTCTCGGTTCTTTTCTTCTTACCGTCTTCGCTCAAATCCTCACGGTTTTCTACCATAAAGTATTTTCTGTTATAACTCATCCAATTCTGCAATGAACGCTTTTCTCGTTGAACGCCGCCCTTTTCGCTACCTGAGATTAAATAATCTCTCGGGTATCTACCTGAACACCTGGCATAGTTCAAATTATCGGTAATAATACTGCGTTGCTTTGCACTTAAATCAATAGCCCTTGTCTGACCGCCCTTGCCTTTTATAATGATTATAGAATATTGAAACGCCTCTTAGCGTTTCAATAAGCCGATTTTATCGGCTTTTGCAAAATCGAATCAAAGATGATTTGATTTTGCACTATATTCATTGCAATGGGTATAGTCAAATTTTTTTTGAAAATTTGTTACCAAATCGGAGATTTGGTGTCGAAATAGTGAAATTTTTCACCATTTCGACTTGCTATAACCATTATAACAAGTTGACCTGTTTTTAATGCGGACATAAGGTATTCAACTCTAAGGGTGCAGATTTCTTCAAGCCTTAAACCAAATTCACTGGCAAAGTCAAAGCCAATAACCACATCCTGTCGACCTTTTTTGATAGCCAACTGTCGAATACGGACAAGTTCTTTATCTAATAGTGAATGGTCTTTAACGCCTGTTGCACGTTTAGGCAGTGATAGCTTATCATTTTTAGAAAGTCTATTTTTACTGCCTGATTTTCTATGGAAATAACGAATGCCGGATAGATCGGATTGAATAGTTGCCGCGGAGTTGTTTTCTTTAAGATGCTCCACGTAGGCTTTAAAGTGCCGGTCTTCCACGTTCTTGAAGTTTTGCAGACGAAAATTATCGGCTAAAAACTTACAGAACCTTTTTGTTGCTTCAAAGTACCGAGCCCGTGTTTTAAAACTTAGCTCGTTGCTGTGCCTATAGATAGACTCAACTTGAGCAAGCAAGTTCTTATACAGACCAGGATTTAGCACTGTAATATTATTAGAATCTGACATAGCAAACCGTCTCCTTTCTCTAAAAAATTTATTTCAACGCAAGGATAGGGACCAAGCCTTGCGTAAAAAGCTATGTACGAAAAATATATAAAATGAGGTATTTTTGTCAATAAAATATTTCCGATTCTTTTGACGGAAATAATTTTGTGTACGAAAATTTTCTCCCCCTCATTTCAAAATGACAGTCATAAAGCATTTCAAAATGAAAATAGGAACGCATTGCTCATTTCGAAATGAAAGTCATATATCATTTCGAAACGGGAATCATAAAAAATCTTTCAGCAGATTGTGCTGACCTGATATCGAAAAGTAAGTAATCTCGAAA
>JAGAQV010000003.1 GCA_017622555.1 Clostridia bacterium
AAAACAGTGTGTAACCGTATAATGGGATAAGGTGAGCAAACTGCGAAAAACCGTTGCGCCGCAATGGTTTTGGAGGATTTTGTTAATGCCCTATGGAGGGTAATAACAGCATTAGATTTTTACAAATTCAAATTGGAATTTATTAAGTAGCTTTATACTATCTTATCAAGTTCAATAGCTCTAATGTTTTGAATTAATCCACAAACCTTGCAGCAAGAACATACGGTTTTACTTTTCTTTCCTTTTAGCTTTTTCTCTTCACCCTTGGGATAAAAGCACGCAACATACATTCCTGCAAGCGTTCCTTCTATCAATTCCCCGCCACATTCAACACATTTATTGTCCATTTTTGTACCTCCTCGTCAAATTCTTATTTATCTGTCAGTTGTAGTATAGCATAACTTCACCGACAAATAAAGAGAATATTTAAAACACCCGCAGTTTTAGAAAAGCTACGGGTGTTTTCGTATCTTGTTGTACTGTCCTTTAGAGTACGACTCATAAGGTCGCTTTTTTTATTTGTTTATTTTATTGTTAATTTTTTCAGCGGCGGGCTTTAAATAAACGTTGTCATAAAGTTCAAAGCTGCCATTATCAACTGCCTTTGCCAAGTTAACATCAATAGGCATTTTGCCAAGTAAATCAATACCTAATTCTTCCGCAATGCTGTCACTTCCGCTGCCGAAAATCTTAAATTCGGTTTTACATTCAGGGCAAATAACGCTGCTCATATTTTCAACTATGCCCAAAACGGGAATATTCATCATATTTGCCATATTGTAGGCCTTTTTAACAATCATTGAAACCAAATCCTGCGGGGAGGTAACAATAACCGCACCGTCAAGAGGGATACTTTGGAAAACAGTTAGAGGTACGTCGCCTGTACCTGGGGGACAGTCAACAAATAAATAGTCAAGATCGCCCCAAACAACATCGTGCCAGAACTGCTTTACCGCGCCTGCAATAACGGGACCGCGCCACAAAACAGGGGCTTCCTTATCCTCAAGTAAAAGATTAATTGACATAATTTTAATGCCGTTTTTTGTTTCAGCGGGCAAAATGCCAAGCTCGTTTTGGTAAACCTTTGAATTGATACCAAACGATTTTGGAATTGAAGGTCCTGTAATGTCGGCATCTAAAATACCAACCTTGTAGCCCATTTTATTCATAAGCACTGCAAGAGAAGAGGTAACCATTGATTTACCAACGCCGCCCTTACCGCTCACAACACCTATAACGTGTTTAATGTTGTTATATTCGCCCGTAGGTTCTAATAAGCTTTGGGGTTCTTTGCGTGAGCTACAGCTTTGACCGCAACTGCTGCAATTTCCGCTGCAACCGCTTGTTTTTTCTTCTGCCATTTTAAAAATCTCCTATCAAAATAATAACTATCCTAAATTATACTACCCAAATATTTAAAAATCAACCGTTTTGAGAATTAATTAAATAATCATATTCCTTCGCAATGGTTGCCCAGGTTACAGGTCCAACAGCTCCCGAAATGTCTAAACCGTAAAGCTGTTGAAAGGTTTTAACTGCGGCTTCGGTTTGGTCACCAAAATAGCTCGTTACGGGAAGGGTTGGCAGTTCGGGAATAATTTCACCAATATAGTTTAAATATGTTTGTAAATCACGGACATTTTCTCCACGCTGACCCTTAGTTAAAAAATAACCGGGATAAAGCTTTGCGTTTATGCCGGAATATCCTTCGGGCAAAGAGGCAACCGTGTCGGTATAAATTTTTGTAATGGCATTCCAGGTGTTATTGTCAACAATTCCGTTTGGCGTAAGCCCGTAAAATTGCTGAAAGCGTTCTACCGCTTGCACGGTTTCGGGGCCAAAATAACCGCTTCTTGAAACGGGCTGTAAAGCTCCGTTAAAATAGGCTAAAATGCTTAAATAATACTGTAAAGTTGTAACGGGAATACCGCTCATACCTTCGCTTAATTCGTTAGTAAAGGGAACCGCCGCTTCACTAATGGTAACACCCTCGCCCGAAAGTTCGGCTAAACCCTTAACACCATTATAATATTGTTTTATTCTATACCAAGTTGATTTATCCACTTCACCGGTCTGGTTTAAATTAAACACCTGTTGAAAGGTGCGAACGGCATTTTGTGTTTCCACACCAAAGACACCCTCTGGGTCATTAATTTTAGGTATAGCAGGGTAGTTGTTTGAAATTCGATTAAGCTGAGTTTGAATAATATCAACGTTGTTGCCTGCATCTCCAAGCCTTAACGGTACACCGGGATAGCTTTCAACGTTATTACTTATAGGGGCGTTTTCTACAATACCAATATTGTTGCCGTAATAGTTTTGCAAAATTTCAAAAGGGGTAAGGCCTTGTTCGGCAAGACTTACCGTACCCCACTGTGAAAGACCTGAACACTGACTTGTTGTACCGTTACAAAATGCGGTAAAAAGAGGCTGAATTTCGCCTTGACGTACAACATAATCGTTAAAAATATCATCAACTATAAGTGAAATGTTTTCAAAAACCTCTCGGTCTTTTACAAAAGCCTGATCAAACTGTGTGGTGTTAGTGATATCGAAATTATACCCACGGGATGGGTACCATTCGGTATAAATTCGGTTTAAGGCATAGGAGATTATAGCATAAATATTTGCCCGAAGGGCTTCTTCGGGCCAGGTGGGATAAATTTCGCTTGATGCTACATTTTTTACGTAATCGGCAAATGGCACGGTTACGTTTTCAGCATTTTGGCTCGGCGCACCTAAGTGCACCGTAATGTTTTCGGGTATAACGGGATATAAAATTTCAGCCATATTACTACCTCACAAATTATATTTTTGACCTTCATCAAAAATTTGGGGCTCGTTACCCGTTTGGTCTTGATCTAAAATTAGGTTTGAACGCTGAATAGAGGTTATACCGCTGAAAACGGGAATATTAAGGTGTATGTTTGTTAAAAAACCGTCTGACTCTACCGCCATATTATAAACGGCATAGGGCGTTTCGGCTAAATCAGGTGACATAGATAAATCCTTATCGGGCGTAGGCAGTAAAAATACCTTTGTTTTACCGCTTTGGTCGGTTTTGTCGCTGTCTATAACATTCATATTTTCATATTCGCCCCGAAAAACCGTTACCCGTGCATTTTGAACAGGGTAAAGCGAGTTAAATGAGGTTACCACACCTAAAAGTCGACCGCTTTGGCTATTTTCAGGTAAAGTGGTTTGCGGTGGTGCTTCGGGCGTGGTTACAGTTGGTACAGCTTCTGATTTATGCACTGAATTATACATTCGGAGCATTTCGTTTTTATACTTTTCAAAAATATCGTTATTCATAGAATCACCCTATAAATTTTATGAATAAAAGGCAGAACACATACCAACTATTGCAAAATAAGAAAAAATGAGTATAATTAGGTAAGAGGTGTTTGAAATGATAACTTTAAATAATGGTATACTTGAAGTTGAAATTGAAAAAATCGGAGCTGAAATTCGTAGGGTCACAAAAAATGGTGAAGACCGTATGTGGTCGGGCGACCCGTCGTATTGGGCAGGGGTTGCACCGCTTTTATTTCCGATTGTAAGTGCCCTTCCTGATGATAAATTTACCTATAACGGTAAGGAATACGAATTATCGAAGCACGGCTTTATAAGAAAATTGCCTTTTGAGGTCGAAGCCACCGCTGATGATACGGCAACCTTTATGTTTGCCTCTAATGAAGAAACCTTAAAAGCTTTTCCGTGGAAATTTGAACTTCGCATAAAATACACCCTTATTAATGACAAAATAAAGGTTGAATATCTTGTTTTAAATAAATCGGACGACACAATGTATTATTCTATTGGCTCGCACGAGGGTTATGCTTGTCCCGAGGGTATTGAAAATTATGATATTGTTTTCGAAAAGGAAGAGGTTTTAGAGCATAACCTATTAGACGGCATGCTTTTATCAGGTGAAACCGTACCTGTTTTAACAAAAGGTAACATATTGCCGCTAAATGAAAAATATTTCGAATTAGATGCTTTAATTTTTAAAAACATTAAATCAAGGAAAGCAAGTCTGGTTAGCCGAATAACAGGTAAAACCACAACGGTTTATTTTCCTGACTGTGAATATCTTCTTTTGTGGCATGCTGTGGGTGGACCTTTTATGTGCATTGAACCCTGGTGCGGTATTTGTTCAACCAAAGGCGACGGTAACGATATTACCAAAAAGGAAGGCATAATTGCGCTTGAAAGCAAGGTTGAAAAAACACATACACATATAATTGAATTTAAATAAAAAACAAAACCCTTGAGAAAAATCTCAAGGGTTTTAATTTTAATCTATATCTTTCCCACAGCAACGTTTATATTTTTTACCGCTGCCACAGGGGCAAAGGGCGTTTTTGCCGACAGCACCCTTACCTTTAACGGTGTTGAGTTTATTGTCTGCAGAGGATTCTTCAGCAACCTTTTCACGTTTAACCTCGTCGTCACGGCGAACACGCACTGTTAAAACAAGCTTTGCGGTTTGCTCACGAATAGCGGCGGTCATAGCGTCAAACATATCATAGCTGTCGTTACGGTATTCAACAACAGGGTCGTGCTGACCGTAGCCACGTAGCCCTATACCTTGGCGGAGCTGATCCATAGCGTCAATGTGGTCCATCCAGTTAGTGTCAACCGAACGAAGCAGCATTACACGCTCAATTTCACGCATCATATCAAAGCCAAGCTCGTTTTCACGCTCTTCATAAATTTTTGCCGCACGTTCCTTAAGCATATTGGCAATATCTTCTTTATCGGTGTTAGAAAGCTCAGCCGCTGTGTAATTAAAATCAAACGGAGTGGTAAGCCAACCGTTGAAGTATTCACGAAGTCCCTTCAAATCCCAGTCATCTCTAATGGGGGCTGAAAGGTAAATGTTGCAGTAGGAATCAATCGTGTCTTCAATCATTTTGAATATAGTGTCCTTAATATCCTCGCCGTCAAGCACCTTGTTACGCTGTGAATAAATAAGCTCACGCTGTTTATTCATAACGTCGTCGTACTGAAGTGTATTCTTACGAATAGCAAAGTTAATGCCTTCCTTTTTCTTTTGGGCACTTTCAATTGTTTTTGAAAGCATACCGCTTTCAAGGGGCATATCCTCTTCAACACGCATTGTGTCCATAAGGGTAGAAATTCTTTCCCCACCGAAAAGGCGCATTAAGTCATCCTCAAGTGAGACAAAGAATTGTGTTTCGCCGTTATCACCCTGACGACCTGCACGACCACGAAGCTGGTTATCAATTCGGCGTGAATCGTGGCGTTCTGTACCAATAATACAAAGACCGCCCGCATTTCGAACAGCCTCAGCCTCGGGGGCAATTTGGGCTTTGAATTTGGTGTAATATTCGCTGTATTTTGCCCTTGCCGCCAAAATTTCTGGGTCATTAGTTTCGGCAAAGCCTGTGGCTTCAATAATAAGCTCTTCGCTTAAGCCGTCGTGACGAAGTGCCGATTTAGCCAAATATTCAGCGTTACCGCCAAGCATAATGTCAGTACCGCGGCCTGCCATATTGGTGGCAATAGTTACGGCACCCAATTTACCTGCCTGGGCAATAATTTCGGCTTCTTTTTCGTGGTGCTTAGCGTTTAAAACATTGTGCTGAATGCCACGCTTTTTAAGTAAAGCTGATAATAATTCAGACTTTTCAATTGTAATTGTACCCACAAGCACGGGCTGACCTTTTTGGTGGCACTGGATAATTTTATCAATAACCGCCATAAATTTAGCTTTTTCGGTTTTGTAAACCACGTCGTTTTGGTCAACACGGGCAATTGGCTTGTTGGTGGGAATTTCAACAACGTCTAAACGATAAATTTCTTGGAATTCGGCTTCTTCGGTCATGGCAGTACCCGTCATACCTGAAAGCTTGTTGTAAAGGCGGAAAAAGTTTTGGAAGGTAATGGTTGCAAGCGTTTTAGATTCCTTTGCAACCTTTACGCCTTCTTTGGCTTCGATTGCTTGATGAAGGCCCTCGTTATAACGGCGGCCGTACATTAAGCGGCCGGTAAATTCGTCAACAATTATAACCTCGCCGTCTTTTACGACATAGTCAACGTCACGCTTCATAATACCGTGCGCACGTATAGCCTGATTCATATGGTGCGCAATTGCAATATTTTCGCTATCGTTAAGGTTTTCAATGTTAAAATACTGTTCAACACGCTTTACACCTTCGGGGGTCAAAACTGCTGTTCTTGCCTTTTCGTCAACAACATAATCGCCCTCAATACCCATTTGCTCGTCGCTTGCTTTGTCGTCCATTTCCTTAACCTTAAACATTTTAAGGCTGCGAGCCAAACGGTTTGCGGCTTCATATAAATCGGTAGATTTATCACTCTGTCCCGAAATTATAAGCGGAGTTCTTGCTTCGTCAACTAAAATTGAGTCAACCTCGTCGACAATAGCAAAGTTATGCTCGCGCTGAACCTTTTGTTCTTTGTAAATTACCATATTATCACGCAAATAATCAAAGCCAAGCTCGTTATTCGTGCAGTAGGTAATGTCGGCGTTATATGCAGCTTGTTTTTCTTCTTTGGTCATACCGTGGGTAATAAGGCCAACGGTAAGTCCCATAAATTTATAAAGCTTGCCCATCCATTCCGAGTCACGCTTTGCAAGATAATCGTTAACAGTTACAATGTGAACGCCTTTTTCCGAAAGGGCGTTAAGGTAAGCGGGTAAGGTTGCAACCAAGGTTTTACCTTCACCTGTTTTCATTTCGGCAATACGGCCTTGGTGTAAAATAATACCGCCTATAATTTGCACGGGGAAGTGGCGCATACCAAGTACACGGTCACCGGCTTCACGGCAAGCGGCAAAGGCTTCCGGCAAAATATCGTCAAGGGTTTCACCTAAAGAAAGTCTTTCCTTAAATTCCTGTGTTTTAGCGCGAAGCTGGTCATCAGTTAAGGCTTTATATTCTTCTTCAAGTGATAAAACCTTAGCCTGAAGCGGCATTATTCTTTTAATTTCTTTTTGACTGTAGTTGCCAAAAAGCGCTGAAAGTAAGCTCATTTTTATACCTCTTAAAAAATAGTAAAGAAATTATATCATTAAAAAACCAAAAATTTTGGAACTATTTGTAAACAACCTTGTTTTTCTTAAGCTTTAATCCGCTTGAAACCGAAACTGAATTATCCTTTTTAATGAAAATTGCTTCATAGCCTTCAGTTTGGTCGATAAGATTTTTAGCGGTTTCTTCACCCAAAATCATACAAACAGTGGAAAGTACGTCACATTCGGATGATTTTTCACCTAAAACTGTAACCGATGCCAATTCGTTTTCAATGGGAAGACCTGTTTTAACGTCTAAAATATGGTGGTATAATTTACCGTCCTTTTCAAAACAACGCTGATAAATGCCACTTGTAACGGCGGAAGCGTTTTTAAGCTTGACTGTAAGCATTATTTCATTTAAAAAAGGCTTTTGAATACCAACCTTATAGGACTTTCCAAAAACTGCAACGTTACCGCCTAAATTTACAATACCGTTTTTGGCGCCGTTTTCTTTAAGATATTCTACCGCCCTGTCAGCAATGTAGCCCTTTGCAATACTGCCCAAATCAATATCGGTGTTGTGTAGGTCAACAAAATTGCCTTTAACTTCAATGCGGTTATAGCCTACCTTGTAAAGCTTCTTTTGCACTTCCTCCTCAGTAGGTGCAATTTGCTTTTCAAAATCGTAAAGCTCGGTTGCGGGGGTAATTGTAATGTCATATTTACCGCCCGTTTTTTGACAATAGTAAATTGCCTGTGTTAAAATTTCAAGCGTTTCGGCCGAAAGCTCCAATTCGTCATAATGGTTAATCATAGAAACCTCACCATCAGGACTAGAGGGACTTAAAAGGCGGTCATAATTTTCACAAAGCTTAAAAACACCGTCCAGTGCTTCATCGCTGCAGTCGGCGGTGATGGTGCAAACGGTGTCCATTAAAAATTGTGTGTCGCTTCGGTTGGATGAACAACCACAAAGCAGTAAGGATAAAGTGATTAAAAGTATAAATATTTTTTTCATAATATATTATTATATAATATCTTTCCTTTTTTGTAAAGGTGTGTTAAAATAATTTTGGTGATAAAATGAAAAAAGCGGACATAAAGCTTATAATTGTGCTTGCGGCTGTGGGAGTAATTGCTCTTGCGGCAGTTTTGTTGTGTTCGCAAAAAGGAACAAGGGTTGTCATAACACAGGATAAAAAACAGCTTTTCAGCGGTTCGCTTTATTATAATCAAACGCTTGATTTAGGCACAAACGTTGTTGAAATTAAAAACGGTAAGGTTGACGTAATTTCGGCCGATTGTGAAAATCAAATTTGTGTTGACCATCCAAAAATCAGCAAAAAAGGTCAGCAGATAGTTTGCCTGCCAAATAAAATTGTAATTACTATAAAATAAGGGGGAGCTATGGCAAAAAAAGTTGCTTTTTACGGGGTAACAGCGGCGGTGTGTTTAGTTTTTTCTTATGTTGAAACACTTTTACCGCTTGGATTTATTGCGCCGGGCATAAAAATCGGTTTAGCCAATGGGGTTGCACTTTTGCTTATTTTTAAAAAAGATATTAAAGGCGCATTTTTGGTTAATATAATTCGCATAATATTACTGAATTTGTTGTTTGTAAGCCCGTTTGCGCTTGTTTTTTCGCTAACGGCAGGTCTTTTGTCTACTTTTGTTATGTGGTTTGCTTCAAAAATTGGCAAATTAGGCGCAATTGGGTTTAGCGTTTTGGGTGCACTGACACATAATCTTGTGCAAGTAATAGTTGCACTTATATTCTTTGGAACAGGTGTGCTGTTTTATTTGCCAATTTTGATTTTTTCGGCAATATTATGCGGTACACTTATCGGATTTTTAGCAAAAATTTTGGATAAAAAAATAAAAACCTTCTTTTAGGATACACTAATCTTAAAGGGAGGTTTTAATTTATGCAAAATAACACAACAATGACATTTGTAAAAGGTGTAGGCGCAGGTATGCTTGCGGGTGCAGCGGCGGTCGTAGTAGGTAAAATGATGATGAAGGATCACAAAAACCTTGAACGAGGCGGCGCAAAGCTTTTAAAGGCCGCAGGCGAAATGGTTGACGGCTTTCAGACAATGTTTCATTAAAAAGTTATGATTACCTGACGGCAAGTTATGGGTTATGATACGCTGCGCGTAGTTATGATTTGCCTACGGCAAAGTTATGGGAAAACCTAAGGCTTTCATTATGTATATTCGTTAATAAGTATTATAACGATGCGAAGCATCTCATAACTGCAAAGCATCATAACTCGCCATAAGGCGAATATAACTGAGGCACACTTCCGTAAGGTAGTGTGCCTCATTCTATCTGATATTATTCTTCAACAATAACCGTTCCGTCGGCTTTGACGGTGATTTTCATACCGTCTTTTACGTAATTTAAAAATTCGTCGCCGAGGCAGTCAATAACAGGCATTGTAATCTTATCAACCCACACATCAGCCAAAACTGCGCCTGCAGCTGCAAGTGAATCAATGTGGTTTGCAAAAAGCATACAAGCGGGATTTTTCTCCATTGCACAAGCGCAATAAAGTACTAAGCCGCCTGTGGTCGAGCCTATGGTTTGGGGAAGGCAAAGCGCTTTGTTAATCATAGACTTGCCGTTAATGTCGGCATTATTCTGGTCACCGCATTTTACTTCCTTGTCGCCAAATTGCAAAGCCATTTGGAAGGAAGCAAGTGTGTTAAAGCCTTGTGTTGTAACAAGCGCTTCGGCAGTAACTTCACCGGGGGTAACAACTCTACCTTTAAATTCTCTCATTTTAATTTACCTCCCTTTGTTATAGCGGCTAAAATCTCATCATCAGTGTAATAGCGTGCGCTTGTGTAGGTGCGAAGCTTGTTTGATGAGGTAATAACCGGCATTTTCTTGCAAAGTGGGTTATTCATATACATTAAAGGGCAAATGTATGATGTTATAACGCCCGTTGCCTTAAGACGTTCGGCATATTCGGTTTTGTTAAATGCTTCTAAAACCTTGGGTGCGGCTGTGAAAACAGTGGGAATAAGTACCTTTTTGTTGCCGTTTTCTTTTAAGGATGCTTCAACCTTGTCGGTCCAGTCTTTAAGCTGCTGTAAACTCATATGCGGGCAACCCATAAAGCAAAGCTTAGGCTTAGCATCGGGGTTTTTCCAAATTACAGGGTAATCATTTTTAACGCGTTCAAGCTCAGCATCATCAATAATATATTCCTTTGCGCCTTCAGCAATAAGTTTTTTGCCAAGTTCAACTGCTTCAGGAGTAAGATTGTCAATGTGGTAAAGACCAACCGCACCGTTTGAAGCGGTAGCGGCGCCAAAGTCCTTAAGATATGTGCAGGCTTCGTCGTTAAGTTCGGTACCAAGCCATTTATCAAGACCGATAACATAAGGCACGTCTTCCATAACCTTCATACCAATTGCCGACCCGAGAAGCTGTGCTTCGGGCTTTTTGGTAGTTTCAATTTTAACAACCCAAGTAGCTTTACGGCCTTCATCGGTAAGTAAGCCAAAGTAGGGAACATAGCCTACAATCGAGCCCATAATGTCAATGATGCCTGAATTGCGGTTACAACGGGCGCCTAAAACCGAGTTTGCATAAACAACGGCAGATGATTCTGCCCAGCTGAGTACGTCACCCTTTTTGGGTTTGTTGCCAACCTCATCCATATAGCAAGCGCAGGTAAATGCGTCTTCATCCATAAGACCAAGCTTTTTAAGCTGTTCCTCATAAAAATCCTGCTTGGTGTACATGAAATTCTTAAAAACAAAGTTTTGTAAGAAGTTTGCAGGTACGTTACTGTCAAGCGGACGCGGGTCAACCGAGAATTTTTGGCTTGAAGTTACGTCGGCGTCTAAAATTTGCTGCATAAGGTCATAAACGGGGGACATTACCTTTAAACCAAAGGAGGTTACAAGGTGATTGTAGTTTGATGTAATTGGAACAAGCTTTTCAGCTTCAAAGGCATCACCGTACATAACTAAGGTTTTCATAACCTTTGCTAGAGTTTCGCCCTTTTCGCCGTTTAAAATCGCTTGCTGTTCAGCGGTTAATATCATAGAAAGTTTCTCCTTTCGAAATTAAGTTATCCAATAATTACGCATTACGAATTACGCATTACGAATTATATCACAGCTTCATACATACGTCCCACGCACCCCAAATAACTGTGCGAAGGTTGCCAACACTTGCGGCATCACCAATAACGTGCACCTTGCCGCCCTTTTTGGCAATGGGTGCGGGGTTATAGCCAACTGACATAATAACGCTGTCGCAAGGAATGTCAAAGGTTTTTCCGTCCTTGTCGGTAACAGTTACGCTGCCGTCGTTAATAGCATTAAGCTTGGTTTCAAGGTGAACAGGCACGTTATTTGTCTTAAAGCAGTCACGCAAAAAGCTTGTGTTTGCAAGGCAAATACCGGGGGTTGTGATAAGGTCGTTTTGCATTTCAACAATAGTGGGCTTTTTGCCTTGTAAGAATAAATCATAAGCAATTTCACAGCCTGTAAGACCGCCGCCAACAATAACAACATTTTCGCCAACAGTTTTGTTGCCAAGCAAATAATCAACCGCTTCAACGGTGGTTTCAATGTTTTTAATGGGAATATTTTTAGCTACGGCGCCTGTTGCAACAATAATTTCGTCAGCATTTAGCGACTTCACGTCCTTAACTTCGGCGTTAAGCTTAATTTCAATGGGGTATTTCTTAATTTCACGGTTGTACCACGCAATAAGGTCACGGTCTTTTTCTTTGAAAGACGGTGCCGCTGCGGCAATAAAAACACCGCCCAGCTTATCTGTCTTTTCATAAAGGGTTACCTTGTGGCCACGCTGTGCGCAAACGATAGCGGCTTCCATACCGCCAATACCACCGCCGATAATTGCAATATTCTTGCTCTTTTTAGCGGGCGTAAGCTTGTATTTACCCGACTGCATTGTCTTGGGGTTTAATGCGCAACGAGCAAGACCCATTGTGTCGGTAAGGTCTTGCGTATTGGCTGTGCCCTTTGAACGTGAGAAGTTAAAGCAGCCTGCGTGACAGCAAATACAGGGTTTAATATCTTCCAAACGGTCTTCAAGCATTTTGGTAATCCATTCGGGGTCGGTAAGGAACTGTCTAGCAACGCCCATTGCATCAATTTTACCGTCTGCAATAGCCTGTGCCGCAATATCGGGTTCCATTCTACCTGCGCACACAACAGGAATATCCACAAACTTTTTAATGTGCGCAACATCTTCAAGGTTACAGTTCTGGGGCATATACATCGGCGGATGCGCCCAATACCACGAATCGTAAGTACCGTTGTCAGCGTTAAGCATATCATAGCCTGCGTCCTGCAAATATTTAGCGGCTTTTTCGCTTTCAGCCATATTTCGACCAACTTCGACATAATCCTCACCAGGCATTGCGCCTTCGCAAAAGCCCTTCATTTTAGATTCTACAGAATAACGCAAAGATACAGGGAAGTCGTCGCCGCATTCAGCCTTAATTGCCTTTACAACCTCAGCCGCAAAGCGATAGCGGTTTTCAAAGCTTCCGCCGTAATCGTCGGTACGCTTGTTGAAAAATTCCATTGAAAATTGGTCTAATAAATAGCCTTCGTGAACGGCGTGAACTTCAACACCGTCAACGCCTGCCTTTTTGCAAAGAGCGGCAGTTTTTGCAAAGGCTTCAATAATTTCGTGAATTTGTTCCACAGTCATTTCGGGGCAGATAATGTCGTGTGCCCAACGTGACGGCTGGGGGGAAGGGGAAGCAAGCTCGTGGCTAGTGTCAATAATTGGCTTAATTATTGCACGGGTAACCTTGTTTTTATGTAGCGGTGCCACAAGCTCGGTAATAGCCCAGCTTCTGCCCATACCTGCAGTTAACTGAACGAACAATTTTGCGCCCGATTTATGAATTTCGTCCATAAATTCCTTTAATTCGTCAAACATTTTCGGGTTTTGCCAAAGCCATTTGCCCCAAAATGTGTCACGAAGCGGTGCAATACCTGGGATAATAAGACCAACGTTATTGTTGGCGCGTTCTAAAAAGAATTTTGCGGCTTCCTTGTCAAAATGACAGCCGCCAAGCTCAAACCAACCAAAAAGTGAGGTGCCGCCCATTGGACAAAGTACAATGCGGTTTTTAATTTCAACATTGCCTATTTTCCAAGGGGTTTGTAATGCTTCGAATTTCTTATCCATGAAAGCACTCCTTTGTATGTAATAAGTATATTTTAATATAAAGTTGTTGAAAAATCAACAATGGGGGCTAAAAATAACAAATTTTTGTTAATTTATTGACATTAAAATAAAGGTTACTGTATAATATTTTAAGCAAAGGAGAATTGGTATAATGAATATTGCAAAGCGTGACGTTATAAAGTCAATTATATTTTCGCTTTTAACCTGCGGTATTTACCAAATTTATTGGACATTTTGCATTGTAAAGGAAAGCTTAATGTTTACAAACAAGCGTGGTAATATAGCATTTGAAATTATCGTTTCAATTTTATTGCCCTTTATTGGCCTTTTTCTTGTAGAACGCAAATTTTCAGAAGGGTGCGCAGGTCAGGGCATTGAACATAAGGACAGCTCGCTGGTTTATTTGGTGTTAAGCCTTTTGTTTCTGAATATTGGGGCTTGCTTATCCCTTGCATTAATGCAAAACGAGCTAAATAAAATTTTAACGGTAATTGAATAATTTTAAAGGAGTAGTTATATGTTAGCAAAATTTTTTGAATGGCTTGGCAGTAAGGAAGCGGTTGAATGGTTTGTCGATTTAATGGCATCTATTGGCGGCAAACTTTTAATTGCGCTTTTGGTTTTGGTTGTAGGACTTTATATTATTAAAAGAATTAAAAGGTTTATAAAAAGCTCACACAGGCTTGACAAATTGGATGTAAGCCTTCGTTCGTTTTTGTCAAGCTTTGCAAGTATTGCTTTATACATAGTTTTGTTTATAACCTTGGCTATGGTTTTGGGAATTCCCGTTACGTCTTTTATTACGGTGCTTGCAACCTGCGGTGCAGCAATTGGTCTTGCACTTCAGGGTGCGCTTTCAAACTTTGCAGGCGGACTTATGATATTGCTTTTTAAGCCCTTTAAGGTTGGTGATTATATTGAAGCCGCAGGCGAAGCGGGTACCGTTTCCGAAATTACTGTGGTTTATACCGTGCTTTTAACACCTGATAATAAGCAAATTACCATTCCTAACGGCTCAATTACAAATGCGGTTATTGAAAACTATTCCGCAAAGGATACCCGCCGTGTTGACTGGCTGTTTACGGCTGATTATTCCTGTGACAGTGAAAAGGTAAAGACGCTAATTGAAAAGGTTGTGACCTCGCATCAAAAAGCGCTTTCCAACCCCGAAGCCTTTGTGCGTGTTTCGAAATGCGCCGAAAGCGGTGTGGAATATACTGCTCGTGTTTGGGTAAACAGCGCTGATTATTGGGACGTTTATTTTGACGTTTTAGAGGGCGTAAAATCAGCCTTTGAAGAAAACAAAATTACGGTGCCATATCCCCAAATGGACGTGCACGTTAAATAACAAAACAATAAAAACAGGTGCTTTAAAAGGCACCTGCTTTTTTTCTTTGTGGTAAAATTATTTAATTTTTCCCCCGTCGCAAGCGGTCTGACGGACTCGTCTCTCTGTCACTCCGTGACATCTCTCTCGCACTGCGAAAGAGTCTTCCCCTTCTCCCACGGGAGAAGGCTCATAAATTCATACCATTTTAAATAAAAAAGGGTGGGAAATTTCCCACCCTTTTTTATTCTTTTAAATTACAATATTACTTGCGTTGGCGTTTTCATCAATTCCAACTTTAATATTACCATCGAAATTACTATCTGCAATGCATTCGGTTTCAAAACAAACCTTATTAATTTCAGGGAATTCAAATTTCATTTAAAATCCCTCCTTATTTAGCAATATACTTTTTAAATGCTGTTGCTACGGCACTATCAGTTGCTTCAACTGCTTTTGCGCCTTCAAATGTAATAGTGTCTGTAATATCTTCAACATTGGCATTGTTGTATATAAATTCAACTTTTACTGTTACCGTACCGTTAAGTTGTTCGAAAGACATACCTGAAATGTTAATTGTGGTTGACTTTCTCATTACATCAGGTGTGAATTCATACTTATTTGCAACGCCGTCAATAGTTACAGTAATCTTATTTGTACGAGTATATGCTTTATTTTCGGTAAGCTTTGCAACAAGTTCATCGTTTGCAATAAAGTTAAGTACCATTGTACCTTCTTTAAGATCAGCTGTAATTGTGTTTTCAGCAAAGTGAGTTGTAGCATCAATTTTTGTGCTTACTACAGTGTTTGCTTCAGTTTTAAGAGCATTCATAAGAACACCAATTT
>JAGAQV010000024.1 GCA_017622555.1 Clostridia bacterium
GTCCTTGAACTTTTCAAAGGTTTCTTTTTGCTTCTCTGTGAGGCCTGAATTCAGTTCTTCCTCGTTTTTGCATATCAGCTTAACGAGTTTATCCACTCTCGTTCCTCGCTTGATATACCTTTCGTGCGGACTGATGTTGCCATAGTATAAATCTTCTAATGTTGTCATAAAAATTGCCTCCTTTGTAGTACAAACACATACCATAAAGGAGGCAACAAGTCCAGCATATTATTCGAAGATTTTTATCTTTCAAAAAAGTTGCAACATTTTAATCTTCGTATTTTTTGTTTGAATCCTGCATTATTTCAAAAATGGAATCGCTTCGAAATCCTAATGCCGCACCCAAATCATCTGCAATTAAAGAACCAGGAAGTTTTTCAAAAGTGAGTTTAGGGTAATCCTTTAAAAAGTGGATAGAACTTTTATTTCTTTCTTTATGAGCATACGGAAGACCGTAGTTCTTTATATACTCTTTATATTTCTCACCATAAAACACCGCTACAGATTCTCCAGCATTTTCAATTTCTACGCAAAAGGCATAATTTTTCTCTTTTAACTTATATTTTTTTGCAATATCGCTAAAAAGCATTGTGCCAAAGAACATTGAATTAAACAAAGTCGAGCCATTGGCGATTCGGAAGTTTTGTGCAATTTCATAATCAACTCCCAAGGATTCTAAAATTGCTATAAACTCATCTTTTTCATCCTCGGAAACACCAAGCGGTACAGAAATTTTACACGACCAATCATAGAAAAGTTCAAAAATGTATGTAGCAGAATTTGTGCTTGGGAAGATATTTCTTTGCTTAAAAATAATAGAGTTCATAGAATAGGCAACACTTTTGAAGATATCATGTTTGTCCTGCACATATTTTATAAATTTATCCCTGTTGGCGTACAGATTAAAAAATGTATCTTTTTTTGCGCTAATATTCTTCAGATATATGTTTGCAATAGGATATGTTACTTTTTGTTGAAGAACATTATTGTATGCGTAAAAGGAATCTCGTTGACAAAAGTCTTCTACTTGCTTCTTATAGGCATTTGATTTTTCATACAAGTACTCAATATTGCCCCTATCCGCCGGCTTAATAGGTTCCTTACTGCTACCACTACGAACATATACACTCCCATTGCAAATATACGGTGTATTGTTACCTTCGTACACATAAACTACCAATACACCTGCAGTTTTATCATTGGGGCAAGTGAGGAATCGTGTATCAAACTCCGGCATAGGAGAAATGCGAGTGGCGATTTTTCCTATTTTCTGACTATAATCTTTCTTGGTTATAGGTTTAATTTCTTTAGTCTTATCATCAATTCCAATTATTAACCATCCACCTTCACAATTAGCAAAAGATGCTATTTCCTTTGCCAATTGTGCTTTCTCGTCGTCCTTTAATAAAAGTTTAAACTCTAAATGATGTCCTTCATCACAGTCAACCAATTGAGATAAGTGTTCATATTTTAATTTTCCAATAGTTAATGGTTTGCCATTGCTATCAAAAAAGGGTGAATACATTAACTTGCCTCCTAAGTATTTTTTGCAATTACCTTATTTCTTTTAACGCTTCTTCAAACATCATATCACGATCTTCTTTTGAAAGACTATCTATGTATTTATCCCAATCTAAAATAGAATAATTAAAGAATGTGAACTTTTCCTTGTTCTTTTTATAGTAATTCTCTGCTGACAAACATAGAATCATACAAAGTCTTCTAACACTAACGCTATATTCGCGGTGCTCTACGCCATTGTTATCTATTGTTAGCGTTCCTGCTTCGCCACCATATATTTTAAAAGGTTTTTCAGTTTCAATAACTATTTTAAAGTGTTCAATAGGACAATCTTTTTGATTATGGCGTTTCTTATATTCGTCATTATCAAGATTAGGGTTCCCTTGATGAAATAGTGAACCTCTAAAATTATATACAATTTCTCCACTTAAGTATGGCATGTCTGGCACACCTTCAACAGACGGAGACTTTTCGTATTGCCCTATATACTCATCATACCAGAGCTTGTAACGATTTGTAGAGCTTTTATCGGGATATTCAGCTTTTCCGCATATATCAGGAAGGGTTAGTGCTAATGATAAAGCTGCAAAATATAAATTGTGAGATAGAGCGGTATTTATCTCTTCAATAAGTTTTATTATCAAAACACACTCCTCCTTTGCATATTAATTATCTTTCAAATACTTCATAAGCTGCACGGTTGCTTTGCTACGCCCCTGAACACTTGAAAGTCCGTTTTCTTTAAGTTCTTTCAACGGATACTTGTCCGGGGCGTATTTTTCTATGAGCTTTAATTTCATATAACGGATGTCAGGATCTTTAGCCAACTCTTTATAATAGGGATAATCCTCGTCCGAACGGTTTCCGTACAAATCCGCGGCAACAACTTCGCATTTATACATAATGGCTTTATATTTTTCGCCTACGTAGATATAAACGGTATCGCCAACCGATGTATTGGTAGATTGACTCCATTCGATTACATCCAAATTATCGAAAGCTGCAACAATATCGTAATACTTAGGATTACACGGAATAACCCACACATCATCAAGCCGAGAGGAAACCTGACGTCCTTCAGCTTTTGCGCGAATATCGTTTAACCACTCGCCGTTATATTTAAAATAGCGAGGTCCGGCAACCCCCCACTTGCTACCAAGCAGTTCGGAGGCAAGGGCAGAAAGAGACGATTTCCTACCCTCATATTCCACGGTTTTGTCATCAACAACACTGCACTGTACACCGGAGTTTGCATTACCCTGACTAACGAACGTAATGGTAGCACCCACAGGGATATTACACTTAGAGAAGGTGAACGGTGCCATACGCTCAATGTGCTGTTCTTCAATATCCTGCGCCATTTCTTCACTCTGACGTTCTACCGCAGTCGGCTCATACAGATGAAGTCTATCTTTGCGACCACCTAAAACTGCAATGGTCTCAAGGATCGAATACGCCTGTTCGGGTGACATGGCATAAAACTCGCGCACACGCTTTTTACCGTCCACATTGTCGATAGAACGCAGATTCGGATTGAGTTGGTCAATCAGCGCATGGAGTTTCAGATCCGTCAGCCGTTCTTCAACCTCATATGTAGCATAAATACGGAAGGCAAACGGAATACACTCGCTATTATTCAATTGTTTTAACCGCGATTCCACGTTATCGGCATAGCCGATTTTTACATATTGAGGAAACGACGGATTTGTAAGAATATAAATTACGCCTGATTGTTCCATAATAACTCCTATTCTACATCAACACCTCATCAATAATTTGCTTTATCTGCTTATTATTGATTTGCGTTTTAAAATAAACTTTATAGCCGTCTTGTTCGAGCATACTAAAGAACAATTCGGCACATTCAATTTTTGCTTTTTCTGTGCCACGCAACTCCGTCTTGTTTTCTACGTCCTTTGTTTCAACAATAACATTAAGCTCCTTTTCTCCCGATGTACGAGTCACAACATACATAAAGTCAGGACTGTACGTACCACCCGTAATAGTGGGAATAGCAATACTGCTTCTCGGTATTTTGCCATATACCGTTACAGACTCAATATCCGAGGTAATGTTTTGCTTTTCCAAAGGAGAATCATAAGCATAGGCATCGTACAGATATTTATCGCTTGGCGTGCCTGCGACAATTTTTGTGCCTATACGACCTTGTGCAATTTCATCCCTCGGCGTACCATCAGCATAAGTGAGAGCCGTCTCTTTTGTGGCGATAGAACTCTTTTTATAGTGAAAATGCCCTTGTAGATGAGCAATTTTCCAATCATAAAACTCCTTACAGAATACAGCAACGGTACTTTCGTTGATATAATCGCTATTGATGTTTCCGTGTTTCTTCGCATATTCACACATAGCCTTGTGCATAACGGTAAGTGGGATGTTTGTAGCGTGCATAATCCGCTTTAAGAACATATTATAGGCAATGGGACGAGAAATGGTATATTGTACACCAACCCCTGCTTCGGTAGACATTTGCGAGCCATCGCTACGGACTATATCACGTTCACTACTCAAAACAACACCATTAAAAATGCCCGGTTTTTCAAGTATTTCTAAAATAGCTGTATCAAGCGTATCGTTAAGCTCGGTATCATAATAAAGCAAATACCTTTGGTTGATTTTCTCCCAAAGTTCTTTAATTTCGTTGAAAACGCCTTTTCTGATCTTAATCGGCTTGCTTTCCGACTTGTTTCTGTCTTTGACTTTTCCGACAGCAAGACCTGCGACAAAGTCAGGATACTCATCAAGGAATTGTTCACGTGTTTCAAGATTGATATTATACCGTCTATCAATATACTTTTTCGCACGCAACTCATCATAAAGATCGTCAGGATCAACTCCAAGTTTCTTTGCAACTCTCTGCAAATCTTCTTCACTAATTGTCGCTGCTTGAGGTATTTCACCGTTAATTTGTTCCACAAGTTGCGTTGCAAAATTAGCTTCAGTAAAATCGACAATATAATTAAGTGTAAATTCTTCGGTAGCTATACGGTTACCGTTTTCATCAACGGGCAAACGTAGACCACGACCAACCTCTTGAAGTTTGCTAATTTCACTTCCGCTTGAACGCAATTTAGCGATGGTGAATACGTTAGGATTATCCCAACCTTCTTTTAACGTCCATTTTGAAAATAAAAATCGCAAAGTGTTATAACTACCGTCTGAATTCTTGAATGCTAATAATTTCTTTTTGCCATGAAGAATAGTATCTACCTGTTGGGCAATTTCTTCATCGCTATCGTTGTTATCCTGTGCAAAATATCCTGCGTGACAAGCAGAAATGTCAGCAAGACTCGCCTCTAAATATTCGCGGTAAGCTGTTTCGTGTTCGTCTAAAACACAAATAGTTTTCTCAATTGTTTCCTTTAGCAATCTTTCAAAAGCTTCTAACACATAAGGCTTTTTGCCCTCATCATTAGCACGATAAGAGGTAATATCATCGATGAAAAAGAGAGCAAGTGTTTTGATCTTGAAAGTTCTGTTGAAATTATCTCGCTCGGTTTCAAAATGGCGTTGTAATGCAAGCCTTATCATTTCTTCTTGATAAGACGTCATGTAAATATCAACATCCAATTCTTCGCCCGCGGTTTTCGTAACACCATTTGAAAATGTTACAGATGTAGCATCTATCTCTTTTACGGTAACACCTTCAAATGCATCCGTAATAATAGAGAGTGAATCATCCGGATACAAGGTAAAGGTCTTAGTTTCTTCGTTTTGCTTTTTATATTGCATTGTTACAGAGGTTTTGCTTGCAACACGTAAAATTTTTACCTTTTCTGCCTTTGTGGACGGTGGATTGAAATGCTCCTTTGCCACACCCTTAATCAATCCTTGGTTAAAGGAAACGCAAGCATTCAAATCGTAAAGTAAATTTTGATAATCTTTAACCGTTACTTTATTTGCACCTCTGCCTGACGTTGTTTCGGGGAAGGTCGCACCAAAGCGTATTACGCATTGAGGCTTAATTTCATCCGTAATAACCTTATAAGATTTTTGTTCACGAGAAAATCTATGCGGCTCGTCTATCAAGACAATAGGTTTCGTTGCACGGAGAGCATCAAAAGGGCGATAAAAGCCTTCTGCTCCGTAACCGTAATCATCACGACTCAACATACCGTTAGCGCGAACAGCAAGAAGCTGCATATTCACTAACAGCACGTAAATTTTCTTCTTGTTTTGACAAGAGCCCTTTACGAAGTCGCTAACGACGCTCGGAAAATACAAGCGACCTTTCTTCTTTGTCTTTGGTGCATCCAAAACACCAACTTCCATATCCACATCGTATCCGCAACCATCAGAAAAATGCCTGCGAGCATATCCATCCTGCAAAAATTGTGCTGTACCAGCTTTGATCGCAAGAGATGGCACGGCGATAATAAATTTATTAAAACCGTATTGCTTATGCAGTTCATACATAGTCTTAGTATAAACATAGGTTTTGCCCGTACCGGTTTCCATTTTGACATCAAGATTTAAACAATCACCGATAGGATTATTACTTCTGTATTGTACAGGAATATCGCTTTGTATAGCACGAATATTGCTTGTGATTTTAGGATCGTTCAGTGGAATATGCGGATTTTCATAAAACTGTACAGGCGAAGTGCATGACACTCCGTCAAATACAGCACATATCGCATCAATTGCTTTCTGCTGATGCGGTAATCCTTGTTGTAAAATAAGTTCCATAGTTTATCCTCTTTAATAACGAACATCAAAATTAACGTGGAGATTTTTAATATCCTTCAACCGTTTCAAGTTGGTTTTCAAGGTTTCCATCTCCGTCCAAGTGAAACTATAACCGAAAAGCACGATGTTTTCGGGGTTAAACTTACCATCAGTTTCATATTTCATGAGCATAGCATCAATTGCTTCTTTTGTTAAATTCTGCGTAATCAAATATAAGTGTTTACCAATATAATAGGCTTCGTAATCGGCAAAGATAAGTTTTTCCGGCGTTGCCGTCAAACCGTAACCGTCACGAACGAGCCAAGTAGAGAGAATGGTAGGAAGCCCAAACTCATTCAACATATCACTTGCAAACATACCATATTCATCAGCATCGAATTTTTCAAGCTTATCGAGTGTGTCGGCAGAAGGCTCTACCAATGTGTAATGACGGAAACCTAAATCTGCAGTCGTGTCAGGATGTTCTCCTTTAATCTTTGCTGCAGCTCTAATAATACGTTCAATTCCAATTTGGTCAAGCGTATGAGGTCTGCCAACGGAATCAAGAAAATCTATACGCTTTTTCACTTTTGCCTTTTCCGAATCGGAAACAGATACATATTGTGCATCCAAATCTTCTGGTAATTGAATAGCGATAACGCGCCTTGTTCCCTTGTCATCATTATTAAGCGACGCAACAGCCTCAACAGTCGTTGCTGACCCCGAGAAGAAATCAACTATTAAGGAATTTTTATCAGCACCAATTCTCAAAGCCTTTTCAATTAAATATGTCGGTTTGGGAAAATCGAAAGCATCACCCATACCATAAACGCCAAGTTCTTTAGAGCCTTGTTCTGTAATAACGCCTGTTTCTTCCCAAATATCATCATCTTCACCGAAAAGGTCTCCGATGATTCCGTCGTTAAACCATATTGTTTTCGCCTTAAAAGTTCCTTTGCGATATTTTTCATAACAGCCGTATTCGCCTGTAGTTTTTAATTTAGCAACTACTTCACTTGTCATAGAATCGCTTGAATTATTGTTTGCGTTGAATTTATTTTTTCCCCAGCGCCAACAACTTTCTTCACCCTCGCTATTAAGAGGAAGTATTTCTTCAGTAAAACCACCTGTTTTAGTTAAAGACACGGGACAGAAACCGCACGAATCTACTTTTGACGGATCTGCATAAATAGGATAAAACAAGTTTGGACGGTTAAACTTTCCGAATTTAGGATTTCGGTTTCTTAATTCCCTTATATCAAATTCTCCGATAGTATCTACGTAATCAAAAGAACCATTAGATTTTAGCAACTCGTTTAATTCAGTATTTACATTTCTTGTGTAAACAAATAAATACTCGTGCGTTTTTGCCAATTGCTTGTAGGTTTGTCCTCTTTTATTAGATTGAACAATGATATTTGCAACAAAGTTTTCTTCTCCAAAAACATCATCGCAAATCAATTTCAAATTAGATTGTTCATTATCATCAATTGAAATGAATATAACTCCATCCGTATCAAGTAAATCTCTTGCTAACAGTAGGCGAGGATACATAAACATCAACCAAGCAGAATGGGAAGCAGAGCCTTTCTTTGTCAAATTTAATATTCTCGTGGCTTGTTCTTCGTTTACACTTAATTTAGACACTAAATCATCTACCGTGAAATTAAATGTATCATTATAAGCAAATCCGTCAGAACCGGTATTGTACGGGGGATCAATGTAGATACATTTGACTTGTTTAGAATACGATTTTAAGAGATGCTTCAACCCATCGAGATTGTCACCGCTAATATACACATTTTGGCTCTTAGAATTTTCAGGTTTTGTGTTATGTTCTTCGTCAGGAACAATAACGGTAGTCGTATCAACAGAAGCAAGAAGTCGAGCATAGTTTTTTCCGAGGAATCTTAATTCATATCCCTCGTGATTTACTGTAAGACTATCACCCAAATACTCCTTAAAACGCTCCAAATCAAATCCACCGTCATGGAAGCAAGCGGGAAAGTGTTCTTTTAAAACTTCAATTTCTTTACTATTGGGCAGCTGATTTTCATTGTGGCTTAGTATATCTCTAATCATTTTTGTTCCTCACTTTCAATAAACAACTATATAATCCAAATCGGGACGATGAGGTTATCTCTGTCGAAGGCAGAGAGGCGGTCGCTTATGCAGAGCACAGCAGATGTGCCGAGTACCAAGGGCGATTTATCGATAAGACTGAAAGTCTTTGTGATTCTCTTATCGGGGTTCGACGTTTTCTTGATCTCCAACGGACACAGTTTGCCGTCGCCTTCAATAATAACGTCAATCTCTCTTGCATCGCGGTCGCGATAATAGTTGAGATAGGGTTCTTTACCGGCATTTTGATAACTTTTCATAATTTCGGATACGGTAAAGTTTTCGAGCAATGCGCCACTCATCGCACCGCTTTCTGCGACCTCGGGGGAAGACCATTTTGTAAGATAGCAGATAAGACCGGTATCATAAAAATACAGTTTTGGTGTTTTGATTGTGCGTTTTAAAACGTTGTTGGAATACGGATGCAGAAGGAAGATAATGCCTAATGTTTCAAGTATCTGAAGCCATGCTTTTGCCGTTGGCTGATCAATATCCGCATCGTCTGCCATAGCTTTATAGTTAACAAGCTGCGATGCACGGGCGGCGACCGCCGTGATAAATTTTGTGAATTTCAAGGCATCTATCGCACCCGAGAGTTCACGAACGTCACGCTCGATATAGGTAGAAAGATAGGAAGAGTAATACATATTTCTGTCGGTGTATTCTCCACTTGCAAGACCGGGCATGCATCCGTTCCAAATGCGCTCATACATTTGAGGAGTGGTAAGTGCCTGACTGTTTTTGCTATCCTCCACAAGTGCATCAAAATCGGTAGTAAAGGGACGGGGTTCTGCACCAATAATTTCCCTTTGAGACAAGGGGGACATATGCAGAAGCGCAACACGACCTGCCAGCGACTCCTGAACACCTTTCATCAAACTGAACACCTGAGAACCGGTCAGCCAAAAATCGCCGGGGTTATGATGTGTATCTACATGAATTTTTATATAAGTGAACAGCTCCGGAGCATACTGAACCTCGTCGATAATAATCGGCGGTTTATGAAGTTGCAGGAACATTTTAGGATCGTTTTTCGCCATTTCTCTAACAGTCAAATCATCAAGAGAAATGTATTCACGACCGATATTTTCCTTTGCAGCAAGGTTTTTAAGCATAGTGGTTTTGCCGGACTGACGCGGACCGGTAAGCAAAATTGCCGACCAAGTTTTTGAAAGTTCGGTTATACGCTGTTCCATATGTCGATTAATATAGCTCATAATACACCTCATCAGAGTATAATTTCTCGATTACATTATATATTATTATGCGCTCAAAGTCAATAGAAATCTCGGCTAAAATATGAAAAGTTCGCATTTTAGCCGAGATTTTGTTCATCCCATACATATAAATGATTTTTCACTATCAAGAGTGAAAAAAGTGAAAATTCGCTGAATTTTCACTTTTGGAGTGAATAATCCTACACGATTTTATGTGTCATATGCTTCAACCGGTGCTTTTTATTGCACTGCCAAAAGGGTGATTTTTGTGTAAAAACACCCGCAGTTCTATAAAAAATTCTAATAGGCTTTCTCAAAAAACCATTAGAACTCGGTAAAATCGGAGAAGACTTTTAGACCTTGATTTTCACTGCGTTTTCTGATATAATAACTGCGAGAACCTTGAAAACATCGGGGTTTTCGGGGTTCTCACTGTGGCCTTTATCTTCCGTTAAATTCTGCCAAGTTCGTTTTTTGACACTTGACTCGAAATCAGTTAGGGAGCAATCCCCCGCGAGTTCGAATCTCGCCGTCTGCGCCAAAATGAAGGAACTGCACCGAAAGGTGCGGTTCCTTTGTTTTATATAAAGCGAGATTCGAAAAGGACGGTATTGCAAAGATAAAACACCAACCGTGTGGTTGGTGTTTTTTGTTGTGAATTATAAAACGAGTGATGGGGCGCTGTAAATGCGGGCGGCAAGCTCTTGGTTTAGCATATAAAGGCTCTTGGGGTCGCTGCCAAAAAGCTCCATTTTAGAAATTAAGTCGTTAGCGTTGGTTTCTTCCTCGCCCTGTTCCTTAACAAACCAGTCTAAAAACTGCATTGTGCGGAAGTCCTTAACGTCATAAGCGGCGCTATAGATGTCATTAATAAGTGACGTTACATATTGTTCGTGTTCAAGACCTGCCTTTAAAACGTCCATATCGCAGGTGAAAACCTTATCGGGTTTTGCGATAGCTTCAAGTGTTACGGTTTGATTTTCGTTTTGCAAATAGGTGTAGAAAAGCATTGCGTGGTCACGTTCTTCTTGAGCCTGAATCATATACCAGTTTGCAAAGCCGTCAAGACCGCGTGCTTTAAAGTAATTTGAAAAATCGAGATAAAGATAAGCGGAATATAATTCCTTATTAATTTGCTGATTTAACAGCTCATGTACTTTTGCATTCATCATAGTTACAACCTCCTTTTTTTATTATACTATATTCAAGCGCTTTTTGCAAGTAATACAGTGATATAACTATCCCAATAATACATCGCTTATAAGCATTACACAAAATCCGACAAGCAGTGCGTAGGTTGCGCCGCGCTGGTTACCGTGCGCGTGGGTTTCGGGTATCATTTCGTCACTTATTACGTAAAGCATTGTACCGCCCGCAAAGGCAAGAGCAAAGGGAAGTATAGCCTGCGAAATGCTGACTGCAAAATAGCCGATAAACGTGCCGATTACTTCGACAACACCTGTAAGCATTGCAAGAATAAAGGTTTTGCGGGGGGATGCGCCAGCGGCAAGCATTGGCCCAATAATTACCATACCTTCAGGTATGTTTTGAAGCGCAATACCGCCTGCAATTAAAAGCGCTTGAGAAGTATCTCCTGAGCCAAAGCCAACACCTGCCGCAATACCTTCAGGCAGGTTATGTATGGCAATAGCAGTTACAAAAAGCAAAACCTTGCTTAATTTGGCATTGGGGTGTTGTTCGGAATCTGCCCCGATAATTTTGTGCATATGGGGCACGAGTTTGTCAATAAGGTTAAGGCATAAGGCACCTGCAAAAATGCCCGTAACGGCGTATATAAGCCCCAATTTGCCACCGTATTCAACCGATGGAATGACAAGTCCTAAAACTGCCGCAGCAAGCATTACACCTGCGGCAAAGGAAATTATTATATCAGAAAATTTGTGGGAAAGCTTTTTAAAAATAAAGCCGATAAGCGCACCAAAAACAGTTGCACCACCCACACCAACTGCAGTTAAAATTACAAGCTCCATAAAATCACCTCTTAATAAAAATGACCTTGGCAAACGCCAAGGTCAAGGCTTTATTCTTCAGAGAATTGGTCCTTGCCGGCGCCGCAAAGGGGGCAAGCAAAATCGTCAGGTAAATCTTCAAATTTTGTGCCAGGCGCAATGCCGCATTCCTCACAACCCAATTCTTCATCATAAACCCAACCGCAAAGGTCGCATACATATTTTTTCATTTAAATTACCTCCAAATAAGATTATAGTATTAGTATATCTATTATTGCTTGTTTTTTCAATAATATTTTTATAAATTTGCAATATATTCTTCAATAAAGTGAACGGCGGTCGCACCGTCAGAAACAGCTGTAACAACCTGACGAAGCGGTTTCGTGCGAACATCACCCACAGCATAAACACCGTCAACGTTGGTTTTGGTGGTTTCGTCAGCGACAATGTAACCGTATTCATCAAGGTTTAATATGTTTTTAAAAATTTCTGTTGCGGGCTTTCGTCCAATGCTTATAAAAACACCGTCAAGAGCAATACCGCTAATTTCTTCATTTTTAAGGTTTTTAAGCTCGGCACCTATAACCTTGTTATCAAAAATTACACCTGTAAGGGAGGTGTTCCACAAAAATTCAACGTTTTCGGCATTTTCAAGCGGTGCCTTGTAAATATGTGTGGCTTTTAAGGTGTTGCGTCGGTGGATAAGATACACCTTCTTGGCTAGGTTTGAAAGGTAAAGCGCATCACTTACAGCCGAATTGCCGCCGCCCACAACCGCAACGGTTTTGTCTTTATAAAACCTGCCGTCGCAGTGGGCACAGTAGTGAATACCCCTGCCCGTAAGCTCGGCTTCATTTTTAAGTCCTAACATTTTTGGGTTGGCGCCGGTGGCGATAATTACGGTTTTAGCGCTATATTCACCCATTGCGGTTTTTATATATTTAATTTTTTGTGAAAAATCAACCGATAAAACCTCGTCATATTCGGTTTTGGCGCCAAAGCGTTCGGCTGACTGCTGCATTTTCATGCCCAAGGTGAAGCCGTCAATACCTTCTTCAAAGCCAGGGTAATTGTCAATGTCACCTGTGAGTGTCATTTGACCGCCTGCAGACATTCGTTCAATAAGAAGGGTGTTAAGCCCCGCCCGTGCGGAATAAAGCGCCGCCGTATAGCCTGCGGGACCGCCGCCGATAATTATTACATCGTAAACGTTTACCATTTTTTAACCTTCAAGTAAAGCAAGAATTTGTGCCTTGGGCCTTGCGCCTGCAGACTGGTTAATAACCTCGCCATCCTTAATTACAACAAGGGTGGGAATGCTCATAACACCAAATTGTGCAGATAATTCAGGGTTTTCATCTACGTTAACCTTGGCGATAACATATTCGGGATGCTCTTCGGCAATTTCATCAACAATGGGGGATACCATACGGCAGGGTCCGCACCATGTGGCGTAAAAGTCAATAAGCACTTTTTTGTCGGTGTTTGTAACATCTTTAAAGTTGTTTTTATTAAGTTCTAAAACTGCCATAATTTTTCATTCCTTTCATTTTATTTTATTATATACCATTTAATCATAAATTTCCATATAAAAAATAAAAAACCGCAGTTACACTGCGGTTTTTTATGATTATAACGAACGGATAGAATCAACGGGCTTTTTCTTTGCGGCGTTGTAAACGGGCAGGAAAGTAGCAACAATTGCGGTAAGAACGGCAATTGCAACCATAATGATAAATGAAAGAATGCCGAATACAAATAAAGAAGCGCCGATATATTCTACAATTGTAGAATTAATTAAACCACAAATTATTATGCTAAGCACGGTTGAAAGAGCAATACAAATTATTGTGATTGTAAAGGATTCCGAGAAAAAGATTTTGAAAACGTCGGTGCTGCGGGCGCCTACCGCACGCAAAATACCGATTTCACGTTTTTTATTGGAAATTGAAACGGAAATGAAGTTTGAAAGTAAGAGGGCTGCAAACAATGCGAACACAAGACCAACGTAAAGGAATACTTTAGATAAGCTGTCAACCATATCGTCAACCATTTGAAGATTTCCTACGAATTCGCTTGAAATAGAAAGACGGGTTGATTTTTCATCAAACTTCTTGTTGCTATAAATGTTCCAGTATTCGTTAACAAGGCTTTCATCATAGCTAAAGGGAATAATTACGTTCGAATAAAATGCATTTTTGGGCTCAATATAGTTGGTTTCGGTGTCGGAATAATATTCAACATAGTCGTTTTGAACATCCCAAAGCTTATTAAATGTATTTTCGTTAAGTAAAATACAGCTTTCGCCACCGTTTTGGTTATTAAGCCTGTAATATGCGCCAACAACATTAAACTCGTTTTGGTCACCAACTGTGGACTGATTTACATCATCAAAGAACTTCATACCAAGCTTAAGGTTAACGTTGTCGCGCTTAAGGGCGTTGAAAAGCTCTTTAAGCTTTTCAACCATCTGCGCATCAGTAAAGGGGGTAAAGTTATCGGTCTTATCCTTTTCGTTCCAGTTGTGAATGCCGCCGTTTGAAATGTTATTAGCAAGGTCAGTGACCTTACGATATCTGTCAGCCAATGGGTAATTTTCGTTCATTTCAGCGTCTTCAATCATTGGCCAATAGATATTATTTACAAATTCGCTTAAAAGCTGTGTTGAAACAAATGCCTCTTTGTCGCCGGGCTCGTTCTTGCTGGTAGAGGAATAAATCTTTTCTTTTGTGTCAAGGTCTTTGGGGCGAATATACCTAGCGTTTGACCATTCTGGGTAGCTGTACTTACCGTCAACCTTGGTGGCGGCTACTACACGGGAATACTGCGCAATACTTTCAACCCAGTTTTTGTTTTGGTCTGCCATTTGCTCGACACGGTCCGATGTAACAAATACAAGCAGGTGAAGACTGCTTCTCATATAAGCGCCAAGCTTATTTTGCAGGCTGTAATTATCATCAGTTGCGGTTTTAAGCTCTTCATATTCAGGGGGAACCTCGCCAGTTTCTAAAATGCCGGTGACAGTATAAACCTCACCTTGAAGATTTATCTTCTTGCCGATAATTTGTGTATATTCGGTCATAGCAATAAGGTTAGAATTACTGTCGGTTATTTGGCATTCCATAAACATTTTTGCGAAATATGAGGTTATTACAATTTCGTTTTTGTTTGTGGGGTATGTACCGTTAATTTGTCCACGAAGAGAGTTACCTTCCGGTAAAGTTGCAAAGGCATAAATTTCGTTTTGCCAATATTTTGGAGTGTTTGTGCGAAGGCTAAAGCTGCCGCCTGCCTGAATGGCGCCAAAAGCGTCCTTGCCAAGTGTTTGTGAAATTTCAGCAATTTCATCACTGCTAAAGCGGGCTGAGTTATAGCCTTCATATTCGCCCTCTTTTTCACCACGAACGTACCAGATATTCTTCATAGAATAATACTTTTGAAGCTGGATATTTGAAATGCTCATATCAGAAAGGGTTTCCTTAAAGGTGGCTTCACTGTCATAAAAATTAAGGGTAGACAAAAGACCTAAAAGGGTGAAGGCTACCGTACAAAGAATAATTGTAAAGAAAAGTCGAATAGGCTTTAGGCGAAGACTTGAAACACCAATTTTTATTGCATGACGAATAGGAAGCTTTGAGCGGATAAAACGACTTTCTTCCTTGGTGTATTCTTTTTGTGGAAGCTTGTCAGCTTCGGTGTCAAGGAAAACCTCTTTTTGACCTTCATCATTTATGCGGTTGGCCTTTTTAAAGTTTTTAACGTCCTTTTCGTCGTTTGCAATAATGACGTCATTTTTGGACCTTTTAAGGAATGCTTTAATTTTTTCAAAGTCACTTTCGTTTAATTCGCTACCGTTTTTAATGCAAAGCACGTCACCCACGGTATTAATGTTTTCGCTTACTGCCGTTTGAGAAAGAGTGCCCTTTGAAATATCGGCAATTACTTTACCGTCTTTAAGTTCAATAATGCGGTCACCGTATTGCTCGGCAAATTCACGGTCGTGCGAAACAACAATGACAAGTTTCTTTTCGGAAAGCTTTTTAAGTGTGTCAAACACCTGCTTACCAGTGTTTGAATCAAGCGCACCTGTCGGTTCGTCAGCCATAATAATTTCAGGTGACTTTATAAGCGCACGGGCAATGGCAATACGTTGCTTTTGACCGCCTGATAAAGTGTTCGGTTTTCGCTTGGCATAGCCCTGAAGGTCAACTTCACTAAGTAATGCTTGAATAGCCTTTTTATCTTTTGGCTTGCCTTGAAGTTCAAGTGCTAACGCAATATTATCTTCAACCGAAAATTCGTTAAGAATGTTATATTCTTGAAAAATAAAACCAATGAAGGTGTTTCGGTAGCTGTCAAAATCGCTTTGTGAAAAGTCCTTACTGCTGCGACCTTTAACTATGATTTCGCCGCCTGAGGGTGAGTCAAGCCCGCCGCAAACATTTAAAAGGGTAGACTTACCGCTGCCGCTTTTACCTAAAAGAAATACCATACCCTTTTCGGGAAATTGAAGGGTAACGCCGTCAAGCGCATGAACGTCTGCGCCCTTTTTTGTTTTATATATTTTTGTTAAATTTACAACTTTTAGCATATATTCAGCCCCTTAAGTTGATTTTGTTGTTAACAGTATAACATAATTTAAAAACCGCAACAATAAATATGACATAATTGTAATAAAAAACAGCGTGATGTTTAGTCACGCTGTTAAAATTATTATTGTGCTTCGCTTTGCTTAACTGCAATTATAAGCAAACGGGCGTTTTTATCAATGCCGTAGCAGGTTGAAAGGGTTACATATTCTTTTCCATCTTGATTTCCGTCTAAATTGTGGGTGTACCAGCTATCCGTAATGTCGGTTTTACGTACCTCTATAATATCATACTTAACACAACCGTTAAGGGTTTCAAATTCAATAGTAGGATGTGATTGTAAATAACTTTCATCAAGATATTTGCGAAGACCGCCAAACATTGAAAGGTTTTTCATATTGTGGCCGTAAATTATAATATTTGTACTATCAAGTGTACATCTTGCATCGATAAATGGTACACCTGCGGTTAAATGTTTTCCGTAAAAATCACGCCTTAAGTATTTTTCGGGTTGATTTGGGGTGTACATAACGGGATAATTAACACTTGTGTCTTTGATATAAACCCAACCGACACAGTCGCTGTTGCGCTCGTTCAAAAGTGCAATATTGCGTGTGATCGGCGGCGGTGTTTGTTCGGCAGGCGATTGCTCGGTAGATTCATTGGATGAAGTGACGGGCGCTTCAATGGGTGTTTCATTTGACAGGGTGGCAAGCGAAGCCAATTCATCAAACTGCTTTTCGGCTTTTTGGTTGTCTAAAACGGTTTTAAAAAGCATAACAGACGAAAACACAAACACAGTTAAAAAAACGGCTATCAGTGTGTAGCGTATAACCTTCTTGTTAAGCAAATTATCAGTCCTTTAATTAATATTTCACCCAAAAACAGCTTGCCAAACACTGCGGATATATTCGGTTGGGGCAACACCTTCGTTTGATGATGCCGAGAAAATGCAAACGCACAAAACAATAATTGAAAGCAACAAAATTACAGTAATAATAATTGTTGCAATATTCAGGCGAGATGGACGGCTATCTGTATCATCTTCAAAGCCATTTATTATATCACCGTTATCGTACAGCATTTGATAACCGTTATCCCGAATATCATTTGACGGGATATTTGGGGGTGTTTCTTCTTTATCTCTTTCTAAATAAAGGTTGTTAAACACATTTTGATATTGTTCTTTAAATGTGTTTTCTTCTTCATTTTCTTCGTTTGTTGTTTCCATTATAATGGGACTTTCAAAAAGATCTGCAGGTACTTTTGTTTCTTCTGCAGCTGTTTCGTTTATTTCGGTATAAAGAGAACTTATATCAACCGTGGGCTCTGATACCTGTAAATCTTCTTCGACAATAGGTTCTTCAATAATTAGCTCTTCGCTGATAACTTCTTCGGTTGGAATAGTTTGAGAAGTGGTATCAATAATTAAAGAATCTTCCGTTATATCGTCTTGAGTTACAGGGACTTCGGTTACAATAGGAGTCGGTTCGGTTTCAGTAGCTTCTTCTGACATATTAACAGGAATTTCTGTTTTGGGCTCAACCTTGCTTTCAGTGTTTGCCTGCAACTCGGCGGCGTAAAGCTCAGAAATATAGGGGTGAATAAGTGTAGACATAATGTTCTTGCGAAGGGTTTTGTTGTCGGTTAAAAGTATCATAGTTTGGGGTCCGCTTTCAATGATACAACCACCGAACGAGCCGTCGCTTGAAACCAGAGGAATAGAGCCCTTTATGATTTCAATTTCGTCATCACTTGCAATGTTGTAGGCGTTGTTATCTACAACCTCAGTAGTGGTGCCGAGAGCTTGTGATACAATTTGAATGGTGTTTTCTTCACCAAAAATAGCGCCTGCAATTAAAATCACACGGCTACGTGAAACGGCACGTGCAAGTGAATGAACAAAAGCTTTTTTGTTTGAAGGCTTGTCGGTCAAAAGTCGCATTCTACAGCAACCGCAAAGGTTGAATTCAAGTTCAAAATCCGAACTAGATTTATAGTAAATAATGTCAGATCTTAAATTATAAAGCATTTAATCTTCCTCCAACTGTAAATAATTTATTAGTAAATTGAAAACCTCAACAGTGGCAGTGCTTCTTATAAAATCACGACCGAGGTTTTCAATATTAAGCTCTTTAACGGTGGTTTGGTTTTTGTCGCTTAAAGCGATGTAAACAAGACCAACAGGCTTGTTCTCAGACGGGGTTGGTCCTGCAACACCCGTTACCGAAAGACCGATATCGGCTTTTGCTATCAGCCGTACGTTTTGCGCCATTTCCGAAGCTGTAAATTCACTAACCGTGCCATATTTCATAAGTGTTTCGCTTTTAACCTTTAAAACCTGATTTTTTGCTTCGGGTGAATAGGAGCATATACCAAGCCCAAACACCGCTGAAGCACCAGAAACCGAGGTTATAAGCGAAGAAATAAGGCCGCCTGTACAGCTTTCGGCTGTGGCAACTGTCAGTCCTTTTTGGGTTAGGGCTTTAACGGCCGCTTCACTTTTATTTTTAAGTGTATTTTCCAATATAAACACCCCTTATTCAATATAGGTGTAAATGGTTTCGCTAATGGCCTTTTCAACTAAAGCATCAACATCAAGACCCTTTTCTGCTTCGGCGCAGGATTCAAGCGTTGGGCGGGTTTTGGGGTGCTTTGGTGTGAATACGGTACAGCAGTCCTCGTAAGGTAAAATTGAGGTTTCAAAGGTGTCAATCTTGCGGGAAATTTCAATAATTTCTTCCTTGTCCATGCCAATTAACGGTCTAAGCACAGGCATTTCACAAACATAGTCGGTAGTCACAAGTGCGGGTAACGTTTGGCTTGCAACTTGACCCAAGCTTTCACCTGTAATAAGAGCAAGACTGCCCGATTTTGCGGCAAGCTTTTGAGAAATGCGCATCATCATACGGCGCATAATAAGTGTGAAATAATCTTCAGGGCAGTTTTCGGCAATTTGGTCCTGAATTTCGGTAAAGGGAACAATTGCTAAGTTTATTGTACCGCTATAGCGTGCCACCTTTGATAAAAGGGTTTTAACCTTTTGTTCGGCACGGGGGCTGGTATAGGGTGGGCTTGCAAAGTGGATTGCATTAAGTCGAAGACCGCGCTTTGCCATACACCATGCGGCAACGGGGCTGTCAATACCGCCCGAAATTAAAATTGAAGCGTTACCTGCTGTGCCAACGGGTAAGCCGCCCGCCCCTTGAAGCTGTTCGCCACGAACGTAAGCATTATAGTCACGAATTTCAACGTTTACCACTAAATCGGGGTTGTGAACGTCAACCGACAAATGCGGAAAATGCGACAGCAAAACGCCGCCAATCTCACGGCAAATTTCGGGTGAGGTTAGGGGGAAGCGTTTATCGGCACGCTTGGCTTCAACCTTAAAGGTTTTGACTTTTTTAAGGTCTTCACGCAAATAATCGGGTGATTTTGCAATAATATCGTCCATATCTTTTTCGCAAACACAGGCACGGCTAAAGCCCGCAATACCAAATACACGCTTTATTCTTTCTAAAGCTTCGGCAAAATCGAAGCTTTCGTCCTTTGGTTCAATAAAAATGGTGGACTGTGCTTTGCGGATATTACATTCACCCAAATCACGAATGCTTTTGCGAATATTTTTAATTAAAATATCTTCAAAATTGCAACGGTTAAGACCCTTAAGGGTTAATTCACCGTTTTTTATAAGTATAATTTCTTTCATTTTAAAACCTTTCTAAGCTGACCTTTAGCAACCTTAAGTGCTTCATAAAGCTGGTCAATATCTTGCTTTTGGGTTGTGTGGGAAAAGCTGATGCGAAGCATAGAATCAATAAGCTTGTCCGCAAGTCCGAGTTCTTTTAAAACATAGCTTTGGTTACCCTTTGCGCAGGCGCTTCCGCTTGAAACATAAATTTCACGGCTTTCTAAAAAGTGAAGCAAGGTTTCGCTTCTGTATCCCGGTATAGATATGTTAAGTATGTAGGGTAGACCGTCATCAAACGAATTTATCGTAATGTCGTTATCGGATGATAAAAGCTCTTTTGCATAATTATATACTTCACGCATTCGTTGAAGGCTTGGCTGTAAATTTGGTAAATCCTCAATTGCGCCCTGAAGCGAGGCAATAAGCGGAACACTTTCGGTGCCTGAACGCATACCGTCTTCCTGACCGCCGCCTGTTATAAAGGGGGCTATATGGCATTTTTGATTTTTATACAAAAAGCCAATACCTTTAGGTGCGTGAATTTTATGACCGCTGGCTGTTAGCATATCCACACCCAGCCTTGCGGCGTTTATCGGCATTTTGCCAAAGGCCTGAACGGCATCGGTATGAAAATAAGCAAAGGGGGATAGCTGTTTTGTAAGCCTTGCGGCCTCTTCAATTGGCTGAATGGTGCCAATTTCGTTATTAACAAGCATAATGCTTACAAGTAAGGTTTTGTCATTTAAAGCGGCCTTTAAATCATCAAGTGAAATAACACCGTTGTTTTGAGGTTTTAAATAAACAACCTCAAAGCCGTAGCCCTCAAGCCGTTTTGCAGTTTCCAAAACCGAGGGGTGTTCAATAGTGGTGGTAATAATTCGGTTGCCACGGTTTTTACGCGCAAGTACCGACATAAGCGCCATATTATTGGCTTCGCTGCCGCAAGAGGTGAAAATTATTTCACTGTCCTTAGCGCTAAGCATTTTGGCAACTGATTTTCGTGAAGCATTAACTATATCTTCAGCGTTCATACCCAAAATGTGTAGGGAAGAGGGGTTGCCCCAATTATCCGTTAAGGCCTTGTTCATATATTCAACAGCCTTTTTACACGGCTTTGTCGTGGCAGAATTGTCAAGATAAATTATTTGCTTCACCCCCAAGTATATATACACTAAATATTATACTATATAATATTTAAAAACACAATATCTAACATAAAATTTTTAACCTGTTCATAAAATATTGCGGTGATAAATGTGCTGGAATTTACATTAAATTTATTTTCAGGTGCCGTGCCCTTTTGTTTAACGTTAATAGTAGGCGGGTATTTAACCTTTAAAACACGCTTTTTTCAGTTTAGAAATTTTGGGGCTTCCTTAAAACTTTTTAAGGGTGAAAAAACGAATGGAATAAGCGGTTTTTCGGCGATGTGTAATTCGCTGTCTGCCGCTATTGGAACGGGTAATATCGTTGGCGTTGCGGCGGCAATTACACTAGGTGGTGCGGGCGCTGTTTTTTGGATGTGGGTAAGCTCATTTTTAGGTATGGTGATAAAAGCGGGCGAAATTGCGCTTGGTGTTTTTTACCGTGAAAAAACAGATGGTGGCCCGCACATTTACATAAAAAACGCCTGTCCAAAAGGTGTCGGATTTTTGGCTATAATATTTGCTGTTATTGGGGTTTTAGCATCACTTTTTTGTGGCAATATGACACAAATAAATGCGGCGGTATCGGGCGTGTCGGAAAGTGTTTTAATAAAGCTTTTAGTTGGTGTAATTGCCGCTTTTATTACAGGCTTTGTTATATGTGGCGGAACTCAAAAAATTGCAAGGTTTTTAAGCGGAATGCTGCCATTTATGGCGGTTTTGTATATTGCTTTGTGTTTGGGTGTTATTTTTCGAAATTTTAATGCTTTACCAAACGCTTTTAAAAGCATTTTTTGGGGGGCTTTTTATCCCAAATCGGTAACGGGCGGGGCGGTAGGGAGCATATTAAATGTAATTTCTATTGGTGCTTCAAAGGGTATCTTTTCAAATGAAGCAGGGGTTGGTACCGCCGCAATTGCTCATTCTGCTGTTTTAGGTGCAAAGCCCTTTAAACAAAGCCTTTACGGCATTTTTGAGGTGTTTATAGATACTACGCTTTTATGTACCCTAACTGCATTGACAATTTTAACAAGTGGCGTTATTATAGAATATAACGCACCGCCCAATTCGGCACTTACTGTGGGGGCGCTTTCTACCATTTACGGCAACGCCTCATCGTTGATTTTAAATGCAATGCTGTTGCTTTTTGGAGTTTCGAGTGTTATTGGTTGGGCAAGCTACGGCATAAGCTTTTGTCGGTTTTTGTTTCAAAAAAACGGGGAACGGCTTTTTGTTTTGATCTATCCGTTCTTTTGTGTTTTGGGTAGCATTTTATCAGGCAATGTTGTGTGGCGCTTAGCCGAGCTTTTTAACGGTGTTTTAGTAATTATAAACCTTTGTGTAATGGCTTTTTTGTCGAAAAAAGTTATTACGCTTTTAAAGGAGAAGTAAAATGATAAAGGAAAGAATTTTAAAAATTCAGCAAAAGCTTTGTGACGATGAAGCCTTTATAGTTTTTTATGGGCCAAACCGTTTTTATTTAACGGGGTTTAATTCGTCGGCAGGGGCTGTGCTAATCACCCCAAAAAGCGCAAGCTTTATAATTGATTTTCGTTATTTTGAAAAGGCAAAAAAGGTTGTAAAAAGCTGTAACGTAATTTTAAGTGATAAAATATGGCAACAAATTACCGAAATATTAAAGGCAGATAAAATAAAAACGCTTTACGTGGAAAACCGTACACTTTCACTTTCGGAATTTTCTGCTTTAAAGAAGCAATTGGGCGGTTTTAAAATTAGTGAAGACACCACACTTGACGATTATATATATTTACTTCGTTCGGTTAAAAGTGAGGGCGAGCTTTCGCTTATGCGTAAGGCTCAAGCCCTTACCGATGAAGCCTTTGAATATATTTTAAACTATATTCGCCCCGGCAAAACCGAAAAGGCAATTGCCTTAGAATTAGAATTTTATATGCGTCGCCACGGCAGTGAGGGTGTGGCGTTTGATTCTATTGTTGTAAGCGGTGAAAATTCATCTCTTCCGCACGGCACACCTGGTGACCGTGAAGTCGGGCAAGGTGATTTTATAACAATGGATTTTGGCGCAGTTATTGGCGGTTATTGTGCTGATATGACCCGTACGGTTGCTGTGGGTGAGATTAGTGACAGGCAAAAACTTGTATATGACACCGTGCTTAACGCTCAGCTTGAAGCAATGAAGCATATTAAAACGGGGGCTGTTTGCAGGGAAATTGATGCCGTTGCACGTGACCTTATTGATAACTGTGGTTTCGAGGGTTGTTTTGGACATTCGCTTGGGCACAGCCTCGGTATCCAGGTGCACGAAGCACCCGGCTTTAATTTAAGGGACAACACCGTATTAGTAAGTGGTATGGTGCTTTCGGTTGAGCCGGGAATTTACCTTGAAAACGAGTTTGGCGTAAGAATTGAAGATGTTGTTTGTGTAACAAATGGGGGTTTTGAAAATCTTACAAAAAGCACTAAAGAGCTTATTATACTGTAAAAGAAAAGCGACGGATTATTCCGTCGCTTCTTTGATTTCTAACTGTTCGGGAGTGGCTGCAGCCGCTTCCTTTTCTTTTTGTTTTTTTATGCGAATATCTTCCATTGCTTCCTTTAAAAGTGTGTAAATTACAGCGGCAAGCGGTACACCGATAAGCGCACCCATAACACCGCCGATATTACCACCTACAAGCACTGCGCTTATAACAATAACACCAGGAAGCCCCACGGCCTTGCCCACAACCTTGGGGTAAATAAGGTTGCCTTCAAGCTGTTGCAAAATGATAAGGAACACAAGGAACAAAATTGCTTTTATGGGGTCGGAAATAAGAATTAAAAATGCACCGACAACCGCGCCTGCAAGTGCGCCAACAACTGGCACAAGTGAGGTTACACAAATTATTATTGAAATTATTGCGGCGTTGGGGAAGCGGAAAATAAGCATTCCAATGTAGCACAACACACCCAAAATTATAGATTCAGTAAGTTGACCGCCGATAAAGCGTGTGAACGAAAAGAAGGTTTGCTGGCTTACGTGGTGAATAATATTTGCCGCTTTTTCGGGCAAGAAGGAATTAATAACACGCTTCATAAATGCGCCGATTTTTTCTTTTTTGGCTAAAATGTAAGCCGAAACAATAATACCGAAAAGAATGTCAGAAACAACACCTACAACCGAGCCCGTAATGCTTATAGCGTCGTCAACAATGGTTGTGCTGTATTTTGAAAACAAATTTTTGACAGTATCCATAAGGGAATTAACGTCAATTTCGGGAATATCCTCAGTGGGAATATTAAAGCCCTCAAGTGTTTTAATAAGCCATTCACGTGATTCTACGATAAAAGCGGGCAGCTTATCAATAATGTAAGCAATAGTGTCGCTAATATCAGGAATAATTACCAGTACAATAAGTGCTAAAAGCCCAATTGCTAAGGCGTAGGTTAAAATAAGGCACAACGGACGTTGAAGCACGCGAACAATTTTGTGCTTTGATTTTTTCATAAAGGGGAAGATTTTGGTTTCAAAACCTGTTAAAAATACATTAAGCACAAAGGCAATGCAAAGCGCAATAATAATTGGGGTAACGTATCCCATAAGCTTGCCTAAAAAACCAAGCACACCCATAAAGTTGAAAACAAGGGCGAAAATTATTGCCGAGCAAAACACAATTAGTAAGATTTTTTGAATGTTTTTTGAATCAAGTCCCAATTTTAATCACCGTTTTAATTTTAATGATTTTCTATTGTCATAAAATAGAAAATTTTGACTTTTAGTTATTATACTTTATTTTTTCTGTTTAGTAAATAATTTTTTTATAAAATACAGGGTTTATTCTTCATCGGGCTTCTGTCCGTCGTGGGCAAGCCATTTACATTCCAATATTTCAAGGTTTGAAAATACTGCTTTAAAGCTTGAATTTTCAGGGCTGCAAGCATAAATACCAAACTTGATTTTATCCTTTGCGTTAAACATATGGCAAATGCGCATTTGCTTAAAATTGACGCCATCTACCGAATTTTCAATGCAAAAGTCATCTTCTCGGCGGCTTAAACGAAACCAAATGGATTTGATAGATGCATCAATATCAACCGATGCCCAGTCGGAATAACCGTTGTTGGTAACAACACTACCAAGTCGCTGTATTTCATTATTTTCATATTCAATTGAGGCTTTAAGCCAGTTTTCACTGTTAAGATACATTACAATACCGCTTTGGTCGTAACGTACCTTTGTGTCAAATTCGGTTTTCACAACGAATGAAAAATATTTTTCATCAGTTTCCGTTTGAAAAACGGGGGCGTTATCATTACGAAAATGGTAGTACGTGCGCTGCCATAAATCAGTAAAAGGCTCAGTTATAATTTCAACCGTATCATTATTTACGGTGTATGCCTTTGGCGCACGTGTCCACTTAAAGCTATTAAGGTTCATAAGTATCCGTCCTTTCGGGATGATGGATATATTATAGCATATATTTTAAAAATGTGAATAGATTTTTAAATGTTTGTGTGCATTCTTAAGGTTTAAGTCCTGTTGTAATAAAAAAGAAAATTCCAAACCCAACCTAAAGGTCGAATTTGGAATTTTGGTCTGAGTGACAGGACTTGAACCTGCGGCCTCTACCACCCCAAGGTAGCGCGCTACCAATCTGCGCCACACCCAGATTTTTTATTGTTTTGCGCTTTTTGGCGCAAATGTTATTATAACATAATTTTGAAATTTGTCAATAGAAAAATAACGGGTTGCGCCGATTTTTTAAAATCAGCGCAGCCCCAGTTTATTTAATCTAAAGAAATTAGTCGGCAAAGCCTGATTCAACCAAAGCAACAAGACCTTCAATAGCTTCCTTTTCGTCAGAGCCATCAACAATGATCTTAATTGTGGTGCCGCCAACAATACCGAGAGAAAGTACGCCTAAAAGACTTTTAGCGTTTACTTTTCTATCATCCTTTTCAACCCAAATTGAAGACTTGAATTCGTTAGCCTTTTGGATGAAGAAGGTTGCGGGACGAGCGTGTAAGCCAACCTGATTTTGAATAACAACATCTTTAACGCACATTATAAATTCTCCTTATCGGTTAAATGGTGTTTTTAACTTATAATGGTATTATACCACATTTAATGCTTTAGTCAATTCTTTGTGAATAAGTTCTAATATTTATCCAACAAACGAAAAAGTGACAAGTTCGTTTTTGTGCAAAATAACAACATTATTTTACACTTTCAGCGTGTTTTTTTAAAAGCTTTTTGTCTTTTTCGGAAAGGTCGTCGCTTTTTAGCATATCGGGCCGCTTTTCCATTGTGATAAGCAGTGATTCGGCCCTGCGCCAGTCGTTAATTTTGGCGTGATTACCCGACAGTAACACTTCGGGCACCGGCTTTTCGTGCCATACAGCAGGGCGAGTGTATTGTGGGAATTCCAAAAGACCGTCAAAGTGGCTTTCTTCCTCAAAACAAATATCTTCAGACAAAACACCCGGAAGCATTCTACAAACTGCATCGGCAACAGTGAGGGCGGGTAATTCGCCGCCTGTCAGCACAAAATCGCCAATAGAAATTTCTTCATCTACAATTTCGTCAATAACACGCTGATCAATGCCCTCGTAATGACCGCAAAGCAGCACCAAGCGGTCAAGCTTTGAAAATTCAACCGCTTTTTTTTGAGTAAAGGTTGTTCCTTTCGGAGATAAATATACCAAATGTGGCTTGGGTTCACTTTCGTTATAAAGGCTTTTATAACAGTCATAAATAGGGCTTGGGGCCATAATCATACCCATACCACCGCCGTAAGGGGTGTCATCAACCTTGTTGTGCTTGTTGCCCGCAAAATCACGAATATTGGTGCAAACAATTTCAACCTTGCCCGCTTTTTGCGCACGGCCTATTATACTTTCATTCATAACGGCGCTACACATTTCGGGAAAGAGGGTTAATATATCAATCCTCATCATCAAAAATTCCTTTCAATGGGCGGATGATGGCTTTCTCATTTTCAACATCCACGTCAATAATAACGGGGTCGATAGCGGGCACAAGGTATTCCTTACCGTCTTTTTCAATATGCCAAACGTCGTTTGCACCCGTTTCAGAAACATCGGTAATAACACCTAAAGCTTCATTTGTGTCGGCATCAATTACACTACAACCAATAAGGTCAGCAATAAAATAACGGCCTTTCGGAAGCTTTGCATCTTTTCTGTCGATATAAAGCACTGTGCCACGAAGCTTTTCAATGGCTTCAATGGTGTCAATACCCTTAAAGGCTATAATGCAAACGTTACCGTGCGCCTGTGCTTTTTTAATTTCCAAACGGTTTTGGCCACAATTATCGGTATAGACGTATTTGAATTTTGAAAGAAAATCTTGCGAGTCGGCCCAAAGCTGAACACGTGCCATACCCTTAACACCGTGTGTTCCGACAATTTTACCCGTTTCAAGATATTTATTTTTCATTTTTTCACCTATATAAATACCCCCAACAACGTGGGGGTAGTAGTATGCGTTGGGGCTGACAAGAGTCAGCCTTAGTCGATTTCAACCGCAATGTTCATATCAGCTTTGTTGGCTGCGGCACGCATTACTGTACGTATAGCCTTGGCAATTCTGCCTTGCTTACCTATAACACGACCCATATCGCCTTCAGCAACTGATAAATGAAGCACGGTAACACCGTTTTCATTGGGCTCGTCAACTGTTACTTTTACTGCTTCGGGGTTTTGAACCAAGCCTGAAGCAATAGATACTAATAACTCTTCCATAAAATACCTCACACAAAGTTTACATTAATTAAAGAACGCCGTTCTTCTTAAGTAAAGCCTTTACGGTATCAGTAGGTTGAGCACCGTTAGCAATCCACTTCTTAGCCTTTTCGCTGTCAATGTTTACTGCTGCGGGATCCTTAGTGGGATCGTAGGTACCGATTTCTTCGATGAAACGACCGTCACGGGGGAATCTTGAATCAGCAACAACTACACGGTAGAAGGGAGCACGCTTAGCACCCATACGACGAAGTCTGATTTTTACTGCCATTTAAATACACCTCCACAAAGTAATGTCTAATATTTTAAAGATTTCTCTTAAAAACCAAAGGGATTTCCCGGGGGCATACTGCCCATACCACGCATCATATTGCGCTTGCCGTTTTTGCTGTTCATTTGCTTGAACATCTTTTTCATTTGTTCGTACTGCTTTACAAGGCGGTTAACATCTTCAACCTTAACACCTGCGCCTGCGGCAATACGCTTGCGGCGGGAAGCATTCAAAATATCGGGCTTTGCGCGTTCTTTTTTGGTCATTGAAGTAATAATTGCTTCAATTCTTAAAAGCTGGCGGTCGTCAATGTCAACGTCACGAATTTGACGTTCCATACCCGGAATCATAGACATGACGCTTTTTAGTGAGCCCATTTTTTTGATTTGCTGGAACTGGTCCAGCAAATCGTTCATATCAAATTTATTTTCAGCCAAGCGCTTTGCAGTTTCTTCTGCCTTGGCTTCGTCAATTTCGTTTTCAACCTTTTCAATAAGGGATAGAACGTCACCCATACCTAAAATACGGGAAGCCATACGGTCGGGGTGGAACTCTTGCAGCTGGTCAAGCTTTTCGCCAACACCCGCAAACATAATGGGCTTGCCTGTAACGGCTTTAACCGATAATGCAGCACCGCCACGGGTGTCACCATCAAGCTTGGTTAAGATAACACCGTCAATTTCAAGTAAATCGTTAAAGGCTTTTGCAATATTAACTGCGTCCTGACCTACCATTGAGTCAATAACCAAAAGAATGTTGTGAACTTCAATTGCTTCGGTAATATTTTTAAGCTCGGCCATTAATTCTTCATCAATGTGAAGACGGCCTGCCGTGTCAAGAATCATAAAGTCGTGACCGTAATCTCTGGCGTAATTTAATGCTTCTTTAACGGTTTTAACGGGGGACTGGGTGCCTTTTTCGAAAACGGGTGCGCCAACGGCTTCACCCACAACCTTTAACTGCTGAATAGCAGCAGGGCGGTAAATGTCGCAAGCGACAAGCATAGGTCTGTGACCTTGAGCCTTTAAATGTTTTGCAAGCTTTGCCGAATGTGTGGTTTTACCCGAACCCTGTAAACCGCACATCATAATAACGGTGGGCAGTTTATTAGATGTTTTAAGACGGGCTTGCTCGCTACCCATAAGGGCTGTTAATTCGTCACGAACAATTTTAATAACCATTTGGGGTGCGGTAAGGCTTTCCATAACGTTGGCACCAATGCATTTTTCGGTAACGGTGTTAGTAAAGTCCTTAGCAACCTTGTAGTTAACGTCGGCTTCCAAGAGAGCAAGACGCACCTCACGCATAGCGGTTTTTACGTCGCTCTCACTAAGCTTACCTTTAGAGCGTAGGCGCTTAAATACGCCGGCTAATTTGTCAGATAAATTGTCAAAAGCCATAGCTACACTCCTTACAAATTGTTAATAATTTTTTTGATTTCGGTGAAATTTTTATCCGTTTGTGAAAGCTCTTTAAGCTTTAAAAATTTTTCACAGTAATGGCATTTTTCTTCCCATTCTAAAAGCTTGCTTTCGGCACGCTTTATTTGGTCGTGTGCACCTTGGCGGGTAATACCCTCGTTTTCGGCAATTTCAGAAAGAGATAAATCGTCGTTATAATAATATTCCAAAAATGCTTTGGGTTTTTCACCTAAAAAATCACCGTATACGTCAAGAAGTGCGGAAATATATAAATTTTTAGACATAATACACCCCACATTTTCTCAACTTTAACGAGTATAGCATAAAAATGTGTATCTGTCAAGTTTTTTTCTTTACAGATAAAAAATAAAAGACGGTAGCCACCTACCGTCTAAAATCATACTATTTCACCAAGTGCAAATTCCTTTTCACAGTCGGTAATTTTTACATTTAAAAGCTCGCCTGTGTGGGCGTTGCCGCTTTTAACCTTAACGTAAAGATAATTTTTTGTGTAGCCAACGGCGAAGCCGTTTTCTTGTGTTTCAAACAAAACCTCAACCGTTTTGCCAAGGTGTGATTTTATAAAATTGCTTTCGGTTTCGGATGTGGCTTCAATCATCAGTCGGCTTCGGCGCGATTTTTCGGCACGGGTAAGCTGATTTGGCATATTGTAAGCCATTGTGCCTTCCCTTCTGGAATAGGCAAAAACGTGTGCCTTTGCAAAGCCAATTTCCTTTGCAAAAGTAATACTTTGCTGAAATTCCTCTTCGGTTTCACCCGCAAAGCCAACCATTATATCGGTTGTAATGGAAGCGTCGGGGAAGATTGTGCGAATGCGTGTTACTAAATCACGGTAAAAGGCGGTGTCGTAATGGCGGTTCATACGGCGAAGCGTTTCGTCACAGCCGCTTTGAAGTGATAAATGGAATTGAGGGCAAAATTTATCAACAGCACGAAGACGCATAAGCATTTCGTCGGTTATGTGGTCTGGCTCTAATGACCCTAAGCGAATACGTTTAATGCCCGAAACCTCGGCAACCGCTTCAACGGCATCGCAAATGTTAAACCGGTCTTCGCCCTTGCCGTAGGATGTAAGGTTAATGCCAACAAGCACGGCTTCAATATATCCGTTTTGTGAAAGCGCTTCGGCTTCTTTTTTAATTTCACTAATCGGCTTTGAACGAAGCCAACCACGAGCTGATGGGATAATACAATAGGTGCAAAAACGGTCACAGCCGTCCTGAATTTTCATATAAGCACGGGTGCGTTCGGCAAAGCTCTTTATTGACGGGGTGTTAAAGCGTTCGTCACGGGGGTGGGGAATAACCTCAAAAATGCGGTTGTTATTATATTCGTACACCTTTTCATAAATTTTCGAAACGTCGGTGTTGCCGATAACTATATCGGCGTCGGTTAGTAACTTTGCATCCTCGCTAAAGGCTTGCGCCATACAGCCCGTAAGCACCACCACAGCATTTGGCTGTTGTTTTTTAAAGCGGTGCACAGCCTGACGGGTTTTGCGGTCACTTTCAGCCGTAACCGTGCAAGAATTTATTATTATTACGTCAAAGGGCATACTGCTTGAAACCACAGTGTGCCCGTTTTTTTCAAATGCTTCACGCATAACCTCGGTTTCGTATTGGTTAACCTTACAGCCAAGCGTGTAAAAAGCTATGTTCATATATTACTCCTGTAAAGATTGGTAAAAAGCGACTGCCAATTTATCGCAGCGTTCATTTTCAGGGTGACCTGCGTGGCCTTTAACCCAAGTAATTTCAACCTCGTGAACGGTTAAAAGGCTTAAAAGCTCATCCCATAAGTCTGGGTTTAAAGCAGGCTTTTTATCAGCCTTGCGCCAATTGTTATTTTTCCAAGACTGCGCCCACCCTTTAGAAATGCCGTCACTTACATATTTAGAATCGGTTGTAAGGTGCACCTTGCAGGGCTCTTTTAAGGCTTTAAGCCCCATAATAACGGCGGTTAGTTCCATTCGGTTGTTGGTGGTGTCTTTTTCGCCGCCTGAAAGTTCCTTTTCAACACCGTTATACCGAAGCACAGCGCCCCAACCACCAGGACCGGGGTTGCCGCTGCAAGCGCCGTCAGTAAAAAGTTCAATTTGTTTCATAATTCACCTTAATACTTTCTATAACTGCCCACAACCTTGCCAAGCACCATTGGGTCTTCGGGGTAAATGGGGTCAAAAGCTTCATTTTCAGGCATAAATATAATTTGCTTATCCTTAATTAAAAGGCGTTTAACGGTGGCACAGTCACCATCCATACCAACAACAATATCACCGCTTCTACAGGGGGCGTTTTTGTCAGCTACAATAATATCGCCGTCCAAAATGCCGGCATTTTTCATACTAAGGCCAACCACCTTTAAGGCGAAAAGACCGTCAGCATCCTTTGTGGGATAGGGAATATAATCCTCAATTTCCTCAACGGCTAAAATAGGTTTACCTGCGGTTATATTGCCAACAAGGGGCACCATTGAAGAATTATAATCACTTGCTGGCTTAATTGCACGGGAATATTTAGCATCACGAACTATGTAACCCTCCTCTTCAAGTACGCCCAAAACGGCGTGTACGGTAGAGGTGGATTTAATACCTGTATTGTTGCAAATTTCACGAACAGTGGGCGGAAAGCTGTTTGCCATTTGCTTTAAAATGAAATTGTAAACTAATTCCTGCTTTTCGGTTAGGGGCTTTTTTGACATAAAAATACCTCGCGAACATTTATTCGTTTTCAGTATATCATTTTTTATTATCATTTTCAACAGTTTTAGTTTTTTTAGTGAAAAATTCTTTTAAAGCCATTAAAATGAGAAAAACACCAAAGATTTTTGACAGCCAGTCATTGCTGATATATTTAGTTAACATAATGCCTAAAAATGTGCCGATTACCCCATAAAGAGAAAGGGGTAAAACGGTTTTCCATTTTATTTGCTTTTTAAAAGCATAAATTATTAAAGCGGTAAGCCCGATGGGAATAAAAAACAGTAAATTTATTCCCTGTGATTTAAGCTGAGGTGTGTCGGTGAAAAGGGAAAGATAAATTATTAAAACAGCACCGCCGCCCATACCCATTCCGCCAATTATACCTGAAAACAGCCCTGCTAAAAGGGCGGTAATATTCATTTTAAAAGCAGGCGAACGCCTGCATAAAGCATAAAGAAAGCAAAAATTCTTTTGAGCCATTTGTTTGAAAATTTTTTCATTAAAAGTGTTGCTGTAATTGCTCCAAGAAAGCCTGTCGGCAAATAGGAAAAGCTATCGGTAAGGTTTACATAATCTTTATATAAATATATCCCTGCCGATACGGCGGTTACAGGCAAAATAATCGCAATTGCATTTTGCTGTGCTGCCTTTTGTGAAAAACCGTATTTTTTCAAAAGCGGCACTGCGAGCATACCGCCGCCCGCACCCAAAAGACCGTTTACAAAACCGATAGCCGCACCGCACAGCGCTGTTATAAGCTTTTTGTTTTTCATTTTATCACCACAATTATTCTTGCCAATACACTTGAAAACATAACCTTAATGTGCTAAAATGTTATTACTTTTAAAAAGGAGCCGTAAAATGTCTAATAAAATTATTGAAGAACAAAGACGGGCCAGAGAAGAGAAAATTAACACAATTAAAGCCAAGCAAGGCTTAATTGAAATTGAAAAAACGGATGAAGCGGCGGTTATCATCCCTAAAACCCCTAAAGAAAAGTGGCAAAATTATTGGTACCATTTTAAGTGGCACACCATTGGCGGCATTGCCTTAATCGCGGTGCTTGCAGTTATGATTGTGCAGTGCGCTTCCCGTGAAAGCTATGACTTCATAACTATTCTTTATACACGCAGTGCAATTGAAAGCGGCCGTATGGAAAAGATAGAGGAATATATTGAGCAGTATGCTGAGGATATTGACGGTGACGGTAAGGTTTCGGTTGAGGTTGTGGACTGCAGTTTTATTGAAACCAATGGTAATTTACAAACAACCCAAGCGGCAATGGCAAAGGTTCAGGCTATGATAGCGGCCGAACCGAAGGCGGTTTTATATATTTGTGATGATAAGGGCTTTAATGATCTTAACGCTATTGTTGCCGAAGGCTTTTTTGACGCCGAAGCGCTTTTGCTTGATGAGGATTTTTATAATGCTTGCGAAGGGGAAAACGATTTTGAAAAGCTTCCGGAAGGTCTTAAAATCAGTTATCGCCGTATAAATGAAACCTTAATGGAAAAGGATAAAACTGCGAACAAGGTTTATGACGTTTGCAAAGAGGTTTATGAAAAGTTATCTAAAAAACAGTAAAATTAAAGGACAGAGAAACGTGAATTTCTCTGTCCTTATTATTTATTCTGCAGGAATTGTGAAGGTTACCTCACAACCGATTTTTTGTTGTACGTTGGTTAAGCCGTTACCCATAATTTCTTTTGTTCTAAGGTATGATTCGTTAAGACGGGAAGCAATATTCGGGTACTTGGTTTTAGCTTCTTCAAGGTTTTCCATCGGGTAGATGGTGTATTTGTGTTTGCCGCCAACCAAATATCTGTCAACCCAAGTGGGAATGGCTTCAAAATCAACAAGGGTTACGGTACCGTCGGCAGTCTTTTTGAGGGTGTATTTTACCATTAAGCCATCCTCAGTGTGACCCTTGGGTGCGTTATTAGGCATAAGGCTGCGGCGCTGGTTTGAAACAGCGTTACCGAGAGAATAAACACAAACTGTCTCGGTTTGGCCGTCTTCGGAATAGATATATTCAATAGGCTGTACAACGTGCGGGTGGCCGCCGATTATCATATTAACTCCCATATTGGAAAGCTTTTGGGCAATTGTTTTTTGCCATGTGTTTTGGGTACGCTTATATTCATCACCCCAGTGCATATAGAAGGTAATATATTCAGCGCCGTCTTGCTTCATTTTTGTTATAATTTCTTGTGCTTCGGCGTAAAATTCGTCAATTTTACCATAGCAAAAGCTGTTAACCAAGGGGCCTGCTTCGGCACTTAAACGAATACCGTTTAAGTATTTGTTGGTTTGTGTGGCAGAGGTGGTTTCATAAGTGTAGCTAATTATACCGACCTTAATGCCGTTAAGGTCTTTAACGATATATTTTGCCTCAGTTTCATCCTTACGGCTGCCGTTGGTCTGGATACCAAGATTTCGCACAACGTCAAGGGTGCGCTTCATACCGGAAAAGCCTGTGTCATAGGTGTGGTTATTGGTTGTCATTAAAAGACCAATGCCACTATTTGCAATAGCGGCACTAAGTTCGTCAGGGGCATTAAAACCGCCGGGATTACCGCTATAATTTCTTCCGTCTGTACCCCCAAAAGTGGTTTCAAGATTGCCAATTGCCAAGTTGGCAGATTTAAAGTATGGTGCGAGTTCGGTAAAATATTCCGAAAAATCATATCCATTGTTGGTTTTGGCGCCTTGTATTTGGGTGTTGTGGCACATAATATCACCAACGGAAACTATGGTTGCAAATTTGTCAGGTATGGGCTCGGGCTTTGGTGTGCTGCTGTTATTACCCGAATTATTGCCATTGTTATCGCCAGTTATAGCCGAGCCGATAACGAATGATAATAAAGCGATAGCGGCAATAAGCACTAACGAACAAAATGATAAGAAAATTCTTCTTTTTAAAATTGCCTGTTGGCGTTTAGTTCTTTTAGCCATAATTTCTCCTTAAAAAAGACAAAGTATAAGTGGTAATAAAATTGCGGGTACAAAGTTCATAACTTTGATTTTGGTTATACCCAGCATATTAAGTGATAATGCAACGATTAAGAGCGAGCCTATAACCGACATTTGAGAAATAATATATTCGGTTAAAATGGGGGAAACTACCGTTGCAAGCAGGGTGAGTCCGCCTTCGATAAACAGTACTGATAGTGAAGCAAAAATGACACCGAAGCCAAGGCTAGAGGTCAGCGCCATTGCGGCAACACAGTCAATAACCGATTTTGAATAAAGGGTTGCATTGTCGCCGTTAATACCGCTGTCAATCGAGCCGACAATGGTCATGGCCCCCACGCAAAACAAAAGGGTTGCCGAAACAAAACCTTTGGCAATACTTAAATTGCTACCGTTTTTGTTAAATTTATTTTCAATGCTTTCACCAATTTTGTTGACAAGCTTGTCCAAATCAATAAGCTCGCCTATAACCGAGCCTATAGCCATACAAGCAATAATTACAAGAATGTTTGCTTTTTCATCAAAAATGCCTGTAACTCCAATGTAAAATACGCAAAAGGCCATACCTGTCATTAAAACGTTTTGTATTCTTTCGGGTAGACCTTTTTTAAATAAAAGCCCTAAAAATGTACCTAAAATTACAAGAAAAAAGTTTACAACCGCACCGCTTAAAAGCACTGTGCCTACGGTGCTTTCCATAAACTGTTTTAATATTTCCATTAAAGACACCTCTGTTAAGGATATAATAAAACATAATTTTGGAAAAATCAATAGATATTTATGGGTTTTTACTTGACTGCAACACAAAATGTAGTATATAATATATAAGTTAATAATTATAATGAGGTATTATGTCTATGGCAAAAACCAAGCAAGAATACGGTAACGACAGTATTAAACAGCTTAAAGGACCTGACCAGGTGCGACTTCGTCCTGCGGTTATTTTCGGTTCGGACGGACTTGACGGCTGTCAGCATTCGGTATTTGAAATAATTTCAAACTCAATAGATGAAGCACGTGAGGGTCACGGTAATAAAATTATTATTACCAAATATAGCGACGGCTCAATTGAAGTGCAGGACTTTGGCCGTGGCGCTCCTGTTGACTATAACCAAAAGGAAGAACAGTATAACTATGTTTTGCTGTTTGAAAGCCTTTATGCCGGCGGCAAGTATGACACTAATAGCGGTGGCGATTATGAATATTCAATTGGTCTTAACGGATTAGGTCTTGCTTCGACCCAGTTCTCGTCTGAATATATGGACGTTGAAATTAAGCGTGACGGTTATAAATATAACCTTCATTTTGAAAAGGGCTTTAATAAGGGTGGACTTCAAAAGGAAGAATATTTGGGTAAAGACACGGGCACCAAAATTAAATGGAAGCCTGATTTAGACGTTTTTACTGATATTGATATTCCTGTTGAGTATTTTTTAGATACCCTTAAAAGACAAGCTATTGTTAATGATGGGCTTGTGTTTGTTTTCCGTGAACAGCAGGGAAGCCGCTTTATTCAACAGGAAATTGTTTATAACGACGGTATTAAGGACTATGTAAACGAAATTGTCGGCGAAGATAAGATGGCTAACGTTCAGTTTTGGCAAACTGAAAGAAAGGGACGCGACCGCGAGGACAAGCCCGAATACAAGGTAAAAATAAACGTTGCGATGAGCTTTTCCAACAAAACGCCCATTCGTGAATACTACCACAACTCCAGCTGGCTTGAACACGGCGGTGTGCCCGAAAAGGCAACAAGAAGCGCATTTTTAAGCATGCTTGATAATTACATTAAGCAGACAAATAAATATAAAAACAACGAAAGTAAAATTACTTTTTCTGATATTGAGGAATGCTTGGTTTTGGTTATTTCGTCATTCTCGACAATGACCTCTTACGAAAACCAAACCAAAAAGTCAATAACCAATAAGTTTATTTATGAAGCAATGGTTGATTTTTTACGCCATCAGTTAGAGGTTTACTTCATTGAAAACAAGGCCGAGGCTGATAAAATTGCCGATCAGGTTCTTGTTAATAAGCGCAGTCGTGAACGCAGCGAAAAGGAAAGAATTAACCTTAAAAAGACACTTGCCACCAATAATTCAATGGTTGACCGTGTCCAAAAGTTTGTTGACTGCAGAAGCCGTGACGTAAGCGAACGTGAGCTTTATATAGTGGAAGGTGACTCGGCTTTAGGTTCTTGTAAATTGGCTCGCGATGCCGCTTTCCAAGCAATTATGCCTGTTCGCGGTAAAATTCTTAACTGCTTAAAGGCTGAATATGAAAAAATTTTTAAGAGTGAAATTATTACCGACTTACTGAAAGTGCTTGGTTGCGGTGTTGAGGTTAAATCGAAAGCCAACAAGGGTCTTTCAACCTTTGACCTTAATAATCTTCGTTGGAATAAGATTATAATTTGTACCGATGCCGACGTTGACGGCTTCCATATTCGTACCCTTATTTTAACAATGATTTACCGCTTAATGCCCACCCTTATAAGCGAGGGCAAGGTATATATTGCGGAAACCCCGCTTTATGAAATTAACACTAAAAAAATGACCTATTTCGCTTACGATGAAAACGAAAAGCGTGAAATTCTTGAAAAAATCGGGGATGAAAAGTACGATTTACAGCGTTCAAAGGGTCTTGGCGAAAACCAACCCGATATGATGAACTTAACGACAATGAATCCCGACACCCGCCGACTTATAAAGGTATTACCCGAGGATGCCGAAAGAACAAGCGAAATGTTTGATTTACTGCTTGGCGACAATTTGCAGGGCAGAAAAGATTATATTTCAGAAAACGGCTATCTTTACATTGACGAAGCAGATATTTCTTAATGCGTAATGCGTAATTCGTAATGCGTAATTAAAGGACGGTAAAAATGCAGAATATTATAGTTGTGAAAAGTAAGGATTTTGCAATAAGGATTGTGAAGTTATACAAATACCTGAATGAAAATAAAAAAGAATATGTTTTGTCAAAGCAACTATTAAAAAGCGGTACTAGTATAGGCGCTAACGTAAAAGAGGCTATAAGAGGTCAAAGCAAACCCGATTTTTATGCAAAGATGAATATAGCACTTAAAGAAGCAAGCGAAACAGAATATTGGTTGGAGATACTTAAAGAAACTGAGTATATAGATGATGTTTCATTTGAAAATATTTATGCTGATTGTCAAGAAATATTAAAAATCTTAATGTCGATAACTAAAACTCAAAAGAGTGATGTGTAATTACGAATTACGAATTACGCATTACGAATTCAAAGGATGAGAATATGGCACCGAGAAAGAAGAAGGAGCAGGAAGCTCCCAAAAAGAAAAATAATGCCAACGCTTATATTGCGGGCGCAGGTACAATAGTTGAAAGTCCCGTTACCGAAACTATAACCTCTAACTTTATGCCTTATGCTATGAGCGTTATTGTGTCCCGTGCAATTCCCGAAATTGATGGCTTTAAGCCGTCGCACCGCAAGTTGCTTTATACAATGTATTTGATGGGGCTTTTAAACGGTAAAACAATAAAATCGGCTAATATTGTTGGTCGCACAATGCAGCTTAACCCTCACGGTGATGCCGCCATTTATGAAACAATGGTGCGTTTGTCCGAAGGTCACGAAGCACTTTTGCACCCCTTTGTAATGTCAAAGGGTTCATTCGGTAAGGCATATTCCCGTGATATGGCTTATGCGGCTTCCCGTTATACCGAAGCAAAGCTGGCACCAATTGCGGCCGAGCTTTTTACCGATATTGATAAGGACACGGTTGATTTTGTGGATAATTATGACGCCACAATGAAGGAGCCCGTGTTATTTCCCGTCACCTTCCCGACAATTCTTGTTAATGCAAATATGGGTATTGCGGCAGGTATGGCAAGCTCGATTTGTCCCTTTAACTTAAAGGAAGTTTGCGAAACCACAATTGCTTACATCAAGGATGACGAAATCAACGTGGCGGACACCCTTTTAGCGCCTGATTTTCCCATCGGCGGTCAGCTTTTATACAACCGCAGTGATATGGAAAAAATTTATGAAACGGGTCGTGGCAGTTTTAAGGTTAGGGGCGTTTACACATATGATAAATCTGCTAACTGCATTGATATTACTGAAATTCCGCCCACAACCACCTGTGAGCAGATTATCGAAAAGGTAGTTGAGCTTGTAAAGGCTAAAAAAATTACTGAAATTAACGACATTCGTGATGAAACCGACCTTGAGGGTCTTAAAATTACCATCGACCTAAAGCGTGGTATCGACCCCGACAAGCTGATGAAGAAAATCATTAAAATGACACCCTTTGAGGACAGCTTTGCCTGCAACTTCAACATTCTTATTGCAGGCTCACCTCGTGTTATGGGTGTTAAGGAAATTATTAGCGAGTGGGTTGCATACCGTGAGGAATGTGTGCGCCGCAGGGTTTATTTTAAGCTTTCAAAAGCAAAAGACCGTTTACATCTTTTAAAGGGTCTTGAAAAAATTCTTTTGGATATTGATAAAGCCATTAAAATTGTTAGGGAAACCGAGCAGGAATCCGAGGTTGTACCCAACCTTATGATCGGCTTTGGCATTGACGAAATTCAGGCCGAATACGTTGCAGAAATTAAGCTTCGCCATTTAAACCGCGAATATATTTTAAAACGCACAGCTGATATAGAAAACCTTATTAAAGAAATTGAAGAAATGGAAAGCATCCTTTCTTCAAAATCAAAGCTTAAGCGCATTATTATTAAAGAGCTTGAAACGGTTATTGACAAATATGGCCGTGACCGTAAAACTCAAATCATTAGTGCCGAAACCGAAGCGGTTGACAGTGTTGAAATTGAGGTTGATAATTCGCCCGTTACATTGTTCTTCACAAATGACGGCTACTTTAAGAAGATTACACCGCAGTCACTTCGTATGAGCGGTGAGCAAAAGCTTAAAGAGGGGGACGAAATTACCCAAACTATTGAATCAACCAATGCCAGCGAGCTTTTATTCTTCAGCAACAAGGCGCAGGTTTATAAATCAAAAGCTGCTGATTTTGCTGACTCGAAGGCGAGCATTTTGGGTGATTATATCCCATCAAAGCTCGAATTTGACGAGGGCGAAAATGCAATTTATATGGTTGAAACAAATGACTATAAGGGTCACATGGTGTTTGTGTTTGAAAACGGTAAAATTTCACGCGTGCCGCTTGAATCCTATGCAACAAAAACCAACCGTAAAAAGCTTATAAAGGCATATAGCGAAAAATATCCCATTCACACAATTTTGTTTGTTAAGGAAGACTGTGACATTTTGCTTAAATCGACTAACGGCCGTATGTTAATTGTTAATACCGCATCTATCCCTGCAAAAACTACAAAGGATAACGGCGGTGTTGCGGTTATGACACAAAAGAAGGGTCAGCGCATTAGTGAAGTTACCCTTTACGAAAAGGGAACACTTGACAGCGAGCACCGCTACCGCACCCGTAATTTGCCCGCGGCGGGACAGAAAAAACCGACAGGCACGGCAGAACAGGCAATGCTTGATTTGTAAAAGACCAAATTGTGATATGTAGGGGATGATGCCTACATCATCCCTCATTAACTTAATAATAAATATGTTTATATTGCATAATTTAAACTTTTATGCTAAAATATAAAACCGCCCGACGTGTTATCACATCAGGCGGTGTCGGTCTTTTAAAGTTTAACTTTTGCAAACGCCTTTGACCGACAATAGTATCTTGTGTAGAAAACACAAAAATATTTATGTAATTATTTTCCAATTAGGATGTGTTAAAAAATGGCTAAAGAACTCGCCAAGCAATACGACCCTAAAGAAGTTGAGGACAGAGTTTATGCCCAGTGGCTTCAGGGTAAGTATTTCCACGCAAAATGTGAAGAGGGTAAGGAAACTTACACCATCGTAATTCCGCCACCAAATATTACAGGTCAGCTTCATATGGGCCATGCGCTTGACAACACCTTGCAGGATATTCTTATCCGTTTTAAGCGTATGCAAGGCTTTGATACCTTGTGGCTTCCCGGTACTGACCACGCTTCAATTGCTACCGAAGCTAAAATTGTTGAAAAAATGCGCGAAGAAGGTATTACTAAAGAAGATATCGGTCGTGACAGCTTTTTGGAACGCGCTTGGGATTGGAAAAAGCAATACGGCGGCCGTATTATCGAACAGCTTAAAAAGCTTGGCTCTTCTTGCGACTGGGACCGTGAACGCTTTACCCTTGACGAAGGCTGTAACAAAGCTGTTAACGAAGTGTTTGTTCGCCTTTATGAAAAGGGCCTTATATACCGCGGTAACCGTATGGTTAACTGGTGCCCGTACTGTAACACGTCAATTTCTGACGCGGAAGTTGAATATGAAGAGCAGGACGGACACTTCTGGCATCTTCTTTACACAGTTAAGGAAACAGGCGAAAAGCTTGAGCTTGCAACAACACGTCCCGAAACGATGCTCGGCGATACTGCTGTTGCTATTAATGCGGATGATGAAAGATACAAGCATCTTCACGGCTGTCATGTAATTTTGCCGTTACTTAATAAGGAAATTCCTATCGTATGCGATGAGCATGCAGATATGACAAAGGGTACGGGTGTTGTTAAAATTACTCCCGCACACGACCCTAACGACTTTGAAGTAGGTCTTCGTCATAATCTTCCCATAGTACGTACCTTCACTTATGACGGACATCTTACGGGGGCCGAGGATAAGCGAATTGCCGATGAGCTTATTGCCAGTGGCAGAGCAACCGAAAATGAACCTGAGGTTCTTGACTGCGGTAAGTATGCGGGTATGACAACAAGGGAAGCAAGAAAGGCTATTCTTGCAGACCTTGAAGCAGGTGGCTATCTTAAGGAAGTTGAGCCTCGTAAGCACGAGGTTGGCACATGCTACCGTTGCCACAACACTATCGAACCTATGGTTTCAAAGCAGTGGTTTGTTCGTATGCTGCCCCTTGCAAAGCCTGCTATTGAAGCAGTTGAAAAGGGCGAAATTAAATTCGTTCCCGAAAGATTTACAAAGAACTATCTTAACTGGATGAACGGTACTCGCGACTGGTGTATTTCACGTCAGCTCTGGTGGGGACACAGAATTCCTGCCTGGTACTGTCAGGATTGCGGCGAAACTATCGTTTCAAAGACTGAGGTTACCGTTTGCCCCAAGTGCGGCAGCACACATCTTCATCAGGATGAGGACACTCTTGACACCTGGTTCTCATCAGCGCTTTGGCCCTTCTTTACATTGGGTTGGCCCGAAGAAACAGCTGATCTTAAGCATTATTATCCCACAAATACACTTGTTACGGGATACGATATAATCGGCTTCTGGGTATCGAGAATGATTTTCTCTGCTCTGGAATATACAGGTAAAGTACCTTTTGACACTGTTCTTATCCACGGTCTTGTTCGTGACTCGCAGGGTAGAAAAATGTCTAAATCACTCGGCAACGGTGTTGACCCGCTTGAAGTTATTGACAACTACGGCGCTGACGCCTTAAGGTTCTCACTCGCAACAGGTAACAGCCCCGGTAACGATATGCGTTATATTCCCGAACGTGTTGAAGCCAGCCGTAATTTTGCAAACAAGATTTGGAATGCTGCAAGGTTTATTTTAATGAATCTTGAAAATGACCAAGAAATGCCGCTTGATTTAGGCGCTTTAGCACTTGAAGATAAGTGGATTTTGTCACAATACAACACTATTGTTGCTGAAGTAACCGAAAACCTTGATAAGTTTGAGCTTGGCCTCGCTATTCAAAAGCTTTATGACTTTATCTGGGATGTTTTCTGTGACTGGTATATCGAAATTTGCAAAGCACGTCTTAATGGTGAAGACGAAGCCGCAAAGAACACTGCACGCAGCGTATTGGTTTATGTGTTCACCAATACATTAAAGCTTTTGCATCCCTTTATACCCTTTATCACTGAAGAAATCTGGCAGTCAATGCCTCATGGTGATGAAGAAGCGCTTATGATTTGTGAATGGCCCAAATTTAGTCAAGACCTCGCTTTCAAGGCAGAAGAAGCTGATTTTGAAAAGATTATGGCGGTTATCAAGGCTGTCCGTAACCGCCGTGCTGAAATGAACGTTCCGCCCAGCAAAAAGGCAAAGGTTTGTATTGCTTCTGCTGACAAGGCTGTTTTCCAAAGCGGTACCGCTTACATTTGCCGTTTGGCTTATGCAAGTGAAGTGGAAGTTGGCGATAGCTTTGATGCCGAAGGTGCAGTTCGTGTTATTACCGATGCCGCTACCGTTTATATGCCTATGAAAGAACTGGTTGACTTCTCGGCTGAAATTGAACGTCTTAAAAAGGATCTTAAGAAAGCCGAAGAAGATAAAGTATTCTTTGAAAAGAAGCTTAATAACCCCGGCTTTATGGCAAAAGCACCCGAAGCTCTTGTTGAACAGCAAAAGGCTGGTCTTGCTAAGGCGCTTGATAAAATTAAAATGATAAACGATAGCATAGCGCAAATTGAGGAGATGCAGTAATGTTTAAAAAAGTGATTTCATTTTTTGCCATTACGTTATTACTTTTTAGTTTGTGCGCATGTGATATTAATGAAGTAATTACAGATGCAAGAGATGCAATCTTTGAAAGCGAAGGGTCTACCGATATAACAACAAGTAATATTACGGTTGAAAATAGTAACGGATATCGCATTTTCACTATGGAAGATTACAATGTAAGTTTTACCGTTCCTAAAGATTGGTATGTGGATATGGAAGACGCAGCGCTTGACATGTTTTGTGAAAACGGCAAGGTTTATATGGGTGTTTTCGGATATCATACAAGTGATTTTTCAGCCGAAGCCGATTACTTGAGAATTTGGGAAGACCAAAACGAAGGTGTTTTGGAAGAATACTCTAATGTAAACCAAATCGACCATACACCCAAGTTTGATTCTAAGGATAAAGAACTCAAAACAGCTCTCTATTCTTCTGAAATCAAAAATGTTAAGCAGTACTCGTATTTTGTTTTTGCGAAGCCCAAGACTAATGCAAATACATTTTTGTGGATTCAATTTTCAGGATTACCTTCAAACATATTGAACAATTTTGAAATGCTTGAGGATATTGTTGATTCAATTGAATTTAAGTGATTTTTAACTGAAAGGAGCGATATGATTTGTCGCTCCTTTTCAAAATTTAAAAAAGGACTGCCCGTTTGGACAGTCCCTATATGGAACAAAAATCATCATCAGCACACTGCGGTGTATCATTTATGCGCTGTTTATTGCGTTTTTTGTTCCTTTAATATAATGTGCAGTATGTAAAATATAATACTTGTAAAGTTTTGGTGTTATATGAATTATTTGGAAACTTTAAATTACATTCATTCTCTTGGCAATTTTTCGTTGCCGTCCACCCTTGACCGAATAAAGCTGGTCTTACAAAAACTTGGCAACCCACAAAACAGCTTTAAAGCAATTCACATTGCGGGTACAAACGGCAAGGGTTCGGTATCCGCTATGCTTGCTAAGGTTTTTCAGACAGCTGGCTATAAAACGGCTCTTTTTATTTCACCGTTTATAATTGATTTTCGCGAGCGTATTCAGATTAACGGTGAATTTATTAGCGAAGCTGATTTAGTTTACTATGCCCAAAAGGTAAAAACGACGAATGTTGCGCTTACTGAATTTGAATTTATAACCGCTATCGCTTTTTTATATTTTTGTGATAAAAAATGTGATATTGCAATAATCGAAACGGGTCTTGGCGGTCGGCTTGATGCCACAAACGCTTTAACAAACGTTATTGCAAGTGTTATTACAAAAATCGGGCTTGACCATACTGCAATTTTGGGTGACAGTATTGAAAAAATCACCGCCGAAAAATGCGGAATTATAAAAAATGCACCTGTTATTACAAGCTTTAACCAATGCGAAAGGGCTATGTCGGTTTTTGGGGAATTTAACCCCATTATTCCTGATAAAGCCTCCCTTGAAATTCTAAAAAGCGATATAACAGGTAACACCTATATATATAAAGGTGTGCAGTACAGCACCTCGCTTATTGGCAAACACCAAATTGAAAATTCACTTATCGTTATTGAAACGGTTAAAAGCTGTGGTATTAATATAGGTGATGAAACGGTTAAAACCGCTTTGGCAAACACCCATTTCCCCGCAAGGCTTGAGGCTGTCTCAAAAAAACCACTTATAATAATTGATGGCGCCCACAACCCTGACGGTGCTATGGCTTTGGCAGAATTTTTAAAAGGATATAATGGCAAAGCATCGGCTATAATTGGCGTTATGAAGGATAAGGATTATGAAACTGTTTTGCGTGTGTGCCTACCTTATATATATAAAGCGGTCGCTGTAACGGTGGAAAAACTACCCCGCAGCCTTAGTGCTGTTGACCTTTGTAAAACCGCAAGCAAATATACTAACTGCGTTGCCGCAAACAGCTATGACGAGGCGCTTGAGCTTTTAAAAAATGAAGAAACTATTTTCATTTTCGGCTCACTTTATTTGGCGGCTTCTATTCGTGAAAAAATAAAATTTTAATAAAACTAAATATGACAAATTTTTTAAGGACAAGTCTTTATACTATTATAAGGACTTGTCCCATTTTTATTTAGGAGTGAATTTTATGTCGGTAGAAATTAACGTAACGGGTGAGGTTGTGACTGCTTATCTTTCGGGAGAGCTTGACCACCACACCGCAAAGGAAATGCGTGAAGCTATTGATGCCGCAATCGAGCTTAATATGCCAACACTTGTCGTGCTTGACTTTAAGGATATTACCTTTATGGATAGCTCGGGCATAGGCTTGGTTATGGGGCGGTACCGCTTACTTCAAAAAACAGGGGCGGATTTACACATCACCGAAACTCCACCTAATATATATAAGGTGTTTCGTTTATCGGGAATTGAAAAATTAGCAAAACTTGAAAGCAGGTAGAAAAATGTTAAAAAACAAATTTACAATGACACTTCAGTCACGTTCGTTCAATGAAAGCTTTGTTCGTGCAACCGTTTCGGCATTTGTGCTTCAGCTAGACCCCACTTTAGAAGAAATAAGTGATATTAAAACCGCAGTAAGCGAAGCGGTGACAAACTGTATTGTTCACGCTTATAAGGAAGAGCTTGGCAACATTTACATAACCGCCGAAATTTATGATGATAATACTTTAAAAATTAAAATTCGTGATAAGGGTTGCGGTATTGAAAACATCAGCAAAGCTATGGAGCCACTTTTCACAACCGTTGGCGGCGAAAGGGCAGGGCTTGGCTTTGCAGTTATGCAAAGCTTTATGGACACAATAAAGGTACGGTCGGTTGTGGGGAAAGGCACAACTGTTTATCTTTCCAAAAAAATCGGCAAGCGTTTTAATCTAAATGGCTGAGGCGCTTTTAAACCGTGAAGAATTTATAAAAGATAATCTTGGGCTTGTGCATTCAATATGCCGACGGTTTTCAGGGCGGGGGATAGATTATGACGATTTGTATCAAGCCGGGTGTGTAGGACTTATAAAGGCAGTGGATGCTTTTGATATTGACCGTGGTTTTGCGTTTTCAACCTATGCCGTGCCTGTTATTATGGGCGAGGTTAGAAGACTTTTTCGTGATGGCGGCGCAGTTAAGGTTTCCCGTGGCGTTAAAGAACTTTATCTAAAGGTTGTTAAAGCAAATGAAATTTTACAACAAAACTTAAACCGTGAGCCTACCGTTTCGGAAATTGCTGAATTTTTAAAGGTAGATGCAAATGATGTAAGCGAAGCCTTATGTGCCTCACAAGCAACGGTATCGTTGACAGTTGAAAAAGATAGCGGCATCAGTGAAATGGATCTGCCCGTTATAGACCATCAGGAAGAAATAAACAATAAAATTATAATTGAAGCGGCGGCTGAATACTTAACCGAAAAAGAACGGTTAATTTTAAAGTACCGTTATTTTGATTTGTTTACACAAAGTAAAACCGCAAGGCTTTTAAATATGACACAGGTGCAGGTTTCTCGTGCTGAAAAGCGAATATTGTTAAAAATGCGACATATAATAGGTAATGTGTGATAAAAATAGACATAAAATACCACCAATTTCAACTAAATTTATCTAAAATTGCAAAAGACGAAAAAAATTAAAAATTTTTGAAAAAAAGTGTTGACAAAAGGGGTTTGGGTGTGGTATTATACTCTAGCGCTCTGCGAAAGCGGGGAGCAAAACGGACCTTGAAAATTAAACAACGACAATAATAAGGACCCGACAATTCTCGAGAGAAATTGAGAGAAAAGTTAAGTACTTTAAAAGTATTGAAGGACAGAATAATGCGTCAGCATTGTTCGGTTGAATGAGCTTAAAGCTTATCTAAGAAGATGTTAACGCCGAAAGGTGTTAAGATATAATTTTTTAGAGAGTTTGATCCTGGCTCAGGA
>JAGAQV010000025.1 GCA_017622555.1 Clostridia bacterium
TATTACGGTGCGGTGGAGCCGCCTGTCCGGCAAAGTTAGAGCCATAGTTCCGATGGCACAGAGCCACTTTGATTTTGCTTGTTTATTCTGGACTTGCTGGGGCACTACTTGTCAAGGCCAAAGCCGCTATAGCGGGGCGTTAGCCGCCTTTACAAGTAGTTTCCCAGGAAGTATTCTATTGAGAGCAAAATTATGCATTTTGACCGGCTCTCACTTTCCGGAATGGTGGCTCTCAAAGCCCGGACAGGTGGCTCAAAGAGCCCCGGAATAATCACAAAATCAAGAAATAACTTCTTATTTTCATCATCTAATGCAGCCGTCAGCTTTTCCTCGTTGTTCATCAGAATTTCCATCTGCTTCTGAACATCCTTGTTTTGCTTTGTGCTACGTGCCTGTGGATCAAGATTTCCGTAGAAAAATTCTTCAATAAAGTTTGCCATTGTGTAATCCTCCGTTATGAATTGAATTATCCTTACAATTCAATCATTCTGGCTGACTACAAAAGCCGAAGGGAGACAACTTCCTTACGAAGTGTCTCCCTTGTGGATGGTTTTTTCTTTTTTTACACCCCCTTGCGAATTTTATAAGTATATGTTATATTATAAATATCAGATATAAGTCTGATAAATAATGCACAAAACGAAATGGGGAGTTTATATGAAAAAGTGTTTAGTATGTGTTCTATCAATTTGTATTTTATTTGCTTTCGTTTTTTCCGGTTGTGCAAAGCCCACCGAGCAGCCCAAGGCATTTGTAGCGCCGGATAATTACGTTACGGTGGTTCAGGTTACCATTAACCCTACAGTTAACCTTTATCTTGACGACAAGGACGTAATTCTTGCGGTTGAGTATGTGAATGACGATGCCAAGGAATGTTATGAAAAGGTTGAAACACAGCTTGTTGGCAGTAAGCTTGAAAATGCTGTTAACATTGTAATTGATACTGCGGCAGAAGACGGCTATTTTGCTGAAAATAATAAGGTTACAATCGATATTGTTGAAGCAAAGCAGGAGGATAAAAAGTTGTCCGTAATAACAACTGCTACCGATACTGTAAAATCGGCTATAGCCGAAAAGCAAATACAGGCTGAGGTTACGCTTTCTGACAATGCGCAAAAGGTAGTAGATGATAAAGCAGCCGCCGATAAGGCAGAGGCAGACAGACTTGCCGCTGAAAAAGAAGCTGCAGAAAAGGCAGCAGCCGAAAAAGCCGCCGCTGAAAAAGCTGCTAAAGAAAAGGAACTTAAAAACCCACAAAAAAGTCTTAAAAAAGGCGTGGAGTATTCAAGCTTTAAGCCCGGCGAAACCGATGAACTGCTTACAGGAATTCATATGAAATTTAAGGATAATGGTGAGTATTCCTATTCAATGGTGCCATACCTAAATGACCCATTCGGCGAGGGTGAATTTATAACCTATAACGGAAAGAAATATTACGTAGCCGGTGGTGGCGGTGGCGGAGGAAACTATTCCTTAACCGACGAAAAAATCATCCTTACAGGCGCATTTGAAATGGAGCTTACTATGACCGTTGACGGAAAGCTTGTTATTAAAACAATGAACGCAAGTGATAATTTCTTTAAGGTTGGCGATACACTTTCCATTCAGTAATTAAAAAATATAATAATTCCGAGGTGGATTTAGTATGTATATGAAGCTAAAGGACGGCAAATCAAAGGTTCTTACCTTAAGCTATGATGATGGTGTTGTTCAGGATATAAGATTAATAGAAATACTTAATAAGTATGGCATTAAGGCCACCTTCAATATAAATTCGGGACAATATTTGCCGGAAGAAACACAGCGTGAAAAGTTTTACGGCAGAATGAAGTTATCCGAAGCAACGGATTTATACAAAAATTCGGGCCATGAGGTTGCGGTTCATGCTTTTACACATCCATTTTTGGAAAAGCTTAAAACGGATGAAATTTTAAGCGAGATACTTGAAGATCGAAAAAGTATTGAAAAAGAGTATGGCACTTTAGCAAGAGGAATGGCGTATCCATACGGAACCTATAGCAATGAGGTTATAGAATGCCTTAAAAAATGTGGAATTTGCTATTCAAGAACAGTAAGGTCAACCGAAAGCTTCAGGCTTCCTGAAAATTGGCTTGAGCTTCACCCAACCTGCCATCACAACAACCCTAAGCTTATGGACCTTGCCAAAAAATTCGTTGAGGAAAAGGGCAGATACATAAGCGATAACTGGATGTTTTATTTGTGGGGACACAGTTATGAGTTTGACAACAATGACAATTGGGAAGTAATTGAAAAATTTGCCGAATATATAGGTGGTAGAGACGACGTTTGGTATGCTACCAACATTGAAATTTATGATTATGTAAAGGCGTATGAAAATCTTCAAACAAGCGTCGACAAAAAGATTATACATAATCCATCTATGATAGATGTTTGGTTTTTTCACCAAAATAAAACTTATTGCGTAAAAGCTGGGCAAACACTTTATCTTTAAATTACTGATTAGTAAAGAAAAGCCGTGATTTTCACGGCTTTTTTATATCCAAATTATAGTTTATCGGGAAGATGCCCCAAAGAATAAATAATAAAGAAGAAATAAGAAAAAAAGTGTGCCTACGGCACGATATATAAATCTGTCGGCAAAGCCGACACCGATTTTATTCTTTATTCTTTCTTATTTATTATTTCATCGCCTCAGCGACAAACCTCAATTTATAAAAAACAAAATAATTTTCTTTTTCCTGCCAACACTATTTGTAGGAGGGAAAAGTTATGATAGAGCAAGATACAATAAAGCTGCTACGTGAATGCGATGCAGGTATAAAAATGGGTGTTTCGACAATTGATGAAGTGATGGACTATGTAAAATCCGAAAAATTAAAGAGATACCTTAACGAATGTAAGGACGAACACAACAGGTTGGATGTTAAATTACAAAAGCTTTTGGAAAAATATAAGGATGATGGCAAGGACCCTAACCCCATTGCCAAAGGAATGTCCTGGATGAAAACAAATATGAAGCTTGTGATGAATGAATCTGACAGCACTATAGCCGACCTTATAACTGACGGCTGTAATATGGGGGTTAAGTCGCTTAATAAGTATCTTAACGAATACGCCGCAGCGGACGAGGAATCGAAGGATATTTGCAAAAAGCTTATAAAGCTTGAGGAAGAGCTTTTAGAACAAATGAGAGATTATTTATAATTAGTGTGAACGCCGTTTAAAACGGCGTTCATTTTTCGTTTAAAAAATAAATTTATTTATAAAGTATAGTTATCAAGTTGACAACCAGTTTTTAAAGGGGTATAATTCGGTTAGAAACAAAAAGGAGATTGTAAAAAAATGGAACAAAGGGAAATTTTAATAAAATCTTCGTTAGACCAAACGCTACAGCCTTCACTCTTCTATGCTTCACATTCAAGTGAAAAAAGGCCGTTGCTTGTGGGTCTTCACACCTGGAGCTGTAATCGATTTAATCAGATTGACAATATGCTACCTTTTGCTGAAAAGTATGATTTCAACCTGCTTTTACCCGAATTTCGTGGCGGTAATTTAGTAACTAACGAAAATCCCGCCCTTGCTTGTGGGTCGGAATTTGCTAAGCAGGACATAAAGGATGCTATTGATTACGTTATAGAGTACGAAAATGTTGATGCTGATAATATTTTTCTTTTGGGTCTTAGCGGCGGCGGACATATGGCGTTGTTAATTGCAGGTATGATTCCCGAATATTTTAAGGCGATAGGTTCTTACGTTCCTATAACTGACCTTAAAAAATGGGCGGATTATAACGAGCAATATCGTCCACATATACTTGCCTGCTGTAGTGACAGTGAGGAGGAAATGACAAAGCGTTCCCCCATGACTTATATTGATACAATTGCCAAAGCAAATTTGAAAATTTTCCACGGAAAACGTGATGGTGTTGTTCCGGTTATGCACAGTATTGAGCTTTATAATAAATTAATGGAAAGGTATCCCCGCGCAAGAGTTTATCTTGATATTTTTGACGGGTCACACGAAATTGATATGAAAACAGCGGAATATTGGCTTATTTCGCAGTATAAAAAAACAGCAAAAACCGCTATTACAGGTTAAAATTTAAGGAGAGATTTTTATGGCAAAACGAATTTTATTTCAAGGTGATTCTATAACCGACTGCGGCCGTGACCGTAACAACTATTTCGGTATGGGCGTGGGCTATCCTTATTTGGTTAAAAGTCAGTTGAGCTTTGAAAACGTTGATGAATACGAATTTTTAAACCGTGGCATTAGCGGTAACCGCAGTGTTGATATTTATGCTCGCATAAAAGCGGATTTTATTAACCTAAAGCCCGACTATGCAAGTCTTTTATTTGGCGTTAACGACGTTTGGCACGAAATAAATATTGACAACGGTGTTGACACCGAAAAGTTTGAAAAAATTTACACCATGCTTTTGGACGAAATTTTTGAGGCGCTTCCCAATTTAAAGCTTATACTCATGGCGCCATATGTAATAGAGGGGAGCTCTACCTGCAATTGTGAAGAAAAGCCTGACAGGTTTGAACGCTTTAGAACAGGTGTTGATGAAAAAATTGAGGCAGTTAAACGAATTGCTAAAAAATATAATTTACCTCTTATCGAGCTTCAGCCCGCTTTTGATGAAGCTTTACTTAAAGCGCCCGGAACTTATTGGGCTTACGATGGTGTTCACCCGACGGTTAGCGGTCACGAAATGATTAAGCGCTTATGGATTAATGAGTTTGAAAAAATCAAATAATATTTGTCGGTGGTAAAATGCGTGAAATTTTAATGCTTATAATGGAGCTATTAGGCACGGTTGCTTTCGCCGTTTCGGGAACGCTTGTTGCCGCGGCCGCTGGGCTTGATTTGTTTGGCGTCTTAACCGTTGGCACCATTACTGCGGTTGGCGGCGGTATTATTCGAGACATAATAATCGGCCAAATTCCGCCTACAATTTTTTCCAAGCCCGAAATTTTGGTTTTAGTGCTTGTGACAAGCTTTGCAGTTTTTATTGTTGCATTTATAAATTCTAAAAAAATTAAGGATTTAAGCCTTAAAATCGAACGAATAAACATATTTTTCGATGCTTTGGGCCTTGCGGCATTTTCGGTGACAGGTGTAGAGGTTACCTGTGCGGCAGGTCATTCAGATAATGCGGTTTTGGCGGTTGTGCTTGGTGCTATTACAGGCGTTGGCGGCGGTGTTCTACGTGATGTTTTGGTGAACGAAAAGCCATATATTTTGGTTAAGCATATTTATGCGGTGGCATCACTTATTGGTGCCGTGGCTTATTACCTTGTGGGCATCTATTTTGAAAATGAGCTAATTGGTACAATTATATCGCTGCTGCTTACCATCACAATAAGAATGTTAGCGGCAAAATTCCGTTGGAATTTACCTAAAGTAATGTAAAATTTAAAAATAATTTCACAAATTTTTAGCAATTTTTTCATTTGTTTATTATATAATTTAATAAACAAATACGGTGGCTGATGGCCATCAGCTTCTGGGTTGGGCAAGGGCTCAGCCGTACCGCAGGCCGTTTTGAACGGCACCGATATTTGATACTACTTAGGCGTGGCACGAAAACGGGTGTCACGCCTAAGACCATTTTATAGGTATACTGATTTTTGCTTTAAATTGCTAAATTAACACAATAGGTAGTGGGTTGTGCACAAAAAAGCGGTATCGTTTGTGTTTTTTTGCATAAAATGTCGAAAAAAGACGCATTTTATGTTGACAATTTTTAAAATGACCTTTATAATAAAATTAACAAATTTTAAGGGAGGTTATCTCATGAATAAGACTGTATTCGGCATTCTTACTCTTATCTTCAACAATATTGGTGTTCCTTGCTTCCTTCAGGGAAATGTTAAGGGTGGCATCTTAAGAATCGTTCTTAACTTCGTTACCTGCGGCATCATTGGTTTCATCAACTTCATTATGGGTATCATTCTTGCTATTGAAATCTTCAATATGACTGATGAAGAATTCGAAGAAAAGAAAGCAGCTGGCGCTCTTACAAAGGGTATTCCTGCTTAATTAATTTGATTTTTGAAGCAACGGTCCTTCCCAATAGGGAGGGACTTTTGTTTTTGTAATAAATATTAAAATTATAGCATATTTATTTTAAAACCCGCATTGACACGGTTTTGTTCGGGTGATATAATAAATAAAAAAACTGAAAGGGGAATGTTTCTATGTTCTGCGAAAATTGTGGAAAGGAAATTGAAGCCGGCGCAGCATTTTGTACTGAATGTGGCACAGTTGTAAAAAAGGAGGGTATTAAGGTGGAAAACGAAAACAAGCTTATTATCATTTTGATCGCTATTTTTTGCGGTGCTTTTGGCATACATAACTTTGCTATGGGCGAAACCAAAAAGGGTATTGTTCGTATCGTAGGTTCGCTTCTCTGCGGTGTTGTGGGCTCGATCTTAGCTTGGTATGACATTGTAAAGCTTTACAAAGGCACATACAATATCGACCCTGATGCATTCATCTAATTATAAGCATTAAACCGCCCGTTCGGGCGGTTTTTGCTTTTATTATATTGAAAAAACGGATGTTGTGTGGTATATTGAAGGCAATAAAAAATGAAGGTGATAATATGACCGATATTTCAAAGGTTGATAAAAATTTTATTGTTGACACAAAAATTGATAAAGCGGATATAAAATTTTATAACGTAACCGAAGCACCATTTAAGGTTTACGGTGTTTACCACACGGGTGAACGCTTTGTAAGACTTCCGGGTGAGGTTGCTAAAAAGGTTAGCAGCGGTGTATATTCACTTCATTGGCATACAGCAGGTGGCAGGGTGCGTTTTAAAACTGACAGCCCGTATATAGCAATTCACGCTAAAATGCCAGGACCTGCTAAAATGTCGCACTTTGCACTTACGGGATCGACCGGCTTTGACCTTTATCAAAAGCACGGTGAAGAGGACAGGTATTCACTTTCTTTCGTACCGCCGTTTGATATTAAGGACGGTTATGAAATGGTAAAGGACGTTGGGAATGTTGGTATGCGTGAATACACCATAAATTTCCCGCTTTACAGCACGTTAACGGACCTTTACATCGGTCTTGCTGAAGATGCAAAAATTGAAGAGCCTACACCTTACCGTGATATACCGCCCATAGTCTACTATGGCTCGTCCATAACGCAGGGAGGCTGTGCTTCACGGCCGGGCAGCACATATCAAGCGCATATAAGCCGTTGGTTTAATATTGACCACATAAACCTCGGCTTCTCAGGCAGCGCCAAGGGCGAGGACGAAATGATAGATTATATCAAAGGACTTAATATGTCCTGCTTTGTGCTTGACTATGACTATAATGCCCCCTCGGCTGAGCATCTTGCCGCCACACATGAAAAAATGTTTAAGGCTGTAAGGGAGACCCACCCCAATATTCCAATTATTATGATGCCAATGCCCATTTATTACACATGGGAAAGCGAAAAGCCCCGACAGGCAATAATAAAAGCCACTTACGATAATGCTGTTAAAGCCGGAGATAAAAACGTTTATTTTATTTCCAGTCGTGAAATGATGGAATGGTGTGGAAACGAAGGCACTGTTGATGGCTGTCATCCAACCGACCTTGGATTCTTTTCAATGGCAAAGGCGCTTGAAAAGGTAATGAAAAAAATATTTTAAAGTTAAACAACCTCACAAAACGTGAGGTTGTTTTTTTATTATCTGTTCAGCCACCAAATTCCAAGGGTTAAATATCCCGCAAAGGTTACCCATACGGCATAAGGAATTTGTAAATAGGCAGCTAATTTATTTATTTTATAATATTGTAAAATGGTTTTAATTATAAGGTAAAGTAAAAGTAAAAGCCACAAAAAAGCAAACAAAAATGCACGCAAATTAAAAAAGATTAGACTCCAGAAAAAGTTAACAGCAAGGCTTAGGGCATAGGTTAAAAGCGCACTTTCTTTTTGTTTTTGAGGGACATCGGAATTATAAATTATAGCGGCGCTTATGCCCATAAGGGTAAACAGCACTGTCCACACAATCGGAAAAACAATCGATGGTGGAGAAAGCGGCGGGGTTAGTATATCATTATAAATTGACATATTGTTTCGGGTGAAAAATGCCGAAAGACCGCCTACGGCAAGGGCGGACAAAATAAAGAATAAATAGCTTTTAATTTTTTCTTTCATAAATACACCTCGTTAAAATAATATGTTAGGATTTGTGTATATATGAAGTTGTGTTTTGCGAATAAAAAAATTGGGGGTTATCGCTTAGGCGATGAAATAATAAATAAGAAAGAATAAAGAATAAAATCGGTGTCGGCTTTGCCGACAGATTTATATATCGTGCCGTAGGCACACATTTTTTCTTATTTCTTCTTTATTATCTATTCTTTTGGGCGTCAGCCCGATAA
>JAGAQV010000026.1 GCA_017622555.1 Clostridia bacterium
AAGACAACAGATTGACAACAAATTTGTTTTTTCCCTGATGTAATATGAATGAGTATGAAGTTCGGGAAAGTCAGCAGAATAAAGGATTTGAATGAATATGAATAGATGTGAATTGTTGGAGAAACTTTTCCCCACAATGAAACCGTTAGACTAAAACATTAAGCGCTGTGCTTTTGCACGGCGCTTTCATTATATATACTAATTATTAAATTCGATTTTTTGCAAATAATTTTTAAATATAAAAAATCCTACCACGAGTGCAATATTTATTGATATTTTTTACCCGTTATTTTATAATAAACCCATAAACACATATAAAGGATGTGCTATTATGAGCTTTGAAAAATACTTTAATTTCTATGAGGATTATGAAAACGGTATAACCGTTCGCCCAGGTAAATGCACTGAATTTAATTTTTCGGTAAATGCTAAAGAGGACAAAAGGTACCGCCTTTTTGCAGTGGGTGAAACCGCTACCTTTTATATGTGGAAAAACGAGCCTGATACCCCACAGTATTACAGGCTTTTAACAGATGCACTTGATAGTGAAAACGCAAATCAGGACCAATTTTGTATTGATTTATCCTGCGACAGCGAAAAGGATTACATAAAGCGAGTTTATAAAAAGGTTATGTGGAAGCCTGTGCTTTCGTATCTTGATATGGCAAACGTACCTACATGCTGGAAAACAGGCATTTCAGTAAGGGCTGAAAACCTTAAAATTTCTGACGGTGGCTTTTTAAGAATGCGACTTGACATTCGCCTTAAAAAGCAGGGCGTTAGCCGCCACAGTATTCACAATGCGCCTGATAATACCGTTATAATTGATATGCCCGAGGGCACTTATGACTGGCAAAAGCTTGTGAGTGATATTGAAATTCCGCTTGATGCTGCCCACATTGGTGTTTTTGTTGAGGGTAAGGGCTATAGCGGTAAGGTTTATGTTGAACGCCCTGTTTTGTCGGCCGTTGGTCAGAACCTTTTACCGTCGTTTGCGCCAAGCGTTGTAGGTAAAGAAAAGTTTGAATGGACAGCACAGTTTTTAAGCCGTAAGGAATGGCCTGAATTTGAAGTTAAATTAAACGGTAATACTGTTTTCTGCGGTGAGGTTTTCGAACGTTGCCACACCTGCAGTGAATGGGAAATTGATTTACCTAAGGAACATTTAAAGAGTGAAAACAAGCTTGAAATTAAGCTTATTTCAAGCTATCACGATGCAGTGCCTTACTGCATTAAGGAATTGGGCATTATTGAGCAGCCCGATGCTATTGTTAGTGTTATAAGTAATTCTACAGTTGGTGTTGCTAACGGCAAGGCCTATGTTTTGGTGCATACAAATAAGCCCAACACCACCTTGAAAATGGAATATTTAAACGAAAACCTAAGCGGTGAAGAGGAATACACATTTGCGGATGCGGGTTATCACGGTATTGCGTTTAACTGTGAAAGCCCTTGCGAAAATGCTGGGTTTAAAATCACCTGTGGTGACACGGTTATTAACAGCAAAATTGACCGCATTGTTATTAAAGGAAACGACGACGTTATTACAGGTACGGGCGATATGGTATATATAGGTCAGGACCTTGACTATATGATGGAATACCTTGCGTGGTACATTTCAAACAACGTGGGTAACTTTTTAACAATTCGCCCCGTTTACCGTTGGGCAGGCAGCCGCACGTTAAATAAAGACTGCTGGAAGCCTTTTGTTAAGGTTTTAAACGAAATGGGCATACAGTATGTGCTTATGTGTGACGGCCGTGAGCTTCCCGGTATTAACGCCTTGCCTGATGATGAGCTTTTAAAGGGTGAGGGTTATCTTGGTCGCCAAAACCACGAAAACGACGGCGCAATTTTTTATTGGTGGCAGCGTGCGGTTCGCGGTAATATAACTGAAGAGCAATGGCACGATTTATGCCATATAGCTTATAATGAAGACCCCGAGCATACAAATTGCGAATATAAGCCCACAACATACATTCACGATGGTGAAATTATGTACCGTTACATAAATAAGCAATATATTAGGGACGTTAAGGTTGCCGAAGAATACACCGCAAATCAATTAAGACTTATGACCAACAACGAAACCCGTCACACAGGCCCGTCAGTTATGTTTAAAGCTTTTAAGGCGGCAGGCTATACTTGGGTTGGCGCTGAAACGATGTATTCATCCCTTGAGCCGCTTGTGGCATTTTTGCGTGGCTTCTGTAAGGCAAACGGTATGAAAAAATTCGGCGTTCATCATGCGCTTCAGTGGTCGTCTACTCCGCTTAAGGACGAAAAGCATTACGACCGCTACCGTCTGGCACTTTATCTTTCATATATGCTTGGTGTAACCGATATTAATACCGAAGAGGGTTTTTGGAGAATGGAGGAATATTTCCTGCATCCGCACAGGTTTAAGGAAGAATGTTTAGAGCATTTAAAGCAAGAGCAGGATTTTTACAATTATATTAAAACACACACCCGAAGTGGTGAATTTTATACGCCGTTTGCATTTGTTAGCGGTAAGCACGACGGCATTTTAATGTTTGGTAGCGACAATATGTGGGGTTGGGACAATACACCCCAAACCTACGCTGAGGACAGCTGGAAAAGCTTACTTAAAACGGTTTATCCCGTTTCACGCCCACAGGATGCGCTGTACCGTCACGGAATAGGGGATTGGAAGGAGCCGCTGGGTTATTACACGGGCACCCCTGTTGGTAATGCGGACGTTATTCCGCTTGAATGCAGTGTAGATACCCTATCTACATATAAATTACTTATTTTTGCGGGTTATAATATGTGCGAAAGCGAAGAAGCCGACCGCCTTTTAAATTACGTAAAGCAAGGCGGCAAGGTAATTTTAACCCGTGCGCATTTAACCAATACCACCGATTATGAAAAAATAAGACAGTTTGATTTAAGCTTTGAAAATCACGCATTTTCATTTACAAACGGTACTGCCGAATTTACTAATGATGCTGTAAACGGTGTAGAGCTGCCGGTTTGTAAAAATGCTTTAGTATGTGATGAAGTTATTAAATCAACCGATAGCGGCTTACCGCTTATTTGCAAATACAAAATCGGTAAAGGCGAGGTTATTTTGTTTAATACCAAGGTTTACCCTGCGCATACTTCTATTAAAGAGGAGTATGAAGCTGTTGTAAAGGCCGAAATTGAAAAGACTGTTAAGTCTGAAAAGGTTTGGGCTAAAACGGGTAACGACGTTGGCACAGCGGCTTATAAACAGGATGATGGCAGTATGCATATTTACTTTATCGCGGTTGACTGGTATAACGGTCGTGAGGGTATTAGAAAAGCCGAGCTTTTAGCTGATGGTTATGCTTATGAGGTTACTTTGCCTTTTGGTGTTATGACAAAGGCGGTTTGCAACGGTGGCGCTTGTGCTTGGCCGCTTAGTGAAAACGGCGAAGTGCTGTCATTAAAGGGTGATAAGGCTGTTGTTCAGGGTAGCGACAAGGTTGATTTTGTACTTGCTAAAGATGGCAGGCAAAAAACTATTACTGCTGATTTTAGCGAAAACGCTGTACTGGAAATCGGGTTTTAATTAAAGGTTTAGTTTAAAAATATGTCAATTTTTTTAAAACAATAATAAAAATTTGATATTTCAATTGCGACAGTATTTGTTATAGTATAGTTGTTATTTTATGCGATGAACAGAGCAAGGAGAAAAGCAATGAGATTTGAATTCCCCGAAGTTAACAAGGTTTCTTTTGAAACTGAAGCTGTTGCTGTAAACGAACAAGCTAACATTATAACAATCAAAACAGATCATCGTAGCAGCGAAACATTTTAAATATATTTTACACTCTAATGCGATTAAATAGTAAAACAGCCACTCAAAAGAGTGGCTGTTTTTACATATTAAATATTGGACCAAGTATCATACCAAGCACAGCTGAAATTATAATCAGCAATATGGGGCTTGGTTTTTTATTTTTCCATTTTTTCCACAAAATTGAAATTAAAATAATTATTGGTAAAACAATAAGACCAACAACGTTAAACTTAAACCCGTCACCAATATGCTCGAAGCCCAAAAGGGAAGATAGCAGCATTGTAAACGCTGTGGAAAGAATAAGTGCTACAACACAGGGCTGAACACCTGATAAAAACGCCTCGACACCTTTATATTTTATAAAGTTTTTAATAAGCGTGCTAATAATTAAAATTATTGTGAATGCGGGAAGCACAACACCTAAGGTTGCTAAAGCCGAGCCTAAAATGCCATATTCCTGCGAGCCGATAAAGGTTGCCATATTTATTGCAATTGGTCCAGGGGTAGATTCAGCAACAGCTATCATATTAATAAATTCGTCCTGTGTAAGCCATGCGTGTGAGAGCGCTTCCTCACGTACAAGGGATATCATACCATACCCACCGCCAAAGGAAACCGCACCAATTTTCAAAAAGGTTAAAAATAATTCAAGCATTATTTTTGCGCCCCCTTTCGAGAAATTAACCCAATAAGGTAAGCTACAAGACCAATTGTGCCGCAAATTAAAATATAAAACACAGTAGAAAACTTAACTGCAAAAATTGAAAATGCGGTCATCACGACTAAAACTGCAATAAAAATAATGGTTGATAAAACATTTTTTTTAAGGCCTTTAAGTAGCTTAAAGCCCGCAGAGGCGATAAGATATACCACACAAGCGCGAATGCCTAAAAAAGCATATTGTACGAATTTTAACTTTAAAAACGCATCAAAGAAAAGGGAAATGATGTAAATTATTATAAATGAAGGTAAGCACACACCAATTGTTGCAAAGGCGCTACCTAAAACCCCTGCGGTTCTATAGCCGATATATGTGGCCGAATTTATTGCAATTGGTCCAGGGGTGGATTCGGCAATTGCCAGCATATTTAAAAATTCTTCTTTAGTAAGCCAGCCCCGTTTTTCAACAAATTCATTTTCTAAAAGAGCAAGCATTGCATAGCCGCCGCCGAATGTAAAAAGACCAATCTTAAACATTGTTAAGAAAAGCTTTATTGAGTTTTTGAATTTTTCCATTTTAAAGTACCTTTTTAAATTTAATTTTTGTGAAAAATAAATATTTATTCGATAAAAATTTGTTTTTTTACAAGCCACAATAATTATAACAATTACCTAATATAAAAGCAATAGTTGTTTAAACGGATAAATTAAAAATAATTTTTAAAAATAGCAAACGAGAAAACGGGAGAAAACGAGAGAAAACGAGAGAAAATTAGAGAATGGTTTGTGTAAATTAAATTTTTTCAAAAAATGTGTTGACAATAAAAATGGGGTGTGGTATTATAGTCAAGCTGGCTCGGCGAACCGTGCCGAGCATACAAATAATTTGGAGGTTTTGATTATGTCAACATTTATGGCAAAGCCTGCTGATATTCAGCGTAAATGGTACATCATCGACGCAGCTAACCGTCCTCTTGGCCGCACTGCTGCTCGTGTTGCTGACTTACTTCGCGGTAAGTTAAAGCCCGAATTCACCCCTCATGTTGATTGTGGTGATCACGTTGTTGTTATCAATGCTGATAAGGCAGTTTTAACAGGCAATAAGTTACAAAAGAAATTCTATCGTCGTCACACAGGTTACATTGGCGGTCTTAAGGAAGTTAAGTATGCTACTTTAATGGCTACTCGTCCTGAACTCGCTATGGAGCTTGCAGTTAAGGGCATGGTTCCCGATACTACTATCGGTCGCAAGGCTCTTACCAGACTTCACGTTTACAGCGGCTCTGAATATGCACAGGTTGCACAGAAGCCCGAAGTTTACGAATTTTAAGAAGGGAGCGGAACTTAACAATGTTTGAAGCAAAGTCATATTTTTACGGCACAGGCAGAAGAAAGAGTTCTGTTGCCCGTGTTCGCGTTTACAACGGTACAGGTAAAATCACCATCAATGACAGAGATATTGATGATTATTTCGGTCTTGAAACCTTAAAGCTTATCGTTCGTCAGCCTTTAGCTCTTACCGGCACTGCTGACAAGTTCGATATCGTTTGCCGTGTATCAGGCGGCGGTGTTACCGGTCAGGCCGGTGCTATCCGTCACGGTGTTGCACGTGCACTTTTACAGTTCGACGGTGAACTCCGTGGTCAGCTTAAGAAGGCAGGCTTCTTAACTCGTGATCCTCGTATGAAGGAAAGAAAGAAGTACGGTCTCAAAGGCGCTCGTCGTGCACCCCAGTTCTCAAAACGTTAATCATTATTTCGTTTTATTCAAGCCTTGTGGAAACACAGGGCTTGTTTTTTTGCACTCCTCGCCGCTCGTCGTGGCGCTTACGGCGCCCGTCCCCTCTGTCACTGCGTGACGTCTCCCCATCTTATGGGGAGCAACCTCAGTTCTCCAAGAGATAATCTGTATTATTTCAAATTTGCAGCACTCACGAAAGTGGGTGCTGTTTTTTTGGCGCTTACGGTGCCTGTCCCCTACAAAATGTTGATATAGTCCCCGACAAACCATAATTTGAGAACATAATTAATAAAAATTAATATTTAATTAA
>JAGAQV010000027.1 GCA_017622555.1 Clostridia bacterium
CCATTAAAAAGCCCGAAGCAGTAGCGCCAGCAAGCATACCAACAACACCTGTGCAGCCAAGTGTAAGACCAACAATGACGGGAACAACAACTGCAACCAAGGTCGGTAAAATCATTTCACGAAGACTTGCTTTTGTGCAAAGGTCAACACAGCTCTCATAATCGGGGTCGGCGTTACCATCCATTAGACCTGTAATTTCTTTAAATTGACGGCGAACCTCTTTAACAACGCTTTGAGCTGCACGACCAACTGAATTCATTGTAATGGCGGCAAAAACAAAGGGAAGACAAGCACCAATAAATAAACCTGTTAGAACGGTTGGGTTTGTAATGCTTAAATCAGCTATTTTTTCTAATCCACCGTCAATAGTTTTCACCTTATCAATATAAGATACCATAAGCGCAAGTGCAGTAAGCGCTGCAGAGCCGATAGCAAAGCCTTTACCAGTTGCAGCCGTAGTGTTACCAAGTGAATCAAGCGCATCAGTACGTTCACGAACTTCTTCTTCCAGACCTGCCATTTGCGCAATACCACCTGCGTTATCTGCAACAGGACCGTAAGCATCGGTTGCAAGGGTAATACCCAGGGTTGAAAGCATACCAACAGCCGATAAGGCAATACCATAAAGGCCAAGCGAAGCATTGTTAGCGCCATTAGATACGTAAAAAGCAACCAAAACGCAAACGCAAATAATAACAATTGGCATTAAGGTTGAAAGCATACCAACCGACAAGCCGCCAATAATAATTGTTGCTGTACCTGTTTCGCTTGTGCCGGCAAGGTTTTGTGTGGGCTTAAAGCCGTCAGAGGTAAAGTATTCGGTTGCCTTACCAATTAACACACCTGCAACAAGACCGGCCAAAATTGCAAAGTAAATTTTCCAGTTTTCTTTGCCCAATATCCAATAAATCAGGGGAAGGGCGACAATCGCAATTGTTATTGCAGAAAAGTTTGTACCGCGCGAAAGCGCTGAAAGCAATTGCTTTTGTGTAGCGCCTTCCTTTGTTCTGACAAAAAAGGTACCAATAATTGAACATACAACGCCTACTGCAGCCAAAAGCATTGGCAAGGCCATTGCTTCAATCGAATGGAATGCAGCAACACCCAAAGCTGAAGCTGAAATAATTGAACCTACATAGGATTCATAAAGGTCGGCACCCATACCTGCAACGTCACCAACGTTGTCGCCAACATTATCAGCAATAACTGCAGGATTGCGTGGGTCATCTTCGGGAATGCCTGCTTCAACCTTACCAACAAGGTCCGCACCGACGTCAGCAGCTTTGGTAAAAATACCGCCGCCAACACGGGCAAATAGCGCCATAGAGGATGCGCCCATACCGAATGTTAGCATTGCGCTAGAAATAGCTTCAGGCGCCAAATTGAATACAAACTTTAAAAGGAAAAACCAAACTGATATGTCCAAAAGACCAAGACCGACAACCGTAAAGCCCATAACGCTACCTGCTGAAAATGCTATGCGCAAGCCCTTGTTAAGACCTTCACGGCAAGCATTAGCTGTTCTTGCATTTGCAAGTGTTGCTATTTTCATACCGATAAAGCCCGAAAGTGCCGAGAAAAAGCCACCCGTTACAAATGCGAAGGGAACGTAAGGGGTTAATAGCTTTAGAAATGCCATAACCGATAAAACTAAAAACATAACAGCAAAGAAAATTATAACAATTTTATACTGTCGTTTTAAATATGCGTTTGCACCTTTTCTAATAGATAAGGATATTTTCTTCATAAGGTCATTACCTTCGGAAAACTTCAAAACCTTGCGCGACATTAAAAGCGCAAACAGCAGTGCAAGTATCGAACCTGCAAATGTTAATGCAACTATAATCTTTTCCATAATTACTCCTTCTTTAGTATTATTTAAGAAAAATAAGTATATTTATGTATTTTTTTATATTATAACGACTATTATATCATAGTTTTGGTAAATTTCAAGTAGGAATTGTTAAAAAAATATCATATTTAAAATTTTTGTAATAATATTTAAATTTTATTGAGTTTACAGTCACAAATTTATGTGATATAATATATAAAATGTATTTACAAATAATATTTAGGGGGTGAGCGAGAATGGAAAAATTTGTTTTAAAAAGTGAGTATAAACCCACAGGTGACCAGCCCGAAGCTATAAAGCAGTTGGTTGATGGTATAAAAAGAGGAGATAAAGAGCAGGTGCTTCTCGGTGTTACCGGCTCGGGTAAGACCTTTACAATGGCAAATATTATTGCAGAAATTAACCGTCCAACACTCGTTCTTGCTCACAATAAAACCCTCGCCGCACAGCTTTGTAGTGAGTTTAAGGAATTTTTCCCTGACAATGCGGTGGAATATTTTGTTTCCTATCACAGTAAATACCCTAAAATGCGGGATTTAAGGCCATTTTTCGGGGGTTTTTAACACAAGATAACACAGGATAACACCATATAAATCAGATAAGTTTGTGACCTAAATTCGTGTAATGGCGAAAATGGTGTTTTTAGGAGAAATATATGCCTATTTTAAAGAAAGAGCAATACGCTGAGTTTTTACACAACTATTATATAGAACATTATGGCGAGAAGGACTCAGACTATTGGTATGAACAACCCGCCGTAAACGTGTGGGTGTTTGCACGTGACAACAAAATCATAACATTAAAAAGCCACATCTTAAATGGCGAAGTGACTGAACAAATAGAAGATAAGAAATAACATTATAAATATTAAGAGTTGACCCTAATTCGTTTATTCGAGTTAGGGTCTTTTTTTATTTCCTTATATAAATGAAAAGGGAGTGCAGATTTGAGGTCTGCACCCCTATTTTTTTGCCTTCAAAAAACTTTTTTTAATTTTTTTAAAAAATTTTTTTCAAAACTATGCATAAAATCGCCGATTTTTGACGTTAGGTGAGGAAACAAAAATTTCCGATGTGAGGAAACCGAAATTTCCGAGCACTTTGACAACTGAATACACATTCGTTAGATACGTTACTTGTATCGGGGAAACCCAAGCCGAGGTTGTAGAAGCGCCAAGACCTCCCTCAAGGGAGCGAGCGAGAAACTTTTATACAACGAGAATCCAAGTTGCTCTTGGAGGTGGCGATGACAGATACAAGGAATAATGATACTTCCGTAATTCGCGGTCCGGCCACAAAGAAGGCGGGAAGGTGGAACTCCTATGGACTCGGTTCGCAACCGAGCATCTAACGACTTCCCTTTGCGTTTGGGGTGTTGAGAACAAATAAAACGCACGACCAAAGCTCAAAAGTTTATTTTGAGTTTTGGTGGAACGAAAGTTTCAAATCTTAAAGAAAGGAGGAAACATCCGGTGAGCAAATGTAAAGTAATTGCGATTGCTAATCAAAAAGGTGGTGTTGGAAAAAGCACAACTGTATTCAATCTTGGAGCCGGCCTTGCAGCAGATGGCTACAAGGTATTATTAATCGACATTGACCCGCAGGGTGACTTAACAAAGATGTTGGGTAAGCGACAACCCCATGAACTTGACCTTACCTTAACGAATTGTATGTTTGATGTCATTAACGGAGTTGAGTCGGAAAACCGTGATGAAATTTTGAACCATCAAGAAGGTTTCGACTTTATTCCCGGAAATAAGACATTATCTGCACTTGAAGTAAACCTCGTAAATGTAATGAGTCGCGAAACTGTATTAAAAGGTTATATTGATGAACTCAAAGACAATTACGATTATGTCCTTCTCGATTGCAGGCCTTCGCTTGGTATGTTAGTTATCAATGCTTTAACCGCGTCGGATTATGTTGTAATTCCCGTTCAAGCCGATTATTTGGCGGCTGAGGATATGACCGAGCTTTTAAGCACAGTCAATCAAGTGAAACGACAACTTAACCCGAAACTCAAGGTCGGCGGAATATTCTTGACTATGGCTAATGAAACAAATTTTCGTAAAGATGTAGTTAGGAATGTGAAAGAATTATACGGTACATCTTTGCCGGTACTAAACGCGGTCATCCCATCTACTGTAAAACTCGCGGAAATCAGTACGGCAGACAAAAGCATTTTCAAACACGCCCCAAATAGCAAAGCCGCAACAGCTTACGGTGTTTTAGTGAAGGAGGTGGAACAGATTGGCGACAAGGAGCGTAAACGGACTGCTAACCTCAGTAGATAGTCTGTTCACTACACAGCAAGAGCGCGATGAAGCAAATCTCAAAAAGATTTACGATATTCCGCTTTCGGAAATTGATGACTTTCCCGACCATCCGTATAAAGTTAATGATGATGAAGATATGGATAGACTTGTCGAGAGCATCAAAGAAAGAGGAATTATCACTCCTGCTACCGTAAGGCAAAAAGAAGACGGAAGATATGAACTGATTTCCGGTCATAGGCGAAAACGAGCGTGTGAGATTGCAGAGATGGAAACTCTGCGATGTGAAGTCGTTGAAATGACAAAGGACGAAGCAACAATTCTGATGGTTGAGAGTAACTACCAAAGGTCAAATATTCTCCCCTCAGAAAAAGCCTTTGCTTATAAAATGCGACTCGACGCTATGAAGCGACAAGGAAAACGTAACGATTTAACTTGTGCCACAGAGTTGCACAAGTCAGATGGTAAGAAAAGTCGCGATATTATTGCCGAAGAAACCGGAGAGAGTCACGAAATGATACGTATGTATGTTCGCTTGACTAATCTCGTTCCCGAAATGCTTGAGTATGTTGATGAAGGGCGAATGAAAATGCGCCCTGCGGTCGAACTTTCATATCTCGATGAAGAAAGTCAAAGAGATGTTGTTGACCGTATTGAAGAAACGGAGATTTTCCCATCACACGCTCAAACAAGAAGAATGAGAAAACTGTTTGAAGAAGGCGCGCTTGATTATGATAAGGTGTCCGAAATTATGGAAGAAATTAAACCTAATCAAGTATCAAAGCGAAAGTTTTCGTATGAGAATTTACGCCAATACATTCCCGACTCTTACCCCGATAAGAAAGCAGAAGAACTTGTCATTAAAGCTCTTGACCACTACTTTAGGTATCTGCAGAGGCAGAAAGAACAATCAAGATAACTTAATATCGTAGGTAGCCGAGTTGAATAAAACAACTCGGTTTATTTATTGCCTATTTTTCGATAGGAGGTGACTTGAATTGTAGCAAACTAATTCACTTTAAGCCCAACAAAATTAAATTAAGAAACCGGAGGAAAAAACAATGAAGTATCAGGTAAAAATTCGCAAGGTGTTTAACACCGACAAACCCGTAAAGGCATTGGCAAGTGTAACGATTGAGGAAAAAATCGCTATTCACGGCGTTCGCGTTGTAGAAACTGAAAAAGGTCGTTTTGTTGCGATGCCCTACAGCATTTCTAAGGACAAGGATGGCAAGGACATCCGTCGTGATGTAGCTCATCCTATTTCCGCAGAAGCCCGCAAAGAGCTCGAAGATGCAGTTTTCGCTGCTTATGAAATCGCGCTCAAAGAAACCAATGAATAATAAAAAATAAAAGAAAGTTTGAGGTAAAAGTTTATGTTTAAGAAGATTTCTCAGAAGGTTAATTCCGCAGTATGCACCATTAAGTCCGCAGTTATGAGCCGTAAGGCAGAAGGCTATGTTGATTCCGGCGTAAAGATTCTTATCGCCGTTGTAATCGGTGCGCTTCTGCTCGGTGGCCTCTATGCACTCTTTAACTCTACCATTATGCCCACCGTAACCACCAAGATTACCGAGCTCTTTAACTTTGCCGGTTAATCTATAGTCCGTCTATAAACCATTAAAAATTAAAAAAGAAAGTTTGAGGTAAAAATTTATGTTTAAGAAGATTTCTCAGAAGGTTAATTCCGCAGTATGCACTGTTAAGTCCGCAGTTATGAGCCGTAAGGCAGAAGGTTACGTTGATTCCGGCGTAAAGATTCTTATTGCCGTTGTAATCGGTGCGCTTCTGCTCACTCTGCTCTATACTCTCTTTAACTCTACCATTATGCCTACCGTAACCTCCAAGATTGCCGGTCTTTTCAACTACGCGGGCTAATAACACTTAATTTGTGCGGTGGGACACTTTCAAGCGGTGTCCCACCGCATCTTTTTTAAAAGGAGGTTTTTTATGAATATGATGATACGACCGGTGATACCGGACATTTCAAAATTTTCAACCGATAATTGGCTAATGTTAGCTAATGTATTTATTCTAATTGCTCTTTCTGTATTAGCCGCTTTTTGTGTTAGTTCATTTGCGGCAAATAAATGGAGTGGGAGCAAAGGCAAAACCGCGTTAGGTTTTATTGGAATCACACTCGCTTTTACTGTGCTGCTCATCTGTTTTTTTGGATGTTCCGCTATCACGGTGCGAGGTATTATATTCTGCCTTATCCTCCTATTATCCTCTTATAGTGACATCAGAACAAGAGAATGTAGTGATTGGCTGCACGTAATGATTGTGATAGCGGCCTTTATCGGTTGTGACTTCGCAAATCTTCCTATGATGTTTATTTCGGCTATGTTCGTAGGCGGTATTATGCTTATGACTTTGCTTATTGCTAACTGTGATATTGGTGGTGCTGATATTAAATGCGCCGTTGCGTGTTCATTCCTTTTGGGATTTGAAAAAGGCGTGATAGCACTTGTTGGCGGTATGCTTTTAGCCGTACTATTAAACGCATTTAAAAACAAAGAAAAAAGACGAGGTGGATTTCCCCTCATACCTTACCTTACCGTTGGATATTTGGCGGTATATTTAATCTAAAGGAGGTTATATAGTGAAAAACAGAACTATTATCGGAATTGTTTGTATGGTTCTTGCAGTTGCAATTACCTTTTTGATTGCCCCCGTAGTCAACAACCTCACAAGCGATACCACATCGGTTATCCGCCTTGCAAAAGATGTTAAGCAGGGCTCTCCCATTACCGATGCGGATGTTGAGGAAGTGAAAGTTAAGACCGACACTATCCCTAACGGGGTCATCGTAAAGAAAAACGAAGTGGTTGGAAAATACGCCGCTTCTAACTTGTTTGCGGGTGACTATTTCACCAAAGCAAAAGTTTCGGGTGAAGCTAATACGGCTGACGATGTTTTCGCATCCCTTGATGGGAGCAAAATGGCGGTAAGTGTTACGATTGATACTTTTGCCGCAGGTCTTTCTGCAAAGCTTCAGAATGGGGATATTATCAGTATTATTGTAACACCTAAAAATGCAACGGAATCCATCATTCCCGGCGAACTTAAATATGTAAAAGTAGTTACAACTACTACCGCAGGTGGTATTGATAAAGATTCCATTGTAAAGAACGAAGACGGCAGTTATGAATTGCCGAGCACAATCACCGTTCTTGTAAACGAAAAACAGGCAAAGCTCTTGGCTCAGTATGAAGGAAACGCCGATATGCAGGCGGCCTTGGTTTATCGTGGAGATAAAGAAACGGCTAACAAGTTCCTTGCAAAGCAGAATGATTTTTTTGGAGGTAGTGTAAATGAGTAAGTTAATTGCAGTATGTGGTTCGCCCGAAAGTGGTAAAACAACACTCGCGTTAAAACTTGCTCAAGAGCTCTATTATTCGATGAAAACATCGGTGCTTTTTCTTTCTGTGGACTTGACCGTGCCCATAATGGGATATATTTTCCCTCATTGTAAAGAGAGCGACCTATATTCCATTGGCAAAACCCTTGATAAAACCGACATTTATCGTGAAGACGTAATGAAACAGATTGTTACTGTTAAAACGATGATGAATTTCGGATATTTGGGCTTTAAGGCAGGAGAAAACAAATATTCCTACCCAAGACCCACAGAAGATAAGGTCTTAGAGCTTTTCCGTTGTATGAGCGAGATTGCAGATTATGTTGTTATCGACTGTGTGAGCGATAATGAAGATTTTATCTCAACTCTTGCAAGGCGCGAAGCTGATGTTGTAATCCAAGCTATTACGCCCGACCTTAAGTGTATGACCTACTTCGCATCAAACGGCGATGCTTATTTAGGTTGTGCTGACAAAACGGCTATTGTTATGAATACTACCGAAAAGGATTTGTATTTACCTTTTGACGAAGTGAAAAATCATTTCAAGAAGGTTCAGTTCGTTTTGCCTTATAGCTATGCGCTTAAGCAGCAGACTATTACCGGTACTCTTTCCGAAAGACTTGCGGATAGAAAGTATAGGGAGGTTATTTCTAAACTTGCAAAGGCGGTGAGTTAATGTCAACAAGAATTGCATTTGTACCGCTTTTAAGCAAGGTGCAGGAATATATTTCTACCCACTATGCGGCTTCTCTTTCTGATAGCAGAAAGTTTGGTCAGTTGAAGCCTTATATTGAAAAGTTCTTGAGGGATAACGGATTTACCGTTGAGGGAATGACAACTAACGAACTTGCCGATAAGCTTTACTGTGAAATGGCGGAATATTCTGTTCTAACTAAATACCTTGGAAAAGATGAAATTGAAGAAATCAATGTTAATGGTTGGGACGATATAGCCATTACTTACACCGATGGTCATATTGAGAAAGCCGATGAACACTTTTATAGCCCTACACACGCTGTTGATATTGTAAAAAGACTTTTACATCATAGCGGCATGATTATTGATAATGCCACCCCAATGTCGCAAGGACATTTGCCCGGAAATACTCGTATAACCGCGCTAAAAGAACCCCTTGTTGATGATGATAGAGGTATCAGCGTATCAATCCGTCTTTTGCATCCTTCCCGCGTTAATCGTGAGCAGTTGGTTGCAGGTGGAAATGCAACACAGAAAATGATTGATTTCCTTTGTATGTGTTTGAGATACGGCGTTTCCTTTGTTGTAGCGGGTGCGACATCATCGGGTAAAACTACATTGCTTAATGCCTTGCTAACCTCTATTCCCGATAATAAACGTATCTTCACTATTGAATCGGGTTCCCGTGAGTTATCTTTGGTTCGCACAAAAGATGGCAAGGTTATCAATAATGTTGTTCATACTCTTTCGCGACCGTCTGATAACGAAGCATAGAGTAGAACTTGATGGTGAAAATTCGAGTAATGATTTAATATCGCAAGCAACAGGTGCCGAGCAAACATCCAAAAACGAAACATCCGAAGATACAAAAAACGAACAACTTCAGACTGATGTGGATGAATCAGACCTTGAAGAAGCAAACTCTAAAGTTACAGAAATTCTTCATCAGCATAACTACATCACAAATAAAATAAAACCCACTTGTACTCAAAAGGGCTACACAGAGTATAATTGTGCTTGTGGGGATAGTTATAAAGCAGATTATATAGATGCGCTTGGTCATAAAGTTGTATCTGATAAAGTGGTTGCCAACACCTGCACAAAACCGGGACTTACTGAAGGGAGTCATTGTTCCGTGTGCAATATAGTGGTTGTTGCACAAAAATCAATCGCAGCAAAAGGACACGCTTGGAGCAAGTGGGCGGTTACAAAAGCAGCAGATGTTGGTGTTAAAGGCGAAGAAAAACGCTCTTGTACTGCTTGTGGCGAAACTGAAACCCGTAGTATTGCGGCAATATCAAACGATAACTATAATGAATTTGACAAGAAAATAGGGGTATATCATACAGAGAATATTAGGTATGAAAAATACAAAAACAATTTTGATTATTTAGCTCATATTCAGGTTTATACATTAAATAAGGCGTCGAGCAATGAATCAAATATCATTAACCAATTCAAAAAACATTTTGGCTTTACTCCGACCGCAAAGGTTGTTGTAGAAAAAATTGGTACTTATTTAGTTGATGGCAAGGTCGAAACGATTTATTCTTATAGCATTGACGATAAGACATATCCTTTTGTAGACCACGAATTGTATGATGTTTACCATCAACTGTGTGCTGACGGTAAAAGCCATTGGGTGGGGTTTGCTATTGAGGGCGGCGTCAACGATGATTGGGGCAAATTGATGTCCACCGAGCAGGTTCGTAAACTGAAATCCGAAATGTATCAGATGTTTTATAGTAAGACGGGCTATTCGGCAGAATATATTGCTTCGCACGACGATGATTTTGCTATGGGTTTGATTTCTCAAGCAGGTAAAATGCGCACGTCTAATGGGAAACTAATAGATGTCCTATATATTTACTGCAGGGAAATTTCTCGTTGAAAACTTCATATAAAACCATTAAAAAAACAAGGTGTTGATTATAGCCATCACCTTGTTTTATATTTTTAAAACCCTCTTGCAAACAAACATATGTTCTGCTATAATTAAGCTATCGAGAACGAACCGTTCCATATAGAAAGCGAGGGACCTATATGAGAAGTAAAAATCCGGAACTGATGAAAGAAATAAGTGCTTATGTTGATGCCTTCTATCGTGCTAATCACTTTTCTCCTTCCCTTAGTGAAATAGCTAATGGCGTTAACGTCGCGAAAACCACCGTCTATCGCTACCTAGTCGAGATGAATGAGCGAGGCCTTATCTCTTATGACGGACGCACAATCGAGTCCACCAAGATTGATAAGTGTTCTACCGGATATTTTTCTGCACCTATAGTAGGTAGTATTCGATGCGGCGACCCCGAAGCCGAGGAAGAACACGTAGAGGAATATGTGAGCCTTCCCGAATCCATTTTCGGTAAAGGTGAATTCTATATCCTCCGCGCTACCGGTGATTCTATGATAGATGCAGGAATTAACGACGGCGACCTCATTGTAATTCGTAAACAAGAAACGGCTTGCGTTGGAGATATTGTCGTAGCTCTTGATGAGAATAATGAAAATACCCTCAAAACATTTGCGGGTATTGATGAAGAATCTCATTGTGCGATTCTAAAATATCAAAATAAAAAGAAATATCGCAACAAAGAGATTTTAGTTAAAGAGCTTGTTGTCCAAGGCGTTGCAAAGAATGTTATTAAATCTTTGTAATACCACACATTGAGATTCAGATAAGGAGAACTGTAATGATTATGGTGAAGCACGATGAGTGGGTACCATTCTCATGGCATTGTTCTAACTGCGGAACCATCGTAACAGGCTATAAAAACGCCCAAGGCGATATTAAGGTGGAATGTACAAGATGTCATGTTGTTATGGTCAGAAAAATGAAAGGACGTCGTCACGATACGATAGACTTGTATGCCCCGAAAGGGCAAGAACGACTTGCTTATTAGCAGGTAACTTAATTTAAAATTAAAGGTATAACGACGAAATGGTTGAGATGAAATAGGCTGCGTAAATCCATCTTCAGGTCATATATCTCAAATACGACGGTTGGTTATGCCAAACATATTACATGAGAGGCCGCCGGTTAAGATTTGAAACTTTAACGTTTCTTATCTTGCCGGTGGCTTTTTGTTTTCGGTAAGAACTACGCGAAAAACAGTTTTGCTCCCGGCAGAAAAAAGCTGAAGGGAGCAAATTTTTTTGAAAAAAGGGACTAATTTCAAATTCTCAAACGATTTCACCCGTAAGGGAGGAATGACCGTGTGGGAATGTTATTTGGCTAAATATCCGTAATCTCCGATTTTTGATAATCACAACATTTTCAAAAATCAAACATTAAGGAGATTACAACAATGGCTAAGAACTATACAAATGAAAGTTATGCAGTGAACAAATATAGCGACGGTATCGTTTACAGAGGAGCAGATGGTGATTATGAAATCACTTTGGAGAGCTTCTTAAAAGAAAATCCCAATATGACTGAAGAAGATTTTGCTTATTGGAAATCTGTATCCGATGAACTTTACAAGGAAGAAGATATACAAACAACGGCGATTACTCGCAAGAATGTTTCTATAAACGAAATTGAAGAAACGCAGTTGGTTTCGGTTGAGTCCGCGGAGTTTGAGTTTCTTCGTCTTGAATCAGAAGGAGATTTCACTAAAGAAGAAGTAATGAATCCCTATTTTATTTTGGAAATAGCAAAGCAGGAACTACCGGAAATTCAGTTGAGAAGATTTATCAGTAGATATATAGAGGGCAAAACGGAGGATGTTATTGCCGCTGAAGAAGGTGTAAATCAGAGTTCTATATCAAGGTCATTATCCGGTGCAGAAAATAAAATTAAAAAAGTTATTAGAAAACTATGCATAAAAAACGGAATTTTTGACGTTATATAGGAAGATATTTTGAAAGACCTGCTAATAAAAGTCAAGGTCTAAAACGCGGAAAAATAAGAAATACCTAATGCTTAAATATAGGCGCAACAAATTGACCACCGCATTGTGAGTGTTTGCGCCGGTCAAGGTAATCAAGGCAAAGCACAGTTGCGCTTCGCCAGGGGAATATTATACCGTGGTTGCGTTGTCAACATACAAAAAATTCAGAATGGTGATTCCGAATTTTTTGTAAACTCGCTTTGCGACTTCAGGTGTTGACAAGGCATTCTTTTACCCTGGCATAATAGATACGAAGAAATTTATTTGCTGCAGCAATCATATAGACTTTGTATGGCTTACCTTCTGCTCGTTTCTTGTCGAGGTATTCATAAACGGGTTCGTTTTCAGGACAGCTTTGAATAATGACGGACATTATCTGAAACAGCGTTTTCCTCAAAGTTGGAGATCCACGTTTAGTAATGCTCTTGGACCGTTTATCGACTTGCCCTGACTGATCAGGTGGGGAATCGATTCCGGCAAAGGCAATTAAGGATTTTTTGTTCTTAAATCTGCTTACATCTCCAATCTCAGCAATGAGCTGGGGGCCAAGTGTATCTCCGACACCGTATAGAGCCATTACGGTTTCGTATTCAGGTAGGCGAGAAGACAATTGCAACATCTCGTGTTTTAGTGCAGCAAGTGCTTCTTCAATTGTTTGCAACTGCAATATTGCCTGTGTGATTAGCACTTTTGTTGATTCACATAGAGGCAGTAGACCAACATTGCCACAGGCCGATGCATAGACCTCCTCGGCTTTGTAGGAACTGTAATGATAACCATTGCGCTTACACCAACGAGCGTATTTGTCTTTAAATTGCCTTTCTGAGAGGCCGCAGACGCATTCACAATGCCAGAATTTTAGTACGAAGTCCACCCATTTCTCGTGGCCATCGGTCTTCCTTGCCGGCGATGTGAATAGCTTGTTGGCATCCGGAAATGTCTGATCGAGCAAAGCAATGAGATTGTTTTTTAGCATGGTTTTAAGTTTAGTGTATTGGCCGTATTGGCGATTACAGATTTTGAGGGTTTGGCGAACTTCATCTTCCGGAATATATTCTTGAAGATCAAGCCAACGATCAAGCGCCATGCTGGCTAACTTAATGGCATCAATCTTGTCTGTTTTTGCTTTGCGAATTGAGTTTTTGTTGTAGTCATGTGAGAGTATTGCGTTGATGACCGAAACATAAATGCCTTCCTCGTGGAGATAACGGGCAACTGGCTCATAGTAATGCCCTGTGTACTCCATAAGTACGCGAGTCTCACCTGGCAGACTCTTCAAAAAATCCGCCAGTTTTTTAAGTTCAGTTTCGGTATGCTCCACATCGTAAGGTACGGCTACTACCTCACCGAATGGGCGTAAAACGACAACTGTACTTTTTCCCTTGGATACATCAATACCTACTGCGTTCATTTCAAAATCTCCTGTTTTTGAATTTGCTGAAATGGTGCCAGCCTTTACCCATTGCCTATTCAATCTGTTTTGTGATGCGAGCGTAGTAGCTCAACCTGCTTAAACCGAACGCTACAATAGAAGGATGGATAACTGTCTTTCCTGCGGACGTTATAGCCCATGGATGGTGTCGTCAGTCCATTTCGCCCTTCTATTATAGCTTAGGAATGAGAACCTGCCGTGTACATCTGGCTGATGTATCCCGGATGGCAAATTTATTATAACAGGATGACAAAAAATGAAAACGGAACTTACGTTATGCCCAAAGTGTTTGAGTGATTTTTCTTTGAAACCGAACACCAAAATATATAGGTCAGATTATTCGCAGGTAGATAAGGAACCTTGTTGTTTTTGCCAAGTTCGTTTGGGCTACGATTATATCATTGAAGAAACCAAACCTGTCAAGTGTGCAAATCATTAAATCGCACATTTGTTAGAAAAAACAGAGTGTGATAGGATAATGACACTCGGAAAGGAAAAGCCGTGAACAACGATACCGAAAAAAAGGTTTACAACGTCGAAGAAATACAAGCGATGCTATCACTTGGCAGAAACAGCACCTACGCATTTTTAGAAAAGGTGTTTAATGAAAAGAAACCATTTAGGGTTTTAAAGTTTGGTAAAGTGATACGAGTGCCAAAAAATTCTTTTGACGATTGGTTAGCCGGAAAGGATAATAACGACATATGAAATCATATGACAATCATCAATTAAGACAGAGTGTTTCAAACCACAAAACCAAAAAGCATAGTGTTGCTTTTTTTGAGCGCGGTTCTTGGTATCATCGAACCAAAACTTTAGATGAAAAAGGTAACATTAAGTATGGTAAGAAGGGTGGATTCGCCACTCAGCAAGAAGCAGAAGAAAACTATTGGCGTTGTCTTGAGGAGTTTGAAAAAGCTCGTCTGTTGATTAGCCAAAATCAAACCAATAATATTTTGTTTTCAGACTATCTCAAATTATGGTTTGAGAATGAGTTTTCGCCCAAGATACAGAACACCACTCGTATGGTTACGGCACACGTTTTATACGACATTATTTTGCCGAACATTAACAGCGATATTAGAGTATCACTTGTAAATGTGGATTATCTCGATGCTCTGCTACTTGAATGTTCTAAGAGCAGTTCGTCTGCAGGCAATAAATGTCGTGAGGTGCTTAATATTGCCTTAAAAAGCGCCGTTGTTGAAGGGTATGTGAAACATAACCCGATGCCATCTACAAAGCCATACAAGCGTAAAAAGACGAGCATAACGGTCTATAGCAAAGCACAAATAAAGAGGTTCCTCGAAGAAGCAGAAAAATGTTCTTGGTATTTGGAGATTCTACTTGCTTTGTTCTTGGGGTTGCGAAAAGGTGAAATTTACGGGTTGAAATTTAGCGATTTCAATGCCAAAGAAGAAACAGTAACTATAATGCGCCAAATTGTTGCAAACCCAATAATTGAACCCAATAGCGGAAGTAAAATAACCGAATATGAGCTTGTTGAACGTTTGCCCAAAACACCGAACAGCCTTCGCAGGTTAAAGGTAGCTCCTATAATTTTTAAGGAGTTAGAAAAGCGTAGGTTACTTATACTGAGTTATAAAGAAAAGCTCGGAGAGGAATTTATAGATGGTGATTATATCAGTTGCCAACCAAACGGGCGACCGCATAGTTTAAGCGCATTTAATATTGCATTAACGAAGGTTTGTAAAAAGGCGGCATTACCAACCGTGACTGTTCACGGACTGCGACACATATATGCCACGTTGCTCATTGAAAACGGTGCGAGTCTTTCCAAGATTTCGGCGGTATTAGGTCACAGTTCAATAAACACCACCTTTGAGTATTACTGTGATATTGCTGATGAAGGTCATAACATTAAGGCGTTTATGGATAATACATTCATACCGAAAGGAAGTGATTGATTATGACTATGAGCATGAAGAATATTGTTAGTCATAAGGTATATAACGTTACTCCCATCAAAAAGAAATTCGGCTTTAGAGTGTTGTTGAAGTTTGATGATAAGACAGAGGAAACTCGACAGTTTTCCGGTTTCAAAACAAAAAAAGAAGCCAATGAAGAACGTGAAAGAATAATTGCTCAACTTATCACCCAAACTTTCATTGTGCCAAAGAAGCAGCTTCTATCCGATTTCTTAAACGAATGGCTTGAAACTGATATAAAGGTGAGAACAACGGCTTACACATATGATTCATATAAAAATGCCGTTAAAAATCACATTATCCCTATATTGGGAAAAGTCTATTTGACGGATGTAACACGCACACAAATCAAAAATATGTATATTGCGATTGCAGAAAAATCACATAGAGTTGCCGGTCTTTCTAAAACAGTTATGAATACTTCTATGAGGTATGCGCTGAATAAAGGTAAAATCTCTGATAATCCTGCAACCGATGTTTCTTTGCCGAAATCAGTTAAAACTAAGGCATACCATACAAGAACGATTAAGGAGAGCCATACTTTAAATTTGGAGCAAATCGCAATTATAATTGAAGCAAGTAAAGAAACCGGAATTTATATGCAAATACTTTTTGCACTTCTTATGGGGCTTCGTAAAAGTGAAATAAACGGTTTGAAATATAGTGACGTGGATTTCGTTCATCAGAAACTTCACGTTTCAAGACAACTTGGTCGCGCGCCTAATAGCGATGGCGTTGAATTTAAACCTAAGACTAAAACGAAGCAAGAAATCAAGCTCAAGACTGCATCAAGCGATAGAATACTTGATATACCCGACTTTCTTTTTGAGGAGATTCTTAAATGCCGAAAACAATACGAAAAGAATAGAAATCGAAGAAAAAAGGAATTTCAAGATTTGGATTATATCTGTTGCTCTACTTATGGTAGGCCGCGAAGCGCACAGTACAACTTCCAACCGTTTAAGAAATTGCTTAAGGAAAATAATCTACCGGACATTCGTTGGCACGATTTGCGACATAGCTATGCGACTCTCTTACTGAAAAATGAGTTCAACCTAAAGGCAATTTCAAAAATACTTGGACACTCAAAAGAAATAGTGACTGCAGATAACTACATTGATAATCAAGAAATTATTGCTGATGGAGTTACTGAGTTGGTGGAATATATGGATGAAGTTCTTCCCAAAGAACCACAAAATTATGATGAAAAAGAAAAATTATTTGATTGCACAGATTTTGATATACCTTCCGTATTTGACACCTTGAGTGCATAAACTATAAAGGAACAGATTGAAAAAGTATCTGTTCCTTTATTTACTTATTGATTATTTTGTGGTATAATATAATATCTATCATCTAAATCGTGCTAATTCGTGTTACCGTGTGTTATTTAGTTTTACGGTGTTGGATTTATATGATTTTGTGACCAAAATTCGTGTAATGGCATTTTGGGCACATTTTAACGATGTTTTTTAATAAGAAATTACACGAATTTGATGGCCTATAGTAAGCGTATTGAAAGGAGTGAGAACGTGCCGGATAAGTTTATTTTGCACTCGAAATTTAAGCCTACGGGCGACCAACCACAAGCTATTGAAAAACTGACCGAAGGCATCAAAAATGGCTTAAAGAACCAAGTTTTGATGGGTGTAACGGGTTCGGGTAAGACCTTCACAATGGCAAACATTATTGCTAATGTAAATAAGCCGACATTGGTTCTTGCTCATAATAAAACCCTTGCCGCACAACTTTGTAGTGAGTTCAGAGAATTCTTCCCCGAAAATGCGGTGGAGTATTTTGTTTCCTATTATGATTATTATCAACCCGAAGCGTATATACCGGGTAGTGACACCTATATTGAAAAAGATAGCGCTATTAACGATGAAATTGATAAGCTTCGCCACAGCGCAACCTGTGCGCTTTCTGAAAGGCGAGACGTAATAATTGTTGCTTCGGTTTCCTGCATATATTCACTTGGTAACCCTATTGATTATCGCAGTATGGTTATTTCTCTAAGACAGGGAATGGAAAAAAGCCGTGATGATTTAATAGCAAAGCTTGTTGATTTGCAATATGAAAGAAACGACATAAACTTTGTTCGTAACAAATTTCGTGTTCGTGGTGACACGGTGGAGATTTTTCCTGCATATTCAATGGAAAATGCCATTCGCGTTGAATTTTTTGGCGATGAAATTGACCGCATTTGTGAAATTAACACCTTAACGGGCGAAGTTAAGTCGGTATTATCCCACGTGGCAATTTATCCTGCATCACACTATATTGTTCCGCAAGACAAAATGCAGGATGCTTTAAAAGAAATTTTGGACGAAATGGAAGAGCGTGTTAAGTTCTTTATTGATAATGAACGTTTAATCGAAGCACAGCGTATTCGTCAGCGTACGGAATATGACGTTGAAATGCTTCGAGAAATCGGTACCTGTAAGGGTGTTGAAAATTACTCTCGTGTAATGGCAAGGCGTCCAAAGGGAAGTGTGCCGTCAACATTGATCGACTATTTTCCCGAAGATTTTGTTTTGTTTGTCGATGAATCACACGTTACTCTACCACAGGTGCGTGGTATGTACGGCGGGGATCGGGCTAGAAAAGAAAATCTTGTTGAATATGGTTTCCGTTTGCCGTCGGCCTTTGATAACCGCCCCTTAAATTTTGATGAATTTTACAGCCATATAAATCAAGCGGTGTTTGTTTCTGCTACACCTGGGGATTTTGAAAAGGAAAAGGCAACACAAATTGTAGAACAGGTAATACGCCCGACAGGACTTTTAGACCCTGAAATTTCAGTTCGCTCAAGTGAAGGTCAAATTGATGATTTAATTGGTGAAATTAACGCCCGTATTGCTAAAAAACAGCGTGTTTTGGTTACAACGCTAACTAAAAAAATGGCTGAAAACCTGACCGAATTTTTAAATACAGCAGGTATTAAGGTGCGTTATATGCACCACGACGTTGACACAATTGAACGAATGGAAATTATTCGTGAGCTTCGTTTGGGTGAATTTGATGTGCTGGTAGGTATTAACCTTTTACGTGAGGGCTTGGATATACCCGAAGTATCACTAGTTGCTATTTTAGATGCTGATAAAGAAGGCTTTTTGCGTAGTGAAACATCTTTGGTGCAAACCATTGGCCGTGCGGCACGTAATGCTGAGGGTAAGGTTATTATGTATGCCGATTCGGTAACTCGTTCTATGGAAAATGCCATTCGTGAAACCGAACGCCGACGTGCAATTCAAAACGAATATAACCTTAAAAACGGTATTGTACCGAAAACTATTATTAAGGACGTTCGTGACGTACTTGAAATTGGCACAAAGGTTAAGGATACGCCTGCTAAAAACCTCACCCGTGCACAGCGTGAGGCCGAAATTAAACGCCTTACTGCTGAAATGCGGCAAGCCGCTAAGATTTTGGAATTTGAATATGCCGCAAAGCTTCGTGATAAGATAAATGAATTAAGAGAGGTAAAATAAAGCATTGGCTTCTGATAAAATTATTATTAAAGGTGCAAGTGAACACAACTTAAAAAATGTCAGTGTTGAAATTCCCCGTGACAAGCTAATTGTTTTTACGGGGCTTTCGGGCAGTGGCAAGTCATCTCTTGCGTTTGATACTATATATGCCGAGGGTCAGCGCCGCTATGTTGAGTCGTTGTCGTCATACGCTCGTCAGTTTTTAGGTCAAATGGAAAAACCGAACGTAGAGGTTATTGAAGGTCTTTCTCCTGCAATTTCAATTGACCAAAAAACAACCTCAAAAAACCCACGCTCAACCGTTGGCACGGTTACCGAAATTTATGACTATTTGCGACTTCTATATGCCCGTGTTGGTGTGCCGCATTGTCCTGTTTGTGGTAAAGAAATAAGTCAACAAACCACCGACCAAATTGTTGATACGGTTATGAAGCTTGATTTGGGCAGTAAAATTCAGGTCTTATCGCCTGTAATTATGAACCGTAAGGGTGAACACATAAAAGAACTTGAACACGCCCGTAAACAAGGCTATGTTAGAGCGCGTATTGACGGTATTGTTTATGATTTGGCTGAAGAAATTAAACTTGAAAAGAATAAAAAGCACACAATTGAAATTGTGGTTGACCGCCTTGTAATTAAAGATGATATTCAGTCCCGTCTTGCTGACAGCATTGAAACCGCCGTTAATTTATCGGGCGGGTTGGTTGCTGTTGACGTAATCGGCGGGGAAGAGCTAAAGTTTTCACAAACCTACGCTTGTGAGGAGCACGGCATTAGTATTCCCGAACTTACCCCCACAATGTTTTCTTTCAATAACCCAATGGGTGCTTGCCCGCACTGTATGGGTATCGGCGTATTTATGAAGGTTAACCCCAAGCTTGTTATTAACGATGAAAACAAGTCACTTTTAGAGGGCGCTATAAGGGCTTCAGGCTGGGGTGTTAACAGTTGGTTTAACCCTGACGCTTCAACAATTGCCGAAATGTATTACCGCGGTGTTGCAGATAAATTTGGATTCGATATTAATCTTCCTTGGAAGGATATTCCAAAGCCCGCACAGGATGCCGTGCTTTACGGTACAAACGGCGAAAAGATTAAGCTTGTTCGCAATACCGACTTCGGTGGCGGAACCTATTACAGCGAATTTGAGGGTGTAATAAATAATCTTGAACGTCGTTATAAGAACACTTCAAGCGATTATTCCCGTAATGAAATTGAAAGCTATATGACCGAATCGCCCTGCACCGTTTGTGGCGGCAGACGTTTAAAGCCCGAATATTTGGCTGTTACAGTTGGCGGCAAGAATATTATGGATTTTTGTGATTTATCAATTGATGACGAGCTTAAATTTATAAACAGTCTTGAATTTGGTCAGCGGGATAGTATGATTGCAAAGCCTATTTTAAAGGAAATTGGTGAGCGTCTTACGTTTTTACAAAGCGTTGGTCTTGAATATTTGAATCTTTCTCGTTCATCAGGCACGCTTTCGGGTGGTGAAAGCCAGCGTATACGCTTGGCCACCCAAATTGGTTCTTCATTAATGGGTGTCTTATATATTCTTGACGAGCCAAGTATTGGTCTTCATCAGCGTGACAACGAGCGTTTAATTGCCACCTTGAAGCGTCTTCGTGACTTGGGTAATACCGTAATTGTTGTTGAACACGATGAGGATACAATGCGTGCCGCTGACCATATTTTAGATATAGGACCAGGTGCAGGTATTCACGGCGGTCACGTTGTGTTTTCGGGTGATTTACAAAGCCTTGAAAAGTGTGAAAATTCTATAACGGCCGATTATTTATTCGGCAAAAAGTGTGTTCCTGTTCCTAAAGAACGCCGTAAGGGTAATGGCAAATATCTTAAGGTAAACGGTGCTGCCGAAAACAATCTTAAAAAGATAAACGTTAAAATACCGCTTGGTACATTTACTTGTGTAACCGGTGTTTCGGGCAGTGGCAAATCTTCACTTGTAAATGATATAATTTATAAGGTTTTAGCTAACCGACTTAACGGTGCAAAAACAATTGCGGGTGAATATAAGTCAATTGACGGTATAGAACATCTTGATAAAGTTATTAACATTGACCAAGCGCCAATTGGTCGAACACCACGTTCTAACCCTGCAACCTATACAGGTGTGTTTAACGATATACGTGAATTGTTTGCTTCTACAAAGGACGCTAAAATGCACGGCTATAATGCCGGTCGTTTTTCCTTTAATGTTAAAGGGGGACGTTGTGAGGCCTGTCAGGGCGATGGTATTTTAAAAATTGAAATGCACTTCTTGCCTGACATTTACGTTCCATGTGAGGTTTGCGGCGGCAGTCGTTTTAACCGTGAAACCTTAAGTGTAAAATATAAAGGCAAGAGCATTTACGATGTTTTGGAAATGACAATCGAAGAGGGTATGTACTTCTTTGAAAATATTCCAAAAATAAGCCGTAAGCTAAAAACCCTTTGTGACGTTGGACTTGGCTATGTTAAAATTGGTCAGCCTGCAACAACCCTTTCGGGCGGTGAGGCTCAGCGTGTTAAGCTTGCTACCGAGCTTTCAAAGCGTTCAACAGGTAAAACCATTTATATTTTGGATGAGTCAACGACTGGTCTTCACACAGCCGACGTTCATAAGCTTATTGAGGTATTACAGCGCTTTACCGATGCAGGCAACACCGTTTTGGTTATTGAGCACAACCTCGACGTTATTAAAACCGCTGACCATATTATTGACTTAGGTCCCGAAGGCGGTAACAAGGGCGGTACCGTTGTTGTTACCGGCACACCTGAAGAGGTTGCCGCTTGTGAGCAGTCGTATACAGGTAAATTTCTTAAAAATGTGCTTTAATTTACACATTATTCACTAATTATCTAATTTATAAGGTAAAATGTAAGAGAAAGGGTGATATTTCGTGTTCGGTTACATTAGGGCGGCCAAGGGCGATTTAAAGGTTAAAGAATATGACTTTTATAAAGCCGTTTATTGTACCCTTTGTAAAACAATGGGCAGGGAATATAGCATTCTTTCTCGCTTTACCTTAAGCTATGATTTCACATTTTTAGCACTTTTAAATATGTCGATTAAGGACGGCTGTGATGCTGTAGAAAGAAAGCACTGTGTTTTTAATCCGTTTAAAAAATGTGTTTTTTGCAAAAATGATGCCGACATTCAGCTTCCCGCTGCGGCAGCGGTAATTTTAAACTATTATAAAGTGCTTGATAATATAAATGATGAAAAGGGCTTAAAAAAATTTGGTTTTATATTAGCGAAGCCGTTTTTTAAAGCGCCATACAAAAAGGCGGCGAAACGCTATCCCGAAATTGATAAAATTGTTTTACAGTATATTACCGAACAAGGCATAGTTGAAAGGGAAGCTGCATGTCTTGATGCGGCGGCTGACCCCACTGCAAAGGTTTTATCACAGCTATTTATGTTGCTTAGCGATGATGACACCCAAAAGCGCGTGCTTCAAAGACTTGGCTATTGTATTGGGCGTTATATTTATTTAATTGATGCTTATTGCGATTTAGAAGCAGATATTAAGAACAAATCATTTAACCCACTAAAAGCCCGTGAAAACCCAAAAGATTTGATTTCTGAGCAGTTATATTTTTGTATAAATGAAGCTTGCAAGGCTTATGAGCTTTTGGACGTTAAAAAATATAAGGACATTTTGGGTAATATAATATATTTAGGACTCGAGGACACTTTTTTAAAGGAGATTAATAAATGAAGGACCCTTATCAGATTTTAGGTGTTGACCGCAACGCAACGGATGATGAAATAAAAACTGCATACCGTAATTTAGCTCGTAAATATCACCCTGATAGTTATGGCGATAACCCTTTGGCTGATTTGGCTGAAGAAAAAATGCAGGAAATTAATGAAGCGTATGATTCTATTATGGCAACCCGTAAAGCAGGAAGAAACGGCGGTACAGGTTATGGTTCAACAAATTCGGGACCAACTAGTTTTCCTGAAGTGAGAAGCCTTATTAACCAAAACCGTCTCGAACAAGCGCAAGAGCTTTTAGATGGCACACCTATTCATAACCGTAATGCTGAATGGTATTTTTTGAATGGTACGGTTCTTTATCGCCGTGGTTGGTTTGACCAAGCATATACAAGCTTTGCAACAGCTTCTAGAATGGATCCAGCTAACCCCGAATATCGCAATGCGGTAAATAATGCACAACGTCAAACACGACGTCAACAGCATAACCCATATCGCACTTACAATACGGGTAACTGTGATGCATGTGATATGTGCCAAACCTTAATATGTGCTGACTGTTGCTGTGAATGTATGGGCGGCGACCTTATAAGGTGTTGTTAAATGAAAAAAACAAATAAAATTACGCTTTGCGCATTAATGGCAGCTTTGGCTGTTGTTATGATGCTTTTGGCTTATTTTCCATATTTAACCTATACAATTCCTGCTTTTGCAGGTCTTTGTATAATGGTTGTTTTGCTTGAAATTGGTACTAAATGGGCGATTTTAGCTTATATAACTTCGGCTGTATTAACCTTACTCTTTTGTGAGCCCGAAGCAATGCTGATGTATGTCTTTTTGTTTGGATATTATCCAATACTTAAAGCTTTAATTGAAAAAATAAATAATCCGTTTTTAGAATGGCCTTTAAAAATGATTATTTTTAATGTTGTTGTAATTTTTGTTTACAGCGTTATTGCAAAACTTTTTGGGGTTGACTTTTCTAATGATTTCACTCTTGGAAAATATACTGCTTATATTGTTTTAGCGGTAGGTAACGTGGTATTTGTTATTTATGATATAACAGTTGCTAAAATGTCAACTTTTTATTTTTATATAATTAAGCCAAAGCTTCGTAAATTCTTTAAATAATTAAAAGGTAGGCACAAATTTGTGCCTACCTTTTTAATGGTGATGATGGTGGTGTCCGTGAGAAGAAATATTATCTTCAACGTGGCATTCTTTTTCACTGCAATGCTCGTTTTCACTTTCAAGTTCAAGTGTTGCATGTTTAATGCCATGTTCGGATAACTCTTCTTTTACTTTATGCTTTATTGTGTGCGCATCCTCATTTGTAACAATGTGCATGGTGGCGTAATTGCTTTGACCGTCCATACTCCAAATATGTATGTGGTGGGCATCAATTACACCGTCAATTTCGCGAATGTGATTTTTAATTTCATTAATATCAATGCCGTGAGGGGTTTTTTCCAGAAAAAGCTCAACAATTTTTTTGAGATTTTTAACTGCATTAATTAAAATAAAAAATGCAACACCAATTGACATAATTGGGTCGATAAGCGCAAAATTTGTAAAGCGCATAACAACTGCACCAATAAGCACAACTAACCAACCAAGTACATCCTCAAGCATATGAAGGTTTACCGCTTTTTGATTAAGAGAATCGCCCTCACGGGTGAATAATGCGGCGCAAAGGTTTACGAATACGCCAACTATTGCAAAAATAATCATTCCGTTATAGTTAATTTGTGTCGGGTTAATTATTCTTAAAATCGCATTGTAAATTACAATTAAGGAGCCTGTTATAAGTATAAATGTTGTAATAATACTGCCTATAATCGAATATCTTACATACCCATAAGTGTATTTTTCATCAGGTTGCTTTTTACTTTTCTTTTCAAGAAAATATGATATACCAATACTTGCGGCATCGCCTATATCGTGGACTGAATCCGATATAATTGCAACGCTGCCGGTAAAAATGCCGCCAATAAATTCAAAAATAGAAAATGCTAAATTTAGAATGAATGCTATAAGTATTTTTTTGTCTGATTTCATATTATACCTCAGTTGACTTAAAATTGATTTTGTGATACAATTTATTTAATACAAAACACATTGTTCGATTATATTTTACAAATGATTATTCATTTTAACAATAATCAAAGCAATTCAAATGTAAGATACCGAACATTTTTTAAAATTTGTACAGAGGTTTTTATATGGATAGACGACAAAGAAAAACACGGGAAGCAATTTTTAAAGCATTCAGCGAGCTTTTGGAGAGCAATAAGTACGAGCATATAACCGTACAGGATATAATTGATAAAGCCAATATTGGCCGCAGTACCTTTTATGCTCATTTTGAAACTAAGGATATGCTTTTAAAAGAAATGTGTGACGATATTTTTGAACACATTTTTGATGATGAGCTGTGTGAATATAATGAAGACGGGACGGGACTTCAGCCGAAGCTTGCGCATATTTTATGGCATCTTAACGAATTTAAAAGCAACGTTTGCGGTATTTTAGCTTCACAAAGCAGGGAACTGTTTTTAGGCTATTTACAACAAAACCTAACGGTTTTGTTTAGAATGTATTTAAATGATTTTAAAACTAAAGTTCCTGAGGATTTTTTGCTAATTTACTTAGTAGGTAGCTTTAGCCAAACAATTATTTGGTGGGCGGAAAATAAAATGAATTTAGCTCCTGAAACGATTGCCGAATATTATATGAAAGTTGTTGAAACACATTAAAAAAGCGGAAGCAATTTGCTTCCGCTTTAATTTATACAATTACTTTGCTTAAGAAATCCTTAAGGCGAGGCGACTGAGGGTTGCCGAAAACCTCTTCCGGTGTGCCTTGTTCGGTAATTTGGCCTTCATCCATAAAAAATATACGATTACCAACTTCTCGAGCAAAGCCCATTTCGTGAGTTACAACAACCATTGTCATACCTTCATTTGCTAGTTGTTTCATAACGTCTAAAACTTCGCCAACCATTTCGGGATCGAGTGCAGATGTAGGTTCATCAAAAAGCATTACTTTAGGGTTCATAGCAAGCGCACGAACAATTGCAACACGCTGTTTTTGACCGCCCGAAAGGGTAGAGGGGTAAACATCAGCCTTATCTTCAAGGCCTACACGCTGTAAAAGCTCAATGCCTCTCTCTTTTGCTTCGGCAGGTGTCATTTTTTTAAGATGAACAGGCGCTAAAGTAATATTTTCCATAACTGTTTTATTGTTAAAAAGGTTAAACTGCTGAAAAACCATACCAATATTTTGGCGGTGCTTATTTATATCAACCCTTAAATCAGCAAGGTCTTCACCGTCAAAGATGATAGAGCCGGAGGTTGGATCTTCCATACAGTTAAGACAACGTAAAAACGTGCTTTTACCACTTCCCGAAGGACCAATTACAACGACCTTATCGCCTTGATTAATGGTTTCGGTAATATTGCTAAGAACCTGATTATCGCCAAAGCTTTTACATAAATTTTTAATTTTTATCACTTTTTCTCAGGCTCCTTTCCATTGCTTTAATTCCGCAGGAAATAATGAATACAAGTACCATATACATTACTGCCATTGCAAGATAAGGCATAAAATATTCATATCTAACGTTACCAATTTCGGTAAAGGTTTTGTAAAGGTCAGTTGCTGCAACAAAGCTTACAACTGATGTATCCTTAATAAGTGCAATAAATTCATTACCCAAAGTGGGTAAAATGTTTTTTATCGCTTGAGGAATAACAATTTTAATCATTGTTGTCGAATAGCTTAAACCTAAAGCACGTCCTGCTTCCATTTGACCTGGGTCAATTGAAAGAATACCGCCACGCATAATTTCAGATACATAAGCCGCACTGTTTAAACCGAAAATAATAATGCTTGTGTTTAGTGGTGAAATTGTAATACCCAAAAGTGGCCACAAAACATAATAACCAATAAGCAGTTGAACAACAATTGGTGTACCACGGAAGAAGCCAACATAAACGGTACAAATTTTATCAAGAATTTTGGGTAAAAGCTTGTATTTGGGCATAACCTTGACGGCGCCAATAAGTGTACCGAGAACAATACCTATTAACAGACCAAGAACAGCAATAAGCAAAGTGTTAACAAGACCAACACTTATAACACGCTTCCAACCGCCTTGTTCAATAAATAGTTCCCAAAACACATCAAATTTTGAAGCAAAATTCATAATATGTTCCTTAAACCTTTCGTAATATAAACCTCAAATAGCCTCTGCGCATTAACGCAGAGGCCTTTGATTAATTTAGTGATTATAATTATTGACCGTTAAACTTTTCGGTAATTGCTTTTGCAGGACCGTTATCAGCGATAACGTATTTAACCTGACCCTGCTGCATAGCAGTGATAGCCAAAGCAACAAATTTGTAGGTACCAGCTTCAGCCTTAAGACCGTCAAAGCCTAAATCTTCGTCGCCATTTATGTAGAGTTCACCGGTGGTACCCGTCTGGCAACCGATTTTGCTTGTTTTGTCAAGCTTTGCAAGAATTGCGGCAACATCTTCGCCTGTTTTGCATTCATCAAATGTTGTGTCATCTTCCATTGTAATTACAACCTGAGAAGCGTTGTAATAGCTATCAGAGAAGGTTACAACCTCTTGACGCTTAGCAGTAATGGTAAGACCTGCCATAGCAATGTCACTCTTGCCGGACTGAACTGAGTTAACAACAGCTTCAAAGTCCATATCCTGAATAACAAGTTCAAGATTTAATTCTTTTGCAAGGTAGTAAGCAATTTCAAGGTCAACACCTGAATATTTGCCGTTAGCATCTACCATTTCGAAAGGTTCGAAGCCTGTGCTTGTAGCAACAACAAGCTGTTCTTTTGTTTCGTCAAGAGCAGCCGATTCAATAGAAAGGGGAGTGCCGTCACCGAAATAGTTGTTGCAAATCTTATCGAATGTGCCGTCTTCTTTAATCTTCTTAAGGAAAGCGTTAACTTTACCAAGGAATTCGGTATCGTTCTGTGCAACAGCGAAGGCATATTCTTCTGAGCTTAATGGAAGGTCAATAACCTTAACCTTTGTGCTTTCAGCTGTGCAGCCTGCAAAACAGCCGATGAGCATAAGTGCCATAAGGGCAAGTGCAATAAATTTTTTCATTTTTAAGTTCTCCTTTATAGTTGCATACGCAACTTTTATTTTAAAGTACTTTGAAAGTATAACACTCTAATGTACTAAAGTCAACACCTTTTTGCATAAATATTTTATAATTCCGAAAAAATTTGCAAATATATAGGTAATTATGCAAAATAGAACGCATAATGTGCATATTTTAATCAAAAAACAGAGTGCGTTGTTAGTTTTGTGTCCTCCATTATTTGATGCAAAAGAATTTTTACTGTGTCACAAGCCTCAAAAAACATATAATTATCCTTATATTTTGAATGAAGCTCTAAATTTGAAATTGAAAGCTCTACCTTATCTATTAATTCGTGATTAACGAAAAATGATAAAATTTTTTCTTTTTCATCCCAATAATTTCTAAGCCAAGCGCTGTCAGCCCTCGCTGTGCCGTGTTCTTCATATTCTTTTAAACAACTTTCAACTCCGTCATAAGCTGTTTTACAAACGTCGTTAATATAAAAATAACTTCCAAAAAATGCTGTAAGTATTAAAACTAAGATTATTACAGCCGGAATTATTCGTTTCATAAATTACCTCATTTTAATAAGTGTCATATTTTTCTTTCTGTCAAGTGTTAATAGAAATACCTGATTAAGCCTTGTATTGTTGTTTTTTAATATTTTATCAACCTCGGTGGCGGTAAGCTCAAGTGCCTGTAGACTGTCGTGAATAATTTTACCGTCAGTTATAACGGGAAGCTGTAAGAGAGCGGCTTCGGGCTTCTTTTTATCGAGGTCTTTAAAGGTTGCGGGTTGGTGTTCGCTTTTAAGCAGTACGCTTAAATCACCGTTAACCTCTAATACAGCAAATGCAACGGTTGAAATATCAAAAACATTTTGTATTCTTAACAGTTCAATTAAATCAAGCACTGTCATTCTAACCTTTTTCATTGCGTGCTGGTCAATAACACCGTTTTTAATAATAACAACCGATTGTCCATTCATAAGTCGGCGCACAAATGCGCTTTTAAGTGTTAAAACTGAGATAGCAATTTCAAGTATTACAAGTACAAATACTGCAATAATACCGTTTATTATTGGTTGCGACGTATCTTGCAGTGGTATTGCGGCAATTTCGGAAAGCAAAATTGTAACTACAAGCTCGTTGGGTTGCATTTCGCTTATTTGTTTTTTGCCCATTATTCTAATTGCAATTGTTACAAATATAAATAATATAGCTGTTCTCAAAATTACTGTTATCATTAAATCACCGTTGTTATTATGCCCATAAAAAAATAAAAACCGCTTATTCGGCGGTTTTTATTTGTGAATCGCAGTTTGCGATAAAATCAATATTAATAAATTCGTTTTTAAGCATTTCACAAAGCGGTTTAATTACCACAACCTCGGTATTAAAGTGACCGCATTCATAAAGTGCTACACCGCTGTGTGCGGCATCTAAAAAGTTGTTGTGGCGAACATCAGCCGTTACCAACGCATCACAACCGTTCGACTTTACAAGCGTATGGTACTGTGCGCCTGAGCCACTGCAAACAAGCACGTTTTTAATTGTGCTGTCGCCTACGTATTTAACAGGGTAGTTTAAAACGTTTTTTAAATGCTTTGCGAAATCATCAGCCGAAAGGGGAGTAATTTCACCTTTTTTAAGCAAATATTTATCGGGTGCTTCAACAACTTTAATATTTTTAAGACCAATTATATTACAAAGCGCATCGTTTACACCGTTTTCACCTTGGTCTAAATTGGTGTGCATTGAAATTACCGAAAGCCCGTTTTTAATAATTTCAAAAACAAGGGTATCATCAAGCACCGATTTTAAACCGTTAAAAATAATTGGGTGGTGGGTGATAATCAGCTCACAGCCGTTTTTAACAGCTTCTTTAATAACAGGCAGGGTGCAGTCAAGCGCAACCATAGCCTTAGTTACAGTTTTATTGCGGTCACCAACCAATGTACCAACGTTATCAAAACCACATGCAGTATCAACAGGGAATTTTTTGTTTAAAAAGTCAAAAATATTTTGTACTGTCATAATTTATGCCTTCTTAACAAAAGAATCCTTAAGGGCAACTGTACGGTTGAAAACGAGAGTATCAGCAGTAGAATCCTTATCAACACAGAAGTAACCTTGACGCATAAACTGGAAGGTGTCACCAACCTTAACGTTAGCATAAGCTTTATCAATTTTACAGCCGTTAAGAACGGTTAACGATTCGGGGTTAAGGTTATCAGCAAAGGATGAAACGCCTTCTTCGTCACTTGGGTTAGGAACATTGAAAAGGCGCTCGTAAAGGCGAACCTCACAGTCAACAGCTGAATGACCGCTAACCCAATGTAAAGTGCCCTTAACCTTTCTACCGTCGGGTGTTTCACCGCCGAAGGACTCGGGGTCATAGGTGCAGTGAACAACAGTAATGTTGCCTTTTTCGTCGGTTTCGTGGGAAGCATATTTAATGTAATAAGCACTCTTCAAACGAACCTCTTTTGCGGGACAAAGGCGGAAATATTTACCTGGTGGATCTAACATAAAATCGTCAGCTTCAATGTATATTTCCTTGGAAAATTCTACAGTTGTCTTACCAAGCTCGGGCTTGTTGGGGTTGATATCAACCTCAATATTTTCAATTTTATCATCAGGGTAGTTATCAATAACTATCTTAAGCGGACGAAGCACTGTCATTGCACGGTCAGCGTTTTCGTTAAGATAATCACGAACGCAAGATTCAAGTAAAGCATAGTCAATAACGCTGTAAGCCTTTGAAACACCAATTTTATCAACAAAAGCACGTACAGCTTCAGCGGGATATCCACGGCGACGCATACCGCAAATGGTTGCCATTCTAGGATCGTCCCAACCGCTGACAAGACCGTCGTTAACAAGCTTTAAGCACTTACGCTTACTTGTTAAGGTGTAGTTAACGTTCATACGTGCAAATTCAATTTGGCGTGGAGGAGTCGGAATTTCCAAAACTTGTAAAAACCAATTGTAAAGCGGTCTGTGGTTTTCAAATTCAAGTGAGCAAAGTGAGTGGGTTACGCCTTCCTTAGCATCACTTAAGGGGTGTGCAAAGTCATACATCGGGTAAACACACCACTTATCACCTGTACGGTGGTGAGTAGCCTTCATAATACGGTAAATAATAGGGTCACGCATATTAAGGTTAGATGATGCCATATCAATTTTAGCACGAAGCACCATTGTGCCGTTTTCAAATTCACCTGCGGTCATTCTTGCGAACAAATCTTTGGTTTCTTCAATCGGGCGGTCACGGTAGGGAGAATTAACACCTGCTTCGGTGAGTGTGCCACGCATTTCTTTAATTTGTTCGGGTGTAGATTCATCAATATATGCAAGGCCTTTATCAATAAGCTTTAAAGCGCATTCATAAATATAATCAAAATAGTCACTAGCGTAATAAACATTATCCCAATTAAAGCCAAGCCACTGAATATCTTCCTTAATAGCATCAACGTATTCAACGTCTTCTTTAGTGGGGTTGGTGTCATCAAGACGCAAGTTACACTTACCGCCGTATTTTTCTGCGGTTGCAAAGTCAATGCAAATTGCCTTTGCGTGACCAATGTGAAGATAACCGTTAGGCTCGGGCGGGAAACGGGTTTGTACCTTTTCGTAAACGCCCTCGGCTAAATCCTCATCAATAAAATCGTGTATAAAGTTGGAAGGCTTAACTTCCGCTGTATTTAAAATGTTTTCTTCCATAACTTAACCTCTTAAAGTGTTGTCAATTCGTTTAATAACCTCGTCCTTGCCAAGTACTTGCATTATACTGCAAAGGTCAGGTGTGTTGCGGCGACCTGTAATTGCAAGGCGTAATACGGTAGATAAATCACCGGCGCTACCTTTATAAGTATCGGGATTGGCTTTATATTCCTTAGTTTCAGCCGCAAAATTTAGTGTGGGCGCAACTAATTTAATCTTATTAAACCATTCCTGCTTGTCGTCATTTGCATCATATACAGCTTTATAAGCTTCTAAAAATGCAAAGGCATCAGCCTTTTGGATATTTTCGGGTAATTCAAAGCAGGGAACATATAACTCGTTAAACATATACGAGAAATATTCCTTAACCTCGTTCCATTTTGAAATATCCTTACGGGGTTTTGGAACGTCACGGTCAATTGCGAAAACTGACTTTGTATATTCGGGGTTTTTAACCAAAATTTCATAAAATTCAGGGTCAAATTCCTTTGCCCACTCAGTTACATAATCATAAACCTGTTGGCTTGATAAAAGACAAATGCGGTTTTTAGAAACGTCAAGCAATTTAACCTCGTCAAATAATGCGCCCGAAACGCTCATCTTCTTTAAGTTAAACTTAAAGTCCTTATAAGAAGCGGTCGGGTTACAACGGCGCCAGTCTTCATAATCAGAAGCGGCAATTGTCATTAAATATTCAATAACGTTTTCACTCGGGAAGCCTTGCTCAGCAAAGAAGTGAACGGCAGCCTCGGGGTCCTTACGCTTTGAAATTTTACGCTTTGCGCCGTTGTCAAGCTTCATAATGGGTGAAATGTGCGCAAATTTTGGCACCTTAAAGCCTAAAAGCTTGAAAAGCTGAATGTGTTTTGGAACAGATGAAATCCATTCATCGCCACGCATAACGTGTGTGGTGTGCATTAAATGGTCATCAATAGCGTGCGCAAAGTGATAGGTTGGAATACCGTCTGATTTTAAAAGAACAAAATCCTCATCATTTTCGGGCATTTCAATTTTACCCTTAATACCATCCTCAAAAACGACCTTGTTTTCTTCATTACCGGGGGATTTAAGGCGAATAACAAAGGGTTTGCCTTCATCAATTAAAGCCTTAGCCTCTTCAAAAGTAATGTTGCGGTGCTTTGCCCATTCACCGTGGTAGCCTGTTCTGATTTTTTGTGCTTCTTGCTTTTCACGAACAGCCTCTAATTCCTCAGTGGTGCAAAAACAGGGGTAAGCATAACCTTTTTTAATTAAATCTTTAACATATGTCTGGTAAATTTCAGCACGGCGGCTTTGTTGGTAGGGGCCATAATCACCCTTTTCTTGACGGCCGCTGTAAAAGCCTTCGTCAACTGTAATGCCAAAACGTGCAAAGCCGTCAATAATATTTTCAATACCACCTTCAATTTCACGTTTTTTGTCAGTGTCTTCAATACGGGTGAAAAAAACACCGCCCGAAGAGGTTGCGGTAATACGGTTAACTAAACCTGCAAAAAGTGTGCCTAAATGCAAATAACCTGTGGGGCTTGGGGCAACGCGAACAACCCTTGCGCCTTCTGGTAAATTGCGGGCAGGGTAAAGATTTTCGTAATATTCGGGTGTTTTGTCGATATTCGGTAAAAGAAGCTCGGCAAGTGCGTTGTAATCAGTCATAAATTTCTCCTAAAGTCAAAAACAAAGGGTATTGTAAAAAAATACCCTTTGTGAATTATTTTAATTTTTTTCTAAAAGCTTGTTAAGCTCGTTCATAAAGGTATTAATGTCCTTAAACTGACGATAAACCGAAGCAAAGCGAACGTAAGCAACTTCGTCGATATTCTTAAGCTTGTCCATAACAAGCTCACCAATTTTTTCACTGCTAACCTCACGGTCAAGCGAATTTTGGATAATTGTTTCAATTTCATCAATCATATTGTCAAGCTGGTCAATTGATACGGGGCGTTTTTCACAAGCACGTAAAAGACCCGTCATAAGCTTGTCACGGTTAAATGATTCACGAGATTTGTCTTTCTTGATAACAATAATTGGAAGGCTTTCTATTATTTCGTAGGTTGTAAAACGCTTAGCGCACTGAAGACATTCACGTCTTCTGCGAATGCGTTGGCCTTCGTCGGTGGGACGAGAGTCAATTACCTTGCTTTCTTCATAACTGCAAAACGGACATTTCATAAGTTATTACCCCTTATTTTTAAAAATTATCCATAATTTACTTGTATTATACAATATATAGTGGTAAAATACAAGTATAAATTTCAAAATAGGAGGGCTTTTTATGCCTTATTATCAGTTAGAAAAACCCGTTTCAGGTGATACCGTTGCAATTATGCACACCACAATGGGTGATATTAAAATTAAACTGTTTAAAGAAGAAACACCAAAAACCTTTGAAAACTTTACAACACACGCTAAAAACGGCTATTATAACGGCCTGATTTTTCACCGTGTAATTAAGGATTTTATGATTCAGGGCGGCGACCCTATGGGCAGCGGCATTGGCGGTGAATCAATTTGGGGAAGAAAGTTTGAGGATGAATTTACCCCTAATTTACACAACATTCGCGGTGCGCTTTCAATGGCAAATGCTGGTCCTAACACAAACGGTAGTCAATTCTTTATTGTTCAGGCTGATACTTGCCCTCAAAATATGCTCGAACAAATGGAAGATTTGCAGGATGCTTTCCCACCCGAATGTGCAAGGGCTTACGCTGAAATGGGTGGCACACCTTGGCTTGATTTCCGTCACACTGTTTTCGGTCAGGTTTATGAAGGTATAGACGTTGTTGACAAAATTGCTAATTGCAAGGTTGGTATGAACGACAAGCCCATGTTTGACGTTACAATTGAAAGCATTGAAATTATTGAAATTTAAAGGTGTAAAATGGAAAAAATTACAAGTTTTACAATTGACCATTTAAAGCTTTTGCCTGGGCTTTACGTTTCCCGTAAGGACATTAAAAACGGGGTAGTGGTAACAACCTTTGATATGCGCATTACCGCCCCAAACCGCGAGCCTGTAATCGACGTGCCTGCGCTTCATACAATTGAACATCTGGCCGCAACATATCTTCGTAACAGTAGCTTCAAGGATGACGTTGTTTATTTTGGCCCAATGGGCTGTAGAACGGGCTGTTACCTTGTTATGTTTGGCGATTTAACTTCAAATGATGTTTATGATAAGATTATTGCTTTGTGTGATTTTATAATTGATTTTGAGGGTGAAATACCTGGCGCAAAGCCTGAAGAATGTGGAAATTTTTCTGAACAAAACTTAAATATGGCAAAGTTTTATATCAAAAAATACAAGACTGAGCTTATAGAAAATAAGCGACTAATTTATCCTTAATGAATAAACACCTCTTTAATGCAAAAAATAGCACTAAAGAGGTGTTTATTATTATGCAACCCGATAAGAAAACTTATGATAAAATGACTAAAAAAGCATCCCCACCGTCACCAAAGCTTAAAGACTGTAGTTTAGCATTTCTTGTTGGCGGTTTTATATGCACAATAGGTCAGCTTTTAATGTCACTTTACGGTGATGTTTTCGGCTTAAAAGAGGATGTTGTAAAAATGCTTGTGCCCGTTACTCTCATAACACTTGCGGCAATTTTAACAGGCTTTGGTGTTTTCGATAAAATTGCAAAATTTGCAGGCGCAGGGACATTGGTGCCAATTACAGGCTTTTCAAACGCTGTCGTTTCACCTGCAATTGAATTTAAAAGCGAGGGTTACGTTTTAGGTGTTGGTGCTAAAATTTTTACTATTGCAGGTCCTGTTATTGTTTACGGTACGATTGCGAGTGTGATTTATGGTGTTATTTATTGGGTAACTACATTACTTTAACTAGTAATATTAAAAGACATCATTTTCATAAGGATATTAAAAATCAGCAGAAGAATTGTTCTTCTGCTGATTTTATGTTATACTTATTGTAAAGATTTGGAATAACTGATTAAAAAAGAAAAAATATTTAATAACGGATATAATTTGTAACAGAAAAATAGTGTTTATTTTTCATTAAATAAACCAACGGTGTGTGTATTAAATAGATATTTTTGATATAATCTTTTTTAAGGAGTGATTATTTATGGACCAGATAAAAATAGGGAATTTTATTTCCGAAAACAGAAAAAAGCAAAATTTAACACAAGAACAATTAGCGGAACAATTAAACATTAGTAAAAACGCTGTTTCAAAATGGGAACGAGGCTTGAATCTTCCAGATGTTTCAATTATGCAAGATTTATGCGAAATATTAGGTATAACATTAAACGAACTTTTTGTCGGCGAAAAAATAAATGACGACGAATATAAGCAAGTGGCCGATAAAAATCTTTTGAAAGCTTTAGACAATAGTTCTTTTACATTAAAAGAGAAAATCATGTTCTATAAAAAGAAATGGAGAAAAGAACATATATCTAAGTTTATTATCGGTTTTGTTATTTGGTTTGTGATATGCATAGCGTTAAAATTACAAAATGTGGAACATTACCTTATCGGTGCAGTTAGTGGAATATTGACAACTTTATTTTATGCTGTTTGTAATAATCAAATGATGATATATGTTGAAAACCATGTTTATAAAAAGACAGAAAAGAAAGATTAGCTTTTAAATTCAATAGGGGGTCGCGGAAATCAAAAATATTTGTACATACAAATGCGATGCTGTTTCTTCTTTTCTTATCCACTAAAACAAAATTAAAACCTCGATGATTTTCATCGAGGTTTTAAACATCTTTATAAAAATTGCTTTTACGGTGTTTTTTTTATTTGTTTTTAAATGGTGGTTACATACTTCATTGGGCATTTTTCATAAACTTTATATCATAGCATTTTTGCAAGTTTTATTGCACCGTTTGTTAGAAATTGGATGTTTTCTTCACGATAAACTACATCTTTATTTGTATGTATTCTATCCATATACAGAGTTCCAAATAACTTTGATTTTTTTAACGCAGCAACACCGATTCCACCCTTGAAAGAGGCATTATCAGAAGGATAGAAAGCATTTTTTGTTATATCAACGGCAATTTCAGGTGTAGAAACAAATGCTTTTTTAAATAGTTCTGCATATTTTTTAGTTGTTCTTTTTAGTGCAAATAAGATTGTTTCTCCGTCAGAAACGCAATCGAAATTGATAACAAGGGAGTTTTTCTTTATATTTTTATGCTTAGAAGCAAATGATAAGGAACCAAAAAGTCCAGCTTCTTCAAGGTCGAAGAAAACAAAGGCTACCTTACTTTTTTGGTCTTCTGGTAGTTCTCTCATAATATCAAGTAAGGTTGTAACACCTGATGTGTTATCGTTTGCGGTGTGTTTGTTAGCAGGGCCACCTAATAATAAATACAGCAAAACCAAGTAAAAACTCTGCGATAAGAAATACGCTATTGCGTATGAAACATTTTCATTAATAGGAAGGAACGATACTGTAAAACCAGATAAAAAACCGATCGCAAAGGCAAGGATAAAGAATAATCCCACAATTAAAAACTGATACAGCAAATAAATCAAAAAGTTTTTGGGTGTTATAAAATTGGGGAAAGGAAGTCGAGCGCATGTATCGTAATGGGCAGTGTAGAGAACTTTCGCAGTGTCAGGCTCTCCGATAACAATATTTCTGGCGCCGAAGGCTCCTTTTTCAATCTTAAAATCATATCCATAGCGTTCTGCAACTTCTTTTACATATTCAATAAAAGCGGTTTTTTGCTTTTTTGTTTTTCTGACTTGGTATTTTTCAAATATTACTTTTGTTGTTTCTGTCATATTTAAATTCCTTTAATATAGCGGTGCAACCTATGGTTCGCCATAATCATATAATATTTTACACCAAAATTAAAATATATCAACCCTTTTGTCTTAAAAGTAAAACAGTTCTTCAAATTTTTTGTCTAAAGCAGTGCAAATGACTAATGCAAGTTTCGCAGTAGGGCAAAATTGACCAGTTTCAATAGAACTAATTGTATTTCGGGATACACCAACCATATCGGCCAACTGTTGTTGAGATAGATTTATTTCAGTTCTGACTTTTTTTAGATTGTTTTTTAAAACAAGTGAATCTTCCATATTATCCCCCGATATTGTCCAATATGTAAACCACAACGTGAAATATGCAAACTAGTCCCCAAAGAATTGATAAACCAATATCAGACTTCTTTTTCAGTATTACTGCATCGATTATATTTTTGGTGAACGCCATACCGCAGTATATAATCCAAATATGTGTTGTGCTTCTGTCGAATATCGCCCCCTCGACAATCACCATCACCATACAAATAAGACCACAAATACCTGAACTCGTAGCGTACGATCGTAAGTTAATCGTTGCTTCTCTTTCGTCTCCTTTTTTTTTGTTTTCCTCGCGGCTTTTTTGTAAAATATCATCTTTGTTCATAATAAATCTCCTTTGTCCGCTCTTCTTTAATGCTGTTTTTAGTGTAAGCTTGTTTTTCATACATAGCCTCAAATCAGTTCAAATAGTAATTTTGTCATAAAGAGAATAAAGAAGATCACATTCACAATTGCACCTAGCCAGCCTAGTTTTTTCTTTTCAAATATGGCGAGCACTAGCCCGTTGCTTGCGGTGATGCCCCAGTAAATGCTGAAACAACCGTAAAAAAGAATAACAGAATCTCCAAATATACCTTCCAGAAACGCGACAATGCAACACAAAGCCATACCGACTGCGCTGGCGATTGTTCCGGCTTTTTGCTGCAAATGCTTTTGCCGTTCATCCGCAGATTTGTTTTCTTCCCGACTCTTTGCCAATATTTCATCTTTATTCATGATTGATCTCCTTTGCCAAGTTTTCTGTGCACAATCACATTATAACAACTCCAAGTAAACTTGTCAAGAACTTTTTGCAAAGTTTTCTTGGCAAATTAATGTGTCCTATATTGACAGCAGCAGAGGGTTATGTTTTAGGCGTTGGTGCGAAGATGTTTACAATAGCCGGCCCCGTGATTGTCTATGGCACAGTTGCAAGTGTAATTTATGGGGTTATTTATTGGATATATAAAATGATTTAAAACAAGGCTTGACCAAACGGTCAAGCCTTGTTCGTTATATATCAAAGAAATATGCTTCCACCGTTGCGCAAAGGTAATGGTAGATCGGCAGATGTAATTCCTGGATTTTATATGTTTCCATTCCCGGGGCGCATATGCAGATGTCGGCGATTTCCTTTAGTTTTCCACCGGCACTACCGGTCAGTCCGATCACATGAATCCCGGAGGCCTTGGCGATCTCTGCTGCTGCACAAACATTTTTTGCATTGCCTGAAGTGCTTATGCAAATGAGAATATCGCCCTTATTACCCAGCCCGAAAACGCTTTGGGCATAAATAAGATCCGGGTCGATATCATTGCAAACAGCACTATTTAGTGCAGTTAAGGAACATAGAGATAATGCAGGGAGTCCACATTGCAACTTATCAAGAAGTTCTGCATTCAAAGACGGATACTGTTCCAGTATGCGTTTTTTGAGACTTCCTTTTATAGGGCGTTTTTTTAAAAAGCCCTTCATAAGTTCCCCAACAATATGATCAGCATCTGCACAACTGCCACCATTGCCGCAGGCCATAACCTTTTTGCCGTCGGAATAGCAGTGAATCAATGCTTCTGCAGCTTGTTGGATGGTTTCTTTACAAGCAAACAGGGATGGATAACGGTTTAATAATTCATTCAACATATCAATACCTCACAGTAGTGCTGTAGCAACAGCGGCATAATCTCCGATACGTTCGCCAAGGGCGGCCGAACGTATCCGGCAATGGCCAGCAGAGGCAGCGAGTGCTTCTTGTTCAATCACAGCGAGAGCGCTGGGCCAAAGCAAATCGTGGCATCTGCTAAAAATACTTCCAAGTACAATAACTTCGGGGTCTAGAAGATCGATGATTATGGATAATCCTTTGCCAAGATATTCGCCACAAACACGATAGACGGCCAGTGCGGTTTCATCTCCTGCTTTGGCAGCATCTGCTACGGACTTTGCGGTTACATCCTTTGGTGTCATACCCTTTTGGAAATACATAGGGTAAATACCCTTCTGGATCTTTTCCAAAGCCATGGTATATCCAAGCTGGGAAAGTCCGTTTCCACTACAAAAACCCTCGAAAGATCCTGCTTTACCATAACCAACCGGCCCAAAACGGTCAAGGCGTATATGCCCAACTTCACCTGCGTTATTGCTGGCGCCACAGTATAGCTCTCCATTCAGGATCAAACCGGCGCCAAGCCCTGTGCCGAAAGTCAAAAATACAACGTTTTGCGCTCCTCGGCCGGCACCGAATTTCCATTCTGCCAAGGCGCAAGCGTTGGCATCATTTTGCAGTTTGACGGGTACACCATAATGATTTGATAAAATCTTTACGATCTCCACATGATCCCAACCGGGCAGGTTAGGAGGACCTAAGATCACGCCCTTTTGGGAGTCCAGCGGACCGCCACAGGAAATACCAATGGCATCGGGTTTACCATCCGCAATACTGTCAGCCAGAAGAATGAGTTTTTGAATCATTTTCTCGGGGGTGATTTGCAAATCTGTAGGAATCGTTTCGGTTCGCAGCAGTTCAATATGATTCCCATCCCAAAGGGCGGTAGTTACAGCACATTTGGTGCCGCCAATATCAAAAGCTAATATTTTCATAGCATTTCTTCTCCATTAATCTTTTGGGAATATTCAGTAAACAGCACCTGATCCCAATTAGATGTATTGTCTGCGCCATTGCCACATGGGATCTAAATGAGCATTTCCAACCAAATAATAAGTGTCTCTTTTCATTTTAACATAACCCCTTACAGAATACGTTTTTATTTTATTATACCTAAAATAAAAAAGCAGACAATGTCTTTACTTTGATAGGTATTGTTTTTTTTTACGATTTTTGGTATACTCATATTAAGGAGATGTGTTAGAATGAAAAAACTATCTAAAAGTACGTTTATCGGTAACAATGACATGGTCGCCTCTCAAAAACATATTACAGGAAACCATTCTGCCCATTTTCATGAATTTTGCGAGATAGAATACGTATTGAATGGAAGCGGTAGCTGCATACTAAACGGTCAAACCTTTGAGATGAAAAAGGGGATGTTGTTTTTTATGACACCGTTGGACTGTCATAGTGTAAAATCTAAAGGGGTGGAGGTTATCAATGTAATGTTTTCGGAGCAACTTGTTGATTTTTCAACACTGAAGCCGTTCTTCCTTTATTCATCACCGAAAGCAATTGCCATTGAGCCGCAAATGCAACCATTTTTTGAAATGCTTTTAACCGAAATAACACAGGCAGGTAATCAAAGGCAGTACTGTGCAACTTTGTTGAAATGTCTTTTGCTGAAATTATCTCAGTTATTGCCATCATTAGGGGCTCAAAATTTAAGCGATTCGGTTTCTAAAATGCATTTTTATGCGTTATATCATTTTCAGAATAATGCAACATTAAGTGCTGCGGCAAAATATGCCGGGTTAACACCCTCCTATGCTTCTGCGCTTTTCAAAAAGGAAATGCAGGTGAATTATGGGGAGTACATAGATTCACTGAGATTTAATCATGCGAAAAAAATGCTGATCTGTTCCACACTCTCTGTTTCGGAAATTTGCGCAGAAAGTGGCTTTGAAGATGTTCCAAATTTTTTAAGAAGATTCAAAATGCGCTTTGGCATAACGCCAACCCAGTTCCGAAAGGAACTCGTTACATCCCAATAGAAATTACTGTGTTCTATATTGACAGCAGCAGAGGTCTGGATCTTAGGCCTCGGCGCAAAGATGTTTACAATAGCAGGACCAGTGATCGTGTACGGTATCTCTGCGTCCGTGGTGTATGGACTGATATATTGGTTATGGACCTTCATTTTATAGAATTATGTCAGGATAAAATACAGAGTATGCATAGGTGCAAGTAACACGTCTTGCACTTATGCTTTTTTTGTGTTATATTGAATGCATGAAAGGTCGATAGCAAAAAAAGGGGTGATAGGATGAATAAAGAGATGTTGGCTTATTTACAAGGGATTACTGCTGAGGAAAAAGCAATCCTGGATGGAAAATCCTCCATTGACCGCGACATTTATATGCAGGGGCAATCTAACACCGTTAATGCAAAGAAGCTTCTTGCGGCCGGCAAGCTGATCACGATTCGTCCCCATACCCGTTTTATACATTTTCCGGAGCATACACACGACTATGTGGAAGTGGTATATATGTGTGCCGGACAGACGACCCATATTGTCAATGGCAAGACCATAATTTTGGAACAGGGGGATCTTTTGTTTCTCAGTCAGAGTGTGACCCATGAGGTTTGCAAAGCGGAGGAGGAAGATGTAGCGGTTAATTTTATCGTGTTGCCTGATTTCTTTGCCACGACTTTGATTGCCATTGGTGAAGAGGAAACACCCCTTAGAAAGTTTCTTGTGGACTGCCTTTGTGGACAGAACACCGGGAGGGGATACCTGCATTTCAATGTTTCCGGCCTAAAACCGATTCAAAACCTGGTAGAAAATCTTCTTTGGACGCTTCTTGAGGAAACACCCAACAGACGGAAAATAAGCCAGACAACCATGGCACTGCTGTTTTTGCAGTTGATGGGATACACGGAAATGCTTGCAAATGAAGATCAAGAAGATGCAGCGGTATTTCAGGTGCTTCGCTATGTGGAAACCAACTATGTCCAAGGCAGCTTTGCGGAGATTTCCCAAAGGCTGCACTACGATCCATCCTGGCTCTCCCGTGAGATCAAACGGGAAACCGGAAAGACCTATACCCGATTGGTGCAGGAAAAGCGGCTTGCGCAGGCTGCATTTCTGCTGAAAAACACGGATCGGAATGTGGCGGATATTTCTGCTGCGGTGGGATATGAAAATATTAGTTATTTCCACCGTATCTTTGCGGAGGCTTATGGAATGTCACCTAGGGATTACCGGTTGCAAGAGAGGACACTAATTTAGAAAACAAAAGACCTCCTGTTTTTCCTGCTACCATGCTAAAATAGTAGCAGTATGGAAAGTAGGAGGTTTTTTTGTGGAGCATTATCTTGCAATAGATATTGGTGCATCTTCCGGGCGGCATATCGTTGGCTGGAAGGAAAACGGCACGATTATCACAAAGGAAGTATACCGTTTTCCCAACGGCGTTAAGGAAGAAGATGGACACCTTGTCTGGGATGTACATAAGCTCTTTTCGAATGTTGTGGCAGGTGTAATGGAGGCATTCCAGCAATATTCGGAAATCAAAAGCCTGTCTATCGATACCTGGGGTGTGGATTATGTTTTACTGAAGGGAGACAAAGAAGTTTTGCCGGTTTACGCATACCGGGACAGTCGTACTGAGGCGCAGATCCCGCAGGTACATAAAGTTATGCCTTTTGCAGAGCTCTATCGCCGTACTGGCTGTCAGTTCCAACCCTTTAACACCATCTATCAATTATATGATGACAAGAGGAACGGGCGGTTGGACGGCGTTACCGATGTATTGATGATGCCGGAGTACTTGTTGTGGAAGCTCTGCGACATCAAAGCAAGGGAGTATACCAACGCCACAACTATGGGCATGGTCAATGCCCAGTCCGGCGAGTTTGATGTGGAAATCGTAGATGTGCTGGGTTACCCCCGACATTTGTTCCCCAAGCTGCGTCAGCCGGGAACGGTTCTGGGAATGCTCCGACCTGAGATTGCGCAAACTGTTGGCGGAAATTGTAAAGTGGTGTTGTGCGCCACCCATGATACCGGTTCTGCGGTGGAGGGGATTCCTATGGAGGGGACCCATCTTTATATTTCCTCCGGCACATGGTCTTTGTTGGGCGTTAAGACGCCTAAGCCTATTACAGACACAGGGAGCGAAAAAGCCAATTACTCTAACGAGGGCGGAGTGGGTTACAACCGCTACCAGAAAAATATTATGGGCATGTGGCTGGTAAATGAGTTGCAGCGAGAGCTGTGCCCGGATATGAAATTCCCGGAAATCGTAAAGCTGGCAGAAGAAAGTGTGTGTGAACATGTGGTGGATGCCAATGCACCGGAGTTTTTTGCACCTAAGAGCATGAGAGCTGCTTTCGACCAGGCAACCGGGAATGGACTTGCCACCCGTGGCGATTATTTCCGTTGCGCTTACCGCTCGTTGGCAGTCAGTTATAAGCAGGCTATTACGGAATTAGAAGCCAATACGGGGTGCCGTTATAAGAAGCTTTATATCGTGGGCGGCGGCGCAAAGAATGCTTTTTTGAATCGCCTGACGGAAGAAGCTACCGGCAAAGAAGTAGTTGCATTGCCTATTGAGGCTACCGCTCTGGGCAATCTTAAAATACAGATGGAGGTAAACTTATGAGCTACGCAGAAGCAAAACAAAAGTATTTGAATATAGGCATCGATGCGGATGCTGCTATCGAAAAACTGAAAACAGTTCCTGTGGCCCTGCACTGCTGGCAGGGTGACGATGTACGTGGATTTGATACTGACCCCACAAAACCCCTGACCGGCGGCATTCAGACCACCGGCAACTATCCCGGCCGCGCCCGGACTCCGGAGGAACTGATGGCGGATATCGACAAGGTCATCAGCTTGGTGCCCGGTCTGGTGAAAATGAACCTGCACGCCAGCTATGCCATCTTTGATGAGGATAACGGTGGCTGGGTAGACCGAGACAAGCTGGAGCCTAAGCATTTTCAAAAATGGGTGGATTTCTGCAAGGAACGTGGCTTGGGTTGCGATTTTAACCCCACCTTCTTCAGCCACCCCAAGTGCGATCCGCTGACACTGTCCAGTCCCAGCGAAGAAACGCGCAGATTCTGGGTAGAGCACGGCAAGGCTTGCGTCCGGATCTCTCAGTATCTGGCTGATGAGCTGGGGCAGCCTTGTGTAATGAATATCTGGACAGGCGATGGCTTTAAGGATATTCCCGCTGATCGGTTGGGGCCCCGCCTGCGTTACAAGCAGTCCTTTGACGAGATTCTGTCCGAACCCTTTGATCCAAAAAAGGTCTATCCCTGCGCTGAATCCAAGGTCTTTGACATCGGTGTGGAAAGCTATACCGTTGGCTCTGCAGAGTGGTGCCTGAAATATGCCGATTCCCGGCCTGATTGCATCAGTTTGATGGATAACGGCCACTATCACCCCACAGAGGTGGTCAGCGATAAGATTTCTGCTATTTTGACCTATGATAAAAAAATGGCGCTTCATGTGACCCGCGGTGTCCGCTGGGACAGTGACCATGTGGTACTTTTTGATGACGAGACAAAGGAGATCTGCAAAGAGATCGTCCGTTGTGACGGATTAGACAAGGTCTTTATTGCGCTGGACTATTTTGATGCATCTATCAATCGGGTATCCGCCTGGGTAACCGGCTTCCGGAATCTGCAGAAATGCCTACTGTTTGCCCTGCTGCAGCCAAACAATGAACTGAAGAAGCTGCAGGATGAAGGAAACTGGGGAAAGCTTATGGTCCTGCAGGAGGAGCTGAAGACTATGCCCTTTGGGGATGTTTGGGAGGAATACTGCAGGGTCTGCGGAAAGCCTGCAGACGGCCAATGGCTACCCCAGATCGAGTTATACGAAAAAGAAGTACAGAGCAAGAGAGGATAAATAACATGAAGAATATTATGAATGCACCCTTTGTGGAGGAGATGCGCAAAACCACCGCAAATATGTACCGCCTTGGTTGGGATGAGCGCAACGGCGGCAATATCAGTTATATGCTGGACGAAGTCGAAGTAGGGGAGTACCTGGATCTGAATAATATCATTCGTACCATCCCTCTTGGTTTTGATGCCACTGCAATTACCGGAAAAATATTTATTGTTACCGGCACCGGCAAGTATTTTAAGAATGTGGATGGCGACCCTGAAACCAATCTGGGTATCGTTCGGATCGCTGATGATGGTCGGACTGCCGAGCTGTTGTGGGGTTACAAGGACGGCGGCAAATTTACCTCTGAGTTCCCCGCCCACCTGATGAGCCACATGGCACGCTTGTCTGTAGATCCGGAAAACCGGGTGGTCATGCACTGCCATCCTACCCACACTCTGGCTATGAACTATGTTCACGAGCTGGATGAGAAGAAGTTCACCCATACTCTGTGGGAGATGTGCACTGAGTGCATCGTTGTATTCCCTGATGGCGTGGGTGTTCTGCCCTGGATGCTCTGCGGAACGAACTCTATCGGTGAAGCTACCGCTGAGAAGATGAAGGAATTCCGACTGGTGGTATGGGGTATGCACGGTATCTACAGTGCCGGCAAGACAATGGATGAGACCTTTGGCCTGATCGAAACTGTGGAAAAGGCCGCACAGATCTACATGCTTACTGCCCATCTGCCCAGAATCAATACAATTAAGGACGAGGAAATGGTTGAGCTGGCAGAGTTCTTTGGTGTAAATTATCGCAAGGACTTTTTGAACTTGTAAGGACAGCATAAAGCACTGCGTCCTAAGTTGACACAAGCAGAAGGAATGGTCTTAGGCGTCGGCGCGAAGATGTTTACAATAGCAGGCCCCGTGATTGTCTATGGCACAGTTGCAAGTGTAATTTATGGGGTTATTTATTGGATAACTACTCTTTTCTAACAAAAAAGCTTGACCAAATCGGTCAAGCTTTTTTGTGTATTTGCTTTTTATAGTTTAATGTATTATAATCAGTTTGTAGCGAGGTGATTTTTTGTATAAAACGACGAATGATTATTATAAAGAAAAGTATGGCTGTAAGGTATATAAGCTTTCTATTGATGGTGGTTTTACTTGCCCTAACCGTGACGGCAGTGTTTCTACGGGTGGTTGTATTTTTTGCTCTGCTTTAGGCGGTGGCGAATTTGCTGAAAGTGGTAGTAATATTTTAGAACAGCTAGAACGTGCAAAAAACAGGGTAGAATCAAAGAATATAAATGGTAAATATATTGCATATTTTCAGTCCTTCACAAACACCTACGCTCCCGCAAGCCGTTTAAAAAAGCTGTTTTATCAAGCAATAAAGCCCGATTATATTGTTGGGCTAAACATTGGTACCAGACCCGACTGTTTACCAAATGATGTAATTGAACTTTTAAAAGAATTAAATAAGATTAAGCCCGTAACGGTTGAATTGGGGCTTCAAACCTCAAATGATAATGTTGCCGAATATATAAACCGTGGCTATAAAACTGAAATATATAAAGATGCTGTTTTACGCCTTAAAAATGCAGGCATTGATGTTATAACACATATAATTATTGGTTTACCTAATGATGACCCCATTCAAACAACCAAATTTGTAGTTAACTGTGGAACTAATGGTGTTAAATTTCATCTTTTACATATTCTTAAAAATACCCGTTTGGCTAAAGAATTTGAAACCGGCAGGGTAGAGGTATTAACAATTGAACAATATGCCAAAGTGCTAAAAAATTGCATTGCTGTTTTAACACCTGACATAGTTGTTCATAGAATAACGGGTGACGGTGCTAAAAAGGATTTAATTGCACCGCTTTGGTCAGCCGATAAAAAGAAAACATTAAATTATTTAAATAAATATTTACAAAAATAACCGCCTTGACAGCTTGTCAGGGCGGTTTAAATTTTTATTTGTGAATATACAGCTTTGCAAGACCGCCCTCACTTGTTTCACGGTAAAGGTGAGAAAGGTCTTTACCCGTCTGATACATTGTTTCAACCACAACGTCAAACGAAACCTTACGACTGCCGTAAAGAAAATTAGCAAGGCTTAAAGCGTTAATTGCTCGCATCGCAGCAACAGCGTTTCTTTCAATGCAGGGAATTTGCACCAAACCGCCAACTGGGTCGCAGGTGAGTCCCAAATGATGCTCCATTGCGACTTCGGCGGCATATTCGATTTGGTCTATTCCCATTTCAAAAAGTTCGCACAAAGCAGCTGAGGCCATACAGCAGGCTGTACCAATTTCAGCCTGACAGCCACATTCAGCACCGCTTATTGAAGCGTTTGTTGCAACAATATTACCAATTAGTCCTGCCACGGCTAATGCACGGATAATATCGTCATCGCTAAAGTGGTTTTTGTCCTTCATATATTTAAGCACCGCAGGAACGACACCGCACGACCCACAGGTTGGGGCAGTTACAATAATGCCACAGTCGGCATTTTGTTCGCTTACAGCAAATGCATAAGAGCAAACGAGTCGGTTTTCACGGGTTTGCGGGCTTTCATCAATGTGCTTTTGGTTATATAAAAATTGCGCTTTACGTTCAACGTTTAAGCCGCCCGGTAGAGTGCCGCGCTTTGAAAGCCCTTCTTCAATAGCATTTTGCATTGTGCACCAAACTGAATACAAAAATGGCTTAATGTCGTCACCTTCACGCTGAAAAACATAATCGCTTATTCGAATATTGTGTGATTTGCAGTATTCGGCAATTTCTGTGAAATTTCTTTCTTTATAAACTTCAATTGGTGAAATTTCTTTACTGTCATCGGTTTTGATTTCACCGCCGCCAACGCTGTAATAACGTTTTTTGCCAATTTCATTATCATTTTTAAATGCAATAAAATCGACAGTGTTAGGATGAACGTCGGTTGGGGTTGATGTATTGAAATTAACCTCGTTTTTTATATCAGAAAGTGTGTCAATAATTGCGCGGTCAGTTCCGTGACCTTTGCCTGTTTTTGCAAGAGAACCGTAAAGTATAACCTTTATAAAATCAGCTTCGGGGTATTTTGTCATAAAGTCAGCCGCCGCAAAGGAAGGACCCATTGTGTGTGAGCTGGACGGGCCATAACCAATTTTATATACACTTTTAATTGATTTCATAATATCACCGTATTATTAGAAAATTAAATACCAATTTTTTGACGAATTTCAGCGGCATCAATATCGTTTAAATTTCGATTTTGTAATGCAGAAATTGTCGCAGCGGTACCTGCCGCTTCACCGATACCAACACAAATTGGCATTACACGATAGTTTGAATGGGCGATATGTGTGCCAGAAATATTACGTCCGCAAAGCAGTAAGTTTTCTTTTACCTCAGGTAAAAGACAGCGATATGGAATAGTATAACCTTTTTGTTGCGTAAAATGGTGTTGTACGCCGGTTTTATCAAGACCTGCGCCTGTAATATTGTGCACATCAAAATTAAAATGCGCATCCTTCACAACATAATCATCAAACACTTTAGCTTCTAAAATATCTCGCTCATTTAAAGTATATTTTCCTTTAAAATGGCGGGTTTCACGCACACCGATTAGTGAAGCAGATGATAAAATATAGCAGTTTTCATAACCCGGAACAAATTCTCGCAAGTATTTTACAATACTGTTCATTTGTCTGCGGCAGGTTAAAGTTGCTTTTGTAAGGTCTTCGGCTTTAGTGCCATCAATATCGGTGCAGTTGGTCATATTGCAAGTAACAACTCCAGGAAGTGTTGTACGATAGGTTAAAATATGACCTGCGGGGTGGGGAATATGCTGTTTTGCAAGTGCTTGTAATTCACCCTTATCGGTTTGCATTTTTGATTCAAAGGACCCTAAAAATGCGGCGCGGCTGTAATCAACTCCCCCAACCTTGAACATAAGTGTTGCGGGTTGCATTTTGTTATCGCTTTCGCGGCCTAAAGTATATTCAGCGCCAGCAGCGGCGGCAATATCCCCGTCACCAGTTGCATCAATTGTTACTTTTGCAAATATATCGGTCTTGCCCGACTTATTTACAACGGTTGCACCCAAAACCTTGTCGCCGTCGCAAATAGCGTCACAAGCAAATGTGTAAAGCATAATTTTACAGCCGACTTCACAAAGCATTTCCAGATATAATGTTTTCAGTTTTTCAGGGTCGATATTTATGGTTATTTTACCTTTTTGTTCACCTTCGTTAAGTTCGGCACTACGTTTAAGAATTTCATGATAAAGTGGACTGCCGCAGGTGCCTGTCCAATGGCTCATCATACCGCTTGTTGAAATACCACCAATATCTCCGCCTTGTTCAACCAAAATTACTTTGGCACCGTTTTTTGCGGCTGTATATGCAGCCGCAAAGCCTGCAGGACCACTTCCCAAAACCAGTACGTCGGTAAAAACTTCATAAGTATTTATCATAATTATCACCTTTTAAAGTCCACGTTTTTTAAGGTCATTAACCATATTAACATAAAATTCCCTAACGTCAAAGCCTTCAATATTCTTTTGGAATAAATCGGTTATATCACAGTGCGAAACACCATAGTTTTTACGGGAAGAAATAAGGGTAAACTTTTCACCCCAAGGGAAAGAATCCTCACCTACAAGACCGTCATTTGTACCGTCCGATTTTTGTATAAAGCGTGTAGTTATATCAAACGTATCACCAAAACGTGCGTTTTTAGGTAAAAGCGAACCGATGCTTTGTGTAAAGAAATAATCGGGTGTGGGATGCTTTTTATTAAATTCAGTGCAAGCCGAAGCAGTTAAATCCTGCATTGCGGCTAAAAAGTCGGGTTTATGGTCACCAAGCTTTTTAAGGGTGTTATTATAATGTGTGGCAATAAAATTCTTGGTTTTTTCTGGTATTTTGGTTAATAGATAGTCTGCATATTCACAGCCTTTATGCGGTGTGCTGATTGTTGTAAGGGATGCAACGTACTTACCCATTCCCAAGTTTTCAATAGCATAACGGCAGTCAAGCCCGCCCTTAGAATGTGCAAGAATATTAAGCTTTTCACAGCCAAAGCTTTCGCAAATTTCTTTTACACGTGCATTAAGCTCTTCAGCACTTTCTTTAATAGCAATTGCCGATTGCTGATTACCGTAAAATACCCTTGCACCGTTTATAAAAAGTTCATTTGGAATTCGTCCCCAATAATTAAGATGTTTTTGATCACGAAAGCATACACCGTGAACCAACAAAATGGGGTACTTAGTTGCGCAAAGCTTCAAATGACGTCGATTTTCGTTAATTTCTTCCTTAGCGGTTTCAAATTCAATTTCCTTAAAAATTGTTTTAAGTATGTAATATAAAACGATTAAATTTGCACCCGGAACTAGCCATAAAAGAACACCTAAAACACGAAGCATAATTCCAAGCTGTATTGAGGTTGTATAAACGCAAATAACCGCGCCTAAGAAGAAAAGCGACATAAAGGTATAACAAATTAAAAGACTAAAAATTAAATCCCAATAACTATTAGGTATTGTAAAGCAGGCAAGTATGATGTGATAAAAAATTGAAATTATAGCGCTGTACAAAAATATAGAAAGCATTGCAGCGCCGTGAAAGCAAATACGCCATCTTATATTCTTAGTTTTAGGAATTCTTATACCCGCAAATAAAAAAACAAAGGTATAAATCGGTAAAAAAGCGGCAATAAGCCAAGGTGTTACATATTTAATTAGCATAAATGAGTTTACCGCAAGGGATAAAAGTATAACGTATATAACATTAACCTTCGCTAAATTTTGTTGCATTATTTCACCTGCTTATAATTCATTTTCGTGTAATATTACACCGTTTTGCCTTAAAATGTCTTGAAGCATAACAATGTCAGTTTGTGAAAAATCATCAGTAATTGAAGCGGCCACACCTGCAGCCTCGCCCGTAACGGCACAGCAGGGAATAACACGCATTATATCCCACATACTGTCAGTCACACTTGTGCATCTGCCTGCAACAATAAGATTTTTCATTTCACTCGAATATAGTGTTCTAAAAGGCACTTCATATACTGGACCGCGTTTTCGCCAGTCAGACACCATACCAATTGAATCTTCAAAATACTTATGTTGTTCGGTGTCGTGTAGTGTATATTCACCAACAATTTTTCTTGTCATTCTTATTTGAGGTGTAGTTGCAATTGTGGTTGGAAATATATTTTCATCAATTTTGCGCTTTTTAATTATATCATTTAAGATTGAAGCGTGGGAAAGCTGTGTCATATCAGATAATTCCTCACCGTCAAGACCGGTAAAACGGCGGTTAACTAAATGTGTTTGACTATAATTTTCACCCTTTTGGTCGTCGGGTATGTCACAAAAGCCGAGCATATTAAGCTTATATCCGTCTTCACCGGTTGAATAATACCAAGCGGCAAGAACATTGCCTTGCTTAAAGCATTCGCAAGTCACACCTGAAAAGTTTGCAATATCACAATCACCAGTAGCATCAATAACGGTGGTAGCCTTGATCGCTTGCCGACCGCTTTTATTTTCGATTATGACAGCATTTATTCGCTGTTCGTTTATATCAGTTGCGACAGCATAACTGCCATAAAGAATTTCCACACCTTCACTTAGAAGTAATTGTTCACTTAAAATTGCAAAAAGCTGTGGGTTAAATTGCACTTCAAAACGTTTATCGTTATCAGTTTTACTTCCAATGTTATCAAGCCAGTTTTCAGGATATTTATCTTCGGCTCCCATTTTAATTGAAAGGTGTAAAAGTTCTTCTGCAATGCCGAATGATACCTGTCTGCCGAGACCATCACACAAGGGAAGATATATTGTAACAATACCTGCTGTTGCTAGACCGCCAAGCATAAACATTTTTTCAAGTAAAATAACTTTTTTACCTTGTCTTGCGGCAGCAAGTGATGCCGAGATTCCTGCAAAGCCACCGCCGCAGACCAAAACATCACATTCTTTTGTAACGGGTGTATTAATCTTTTCAACAATCATAGGTCACCATTAATTAAATTATTTTTACATAAAATTATAACATTGTATGTTTTAAAATGCAACGCTTTTCGGCAAATTATTCCCGTTGCAAGTATGGTTTATTTGTGTTATAATATTTAAAGAATTCCAAACAGGAAGTGAGAGTGCTTAAATGATACCAAAAATAATTAAAATCGATCCGTATTTAACTCCATATAAGGACGATTTGAGTGCCCGTATGAATAATTTTACCCAAAAAAAGCTTGAGCTTTGCGGTAATGGCAGTTTAATGGATTTTGCGAACGGTCATCATTATTTTGGCTTTCACAAAACAAATGACGGATGGGTTTATCGCGAATGGGCACCCGCCGCTGACCGTATGTTTTTAACGGGTGATTACAATGGTTGGGATATTTTTAAAAACGAAATGACACGTCTTGAAAACGGCGTTTTTGAAATATATTTAGGCAATGAACTTCGTAATGGTATGAAGGTACAGGCTATTGTTGAAAAAAACGGTCAAATTTTACGTCGTGTGCCATCTTATGCGACAAGGGTTGTACAAGATGAGGTGACGTACCTTTGGTGCGCCGAGGTTTGTGAAATTTCCAACTTGTATCCTTGGGATGACGATAAGTTTAAAATGCCTAAAACACCGCTTATTTATGAATGTCATATCGGTATGGCACAGGATAAATATGGCATTGGCACTTATACTGAATTTGCCGATAACATTTTGCCACGTATTAAAAAACTTGGTTATAACACAATTCAAATAATGGCTGTAATGGAGCACCCGTATTATGGCTCGTTCGGCTATCAGGTTTCTAACTTTTTTGCACCTTCTTCACGCTTTGGTACAGCAGATGAGCTAAAATATTTAATCAATAAAGCGCATAAAATGGGTATTGCTGTGCTTTTAGATATTGTTCATTCCCACGCTGTTAAAAACACAAACGAAGGCCTTAACGAATTTGACGGTACTGATTATCAGTATTTTCATGCGGGTGGCAAGGGTGATCATCCCGCTTGGGGAACGAAGCTATTTAATTACGCAAAGCATGAGGTTTTACACTTTTTGCTTTCAAATGTTAAATATTGGATGGATGAATTCCATTTTGACGGCTTCCGTTTTGATGGTGTTACTTCTATGCTTTACCACGATCACGGTTTAGGAAGTGCATTTGTTAATTATGATATGTATTTTTCAATGAATACCGATACGGACGCCATCACATATTTAATGCTCGCCAACGACCTTATTAAAGAAATTAATCCAAAAGCAATTACTATTGCTGAAGATATGTCGGGTATGCCGGGTATGTGCCTTCCCATTAAATATGGCGGAATCGGCTTTGATTATCGACTTTCTATGGGTGTACCTGATTTGTGGATTAAATACCTCAAGGATATTTCGGATGATTATTGGAATATGGGTAATTTGTGGTGGGAGCTTAATTCCCGTCGTCCGAAGGAAAAGGTGATAGGTTACTGTGAATCGCACGATCAGGCGCTAGTAGGTGATAAAACCATAATGTTCCGCTTGTGTGATGCTAATATGTATACCTCTATGAATAAAGGAACGAATGATTCGGTTATTTACCGCGGAATTGCCCTTCACAAAATGATTCGTCTTGTTACTTCATCACTTGCAGGTGACGGTTACCTTAATTTTATGGGCAATGAATTTGGTCATCCCGAATGGATTGATTTTCCACGTGAGGGCAACGGATGGAGTTATCACTACTGTCGCAGACAATGGAATTTAGTTGACAATCCAGACCTTTTGTATATGGGACTTAATGAATTTGATAAGGCTATGATTTCTTTTCTTAAAAAGGAAAAAATTCTAAAATCCAAGGCCGACCTTTCATTAATCCATGAAGATGATAAAATTTTAGCATATAAAAAGGAAGATAAATTATTTGTTTATAATTTCCATCCTTATAAGTCGTTTGAAGGTTATGCTATTCCTGCCCAAAGCGGTGAATATAAAGTGATTTTATCAACTGATGACAGTGATTTTGGCGGTCATAACCGCGTTGATAAAGAATATGTTTATAAAACCGAAATAATTGACGGCAGGGAATGTATTAAACTTTATATTCCGTCACGCTCAGCCTTTGTATTAAAGAAAGTTTAAGTTAAACCGACCTGTAATATGGTCGGTTTTCTTATATTGACAACATATCAATTTATGATACAATAAACTTAAATTGGGGGGCGATTTTATTGCTTACGTTTAAGGATAAAAAATTTTATTTAGACGGCGAAGAGTTTTTGATTCAAAGCGGTGCTTTTCATTATTTTAGGGCGCTTCCTGAATACTGGGAAGATATTATGCTTAAAATTAAAGCTTGTGGTCTTAATACGGTTGAAACCTACACTTGTTGGAATTTGCACGAAAAGCATAAAGGCGAGTATGATTTTAGCGGTATGCTTGATATTGAACGCTTTTTAAAAACTGCGCAAAAGGTTGGACTTAAAGTTATAGTTAGACCGGGTCCGTTCATTTGTGCCGAATGGGAAAACGGCGGTTTGCCATCGTGGCTTTTAAAGCGTGAATATAAAATTCGTCCTCGTTGTATGAGCGAGCCATACATCACTTTTTTGAAAGAATGGTTACATATTTTATTTAAAAAAATAAGACCTTATCTTGATGTAAACGGCGGTCCTATAATTGCAATGGCAGTCGAAAATGAATATGGCTCTTTTGGTGATGATATTAATTACTTACGAGAGCTTGAAAAGGTCTTTATTGATGAAAAAATGGAATGCCTATACTTTGCGGCTGACGGCGGTAACAATTATTATACTTCTACCGGCAGAAGCGGCAAGCACATTGTTCAAGGTATTGACGAAGGCGGAATTTGGTCACTTGGCGATGGTCATTTTAAATTTATGGACACACTCGACTGTCCGTATTTTGTTGCTGAATATTGGGCAGGTAATTTTACTGACTGGGGTTATAAGGAATGTACAAACATTCCCGCTGAAGCTTTTCAGAAAAGCCTTGATATGATCGAAAAATACAAATCCAGCTTTAATATGTATATGATTTTCGGTGGAACAAATTTCGGTTTTACAAACGGTGCACAGGATTATATGAATTCAACCGCTCTTAATTTTAATCCTGTAATTACAAGCTATGATTATGATGCTGCAATAACCGAATGGGGCGGCTATACTGAACGATATATGGCTATTAAGGAAATGATGGAGCGTGACCACGGTCCAGCGCCCATTGAAATGCCGAAATCTCCTGTACTTCAAAATATTGGTAAGGTTTGTCTTACACAGTCTTCTGCTTTGTTTGATAATTTGAGTATGGGTAAATCTTATAAAAGCGTCACTGTTGAGACAATGGAAGAATTTGGTCAATGGAGCGGTTATATTCTTTACAGCAAAACCTTTAAGCATAACACTCATCTTGATTTGGTTAAGCTTATTGGAATTCACGACCGCGCACAAGTTTTTTTAAATGGCGAATATGTCGACGTTGCTTGTCGTGTTCAAAGCGATGATGCTGTAATTCAGCTTCCTAAACGCATTGAAATAGGTGATAGACTTGACATTTTGGTTGAGAATATGGGTAGAATATGCTACGGTGAAAAGACCTATATCGGCGATCGAAAGGGAATTGACGGTGCTGTTGTTTTGACTGAGTGTAAAGGTAACGGTATTCGCACACCGGGTAAGGTTACTTTTAACTGGGATGTCACTTGTTTGGAACTTGATGATGTTTCTTCGGTTAAATATTCACAAGGTACCGATGTAAAATGTCCTGCATTCTTCAAAGGAACGTTTAAAGCTGAAAATAAAAATTCATGCTTTGTTCATTTCGATAATTTAACAAAAGGTGTTATTTATATTAACGGTTTTAATATTGGCAGATATTGGGATTTTGGTCCTTTAAAAGCGCTATATATTCCCGGCGCTTTGTTAAAGGAAGAAAATGAAATTGTTATTTTTGAAACCGATGGTATTAAAGGCGAAGCAAGTGTTATTATTAATGATATTTGCGGTATCGAAAATCACAAAAAGGAAATAATTATTTAAATTTTAAAGCCCACCTTAATCGGTGGGTTTTGTTATATTTCAAGCTTTTTTACTAATAATAATTAAAAACTTTAAAGAGGGTTCAATTATGGTAAAAAAACTTGGAAAAACAGTTATTTTAGAAAACAAACCAACAATTATAGGTTATGGCTCAATTGTGGGTAAAAAAGAGCATGAAGGGCCTTTATCAAACGAATTTGATACTTATATTGATGACAGTTACTTTGGCGAAGAAAGCTATGAAAAAGCTGAAAGCAAATTGCAAACAACAGCGGTTGAAATTGCACTTAAAAAATCAAATCTAAAGCCAGAGGATATTGATAAAATTTTTGCAGGTGATTTATTAAATCAATGTATTGGCTCATCATTTGGGCTTCGTGATTTCCAAATACCTTTTATTGGTCTTTACGGTGCGTGTTCAACAATGGCGCTGTCCACTGCACTGGCATCAATTTTTGTCGACTGCGGTGCGGCTGATAAGGCAATAGCAGTAACTTCTTCACATTTTTGTTCGGCGGAAAGGCAATATCGCTTTCCGCTCAATTACGGAAATCAACGTACACCTACTGCACAATGGACTGTTACAGGTTCGGGCGCTCTTGTAATTGGAAAAGGGAAAAATATGCCATATATAAATGCCGTTACGTTCGGCGCTATTCAAGACCTTGGAATAACGGATGCTAACAATATGGGTGCTGCTATGGCACCTGCTGCAGCCTCAACCATTAGTCAATTTTTTAAGGACACCAAAACTTCGCCCGAAGACTATGATATTATCTATACGGGTGATCTCGGTCGGGTTGGAACCGAACTGTTATATGAGCTTATGGATAAAGAAGGGTATGACCTTCGTTGTAGACACGCTGACTGTGGGAATATAATTTTTAGTGTCGATAATCAGGATGTTCATGCAGGTGGCTCAGGCTGTGGTTGCTCGGCATCAGTTTTAGCTTCATTTGTAATGCATCGTTTTGAAGAAAATCAGTTTAAAAACATTTTGTTTGTGTCGACGGGGGCATTATTGTCGCCAACCTCCTCATTACAGGGTGAAACAATACCCGGTATTGCGCATTTATTGAATATTAAAAAGTAGTTTTTGCAAAGTTTAAAATAGAAATTAGAGTTGCGTTTTTATTTATTGTTTTTTATAATTAATACAGAATATCGAAACAGTATAATTGGCAAATAATTCTTTCAAGGTGTTATTATAAAAAAACAAATAAAATGGAGCTTATAATTCATCCGCATGAGCTTACTGACCGTTGGATTGCATTAGCCGAGGAATTAAAGCTTGATAGATTAAGTATGCACCCGAAGAAGGCGGCTGGGGCTATGGTAATGGTCCTAAAACTCTTGATGAATTTTATGACCGCTTTAAAGGCCTTACCGATGCTTTACTTGATAACTACGAAATGTTTGCTTTGTGTTATACACAGCTTACTGACGTTGAACAGGAGCAAAACGGTCTTTACACCTATGACCGTGCGCCCAAATTCGACTGCAAAAAGCTATATGATGTTATGACTCGCAAGGCCGCAATAGAAGACTAAATTAAAAAAGACATCCGTTAAGGATGTCTTTTTTATATATTCAATAATAAAACTGCTACATTAAAGTAAACAATAAGTGAAACAGCGTCAACAATGGTTGTAATAAATGGACTTGCCATAACTGCAGGGTCAGCGCCAAGCTTTTTGGCTATAATCGGTAAAACCGAGCCCACAACCTTTGCAACAATAATAGCAATGAATAACGTAATTGAAACAACTAAAATTTCTTCAATTTGACGCCCAGGGTCAAAATTATGAAAGATTAAATAATCAATTAAATACATTTTTGCGAAATTAACAATTGATAATGCAACACTGCAAATTAAGGCAACACGAAGTTCCTTCCAAATCACACGGAAAATGTCAGTAAACTGAATGTCGCCAAGCGAAAGTGCACGAATAACAGTAACAGAAGACTGACTGCCACCATTACCTGCAGTATTCATAAGCATTGGAATAAACGCTATCAAAGCGGGAACAAATGTGAGTTTTTCTTCAAAGCTTGAAATTATTGCCCCAGTAAATGTGGCTGATATCATAAGTATCATAAGCCAAATAATACGTGATTTAAAGGTTGAAAACACACCGGTTTTTAAATATGGCTTATCAGTAGGGGAAATAGCCGCCATTTTTTCAATATCCTCAGTTGCTGCTTCCTGAATAACGTCAATAGCATCATCAACTGTTACAATACCAATAAGACGATTTTCTGTATCAACGATTGGTAAAGCCATAAAGTCGTATTTTTCAAACATAGCCGCAACTGATTCCTTGTTGTCAAGGGTGTTTGCAAAAATTACGTTTTCTTCCATTATATCCTCAATAATGGCGTCATATTCATTTAAAAGTAAATCACGCACAGAAACAATGCCCAATAGATGCCGTCTTGAGTCGGTAACGTAACAGGTGTATATCATTTCACTGTCAACACCACGACGGCGAATTCTTTCAAATGCTTCCTTAACCGTCATTGTTTTTTTAAGGTCGATATATTCGGTATTCATAATACTGCCAGCACTGTCATCAGGGTAGGCAAGCAGTTGGTTAATTACCTTGCGTGTACCTGCATTGGTTTGCGTCAAAATTCGCTTTACAACGCTTGCAGGCATTTCTTCAATGATATCAACTGTATCATCAATAAAAAGCTCATCAAGAACCGATTTAAGCTCTTTATCGTTAAATTTAGAAATTAAAAATTCCTGACTATCGCTTTCCATATAAGCGAATACCTCAGCCGCGAGCTCTTTTGGTAAAATACGGAAAACAACGGGTAAATCTTTTTCGTCAATTTCATCTAAAATAAGGGCAATATCGGCAGGATTAATTTCCGACAAAATTTGTTTTAAATTTTGAAGTTTTTTATTTGCTATTAGTTCCAAAATTTCTTCTTGAAGCTCTTTAATTTCTTCGTTCATTATAATTAATCCTCCTATAAAAATAATAATCCCCGTTATTGTTGTTTTATAACGGAGATCTTTTAAAATTTTAACACTTAAAGTATTATTTGTCAACCTCTTACAATTTTTAGTGAAGTATCGGCTGATGCCGATGTGAAGTTATGCCGTAGGCATAATGAAGTTTTGTGCTGACATACAAAGTGAAGTTAAGTGCGCCACTCACTTCCGAAGAAACTTCACTGTCCGTAGGACAACTTCACTTGCGAAGCAAACTTCACGCGCTGAAAGGCACACTTAGTTGCAAAAAGAGCTTTGTCTTTCGACAAAGCTCTTTTTGCTGGCGGAGTAGGAGAGACTTGAACTCTCGCACCGGGGTTTAGCCGGCCTACGCCCTTAGCAGGGGCGCCTCGTCACCAACTTGAGTACTACTCCAAATTGCTAAACGCTGTATCGCGTATTAAATTAAAAATGGCGGAGAGGAAGGGATTCGAACCCTTGTGGCTTGCGCCAAACGGTTTTCAAGACCGCCTCGTTATGACCGCTTCGATACCTCTCCGTGCGACTAAATTATTTTAACATAACTAATTTTAAAAGTCAACCATTAAATTTAAATAACCCACATATTTTTTGTGGGTTATTATTTTCTATTCCATATTTGAATGATAATATAATGAAACTTGCTCTTTTATTTCAAGTTCAAGCCTTTCAACTGTTCCATTTTCATACACTTGATCTAATTCATAAATAATATAAGCAGGAAATATACGCTTTAAATCTTTAGGATAATAGCTTCCGTCACGTGGTGCTATAACATCTGAAATAGTATAGTTATCATTGCTTCGTTTTACTATAAATTTACACGGTATTGAAAAACCGCTAAAATTTTCAAGCTCGCCGTTTTCGTTTTTTAACCAGCTTTCACCTTTAATCCATGCGTAAACACCGTATTCGGTTTTTTTAAGTGTTTCATCAATAAGGTAAATATGACTTGCAATAAAATACTTTTCATTGTGCTTTGGTTTTTCACAGTTTGCCATATAATTTTCAATTGCAATTTCAATTTTTTCAGTGCTCAAATCAATAGGAGCGGTATAATCAAACCCCCACGTACCAAAAACAACCTGTTCGTTATTATACATTCGGTTTAAATCAATTAAAAACATTGAAATTAATGTTATAATAGGTAATGTAATTATAAGAATTGATGCTGTAATTATCTTAATGTAATTTTTTTGCTTTTTCTTTGAATAATCAAGAGTGTTGATTATAATTTCCTCTGCTTTTGCTTTAATTTCGCTTTCCTGAAGCTTTTCTCCGCTCAAAAGGTCATTAACAGTTATTTTAAGCTCATCACATAACGGCTTAATTAAGGATATATCAGGCAGTCCACGGCCATTTTCCCACTTAGAAATTGCACGGTCGGTTATATTTAATTTGTTTGCAAGCTCTAACTGTGTTAATCCTAAATCTTTTCTTCTTTCAGCAATAAAGCTACCGATTTTTTTGCTGTCCATAAATAATCAGCACTCCTTTCAAATAAATTATACCTATATAAACGCTTTAAATAAACAAACTAACCGTAGAGTTGGTTAAAATTTGTAATTAAATCGTAATTATTTTGTAATTGACTTTAAAATATATTATTTGTACAATTATAACATACTTTTATACGAATATAAAGGAAGTGATTTTGTGAAACATTTAAATAAATTATTAGCATTTTTAATGGCTATGCTTCTTATTGTTTCATTTGTTGCTTGCAATAAAAAGAATAATAACACTAATACACAAGGGGATAATTCAAAACCGACTGTATCGACCCCTAGCGGTAATAATACTACCGAAAGCAAGCCCAAAGAAGATAAACAAGAAGAAAGTAAGCCTGTTGAAAACAATCAAGAACCGAGTACACCTTCAAAGCCTGTAGAACCTGATAAGCCTATTGTGACCGTTAAGCCTGCAAATGAGCTAATTTTAGGTAAATGGAAAACAAAGGTTGATGTATGCGAAATTCTTGTTCAAAATAACATTGAGCTTGTTGGTCCGATTTATATTGACGTAATAACCAATTTTCAAAATGATTTAAGCTATTCGGCTGATATCAGTTATACTAATGCCACTAATGTTTTAAAAGCAGCATTACCTGATTATGATGATAACTTTATAGATAATTGTGTAAATATTATTAGTGATGCTTTGTTTGAATCCGGCATTTATAAATTTGAAGATGATAAATTATTCATTATGCTTGATATTGACCCTGATTATACAGAAATTGAATATAGTTTTACAAATTCTAACAATAGCTTAGTGCTTTCTTTTTCAAGCGATGAGAGAGAATATGAACGTGTAAACTAAAAAAACCGCAGTCAAACGACTGCGGTTTTTAATTTATCTATAATTATCTTTGAACATGGCCGCTTCCGTCGCCGCCTGCAAGCTTTTCAACTTCACTTACTGATACACGGTTGTAGTCGCCTTCAACTGAATGCTTAAGAGCAGAAGCTGCAACTGCAAATTCAATTGCTTCCTGACTAGATTTGCCTGAAAGAAGTGAATAGATAAGACCGCCGCCAAAGCTATCGCCACCGCCTACGCGGTCAACAATGTGGAGATGGTAAGATTTCGAGAAGCAGTAGTTTTCGCCATCGTAAAGCATACCTGCCCAGTCATTATCACTTGCACTAATAGAGGTACGAAGGGTAATCGCAACCTTTTCGAAGCCAAATTTGTCAGCTAACTGTTTAGCAACACTCTTGTAGCCCTCGTGGTTTAATTTACCGCCGTAAATGTCTGTACCTTCAGCTTCAATACCGAATACGTCCTTAGCATCCTCTTCGTTAGAAATGCAAACGTCTACATACTTACAAAGCTCGGTCATAGCAGCGCGTGCTTCATCACGGGTCCAAAGCTTACCACGATAGTTAAGGTCGCAAGAAATTTTAACGCCCTTAGCCTTTGCAGCCTTACAAGCATCCTTACAAATTTCAACAACGTTAGAGCCTAAAGCGGGGGTGATACCGGTAAAGTGGAACCAGTCAGCGCCTTCAAAAATTTCATCCCAGTTAAAGTCTTCGGGCTTAGCCATTTGAATTGCTGAATATGCGCGGTCATAAATACAAACCGAGCCACGCTGTGAAGCACCTTTTTCAAGGTAGTAAATACCAACACGTTCGCAGCCACGTACAATTTTGGTTGTATCTACGCCAAAATAACGAAGAGAATCAACTGCAGCCTGACCTATAGCGTGTTTAGGAAGCTTTGTTACATAAACACTATCCATACCGTAATTAGCAAGAGAAACCGCAACGTTTGCTTCACCGCCGCCAAAGGTGGCTTGCATTTGGTCGTTTTGGAAGAAACGGTAATATCCGTTGGGTGCAAGGCGAAGCATAATTTCGCCGAAGGTTACTATTCTTTTCATTTTATTTGCCCTCCATTTTGTCAAGTGATTCTTTTACAAAAAAGCTACCGCCGATAGCTTCAATTTTATCAAATGCTAAAAACTCATCAATGTTGCTTCTGTCAACACCGCCTGTAGGAATGAATTTTACCTGCGGGAATGGTGCTGATAAAGCCTTTAATGCCTTAAGACCGCCGTAAACATTAGCAGGGAAGAACTTAACGGTAGTAATGCCAAGTTCAAGCGCTTGCATAATTTCGGTAGGGGTTACACAACCGGGGTAGTAAGGGATATTATTTTCCTTACAAATGTTAGCAACGGCAACAGAAAGACCGGGGGAAACAATAAACTGTGCGCCTGCTTCAAGCGCCGCATTACATTGTTCGGCGTTAATAACGGTGCCTGCACCTACTGACATATCGGGAAACAATTTACAAGCAAGTGAAATTGCTTCAGCCGCACAAGCAGTACGGAAGGTGATTTCAGCACAGTTAATGCCGTTATTGCGAAGAGCCGTTAAAATCTTTTCAGTTTCTTCAATTTCTTTAATTACTACAACAGGTACAAATTTTTCCATTTTTTATTTCTCCTTTATACACCTGAATATGCTGCGAAGCCGCAGTCAATTGGTAAAACTACACCGGTTATTGCCGATGCCGAGCGTTCATCACACAAGAAAAGTGTTGCGCCTAATAACTCATCCGCATCAACAAACCTGTTCATTGGTGTGCCGTTTAAAATTTTAGCACTTCTAGCGGTGGGTGTGCCATCCTCGTTAAAAAGTAAAGCACGGTTTTGCGCTGAAACAAGAAAGCCTGGGGCAATTGCATTACATCGAATGCCTGTTCCTGCAAAGTGTGTTGCCAACCATTGTGTAAAGTTGGAAATACCCGCCTTTGCAGCTGAATATGCAGGGATTTTTGTAAGGGGAGTATAAGCATTCATTGAAGAAATATTTAAAATACAGCCCTTTTTGTTTTTAACCATATCCTTAGCAAAGACTTGTGTTGGAATTAGCGTGCCTTGGAAGTTAAGCTTGAAAACAAAATCAACACCCGAGCTGTCAAGGTCGAAGAAAGATTTTCCGCCAACTTTTGCTTCGTGCTGATACTCATTATCAGTTGTGGCACGAGGATTATTACCGCCTGCTCCGTTTACGAGAATATCGCATTCTCCAAGATCGGCTTTAATAGCTTCGTAAACCTTTTCGAGTGCTTCAGCTTCTAAAACATTTGCTTTATAGCCTTCGCAAATATAGCCCTCAGCCTTAAGCTCGTCAGCCAATTTTTTAACAGCCTCTTCGTTAAGGTCAAGCGCCGCAACCTTGGCGCCTGACTGCGCAAAAGCCTTTGCCATAGCACCGCAAATTAAACCGCCGGCACCTGTTACAATAACAACCTTACCCGAATAATCAATATTAATTGGAAGATTCATTATATTATAGCCTCCTATTTAATTTTTAAATTTATCAAGACTATCCCAAACACCAAGCATATACATAATGCCGAGTGCACGGTCATATAAGCCGTAACCGGGGCGCACATTGCCGGGACCTTCATCCCAAAGATGTCTGCCGTGATCGGGACGAATATAGCCGTCAAAGCCACAGTCGTGATAAGCCTTTAAAATCTCTAAAATACCTGTGTCACCGTCACAGTCGCGGTGGCTTGCTTCAGAAAAGTCGCCATTTTCAAAATGCTTAACGTTTCTAATATGTGCAAATGCAATTCTGTCACAATGCTTTCTAACAATTTCAGCCACATTATTGTTGGGGTCAGCATTAAGACTACCCGAGCATAGTGTTAAGCAGTTGTATTCGTCATCAACCATTTTTAAGAAACGGTCAATGTTGGCTTCGTTAATAAGCAAACGGGGAAGACCGAAAATATCCCATGGCGGATCATCCATATGAATTGCCATTTTAATGTCACATTCACGACAGGTTGGCATAATTGCTTCAAGGAAGTATTTAAGGTTTGCCCAAAGCTTTTCGTGATCGACACCCTCATATGCTTTAAACAATTCATCAAGCTTTGCCATACGTTCAGGTTCCCAACCCGGAAAGGACATATTATATTTTTCCGTAAAGTCAAGTATGTACTTGGCCATCGCATTATAATCGTCCTGAATCATATTCTTTTCATAAAACAAAGCAGTTGAACCATCACCAACAGGGTGGAAAAGGTCACTTCTTGTCCAGTCGAAAATTGGCATAAAGTTATAGCAAATAACTTTTACCCCAAACTTTGAAAGGTTGCGAATTGTTGTTTTATAATTTTCAATATAGCCATCACGAGTGGGAAGACCTATCTTAATATCATCATGAACGTTTACTGATTCAACAACGTCCATATTAAAGCCATATTCATCTAATTGACGTTTAACCTCGGCAATTTCATCAATTTCCCACACTTCACCCGGCATTTTGTGGTGAAGAGCCCAAACAATACCGTCAACACCGGGTATTTGTTTGATGTCAGATAATTTGATACGGTCGTTACCTTCGCCGTACCAGCGAAATGTCATTTTCATCTTAAAATAATTCCTCCAATTTATTTAAAGATTGTGGTTAACATCATTAAAATATTATATAACTATCACTTGAAAAAAGCAATTGAATATTCAATAAAATAATGACATAAACTACTTAAAATTTATAAAAAAATATAAAATAGTTTTTTCTATTAATTGTTAGATCACTGTTTTGATCTCACGATATTCCTTGGGCGTTTTACCAACATATCGTTTAAATAACTTAGAAAAATAATGCAAATCCAAAATACCGCAAAGCTGTGCAACTGTTTGAACCTGTAAATTTGTTGTACGAAGAAGATGCTTGGCTTGGTTAATTCTCTGATTATTAACATAATCAGTAAGTGTTTGGCCTGTTTCATTTTTAAATAGGGAAGAAAAGTAGCTTGTGCTTACATTATTAAGGCTTGATAATTGTTTTAGGCTCAAATCGGCAGTTAAATCATTCTCAATTTTAATTATTGCACGTTGAACCAAAGGTGAATATTGCTTAATTGAATGCTTACGCACAAGACGGCAGTAATCATTAAGCATTTGAGCCATAATTTCTTTAATTGAATTAATTGAGCTTATAAGTTCGATTTTTTTGGCAAATTCGGACGAAACCTTATCTAGATGAATTGGGTGAACACCACCGTCCTGAGCTGCCTTACGTAAAAGTGTATTCATAATAATTGAATAGTTTTTGTAATTACGCAAATCGTCGTTAGAACGACTTTCAAATGCAAGACTTGAAAAAGAAGAAAGCATTTGTTCTGCCTTGTGAATTTGACCTCTTGAAACGGCACGAAGTAGCTGTTCTTCATAAGCATAACGCTTTTCCATAAGGTCAATTTTCCAATTATTTTCAGCTTCAGATACTACAACCTTGACTTGCTTGTAATTAAATAGGGTAGAGGCGTCATCATGATTAAGGTCAATTGCCGTGTAACTATCCGTACTGCCCCATAACTGTTCACAAAATGTATTTATAAGTGCAAAAAACTGCCCATCATCTCTTAAAACAGGAACTGAAGCATAAAAATATTCAAGCTGCTTTAAAACAGCAGCATTCAAATGAAGCTGTTCGCCTTTTTCTAATATTTCGGTACGGTATAATTCCTGCTTTAAAAATGGTCCTACAATTAAAATTCGGTCCTTTTCTGTTTTAGGAAGTTTTATAAAAATGTAATGACAATTAAGCACATCGCTTACCTTATATAATGTGCGTTCTTTTAAATTTGGAAAAAAATCACATAAACAGTAATTATCATCTACATAATCCAGCAAGCCTTGGAAGGTGTTTTTTATGTTATTTTTAATTTGAGCATCATAATCAACAACAAAGAGATTAATATTAGTTTTTTCAAGGATTCTTTTCATAAATATAAGCTCTCTATCAAAAAACATTGTGAAACGCCTCACTTTTTATGCAAAAAAACTAATAATTTTTAACTTATAGAAAAATTATAGTACATTTTACAATACATTTCAATAGATTTATATGTTTTTGGTTAAAAATAATACAAAAAAACCAAAAAATTGTGCTAACCAATATTTTGTGGATAGTATATAATGATACTACACCATTATGGGTCGGAGTGCCCAAATGAATTTTAAGGAGTTGTATTAAAAAAATGGCTAAAAAATCCCCAAAGCTCGATGCCAACGGTTATCGTAAATTTGGCATTCGTGACAGCGTTGCCTATGCTGCTGGTGACTTGGGCTGTAATATGTCCTTCGCCTTAAAGGGTACAATGTCTATTTTCTGGACACAGTTTATGGGCATGGATTTATGGTATGCATTACTTTTAATTATTGTTCAAGTCTGGGACGCAATTAACGACCCGCTCATTGGCTCAATTATCGACTCTGACAGACATCAGTACAAACGCAATAAATTCTTGGCTTATATATGGGCTGGCTCTATCGGTCTCATTATTGGCGGCGCTTGTTGCTTCTTACCGTTTCCGAATGCACCAACTTGGGCTAAGTTTATAATTTTTATTGCCGGTTATGTTGTTTGGGACGCATTTTACACTGTAGCAAACGTTCCTTATGGCTCACTTCTTTCTTTAATTTCAAATGACGTTAAGGACCGTGCTTCTCTTTCAGCTTGGCGTTCAGTTGGCTCTATCTTTGGTAATATGCTTCCAATGGTTATTCTTCCTTTTATTATTTATGATAAAGAAAATAACCTTATTGGTGAACGTGTATTTATCGCAGCACTCATTATGGGTATTTTAGGTTTCATTTGTTTCCAATTTATGATTCGTAATACTACAATTCGTGTTGAGCAGGATGTTAATCTTGCTGAAGAAGCTCCTAAATTTAATGTTTTTAAGGCTTTTGGTAACTTTTTGAAAAATAGACCTGCTGTTGGTGCAACAATTGCCGCAATGGGTATGTTTATCGGTATGCAGGGCGCCGCTACTGCTGTTACCGTTGTATTCCAGTCATATTTTAAGAACGTACAAATTTCCGGTATTGTTCAGTTATTTGCAATGATTCCAATTGTATTTTTTACACCTCTTGCTCGTCCAATGGTTGCAAAGTTTGGTAAAAAAGAGCTTGCAACATTCGGCTCAATTTGTTCTATAATTGCAGCAGCTGGTTTATTTATCATTACACCTAACAACACAAATCTTGACCTTATTCTTTATATCGTATTCCAACTTATTTATTCATTAGGTCTTGGCATTTATTCTACAGTTTCTTGGGCAATGATGGGTGATGCTATAGATTATAATGAATGGAAAACCGGTGCTCGCGAAGAAGGTACAGTGTATTCGCTTCATTCCTTCTTCCGTAAACTAGCACAGGGCATTGGCCCCTCCTTAGTGCTTGTAGTAATGGTTGCTTTAGGCTATGTTGGAGCTGACGAAGGTAATCAGGCTTGGAATGTTGCGGTTAATATGCGTTATCTTGTAGCGGGAACATATACATTCTCCGCGCTCCTTCAGTTTGTTGGACTTGGTCTTATTTATAACCTTGATAAGAAAACCCTCACAAAGATGAACGAGGAGCTTCATCCTGCTAATAATGACTCAATTGAAACAACCGAAAGCTAGTTTTTAAATAAAAGGTGTCCGATTTTCTATTCGGACACCTTTTGTTCAAAATTTATCAACAATTATTTTTAGGTTTATGTTATAATTAGTATAAATCTTTTTTGGAGGAAAAATATGCGCAAAATTATTAACTTTAACGCAAAATGGGCGTTTACTAAAATGGCAAACGAAATCCCTACCGAAATGCCTAAATTATGGGATTTTGTAAACCTTCCGCACTGCTGGAATGCAATTGACGGCCAAGATGGCGGTAATGATTATTATCGTGGCACAGCATATTATGCAAAGCCTATTATTAAGTCCGAATTACCCGTGGCTGATAAATACTTCCTTGAAATTCAGGGTGCAAATTCGTCAGCTGACGTTTATTTAAACGGTAAAAAGCTTGCTCATCACGATGGTGGTTATTCTACCTGGCGTGTTGATTTAAGTGATGCTCTTGAAGCTATGAATCTTCTTGTTATAGCTGTTGACAACTCGGCTAATGATAGGGTATATCCCCAAATGGCTGACTTTACCTTCTATGGCGGTATTTACCGTGACGTAAACATTATTTGTGTTAACGATGCACATTTTGATTTAGAATATTATGGTGCACCAGGTATTAAGGTTACACCTGAAATTATCGGCAATGATGCAAAGGTTACTGTTGAAACCTTTGCTAAAAACCTTAAGGATGGCCAAATTGTTAAGGTAACTGTTTACGACAAGGAAGAAAACGAAATTACTTCTGCAGTTTCTCAAAATGGTGTTGCTGTTTTAGATATTAAGGATGTTCATTTATGGCATGGTCGTAAGGACCCATATCTTTACTGCTGTGAAGCCGAAATATTAGAAGGCGACACTGTAATTGATAACGTATGCACACGTTTCGGTTGCCGCACTTTCAAAATCGACCCTGAAAATGGTTTCATTTTAAACGGTGAGGAATATCCGCTTCGTGGTGTATCCCGTCACCAAGACCGTTGGGGCAAGGGTAACGCTCTTTCTAAGGAAGACCACAAAGAAGATATTGAGCTTATTTACGAGGTTGGCGCTACAACAATTCGTTTAGCACACTATCAGCACGATCAATATTTCTATGATTTATGCGATGAATATGGTCTTGTAATTTGGGCTGAAATTCCTTATATTTCAAAGCATATGCCTACAGGCCGTGAAAATACAATTTCACAAATGAAAGAGCTTATTTGCCAAAACTATAACCACCCGTCAATTGTTGTTTGGGGTCTTTCAAACGAAATTGGTATCGGCGGCAGTGATGAAGATTTGCTTGAAAATCACCACATTCTTAACGATATGTGTCACGAAATGGACAAAACCCGTCTTACTACCATTGCGGCCGTTTCAATGTGCAAAATGGATGACCCATATCTCCTCATTCCTGACGTTGTTTCTTACAACCATTACTTTGGTTGGTACGGTGGCGACACAAGTATGAACGGCCCTTGGTTTGATAAGTTCCACGAAATGCATCCAAACATTCCCATCGGTTGTTCTGAATATGGTTGTGAAGCACTTAATTGGCATACTTCAAACCCAATGCAAGGTGACTATACTGAAGAATATCAGGCATTCTACCACGAAGAGCTTATTAAACAGCTTTTCACCCGTAAATATATGTGGGCAACACACGTTTGGAATATGTTTGACTTCGGTGCCGATGCTCGTGCAGAGGGCGGCGAAAACGGTCAAAACCACAAGGGTCTTGTAACAATCGACCGTAAGTATAAGAAGGATTCGTTCTATGCTTACAAGGCTTGGCTTTCTGATGAAAAGTTTGTTCACCTTTGCGGTAAGCGTTATATTGACCGTGTAGAAGACGTTACAAAGGTTACTGTATATTCAAATATGCCTGAGGTTGAGCTTTTTGCTAACGGCGTATCGGTTGGTAAGAAGACTGCTGATGATCATTTCTTCTATTTTGAAGTTGAAAACAAGGGTGAAACCGAATTGGTTGCAGTTGCAGGCGAATATAAGGACTGTGGTAAGCTTCGTAAGGTTGAAACCTTTAATGAGGAATACAGACTGCAGGAAAAAGGCGCTATTCTTAACTGGTTTGATATTGAAACCCGTGAAGGCTATTTGTCCCTTAACGATAAAATGAGCGACGTTCTTGCAACAATGCAAGGCAAAATGCTCTTTATGTCACTTGCAGGCAAGCTTCTAGGTGGCGGTAAAGATGGTAAGAAGATGGAAGCTATGGGCTTTGAAATCGGACCTGATATGATGGCTATGATGGGCGGCTTTACCGTTATTCGTTTGTTTACACTTATGGGAGGTATGGCTGATATTAAGTTTACTAAGGAACAGCTTTTGGACCTTAATGCCAAGCTTAACAAAATTAAAGCCCCTAAAAAATAATTTATAACGAAAAAGCGGCAAATTTTTGCCGCTTTTCTTTTATTTATTGTGTACTTTTTTGCTTTTTGTGGTATTATATTATAGGTGAATTATTTATGTGGATATATATTACTTTAATTTTATTTTTTGTTCTGTTTATTGCACTTTTGTTTGTGTTTTTCGATATGGCGTTTGTTCGCAAAAATGATGCAACACTTGGCGATATTGAAACTTCTAATTATTTAAAACCATATTTGGAACAATTGCGCCCTGGTATTGATTTTATTGATAATCATCCTTTTGAAGAAGTATCAATACTATCTTTTGACGGACTTAAACTTTACGGAAGATATTATAATCACCACAGTGAAAATACAGTTATTTTAGTACACGGCTATCGTTCAAACGGTAAGCATGACTTCAGTGGTGCGCTAAAATTTTATTATGACTATGGCTTTAACGTGTTATTAATAGACCAACGCAGTCACGGTAATAGTGAGGGAAGACTTATAACCTTTGGTGTTAAAGAATCGTTTGATGTTCGTGACTGGGCCGAATTTTTAAATAAAAAATATTCCCCAAAATCAATTGTTTTAAGCGGTGTTTCAATGGGTGGCGGTACGGTTGTATTCGCATTAAAACGCAATTTGCCGCAAAACGTAAAGTGTGTAATTGCTGACTGCGGTTTTACCTCTCCCGAAGCGATTATTCGTAAAGTAGGGAAGGATCGCTTTAAAATTAACGCTAAATTTTATATGCCCTTTTTAAATGCAATGACACGTATTTTTGGTGGTTTTTCTATTTATGAGTCAACAATTGATGTTTTAAAAGATAATAAAATACCTGTAATGTTTATTCACGGTGAAAATGATACCTTTGTACCTGTTGAAATGAGCCGTGAAGCCTTAAAGGCTGCCGGCAAATACGGTAGTTCAATTTTTGTAAAAGACGCCGACCACGGCCTAAGCTATCTTGTAGAAACAGAAAGAGTAGTAAACGAAACAACTAAATTTTTGTCAAAGAATTTAGTTTAAAAATCTATTACACAGTTGACATTTTTGCTTTAGTCTAATAAAATATAAATATAATTTATTTTTGGAGTATTTAAATGAAATTTAAAAAATTATTATCTTTATTTTTGGCAGTTGCTTTAGTTGCCTCATTGGCTGCTTGTGGTGTTATGCCACAGGAAAATACTGATTTAACTCAGTCAGACAAAGCCGAGAATACAGGTTCGTATAACGAGCTGCCTGACATTGTTTCTCTTGATAAAAGAATGGCAAATTATTTTGATATAAGCCTTTTTGATGAAGAGAATTATTCGAACGTTTATCTCGGTAAAAAATTTAAGTTTGATATTACCTATAACGATAAAAAGCTAACCGTTCCGACAACACTTGATAAGCTTGCTGAAAGTGAATTTGTAATTCAACAGGGAAGCGAGTATGACAAAAATTCTTACATTTTTGCCAAAGAAACTGTTACGCTTAAATTTAATGATGCAAATTCATCCTTTACCGCTTTGTTTTATAATTCTTCAAACTCCTCTATCCGTTTAAACAAATGTAACATTACAAAAATTCGTTTGGATAATAATCTTAACACTAAAATTATTGTTCACTTTAATGTAAACGGTATTGACAATAATTCAACAGTTACCGATGTTATTACAACGCTTGGCACACCATCACATTTTTATGCCATAACCGAAGATACTTATTATTTTGATTACTTTTTGCATAAATCAGACCGCCGCAATAAGATTCGTGTTTTTGTTGATTTAACAAACGATTATGTAACCGCTGTCGAAGTTTCTTACTATAAATAAACCTTTGCTGTCACTTTGTGGCAGCAAAATTTTTGAGGTGTCTTAAAATGAAAAAACACTTTTTTCCTGCAAAGGTACTTTTACCAAAGGATAATTTTGAAAAATGGTCTGTAGTTGCCTGTGACCAGTATACTTCCGAGCCTGAATATTGGGAGAAGGTTAAAGAAATCGTAGGTGATACTCCCTCGGCACTCAATCTAATACTACCTGAAGTTTATCTTTCAAAGGATAATACTGATAAGGTAAAAAGTATTAACGAAAATATGCGCAAATATTTGGCTAATAGCGTTTTTAATGAAGTTGAGGATACTTTTGTGTATGTTGAAAGAACACTTCAAAATGGACAAATAAGGCGTGGAATAGTTGGTCTAATTGATTTGGAGGATTATTCTTACATAAAAGGTGAAAGGGCTTTAATTCGCGCAACTGAAGCAACCGTATTAGAAAGAATACCTCCCAGAGTAGAAATTCGCCGTGATGCTCCTCTTGAAATGCCTCATATTATGCTTTTAATTGACGATAAAAATGAAACCGTTATTGAGCCGCTTATAGATAAAGCAAATGATTTTGAAAAGCTTTATGATTTTAAATTAATGCAAAACAGTGGCAACATTAAAGGCTATGCGGTTAACGGAAAAGATGCCGAAGCCATTCAAAATGCACTTGAAGGTTTGACCGACGACAGTGAAGACAAAATGCTTTTTGCTGTAGGAGACGGTAACCATTCGCTTGCAACCGCTAAGGAATGTTATGCGCTTAACAAAACAGAAGCATCAAAATATGCATTGGTTGAGGTTGTAAATATTCATGACAAATCTTTACAGTTTGAGCCCATTTACCGTGTAGTATTTGGTGTCAACCCAGAAAAGCTTGTTAATGATTTTATTGAAAAAACAGGCGGGGAATATTACGGTGAAGATGCGCAAAAATTTACCTGTATTTATGGTAATACCGTTCGTGAAATATCGGTTAAACCAACAGGAAAGCTTTCGGTTGCAACACTTCAAAAATATTTAGACGAAAACCCACAGGGTGAGACTGATTATATTCACGGTGAGGACGTGGTTTATTCACTTGCTAAAGCTGAAAACACTGTTGGTTTTATATTTGACGGTATGCAAAAGGATGAGCTTTTTGACGCTATCAAACAGGACGGCGCACTGCCGCGTAAAACCTTTTCAATGGGTCATGCAGCTGATAAACGTTTTTATATTGAAGCAAGAAAAATATAAAATTAAGGAGTATGCAATTTGCATACTCCTTTTAATTTTACCAAGGTCTTTGCGGTTTGCCGCCACCCATACCACCGGGTCTACCCATACCGCCGCCCATTCCACCTTGTGAACCGCCGTTAGAATAAACCGTTGAGGTTAGTGTAATTTCATATTTATCCGTTCCAACTTTTAAAATGTAATCATTTCCAACCTGTAATTTATCACAGCTAATAACAACGCTGTTAAACTGTTTTGTTGCTGTAAAGCCAAACAATTCCTTACCGTTTTTATCACAAATATAAACCTTAGTATCTCCTTGATACACATTTGTGAGATTATAGAAAATTGATGGTTGTGTTGAGGATTGCAAAAAGCCCTGTGACATTCCCGAAGCACCAACCAACACAATGTTTCCACCGCTTATTGTTGCACCTGAACCATAGTCGAATGCACCGTTACCGTTGTTTGTGGGTCCGTTTACGTATGTTGTGCCGCCGCTAATATTAACGCTTCCGTTAGAGTCTATACCGTCGCCCGAAGCATCAATTATAATTGTGCCGCCCGTTATATTTATTGAAGCCGATGAATCACTATTAAACGGGCTTTGACCTGGTCGGCCGCCAATAGAAGATGCATCATTACCCCCTGCGGCATTAAAGCCATCATCACTGGCAATTAAATTAATTTCGCCGCCGTTAACCGTTATAACAGTTGCTTCAATTCCTTCGTATGATTTTGTAATTTCAAAGCTTCCGTCGTTTATTATAAGTGAATCATCAGCATGTATTCCATCGTCACCTGAAGCTATATTAAAGCTACCGCCATTAATTTCAATATCACTGTTTGAATGAATAGCATCATCGGATGAATTAATTGTAAAAGCTCCTTTTGTAACCTTAATAAGCTTAGTAGCCTTTAAAGCCTTTGCGGAGGCAGTTGTCGTACTGCTTTCATTAAATCCACCCCAGTGACCCCAGTTACCATCCTGTTTATCACTTGAATTTTGTGCACCACCGCCTGTTGTAATTTTAAAATTACCATCATCAATCAGCAGGGAAGAAGCGGCCTGAAAACCGTCCTTTGTGGTATTAAGATTAAAATTACCTGACTTTATATAAACATACCCGAGGTTTTCACTTTCTTCATTTGTGGCCTTAATACCGTCTGTTTCAGCAGTAGCAGTAATATTAGCGTTGCAAATTTTTATAAAGTCTTTGCCTTCAATTGCCGCACCTTTAGCATTAACTGTTATGTTTGCATCGCATATAACCAAATCATCCTTGGATGCAATACCGCATTTGTAATTACCGTTGATAAGAAGCTGTCCTTTACCATTAATTGTAAGGTCATCCTTGCTAAAAATTGCAGCGTCGGCATTATCATAGCTTGTGGAATAATTCGTTGTGTCGCTTAAAGTGTTTTTCGTACCCTCTACGACCGTTATAAACACTTTATCGGCATTTTTAACATAAATTGCGGGACCTTCACTCGAAGCAATTGTAGTACCATTTAAAACAATTTTTGGCTTATCATTTGACCCGCTGTCAATTACAATTTGCTTATATTCGCCGTTTAAAATATAGGTTTTACCGTCTTTAATTGTGTAGGTGTTTTGAGGTTTTACCTTTATCGCATTTTCATAGGTTGCATCAATGTCTTTATCGGTGAAATCTAAATCCAAACTGTCAGTATTTATATCACTTTTTTCTTGTGCTTCATCTGTAAAACCGTTTTGTTTTTTACTACAAGCTGTAAAGGTTAATAAAAAAACGAAACATAAAATTATTGTTATTATTTTTTTCATAAAATTACAACTCCTGTGCGGCGGTTGGGCAAAAATTTAACATTATTTCTAAATTTCCGTTTCGTGTACGAAGCTCGTCAATAAAATCACGCTCGTTAACACCGTTTATAAATTCGATTTCATAATTAAGCTTATAAAGTGAGCCCATATTTGTTGTTTTAACATTTTTTAATGCTGTTTTAACAGTGTATTTTTCAAAAATATCGTCAAAAGCATTCGTATAATTCAAGCTTTCGGGAATGGTTATTTTCATTTCCTTATATCTTTTTTGCAAATTGCCAAACTGAAGCTTTTCGTAAATTAATGACATAATTATTGCTGCAATAGTAAAAATAGCCGCTATTCCAACGTAACCAACACCTGTTGCAAGCCCTGCAGTCATTGCCATAAAAATTGATAAAATTTCTTTGGCAGAGCCGGGAACCGAACGAAAACGAACAAGAGAAAAAGCACCTGCAACCGCAATTCCTGTACCCAAATTACCATTTACAAGCATTATTATTGTTTGAACAATAATTGGAATTAATGCAACCGTTACTGAAAAGCTTGTTGTTGTTCGACCTTTATAGCTGTGAGCAAGTGCTAAAAGGCACCCGAGCACAAGTGAAACGGCCGAACAAATTAAAAATGTTTTTGGGGTTGTTGCACCGTTGATAATTGAATTAAACAAGAAGTCCATATTTTTCATTCTCCTTAAAAATTTAATGTTTTTAAATAAGCGTTTCCATACTTCGAAAATGAAGTAGGGTAGATGCCATTTTCATCTAAAATTTTACAAAGCCAAAGCGGCATGGCACCAAGTGTTTTAATTTCCATTATGTAAAAGCCGTCAGGTAATATTCTATTACCGTAGGCACCTTTAGTAAGGTCTAAATCATAATCTCTATACAAAATATTTGTGTCAAAGGTAATGCGAACGTTCATATCGTTCTTATCATAAAAAGCCAAGCGGTCATAAAAAATACACATAGAAGGCTCAAGTCCTTCATAACGCTTTTTGAAATAGTCGATTTCGTTTTTTATCTGTGACGGGGAAATAACGTCCTTTTTGTTTGTTAAGTAATTATATGCATCACAATAATTTGAAATTATTCGCCGCTTGTAAACAACACCCTTAAATTTCTTTTTAATTTCAGTAAAGGTATAACCGTTTTCACTGCATTTGTTATAGCACCGAAGCCTAAGCTTTTCTTTATAAACGGGTTTTTCAATTGACGTTCTTATAAGTATTTTTTGAGGTGTGTCAAAATACAAGCTGTTAACAGTTGTTTTGCCGTATTTGTCGGCAACAGTAAACGGTTTAATTTCACCTAATAGTTTATTAAACTGTTTATTATTTAGTTTATATTTCTTTTCATATCGCTTAAAAACATATTGAAACATAGCATCACCAAGTATATTTTAAGTTGAAAAATTTAACATAAATTTACCATTTTTTAAACAAATTGTAAATATGAAAATTATGTAAAACTTTTGTAAAGCGTTGACAACATTCCCGTTTTAATATATAATGTATTTGTGATAATTTTGTTTGTGGAGGTGAGGTATAATTGTTTAAAAAACTGCTTTCAGTTTGCCTTGTTTTGTTAGTTTTGCTTTCAGTTTTTACTTGCGCTTTAACCGTTACAGCAGAAGAAGAAAATAATAATACCGGCACCACTACAATAATGACCGGTGTAATTACACTTGAAAACAGTAATCAAGCAAATTTACGTGCTGATGCCGGTACTGGTGATGTTCAAATTGTTGCAAGCTTGAGTAACGGCAGTTTCTTATCCGTTTTGGGCACTAAGAATGATATTAATAATAACATCAACCCTAAAACTCAAAGCGTTTTTATATGGTACAACGTTCAATATTTTGGTGACAAAACATATACAGGCTATATCCGTGAGGATTTGATTACTGTAACCACCCACACAATTACACCGCCTGACCAAAACATAAAACCTTTTGAAGAACAATTGGCGGAATTTCCCGAAAGCTACCATCCGTATTTGAGAGAACTTCATAAGTTATATCCCAATTGGATATTTACCGCCGATAACATTGACCTTACATATCAAAAAGCCATTGCGTTAGAAAATGTTTTTCCGCAAAAGCTTGTTGATAATAATTATTTTTCTTGGCGTTCTATGGAATTCGGTGCATTTGACTGGAACACAGGCTCTTATGTTGTAACTGACGGTCGCTGGTTTGGTGCTTCTCGTGAGGTTATTGCTTATTATATGGATCCGCGAAATTTCTTAAATCCTAACGATGCATATATTTTTATGAAGCAAAGCTATGACCCCAATTCACAAAACGTTGAAGGTGTTCGCGAGCTTTTAAAGGGTCGTTTTATGGAAACAAATTATAACGACCCCAATGATACTGCTTATGGTGGGGACTATGCCGTTGTAATTATGGCAGCAGCACAGCAGTCGGGTGTAAATCCTTATATTTTAGCTTCAACAATTATTCAAGAGCAGGGAACAAACGGTTCCATTTTTTCTAACGGTAATTTAAGCTATGAAGGTGTTCCTGTTTATAATTTTTTTAATTTTGGTGTAAACGGCACCACCGAAGACGATAAACGTAACAACGGTTCTAAATATGCTTATAATGCGGGATGGACCACACGTTCAGCTTCAATTATTGGCGGTGCAAAAAAATATGCCGACGGTTACGTCAACTCTAGTCCGGAAAATCCGTATTACAATCAAGATACCTATTTCTATAAAAACTACAACATTTTAAATCCCAATAAAATTTACCATCAATATGCACAAAATGTTGCCGATCAAGTATCATCAGCAGCCATTTTACGTAAGCTTTACGCAAGTAATGTAACAACATATTTAACCTTCCGAATACCTGTTTATAAGGATAATTCTTTACCCGAAACACCTTTCGTTAAACCCGAAAAGAATAACAACAAAAATAACTATTACTTTAATGCAATTGAGGTTGAAGGTCTAACACCTTCTTTTTCACGCTACACGTATACCTATGGTTTACAGGTTGATAAAGACACAAGCGTCTATTTTGCCGTTCCTGCAAACGTATATCTGTTAACGCCAATGACATATAATTTAACCACGGGCGATAATCGGATAGTATTAACCGTCAGATCAGAAACGGGTTACACGAATGATTATGTTATTAACGTTAATGCTTTAACTGACTGTGTGCTAACACTTACCTCTACCAAAACTCCAACAGCTCCACCTGAACAGGAAGGCGGAGGCACCACAACGGATCCCGACAACCCAGGTGGTGAAAACGGAGGAGAAGGAGTAAACCCTGAAGACACACCTCCCGCTCCTACAATTAAAAGGGGTGACGTTAACGGTGACGGTAATATTACCGTAAGTGATTTAGCCGCAATTCGATTACATATGTTGGAACTTGCAATTTTAACTGAAGATAAGCTTTTAGCAGCTGATACAAATGGTGATAGCAAGATTTCAGTTAGTGATTTAGCCGCAATTCGATTACATATGTTAGGTCTTGTTGAACTTAAATAAAGGATGTTTTTATGAAAAAAATTATTTCACTTTTAGTTACTCTATTAATTATTTGTTCGCTATTTGTTTTTTCAGCATCAGCTGCCAATTCGGCAATAATATCGCTTAGTGCTGAAAACGTAGTAATTGGTGATAAGGTTAATGTTACTGTTAAATTGATTAGCGACCAGCCTATGTATGCTCTTGACTTCAAGCTTGGTTATGATGCTACAAAATTTGCTCACGAAGGAACGGCAGGCATTATACACACCATTGATCCAGCATTATCAGGTGAAACTGTTAAAACCTATACCTTTACACTCACATCAATTGCTACTGGCGGGGGTTATATTAAGGTTTATGATGATTTTTATTCACCTGACGGCATAAACGACGTATCCTTTGGCGGTTCAAGTGTAAACGTTACAGTTAAGGATGTCGAATTGTCCGGTAATGCTAACCTTTCTTCTTTAACCTTAAGCGCAGGTACATTATCACCAAACTTCACTGCAGGAAGAACCAATTATACTGTTAGTGTGCCATACGAAACAGACAAAATTACTCTTTATACAAAACTAAGTGATGCGAAGGCAAAGGTTGCGCTTTCTTCTAACCCAACTAACCTTAACGTTGGGGCAAATACAATTAAAGTAACTGTTACTGCGCAAAACGGCAGTCAAAAGATTTATACTGTTGTTGTTACAAGAAGGGAACAGGGCGCTACCGATACGCAACCTGATAATCCCACGCCTGAAAACCCATACCAAACTGTTATTTCAGGTAAGAATTATGAAATTGTAACCACTATACCTGAAGCATCCTATTTACAAGGCTTTACACTTTCTTCGGCTGAATGGAACGGTAATCAAGTACCAGTTCTTCGTGATAACGACAGCATTTTAACCGTATATTATTTACGCGAAAAGGATGCTACCGAAATTGCGCCTTATATCTATAATGCCGAGCTTGAAACCTTTGAATCGCTTAAGCACCAAACCTTTAATAATAAGCTTTACATTTTTACAGATTTTCCTGAAGACGTAAAATTACCTAATGATTATTATTCCACATACACCCAAATCGGTAATTATTCAGTAAAGGTTTATATGGATTCAAATACTCAAATGGCCGATTTTGCTTATGCTTATTGCTATTCAAACGGTGACTTTGGTCTTTACCGTTATGACAGCAAGGAAGGTACCATTCAGCGTTTTCCTGATATACATTTAGTTGCTGCACAAAACGGTGTTACACCCGAAAGAGATAACTTTGCAACACGCTTTGCGGCCCTTTCAACTAACGGAAAGATTCTTTTAATTGCAATGCTTATTGCTGCGCTTTGTGTTGTAGCTTTAATTGTTTTCATTATTGTAATGGCTATTCAAAAGTTTTATAATAAACAGGAAATTTCTACCGAATCACAAGATTTTTCATTTGATGATGTTACTATAGTTGGTGAAAACGATATTTCTTCAAGCAGTAAATAAATTTAAGCCGCCCCAAAATTAAGGGGCGGCATTTTCAAATTAAGCACATTATTTTGTCAAAAATCAACTACAATTATATTGGGTGATTTTATGACAATTTTTAAATATTTCTTATTGACAATTTTTATTATATCAATTCTATCAATTTTAATTTATTCAATTAAAAGCCGTAAACCAATTAAATTTTTATTATTTAATGCATTTATAGGTGTTACTACACTTTTAATTTTATATTTCACACGAAAATTAACCGGATTAAATATTGCATTAAATCCTTACACAGTGATTATATCATCCACTTTAGGTGTACCAGCAGTAATTCTAACTATATTATTAAATTTTTTAATTATTATGTGACGGTTTTGGTACAAATCATTTGTTAACATTGGAATGAAAGGGGATAGAGTCTTGCTTAAATTTATTTTCGGCCTTCCATCAAGCGGTAAAACAACTACCGTGTTAAATTTAATAAAAGAAAAAACCGACCTTTCAAAAAAGGTTGTTTTAATTGTGCCTGAACAATTTTCATTCCAAACCGAAAGGTCAATACTTAAGCTATTGGGCGACAGTAATGCCCATAAAGTTGAAGTTTTAAGCTTTACAAGGCTTTATGATGAGATTTCAAATTCAAGTGGTGGAATTTGCGGTAAATTGTTAAGCGACAGTGATAAAATAATTTTAATGAATAGAACGCTTTCTTCCTTACAGGCTGAGCTAACTGTATGGGGAAAGTATGCCCATTCAATTAATTTTTCTAAAACTATCCTTGATATTATCGGCGAATTTAAAGTTAATGCTATTTCACCAAAAGAAATTAGAAATGCTGCCGATAAATCTAATAAAAGAACACTTAAAAACAAGCTTTATGATATTGCCTTAATTTACGAAAATTTTGATGCAATTTTAGGTGAAAAATATATTGACCCTGTGGACAAGCTTACAAAGGTATACCGCGACCTTGAAAATAACGAATATTTTAAAGGTAAAATCGTCTTTTTTGATTCATTCAAAGCCTTTACAGGTCAACAGTTTAAAATTATTGACCGTATTATGAAGCAAACCGATGAAATTTTTGTTGCAATTAATAACGATATGGTAAACCAACAGGAATTTGACGTGTTTTCAAATTTGCGCAAAAATATTCAGCGTATAAATGTTATGGCTAAAAATAACGGATTAACTGTTGACGAGCCGATAATTCTTTCACAAAACCATTATACAAATCAAAACCTCTGCAGTCTTGAACGACTTATGGCAGGTCAAAAAGAAAAATGTGATTTAGCTGATACAATTACCGTTTGTAAAGCTGATAATATTTTTGATGAGGCCGAATTTGTTGCCCGTAACATTCGTCGTTTAGTGCGTGAAAAAGGCTATAGATTTAAGGATTTCGTAATTATTGCCCGTGATACTGACCGTTATCAGCAAGCGGTTGAATATGCCCTTAAAAAGAATGATATTGCTTGCTTTTTTGATAAAAGGGTAGGCCTTAATTCGTTGCCCTTTACCTTTGCGGTTGATGCGGCAATTTCTGCTTTAGACCTTTCAACTGAAAATATTTTAAGATTTCATAAGTGCGGTTTTTCAAATCTTTCTACCGATGAGATTTCATCCCTTGAAAATTATGCTTATTTATGGAATGTTAACGGTAGTCTTTGGCTTGACGAATGGGAAATGGACCCCCGTGGCTTTGAAACCAGCGAAATGAAGCAAACTGAACAGGCCAATTTAAAAGAAATTAATCGTTTACGTTTAGCCGCCTTAGACCCAATTTTAAGCTTTAAAAATGATTTTTATGGTAATGCGGCAAAAATGGCATCTGCAATTGTAAGATTGCTTGAAAGTTGTGATGCTAAAAACACGCTTATAAACCTCTCAAAGCGCTTTGAAGCAATAAGCTGTGATATTTCGCCCGATGTATTAAAACAAGGCTACGAGCGATTTATGGCTGTATTAGACGGCATTGTGGCTTGCTTCGGTGAGAAATCGATTACTAAGGACGAATTTTACGAAGCCTTGACACTTGCCTTATCAATTGAAACTGTGGGTGTTATACCACAATTTCTTGATGAAGTTTCTTTTGGCAGCGCTGACCGTATTCAGCCTGCAAGACCAAAGGTTGCTTTTATATTAGGCGCAAACCAAGGTGTATTTCCTCAAACAGTTTCTTCGCAGGGCTTACTTTCTGCGCATGAACGAAAACTACTTAACGATTACGATATTAAAATTTCCGATAATGCTGTTAGCGCATCCATCGATGAAGATTATCTTGTTTATTCTAACGTTACTTGTCCCAGTGAAATGCTGTTTATTTCTTATGCCTTAAAAAACTTAAAAGGGGACGAGCTTCAACCTTCACCATTTGTTAATGCAATTATTGATAACCTTAACCCTAAATGTGTTAACGAACCGCTTGATGCAATATGTGAAGAGAATTTACCCGAAACAAAAGCATCTGCATTTTCCGACTATTGCCGTAGGTTTAATAATGAACGAGATAAACAAACCTTACTTTCGGCTTTTAAAAGTGATGAAAAATTTACTAGTCTTACGGATTATACAGACCTTTTATCTTCAACAATCAAACCTGAAAACGCCGAAAGGCTTTACGGTAAAACAATTAATCTTTCGGCAACAAAAATCGATACGGTTAACCGTTGTAAATTTTCTTATTTTTGTAAATACGGTCTTAAGGCCGAAAGGTTACAACCTGCTGAATTTAACGTCCTTCAACGTGGTAATATTGCTCACTATGTTTTAGAATCTATTATTGAAAAATATAAAGAAAAGGTCAAAGATCTAAATGAAAGTGAGCTTTGTAGCCTTACCGACTTTTATATTGAAGATTATCTTTCAAAAATTAACGGTTTTGAAAAGGTTAGAGATGCTAAGGCAGAATTTATTATTAAACGAATTTCACGTTCCTTAAAAGAGGTTGTTTGCCATATTGCAAATGATTTCAGACAGAGCAATTTTAAACCCGTTGCTTGTGAGTTTAAAATTGGATTTGACGATGGTATTAAGGTTAATTTCCCTTATGATAAAGGTGAAATAAAAATTAACGGCAGTATTGACCGCGTAGATGAATATAAGGGTTATATCCGCATTGTTGACTATAAAACAGGTACAAAAACCTTTAAATTACCCGACGTATTATATGGTCTAAATATGCAAATGCTTATTTATTTATACGCTATTACACGTGGTCAAGGTAAGGATGATGAGCAAGCTGCCGCAATTTTATATATGCCTGCAAAACGTGACGTTAATAATAACGGACTTGCAATGAACGGCCTTATTAAAGCCGATATTGATATTCACAATGCGATGGAAAAGGACAACAACGGTGAATTTGTTCCGCCAATTTCTTTGACAGCTTCCGGCTCAGTTAGCAAACGTTCAGCATCTTTTATTGATAAAGAAGATTTTACTTTAATTTTTAACCATATTGAATCGGTTATGCGCAAAACAGGAAATTCAATTATTGGCGGCGACATATCTATTGCACCACTTGACGGACGTGAATCAAATGCCTGCAAATATTGTGATTTTAAAGATGTTTGTAACATTGAAAACCGTATTGTCCAAAGGGTACCGTCACTTAAAAATGCTGAAGTATTTGAAAGAATGAAGGAGGCGGAAGAAAATGGCATTTAAACCAACAAAGCAACAAGAACTTGCCATAAACGCTAAGGGCAATATCCTTGTTTCCGCCGCCGCAGGCTCAGGCAAAACTGCCGTTTTGGTTGAACGCGTTATTAACCTTTTAACAGATAAAGAAAGTCATGTCAGAGCTGACGAGCTTTTAATTGTTACCTTTACAAATGCCGCTGCGGCTGAAATGCGTTCACGTATTGAAAAAAGAATTAACGAGGTTTGCCTTGATAATCCAAACGACCCAGCACTTATGGAGCAAAAGCATTTACTTGGCAATGCAAAAATTTGCACAATTGACTCGTTTTGTATTGATTTAGTACGAGAAAACTTTGATAAGCTTGACATTTTGCCTGACTTCAAAATTAGCGATAACGTTTCACTTGATGAAATTAATCAAAAGGTTGTTTACAGTGTTTTAAATCGATATATTAACGATGGTGACGAAACTATATCACAGCTTGCCGACTTAGTTGGCGGCGAATATGACGAAGGCAACCTTGCAAAAACAATTTTAGACTTATATGCAACATCAAGACAGCTTCCTTATCCTGAAGTGTGGTATGACGATTTATTAAAGGATTATAATAACGGTGTTTTTGATGCTAATTGTGTTTGGTATAAGTATGCAATGAATACAGCTTTAGATACTGTTAAATCTATGCAAGAAATGCTTGTGAATATCATTGACCTTATAACCCAAAACATTACATTGGCTGATCATTATTTGCCAACCCTTACTGATGTGTCATATCAACTGAACGGTTTATATGATGCCGCCGTAGAAAATGATTGGGATAAATTTTACAATTATCTTTATTCATTTGAAATTATTGGTCTTCCAACAGCAAAAAAGGGGACCGCACAGTCTAATGACGTTTTAGCCCTTAAGGACGTTTTTGAATTTTATAAGGAAAAAGCCATTCCAAAGCTTAAAAAGTTTTTCTACGGCGATTTAAACTACATTTCAGCACAGTTTAACCGTATTTATAAACCTATTGAGCTTTTAATTAAGCTTTTGCGTGAATTTGAAGCTGAAGTTTATGGGGAATATAAGCGACAAAATATTTTTACTTTTCATAATATTGAACATTTAGCGCTTAAGCTTTTGTGTGACCGCGATGAAAACGGTAATATTATTCCAAGTGATTACGCAAGGGAAATTACCGAACAGTATGCTGAGGTTATGGTCGACGAGTATCAAGACACTAACGATTTACAGGACAGTCTTTTTTATGCGCTTTCAAATTGCGGTGAAAAATTATTTATTGTAGGGGACGTAAAGCAAAGTATTTACGGCTTTCGTGGCGCTAATCCAAATAACTTTTTAAATAAGAAAAATATTTATAAGCTTATACGCAAAGCAAATGAAAATGACCCTAAAAAGATTATTTTGGCACAAAACTTTAGAACAAAGGACAGCGTATGCGATTTTGTAAACTATTTTTTTGAAATGTTTATGACCGAAAAAACAGGTAAGCTTGTTTATAACGATGAAGAACGCCTTGACCCAAAGGCTGAATACCCCGAAGTTAATGAAATACCTGTTGAATATGCTGTTATTGACTGTAAAAACGCCGATGATAAAAGCTGGGTTTTAGAAGCTCGTTATATTGGCGAATATATTCGCAAAACAATGTCAAGCGGTGAAGTAATTCGTATTGATAAAGATAATCTTCGTCCCGCAAAATATGGCGATTTCACCATTTTAATGCGAAGCCTTACAAATGCAAACGTTATTATAAACGAGCTAACCTCGCAGGGAATTCCTGTTGATATCTCACTTGATGCTTTTGCTGAAAACCGTGAAATTTCAACAATTTTATCCTTGCTTAAAGTAATTGATAATCCTGATTCAGACGTTGAATTGCTGACAGTTTTGCTTTCACCGATTTTTGCATTTACACCTGATGACCTTGCTGTAATGAGAGCCGATAAAAAAGATGGAACAATATATTCCACTTTAATTTATGCGTCAAATAACGGCAATAAGAAAGCACAAACATTTTTAAGTAAAATTGAACATTTTAGAACATTATCGGTTTCTTTAACCTTACCTGAGCTTATTTCAAATTTGCTTATACAAACCGAATTCCTTAATATTATTACAGCGTTTGAAAACGGCGAAAAGCGTAAAAACAACCTATTGTTGCTTGTTGATTATGCTCAGCAGTTTGTTTCATCAAATTCAAACAGTTTGAGTCGTTTTGTTGATTATATTTATAATCTATCAGCGGCCGGACTTAAAACTGCAACAGGTAATTCAGCCAATAACGCTGTTAAAATTATGACTATTCATGGCTCAAAAGGTCTTCAGTTTCCCGTTTGTATTATTGCCGGTACTGCATCACCATTTAATGACGCCGAATCAAAGCAACAAACAAACTACAATATTGACTATGGCATTGGCTTTAAATATTATGACGAGATTGAAAAAATGCCGCTTTCAACAATTTCGCGTGAAGTTATACTTGATTCGGTTTATGCAAAATCACTTGAGGAAGAATTACGCCTTTTTTACGTTGCCATGACGCGTACACAGGATAAAATGCTAATTCTTTCGGCCTTCAGTAACCTTCAAACTGCTGTTCAGAAGTATAAAAACCGTTTAGTTGTTTACGACGGTAAAATTACCGCTTCGCACTTTAATCGAACACATTCTTATGCTGACTGGCTTATGCCAGCGGTTTTACTGCACAAAGACGGAAAAATACTTCGTAATTCAACCGATTCTTTTACAGTAAACGATAATGATTCAAGAGTTGTTGTTAACGTAATTGATGGCTCACAGCTTTTAGAAAATCCATTTAATGCTGCGTTTTCAGAATGTAAACCCGATAATTTATTGGCTGAAAAAATACTTGATAATTCAAGATTTGTTTATCCCTATAAAGATATATTAAGTATTTGCTCAAAAACGTCGGTTTCATCACTTGCCAATAAGGCCGAAAGCGACAAATTTGCCTTTACTCAAAAGCCTTCGTTTATGAATAAGGACGGTATGTCCGCAACTGATAAAGGCAGTGCAATGCACAAGGTTATGCAGTACTTTGATTTTAGCAAATGCGATAGCATAGAGCAAGAAATCGAAAGACTTTACGAATGGCAGTACATTAGCGAAAATGAATATAATTCGCTCAACCGTGAAGCTTTATTGAAGTTCTTCCAAAGCGATATATTTACTCGAATTAAAAATGCCGAACTTGTTAAACGCGAAATGCGCTTTTTAACTGAAGTTCCCGCTACAGTAATTGACAATACATTGGACAAGCGTTTCAGTGATGAACAAATTATTATTCAAGGCGCTATTGACGTTTGTATTATTGAAAAAGACGGTATTGTTATTTTGGATTTCAAAACCGATAGGGTAGACGAGCCCTCTGCTTTAGCAGAAGCTTACGGTATGCAGCTTTCAATTTATGCTTTGGCGGCACAAAAAATATTTAATTTACCCGTTAAGGAAAAAGTAATATATTCATTTAATCTTGGAAAAACGGTTAAAATAGGTGATTAATATGAAATATGAAAAATCCTGTGGTATTATCGTTTTCACACGCATTAACGGTGAAATTAAATACGTAATTGAACAGTCAATTAATGGTTTTTACGGCTTTCCTAAAGGTCACGTTGAGCAGGGCGAAACCGAAATTCAAACAGCGATTCGTGAGGTTTATGAGGAAGTAGGTTTAACACCAACTGTAATTAATGGCTTTAGGGAAACGGTTGAATATTATATTCCGTCAGTTGACGTTCAAAAAACAGTTGTTTACTTTTTGGGTGAATATAATAATCAAGAAATTACACCTCAAAAAGAAGAACTATTAAACGCCGATATTTACACTTTTGAAGAGGCAAAATGCCTTTTTACACACCAAAATAACGTTGATTTACTTATAAAAGCAAATGAATTTTTAAGTAAATAGAAAAGACCAACTGATTACGAATCAGTTGGTCTTTAATTTATGTGTTTAATTTATTAGAAAGTGCTGCTAACTGTTCAAGAGTTAACTGTTCACTGCGAACAGTAGGGGAAATGCCTATTTCTTCAAGGGCGTTGCGTAAATCGTCCTTTGAAATGCCCGTTGTATTTGAAACGGTATTAACTAATGTTTTTCTTCTTTGCGCAAACGCAGCTTTTATTAGCGAAAAAAATGCTTTTTCGTTATTCAGCTTAATTGGTGGTTCTTGCCTAACGTTTAATTTAATAACTGAAGAATCAACCTTTGGTGGCGGCATAAAACTAAAACGGTCAACTTCAAATAAAATTTCAGGCTTTGAATAATAATTAACTGCAACAGTTATTGCACCCGATTCACGTGAACCAACCTTGGCACAAAGTCGTTCAGCCGCTTCTTTTTGCACCATAACAGTAACGTTATCAATTGGTAACTTGCTTTCAAGCAGCATCATAATAATGGGAGAAGTAATATAGTAGGGAAGATTAGCGCATACGCAAACACGCTGACAGTCACCAAATTTTTCAGCAATAATTGCACTTAAATCAAGCTTCATTGCATCACCGAAAATTACCTCAACGTTATTGCAGTCGGCCAAAGTGATAGGTAAAATTTTACGAAGTCGGTCATCAAGCTCGATTGCAACAACACGCTTTGCCACCTTCGAAAGCTCAACCGTTAAAACGCCAACACCTGGGCCAATCTCTAAAACGCCGGTATTTTCGTCACAAGCGGCTTTTGCCATGGCAGGACAAACATCCTCATTTATTAAAAAGTTTTGCCCTAAGGACTTTTTAAAGTCAAATCCCGCAGGTTTAAGTAATGATTCTAATGTTTTAACATCAGCAAGATTCATAAAACAGCTCCTAAATTTATTAAGATATATTATACAATAACATTTTTATATTTACAATAAATTTTTGGTGACAAAAGGTAAAATATGTTGTATAATAAAATAAATATAAATTTTTGGAAGTGAATTTCTTTGGAAAACAAATATTTAGAACAAATAATTGACGAAATGAAAGGTATTATTAAGGATGCCGACCTTAAGGTAGAGGATAATATCCTTAAAAACGATACAAAATCAATTAAAATTGAACGTAGCGAAGAAACTAAGCTTTATACAATCGCTATTGCTGACGTTGATGGTGAAAATATTGGTGAATATAAGCAAATCAGCGCTTGGCTTTTTGATGATAACCAAACCGCTAAGGATGCTGTCGCCGTTGGTATAGACTTTTCTGATGCATTGAGAAAAGAGCTTAACATTGCTGAACAAAAGCCTGTTGTTAACAGTCTTATTGATTTACCAACTGCTAAAAAGGGAAGTGACAGTGGCATTAACGCTTTAACTAAAAAAATGCTTGATATTTTCCCGGCGCTTAAAGAGGAATATAAAGCGCACGTTGCACATTACGGTAATTTCTTATATCTTAATTTCTTTGGTGAACATTTAGTTCCTCGTTTAGTACGTCTATTTGAAGAGGGAACAAGCAAGCAAATCAAAAAGTTTTATAACACTATTCTTGATTTTTACGTTGAAGGCGATAACGACACAATTAATACCGTTGTTGCACTTTTAGCAGCAGCAGCTTATAATAATGATGCTGTAACCCAAAAAATTAGAGATATGCTTGCCGATAATAACCATTTCTTAAATTCATTTAATAACTTTTTACCGGCCTTTGCTAAAAACAAAAAGTTGGTTGCTGCTTTAATTAAAAAGGAGATGTAATTTATGCCGTTTATAATTGGTTTTATTGTTCTTTTAATTATATTTTTATTATCCTGTCTTAAAATTGTTCCACAGGCAACACAATATGTCATTGAATTTTTAGGTAGATATCAGACAACATGGGATGCAGGCTTACACTTTAAAATTCCGATTTTACAGCGCATTTCACGTCGTGTTACTTTAAAGGAGCAGGTGCTTGACTCAGCACCACAACCTGTTATCACTAAAGATAACGTAACAATGCGAATCGACACTGTTGTATATTACCGCATTTTCGATGCAAAGCTTTACACTTACGGTGTAGTTGACCCTATAAACGCACTAGAAAACCTTACCGCAACCACTCTTAGAAACTTGGTTGGTGAATTAGAGCTTGACGGTACATTAACCTCACGCGATACAATTAACGGTAAAATGACCGCTATTTTAGACGATGCAACTGACCAGTGGGGTATGAAGGTTAACCGCGTTGAGCTTAAAAACATTATTCCGCCTGAAGAAATTCAAAATGCAATGGAAAAGCAAATGAAGGCTGAACGTGACCGTCGTGAAACCTTACTCCAAGCTGAAGGTCACAAGGCTGCGGCCATTACACGCGCCGAAGGTGACAAACAAGCTATGATTTTGGCTGCTGAAGGTGAACGTGATGCTCGAATAGCTCGTGCAGAAGGTGAGGCAAGGGCAATTTACCTTGCTAAAAAAGCAGAGGCTGACGGTTTATTGGCTTTAAAAGAAGCAGGTGCTGATGCCGCCGTATTAGAGCTTAAGAAATATGAAGCACTTGTTAAGATGTCAAACGGTACAGCCGCAAAGCTAATTATTCCTACTGATGCTGTGAATGCTGTTACAAGTAATACAATATTTTCTGAAACAACGGGCTTGGGAGATTCAACAAAATCAGCCGAAAAACCGAGAAAAGCAGTTAAAGAAGACCCTTGCTGTGATAAATAATTTTACAAATTAAAAACACTATCCTGAAATATTGGATAGTGTTTTTAAAATATACTACAAAACATATTATATATAATCGGGAATAGGTTAAAAATTGGTCTAAAAATTTAATTGCGAATTATACAAAATGAATAGTGTAGTTCTAATTGGTAGGGACTTATTTGTCCTTACCATTTTTTTTATTTTATTTTTAATTTTATGCCCCTCTCTAGCTGTTTCGGGGGCGAATGGGGAGCCGTGTATACTAAACCCTTGC